>CALBSK010000112.1 GCA_937967795.1 uncultured Alphaproteobacteria bacterium | reverse complement strand
ACGAGATAAACATCGGTGACTGGAGTTCAGACGTGTGCTCTTCCGATCTACCTCATTAACGCCAAGAACAAGCAGGCGCTTAATGCCGCGAATCTTAAGATGGAGCAGGCCGCGAACACCATTAAGGACCGGCAGAAGCGAGAGGCTATGAGGAGCGAAATGCGCGCCGTGACAAGCGATACCCGCATGGCCGTCGATGATAAGCTCCTGCGCCTTGAGCAGATCCGGCAAAAGTTTGAGATTGCGCAAGAAATCGATGCAAATAATCCGCCGGTCCCGCTGAAGGGTGGCACCAATAATCTCCCTTCCGTGCGCTGGAATTTTGACAGCCGTACGGGTAATCTGAAGTAGTCATGCCCCAACTCGTTCAGTTCGACAAGCTCGGCACCATCGAATTCCCGGACGAAATGTCCGCCGAGGAGATCCAGCAAACGCTAACGGAGAAGAAGGACGCGTATCGAAAGGAGCTCGTTCGTCTTCAGATGGAGGACGTCGCGTCCAAACCCGTGCAGGAAGGAACGACGACAAAGGCGGTGTCGTCATTTTTAGAGCAGGCCGTGGCGGGAGTGGCGGACGTCGTCGAAACCGTTGGAAGAGACATTCAATTCGGCAATAGCAACCTTCTTCCGCCAACCCCGCGTGACGATAAGGAGCGTTACCTTGCTTGGTCAAAAGCGGGTAAGGCCATCGAATTTTACCCGGCCCGAAGCAACAGGGGTGAAAGCTGGAATAACTTCAACCTCGACCCGCCGGAGGTGCAGGAAGCTTGGAGGCTCATTGCGCAGGAGAACAACCGAACCGTTAAGGAGAATAGGGCCGCTGCCGCCGAGGTCGTTGCGCCCATGCGCGAGATGGCCAGCGACCACGCGACCATCGCGGCGGCCACATCGGGCAATGAATCCGTGGCGGCCGTAGCCGGCGGGGCTGGAAGTATCGTCGCCCCTGTCCTCTCCTCCGCAATCCCCATTCCCGGCGCCGGCGTTGCGGTGTCGGGTATGCAGTCGCAAATGTCAACGGAGAGGGAGGCGCTCAGTATTTATCAGGCGTGGGGCATCCCCGAGGATGACGCGCTCCGCCTCGCCATTGAGGACGGTAAGGCTGCGGGCGTAACCACTGCCGCCGTTACCGCCGCCTCCATGGGCATCGGGCAAGGGTTCCTCCACGGCAGGAGTGGCATTGAGGATGCGTTCATGAAGCTCGGGGTGAACAAGCTCGGGCAAACAACGTTGCGCTCGGCCGCCAAAGAGATTCTGAAGGAGTCGCTTGGCGAGGCAACCGAAGAGGGGATTGACCAGCTCCTTCAGGGCGCCTACGCCATGAAGAGGTACCGGCCCGAATTGGGCTGGTCGGACGCATTGAAGGAGGCCGCCGGAGCTGCGGCCATCGGCGGGTTCTTGGGCGGGGGTGTCGCTGGCGTGAGCCAAGGACTAAAGATCAGGAAGCAGAACAACGCGAGGGCCACGCAGGAGGAGGCGGCAAAAACTAGGAACAATCCCCCTCCGCCGCCTCAACCCGGTACCGACAACGGCCAACAGCTTAAGACGCCGCTCGATATTAAGCCCGGCGATCCCAACGTGAACGAGGTTGACCTCAGCAGCCTCCCGAACGATCAGCAGAACGATCTTAAAAACCTCGACCAGCGCCTCACGAATGAAGAGGAGGACATGTCGGAGTCATTCAAGAACGTTCTGGACCCCGAGGATTACACGCCACCGCCAAGCGACGAGGGCGTTGTCGTGGCCCCACCAACGGAGGGCGAAGTCAGCGTTCCCAACCCTACCCCGCCTCCACTTCCCACAGATCCTCCCATTGCGGAGCGACAGGGCGAGGCGAACAACTTTCCGAGTCAGACCGAAGATCTTGGGCGCTTCTTGGCCAAGGAGGCACGTCGCCGACAGCAAAACAACGACAACGACCTCATCTCGTTCATCGCAAAAAACATCGGGGCCATTGAGGCGCCGGCCAATGACGAGCTCGGAGTTACGAAGATGGGGCGCCCGTCATCCTTCCTATTCCACGCGGAATCGTTCAATAAGGATCAGGATCCTAATGGACCTAAGACGTCCCTCGATGATGCGATAAAGAAGCTTATAGATGCCGGGAAGCTGCCCCAAGGCGCCAACGTCGACGACCTTGTTCTCATGTTGGACGAGGCCAACTCCGGCCGTCGCGTCAAAATGGTGCAGGGGAAATACGCGTTCCTGATGAATGAAGGGACGCCAAGCGAACATTGGCAAGTTTTGGGCGAGGGTGAGGACCCGCGATCAGAGTCCGAAGTTAAGGTCTCTGCCACGGTGGAGAAGGTTAAGGACGCCATCTCCCGCGTGGCCAATAGCCTCGGAATTAAGTCGGCCAACATCATCGTCATGAACGACGACCGCCTTCGTGGCGGCATGGCGTCGCTCTCCGATCTCGGGAATTTCACGGACATTGTGATTCATCCCAAGATGCTTGAGGAATACCTCAACACGGGGGGCAACCTCGACATGGCAGTGTCAGAGGAGCTTCTCCACAACGTCGACGGCGTTGTTCGCCTCGACTTGTACAGGGAGGCTCAGGCCAACGGATTCAAGGGCTCGTTTGCGGACTTCTCGCTCGACCTCGCGCAAAAGATTTACAACGAAATCTCCGACCACGATAAGAAGATCCTTTTCGCGCGTTACCCGTCGGCGAAGGGCAACGTGAAGGCCTCCGTTGCGGAATACCTCCGCATGTTGGCCCAAGAAACCATCTATGGCAGGACTACGGAGTTCGGATGGGAACGGCCATTAAACGGCGTTATAGACAAGCTTCTTCGCGCGCTCAAAAACCTTTGGCTGAAGATCGTGGGTAAGCCCTACGTTTCTTCTCCGTTGGCCAAGGCGCATCTCGAACGCATTAGCGCGATCTTGGACCGAAGGGAAACCGACGCTGCGGGCTACAGGCCGCAGGAGCGTTATATCAACGACCTTGGGGATCTCAGGCCAAGCGACGCGCCATTGTTCCCTTATGATAATTACAAAAATCGGGAAACGCCTATTCAAGGCGACCTCTTCAGTGACTTTGGCATTAACAACAAAACGACCAATGAAAACGAAAAGCCCAGCGGACTACGTTCTGACCCCAGCGGAGATAGCGGTCTTCAATCAAGCGTTCCTCAAACTCGGCCGAATAATTCCACACAAGGAAATGATGGAGCTGCGAAAGGATCCAACCAAAATGGAAGCAATGAAGCAGGCGATAGAGGCGGCAAAAGGAACGGCCTCGAAGCCGAACCAAGAGCCACCCATGTAAAGCTCACCACGGATTTTTTGACGCGAGCCGTTAGCTTCTCTCGGTATTGGATGGATCAAAAGATCCAAGCCATGAGGGGCGGCGATGCGCTCTTGAGCGACATGGACTCATACGTCCTATCGGAGCTCACAAACAGGATGAGGGAACACGTTGGTGCCGGGAAGAGCGAGGACAGTTTCCCGCTTAAAACCGCCACGAACAACCTCATGAAGGACTTCTTCAAGCACATCAGGGCGCAGAAACGGTCGAGCAAAGGCGGGGACGTGAGCCTACAGGATAGTTCCCCCGCGATGGAGGATGGGGAGGATCTCTCCTCCACCATCGCCGATCCCGACGTGAAGGAAGCAAACCCCGACGCCGAAAAGGCAAAAGAGGTCGTGGCGAGGGCACTGCGCCAGCTTCCGAAGAATCAGGTGGAGCTTATCATTCGCTTCGGGGAAAGCGGCGGCGACCATGGTTGGCTTTCGGATATTGCACGAGAAAGGGGCGTGAGCAGGTCAGCGGTGACTCAACTTTTCGACGTGGCCCGCGTTCAATTCCGACGTGCCATTGCCAGTGATCCCGATTCCGCAAACTTCGTTATAGAGAATTATGGGTCGCTCTTCGCCGGCATAAAGAGCCTCTCCGATATGGCGCCGATAAGCATTGAGGACTTGGCGCA
>CALBSK010000111.1 GCA_937967795.1 uncultured Alphaproteobacteria bacterium | reverse complement strand
ATAATCAGCTAATTAATCTAGAATTTCAACTTTTTTAAAAGAAGATTCGTAATCAGTAGGTCGGGTGTTCGATTCACCTCTTCGGCACCAGTAAAGTTAAGGGTTTTTGAAGGTGATTGTCAAGGAATACAAAACGATTTTCTCCAAATTTTCACCAACGTAATAAGAAAAAACGGAAGGCGAACATTTCTCTCCAGCTCCTTACCTCACCAAAATTTCCCCTTGGCACTTTTTTCTTATGAGCCTATACCTCTAAGAAATGTATAAAATAAAATAGGAGGCCATTTTGTTTTATGGGGCTCACATATGATTTACGCAAACTTGTAAGACCCGCCTTCCTATGGATGGCAGTGTATGTTGTTAGCTCCTTAGTTTTTGTAGGAGTGTATGTTTATGTTGACTATCAAAACTACCTCTCTTCTTATAAAGAAACGAGCCCAGCTGCAATTTGAGATTCTTGAGAAAGAGCATAAGTGGCTTTCTGATGGAGAAGCAGATCAACGAATGAAGCAAAAAAAAGATGAATAGCAAAATAGAAGAGAGCGTTTCCCTATGACTCAAGATCCTCAGTCCTTTATTGTTTGCCCGAATTTGATCATTATGCGTGAAGAGAAGATTCTTTTATTAAGAAGGGCTGATTGGGCGCCCCTATTTCCCAGTACTTGGCACGGCCCTACCGGCAAGATCGAGGAGGGTGAGTCTCCCAAGAAAACAATCATCCGAGAGGCTTTTGAAGAAGTGGGCCTTACAATTAATCCCGACTTAGGAACGGTGGTGGCTGTAAAAGCACCCAGTTACGAGAACCCAGACTTAATCTGGAAAGATGTCAGCTTATTCTTTGTTATCAAAGATTTTGTGGGAGAGCCAATTAATAAAGAACCCCGACTTCACGATGCGATGGACTGGTTTGATGTCAACAACTTGCCTGATCCTATGATCCCTGTGGTAAAATTTGGCATTGAACAATATTTACGGGGAGAGGCTTATGGGGAATTTGGATATAATGAGAAAGTAAATGGCTGATAAAATAAAACCATCACTGAAAGGTATAATCATCGCCATGTCCCTCAGTCTCATAAGTTCTCAAGCCCAAGCTGAGATTGTGTCCGTTAAATCTATGAAAGACGTAAAGACAAAAGTTGAAGGCCTTCTCCACAGCCAAAACCCAGAAGAGGTTTTGGTGGCTTTTGATATTGATATGACTTTGACTCAGCCTGATCATCCCGCTGTGTACTATCCTGCACTTATAAAATATGTGGAGATCTATAAAAAAATTATGTCTTCTCTCAGTCCTGAACAAAAAGATCTCGTCTCAACTTTAACTACCCAAGAGGTGCCTCAAAAATTAGTGGAGCAAGAAACACAAAGGATTATAAAAGCTCTTCAAGCACAAGGCGTAAAGACCATGGCCCTGACTTCTGTCCTTGCAGGAAATATTAAGGGGTTTAAAGAGAAAATGGTCACGCTCCGGCGCGATCAACTTCAAGAAATGGGTATAGATTTTACAAAAAGCTTTAAGAATTTTTGTAGAGTCATGACTTTTTCTACCTTTCAATTCTATGCTGAAGGGCATCCTCTATTTTACCATGGTATCTTGTCCACAAACGGAGAAGGTGCTGCCTCAAAGGGGGATGTTTTGGTTGCTTTTCTTAAGCATGTTGGCTCCCATCATGAGGGTAAGGCTTTGAAGCCAGGTTATTATCCTAAAATTGTCGTTTTTATTGATGACAAAAAGAAGCATTTAGAAAACGTTAAAGCCGCTTTAAAAGCCTATAATCCTTCAATCCAATTTTTAGGCATCGAATATAAAGGCGCCTACGCGTATGCTCCTCAAAGTATCTCGCAAGAAGCGTTTGAGGCGTTTTGGCAGGGTCTTGCTATTCAGGCGAAAAAACATGAACACTAAAAATAACACCCACGTTCTCTCTCGGGCGGTTATTGTGGACCAGGATCATCTTTTGGTTTGCAAAACCCGCGATCTTCCGATTCCTTTTTATTTCTTGCCAGGAGGGCATATCGAACACGAAGAAAGTGCTGAAGATGCTGTTCTTCGAGAATTTCTCGAAGAAAGTGGTGCTCAATGCAAGATTAAACGATTTCTCGGATGCCTCGAATATAATTTTGAACCCGGCCATAGCGGCATTTGTCATAACCATGAAGTCAATTTGTTTTTTGAAGCTGAATCGGATGTATTAAATCTTGATACCCCTTTGGCTCGAATGGAGGATCATATTGAGCTTATGTGGGTTCCTCTTCATGAGATTGAGGCGATTGATTTTCGCCCAGAGCCTTTAAAAACACTCCTTCCAGAGTGGCTTAAATCGCCGAAAAACAATGCATTCCAAAGCAGGATGGTAAGCTAACATGGGTAGCAAATTTTATCTCTTAAGCAGAATCTATTAGAAATGACAAAAAACTAGATTCAGATACTCGCATTTCTTTTCCATATATCAAAAATCTGAGCACGTGAATGGACCTTTAATAAGGACCGCAAGCTATTTGTTCTTTGTTCCACAGTTTTAACTGAAATATTCAACAAATAGGCTATTTGTTTGAGTGAATAGCCTCTAGAGAGCAACTCCATAACCTCCCACAATCTTTGTGGAATTGTTTGAGAACCTGCAGCAGTGAAGATAAGCGTTGTATCCGTTCTCATTGATGAGAGCTGATCTCTATGATTATATTTTTCAAGATTATTCTTAACATTCAAGTCAATACCCAAGCTGGCATAAGGAATGCATTGATGCTCGGATGCAAACTTTTCATATTCTATTACAAATTGGCGCCCGAATTTTAAAAATGTCTCTTTGTGACTGAGATACAAATTCACCAGGGCGGTACATTCTGTACCAGACGTGAATCCCCAACCATGAACCTGATCGCCCGATCGTTTAAAAATGGTGAAGCCAGTTCCGATGCCATGATCATGAAGCCAGGAGGTGATTTCACCTTTTAAGGGATCCTGAGGCCAAAAATAAACATGATAGTCATCGCTATTGCGAGCCTTCATAATTTGTTTGTAAAAGTGGTCATCAATCTTTTTCATCGTGTAGTATTTTTTTGACCATTCTTGATCTGAACACAAATTAGTAAACGTGTCATTATTGAAAAACTGCAGATAAGTAAAGGTAGAGAGATTCCAGACATCGAGAAATTCTCCCCAATTATATCTCAAGGCTTTATAAGCCTGATCCTCAAAATCTAGTAATCCACGAATGTTATGCAGCATAAAGAAATGAAACCGATCCAAAATTATTCAAGTCCATAGAATTTTATACATTAATTGTCAATACGACTGTTATAGGGAAAATTCCTATCGATTGTTTGAAATAAAGGGGCTTATAAAGGTGCTTGGGGCAGCGGATGCTCCTTTGTTTAGTAACGAAAGAGGTACAAAATGAATAAAATTTGGTCACAGCTAGTGATTTACGGATTCGTCTTAAGTTTAGGAGGGCCATCCTTCGCAATGATAGATGAACCGCAGGGCATACGGACTGTTCGTTCACAGAGCTACAAATACGAAGACGGATGCGAAATAGAAAAAATCGCACAGGACTATAGAGTCAAAAAGGGGGAAGAATCTTTTCAATTTGATAGGAAAGATAAAATTGTATTCAATTATGAGACCGGTGAAGTTGTCATAGAATTTACTGGTCAAGCAACGGATAAAAATGGGACTCGGAGCTGGGCAGAAGCTGACTTTGGTCCCAATAGTCATTCCCCTTTGCATTATCATAGTAAGGGGACGGAAGACTATTACATCGTGGAAGGGAACAAGGATGCTGTTGCGACCGTAGATGGTATAAGTCATATATTAATGACCGGCACCTATCTCAGAATTTTGCCCAATCAATACCACCAAGTGGTTAATGGATCACAGACAGAAAAACTCACTCTTCTTGTTAAATGTACGCCGGCTTGGACTTCTGAGGATCACATTCTTATAAAAAAAGACCACTAAATTTCTAGCCGTTAATTGGTAAGAAAGAGGCTGTTTATCTTTTTAGAAAAATGTGGACACCATCCTGGGCTTGAACGCCAAGCAAAGGATAGGTTTTATGAAGTTTTGGAAAGAGAGGCGGATTTTTCCTTATGGGAAAATCCGCCCTTTTTCTTATGAGGTATGTATTTTCTTTAGCCAGTTTTTAGCGGCTGGGCTAATTTTATCATCTTTCATAGCCATTTCGTAAAAAGCGTCATTTTGAGTTTGATCATCGCCATGCATATCTTCCAATAACGCGTTCCAGTGTTTTAGGACTGTATCAGAAGGTTGCGTCTCGACTGACGAGAGAATAGTGTAAGCACGCTTTCTATAATATTTAGCCACTGCCCTATCTAGCCAATCAACAACTTGAGGAGATAAGCCATGCTCTCCCTCCATTTTACCTTTTTTGTAACCTTTTTCCCAAATGGACGTACGTAAAGTGGCATGCTCTTTACCATACCAGCTATTCACCATGTCCATACACTGTTTTCCAATGGAGATCCCGAAATCAGTGGCTGGATCTTTATCGAGATTGGCTTCCACCTGGGCTACGAGGTCCAGCCAATTTTGTTCATGGTTTTTTTTCTGATTCTCCGTATACCTCGTCTTTAAATTTTGTTCGAACTGTGCATATTCTTTAAGTTCCTCTGGGTTAAGCACTTTTGCAACCCATGGATGATCTAACTCTTGTGTCATTTGATAATCCTCTATCAGTTTAAGTATGGTTTCCCACGGAATGGGTTTATTGGAATTTTTTTCACAGAGGATTGCCTCAAGGGTTTTGCTCGCAACTTTCAACGATTTCACCTGCTGTTCAAGAAAGTTCTGTTGAGCCCGGAAATGGTCAAACACGTTGATGTCTTCTTGCATTAGGGTTTTGATGCGCGACAGCTTAAAGCCAAAAAACTTGAGGGCAAGAATCTGCTGTAGTTTCAATAAATCCTTTTCAGAGTACAAACGATACCCATTAGGTCGTCTTAATGAGGGCTTGAGTAAGCCAATTTTATCGTAATGATGTAGTGTTCGGACCGAAACTTTCGTCAGTTTACTCAGTTCATTCACATGCCATTGGGTCATCGTTTTTTCTCCTTGTTTGCTACGCTAAGGTATGACGCAAGGTTAGGGTCAAGAAGTTTTTTTAATTTTTAATGCAGCTTATGATTTTACCTTCTATGATTTCTCCACAGAGCGAAAAATAACTGGTTCGAGAAAATATACAGTGAGAAAAGTTTTTTGGGATAATCCTTATCAGCAGCGTTTAACGACGAAAGTCGTAGCTGTTTTTGGCGGCCGTCTCTTGCTTGAAGAAACAATTGCTTTTTCTTTTTCAGGAGGGCAAGAAAGCGATAAGGCTACCCTCAATGGACTTCCTATTGTTCACTCTGAGATTGAGGACAATCTTATTTATTATACCTTTGAAAAGGAACAAGAGTTTTCTCCTGGAGATACGGTAACAATGGAAATTAACTGGCCCCGAAGATACAGGCTTATGCGGCTCCATTTTGCAGCAGAGCTTATTCTTGAGCTTGTTACCCGTAAACTTGGCGTAGAAAAAATTGGGGCTCATATTGCCGAAACCAAAGCCCGTATAGACTTTGCCTTTGATAAAAACATCTCATTTATTTTTGAAGACATATTAGCAGAGTATAACCAGATCATCGAAAAAGGCGAGCTTATTCACACAGGCTTTACTAATGTTGAGACCCAGCGACGGTTTTGGGAAATTGCTGGATTTGCTGAAGTTCCCTGTGGAGGAACACATGTCAAATCAACATCTGAAGTGGGATTTGTCAGTTTAAAAAGAGTCAATATTGGAGGAGGAAAAGAAAGGATCGAGATAAGTCTCCAAAATGATTTTATTCATCCTGAAGGACCTCCTTCTTATGGGTAAGGCTCTCAGCTTATTCCAAACAATTTATTTTAAGGGCTTATTATGCCCGAGGTAATTCCATAATTTCACGGTTTTTGAGCACAAAAAACAAAGTTATGATCGTAAGAAGAATGAAGAATGCGATAATAATCCCGATATTGCGAAATGATCCTTGGTAAAAGTAGCCAGCAAGTTGAAGACAGACCGATGCAAAGACAAGACGCCCTCCTTGGAGAATTGCGGATACTCGCCCTTTTGCTTGTGGCATGAAATTCAAGCACAAGGGTTGAAGTATGATACTCGGAATAATCCTGGCTATAATAAAGGGAAGAAAGGCGAGTGTAATTAACACTGGATTGGAACTATCCTGAAAAGTGACCCAAGCAAGACTTATTAAGCCAGCAATGAGAATTTGACTTGAAATATATAATATTTCCTTTTGATCATACCTGCTAACAATTAGGCTAAAGAGGATGCTCCCCAGTCCAAAGACAAAGGCTAACGCTCCCTGGTAATAACCAAAGTGCGCGAGACTCACGCCTAAGTCTTCTATGTAGAGTAAAGGAGACATCCCCACAAAGACCCAATAAGGCACAAAGCCAAAGACAATATGCACAATCAAAAGGAGCAGGGGTTTTGATTGGAATATAGGGATATATCCACGTACGGAGAGAGTTTTCTTGTGCTCAGGCAGTTTATGAGAGGGGATAAAAAGTACGGTCATAATGAATGTCACCAGTCCTAAAACTAAAAGCACCATAAAATTACCCTGCCAATGGAAATAAAGAGCAATATAGCTCCCAAGGACAGGAGCAGCCCCTACAGAAAAATTCATGAGCCCATCGAGTATCCCCATTAAGGATTGTTGCTGCCTAAGAGGATAGGAATCAGCAATAATTAAAAAACTCAGAATCGCAGGCGCTGCAATGCCTGCGCCCTGAAGAAAGCGGCCGCTCAACATCACTCCATATGAAGGTGACCATAAACAAGCGATACTCCCGAGGATAAATGCCGCAAGGCCAAGCAATATGATGGGCTTACGACCATAGTGATCAGCAAGACCACCTACAAAAAACAAGCTTAAAAAATACCCTGCAAAATTGACGGACAGTAGGGCTTCGACCCAAAATGCCGATAAATTAAAATGACTTTGTAGCTCAGGAAAGCTAGGAACAAAGAGATCAAATTCCATCCCTGTTAAGATATCCATGAGAATGATGGCACTCAAGATCATCCCCTTTGAAAGTGCTTGTTTCATATTCGTAAATTATCAGAAGATATCTTTCGGTTATCCTTTAAGTCTTGTCCGTGACAATGTGTCTATGAGTTCTCATGACATACTGGCGTTATGAAGAGTAAAAAGCTACATTAAAATTGCTTTGATTAAAGGAAACGATCCCTATGATAATGCCCGACTTATCCCAGATTATTCTCTTCTTAGGGGCGACGCTTCTTTTAAACCTTACACCTGGCGCAGACGTTCTCTACATTGCCAGTCGTGCTTTTAGCCAAGGCAAGAAGTATGGAATCATTGTGGCTTTTGGCATTAGTTCAGGAATTTTGTTTGGAGCCCTGCCTTATAAACTCCTGTTGGTCAAAAGTCGATAGGGAATGAACAAGTTAATCAGTTCCTATGTTATAACATCTTAAAACTATGGAGAATTTAGAATGCAATGGAGTGAGTTTTCATTTATTTTACAGCCTTCACAAATTGGCGGCATAGGGGTATTCACAACCCATGATATACTCAAGGGGACGAGGATTTTTTCTGGAACCCATTCTCCAAGAACAATGAACACAAAAGATATTCCAAACGGATTTCTCAAATACTGTATTTTTCTAAATGATAAAGAATGCCTATGCCCAGAACGGTTTGATCGCATGGAAATTGGGTGGTACTTGAATCATTCCCATGATCCAAACGTTTCAATAACCCTTGAAAAGAGAGTGATTGCACTTTGCGATATCAAAGCCGGAGAAGAAATTCTCTTAGATTATAATGAACTTAATGAGCCAGAGCATTTAAAAGAAGCTTATTATGAGAAATCTCAGAGCAAAACGGATAATCGATGAAGTCCTTGTTGACTACAAGATTGTATGCCGAATGAGAGGCTATCGTAACACTAAGATCTTTTAGCTGTTATGTTAAAGAAATAATAGAGATTGTTATGAAAAAGAATAGATATAAAATTATATTTTCAGCTATAGCCATTATATTATTAATAAGTGTGGGGAGAGAACTTGCTACGCCGTATCGTATCTCTGGAGATTGTATGGAACCAGCTATCAGGGATGGGAAACTCTACTTTCTGAATAGAATATCTCCCTACCTCCATCATTATCAAATAAGGGACATAATCATCTTCAAGCATGAGGGAAAAAAGTGGATATCCAGGATCGTCGCCTTGGGAAATGACGTCATAGAGATTAGAGAAGGTAAGGTAATTTTGAATAATGTTTTTCTTGATGATAAGGTAATTTATAGAAATTGGTCGGGTTGGGAGTATGGTACTTTTGCCATTGATAAACCATTTCAGGTTCCAGCAGGTCATGTTTTCGTGTTATCCGACAATCTTTCTGCGCAACATGATGATAGCCGCGTTTTTGGGCCAATATCCACTTCCTCTATTTTAGGGCTGATATGGTAAATATATTGGAAAGTTATAGATTAGATAGCCTCTATAAAGAAAGAAGGTATAATGACACTCGAAGGTAGCTCGACCCTCATCGACCTAGGTTTTGATGCTCCTCCTAAAAATCCTCTCTTTCTCTTACAGAAATGGTTGGAAATTGCGGAAAGAGTAGGGGTTAATGAGCCTCGAGGAATGGTTTTATCAACTGTTAATGGGCTTAATCATCCATCAAGCCGTGTTGTTTTATTAAAGGAGTGCGATGAAAAAGGTGTCATATTTGGAACCAGCCAAACAAGTGCAAAAGGAAAAGATCTAGAATCTAATCCATGGGCTGCTGGGACTTTATGGTGGCGTGAAACCTTACAACAGGTAAACTTTCAAGGCCAGGTTATGCGACTTTCAAACGAGAAGTCAGATGAGTTATTTTATGCGAAAACTCGTGAAGCTCAAGCTGTGACTGCCCTGTCATGCCAAAGCACTCCGATGGCGGATGAAAGGGAGATGAGAGACAAAATTTCTAGTCTTATAAAAACAAATGAAAAAATTAAACGCCCCGCGGAATGGCTTGCTTATCATCTTGCCTCAGAATCCATAGAGTTCTGGCATGGAAGTAAAGACCGGTTTCATAAAAGGCTTCGTTATGATCAAGTAAATGGGTCTTAGCATAGGACAAGACTACAGCCATAGTTAATCTTAGGGGACAGTCACAACATGCTTTCAATCAAGAATTTCTCGGGATTTCAGCTATAAGAAAATCCTAGCATTTGCTAAGATTTTCTAATGCTGGAATGATGTTGGGAATGGTATTACTTTTTTGTAAGCCTAAAAGTAAGTGCATTTGAACTGCTCTTTCTTCCATCACCTTTGTTTATAAAGATAGCGGTAATTGCTGAAGCATTTTCTCGAGCGTCATAATATTGCTTTGATGGAATGGATTCTCGAGTCCCCTTATGTCCATCGAGAGACATAGGGGCGTCATAACCCAATGAATAAAGGTTGGGATTATTTAAAATTGCGGGAGACTGTCTGGGTCCGAAATTTACTTCATCTATTTGCCAAACTTGTCCTTGTGCATCTCGCACATCAAAAGCCATAGCTTTAGACTCAGTTACCATATTCTGCTTACATGTGGTATATATCTTTTCAAGATCTTCTTTATGCTCATTTAAAAGGCGGGTCAGCTCACTTTTTGTCGGGAGAACGCTCGGAAGCCGCGTAAACGTAAACTGTAATTTATTTCTACCGTCTTTATGAAAAAGACCTTGAGTTTTATTAGTGCTCTTAAGAAATTCTTTTTGTTTGGAAATAAGTATATTGCTTGACACCATATAAGTAAATTCACAATCTCCAAGTTCATTTATAATATCTGAAGATTCATTATGACCAAACTTTACGTTATCTATTTTCCATGTTCTTCCTTCATTGTCCAAAAAGCAAATAGAAATGGATCTCGCTTCGTTGGAAATTTTCATTTGATCTTCTGGGTGGGCTACACCGTTCATTTCTTGATATTTTTTATGAATATCATGAAGGACGCGTTGACCTTGAAACCGGCTTGATAATTCTTCTTTACCGGGAATATCGGCGTCCATACTCCATGCTGCACTAGAAAAAGAGAAAGCAGTAACACTAGCTAATATAATTTTTAACATAAATTCACTCCATAAGATATAATTAAATAATTTATATTGTTAATGCAATATAAAAGTCAAGTGTTTTTCAACGCCGTATAGACATACATAGCGAGGGTTTTCTTTACTTTCTCGGGTGTTGGAGAACCAATAGCAAGCTTAATCAATGCTGTGATGGCAAAGTGATTAGGAGAAGATTGTAACTTTAATTTAATATAAAAATGATTCATAATGATGCCCATAATGATCGTTAAACACTTTAACACCTTTTTACAAAACGACTCTTCGTTATTGGGCTCGCCCCTTTTTGTATTTATAACAGGTGCTTCAGGTGTAGGAAAATCTTATCTGACCCAAGCACTTGAACAAAAGTTAGATCCAACCCTTGTTCGGGTAGAGTACTTTGATCGTATAGGAGTTCCCAGTCCTGAAGAGATGATTAAAGAGTATGGATCAGGAGAAAAATGGCAAGAAGTCATGACTCATCAATGGATGCAGCAACTTGTTTCAGAGAAAGATAAAAAGGTGGTTATTTTAGAAGGTCAATTTAACCCGCAATTTGCTGTCGATGCTTGCAACGAGCTTGATGTCTCACGTTATATATTGATATTGCTTCATGCTGATAAAAAAGTTCGCGAACATCGACTTATAAGGCATCGTTTACAACCGGAGCTTGCAAATGAGACAATGAACAATTGGGCAGAAGTCTTGAGGCGTAAAACTCAAGAACTGGGAGGTTTGATTATTGATACTTCAGATTCTGATATTCACTCTCCCTTAAACGAAATTATGAACGCCATAGAAAACAAGCTTCAAACGATTTTTCTAAAATGAAAACATTTAAAACCAATATTATAAGCATTTATGGCGATAAGGGAAAAGCTTGGCTTGAAGCTTTGCCAAAGCTTGTGGAGGAGATATCACTCAAATGGGGGCTCACGGGTCTTCAGCCCGTTTACAATTTGTCCTATAATTATGTTCTTTCTGGTTTCCGAGGAACTCAGCCTATCATCTTAAGACTGGGTCTTGATAAGGAAGGGCTTCACCGAGAAGCTGAGGCTTTAAGAGCCTTTATTGGCTTTGGAGCAGTGAGCGTCCTTGCGGAACAAGAGTGCGCTCTTCTTCTTGAACGCGCCATTCCGGGAGCGTCTTTAAAAGACTCTTTCTCAAAAAAAGATCAGCACGCCCTTCAAATCGCTTGTCAGGTGACTCAGAAATTGCACCAAGCTCCACTGCCTGAAAAATCGTTTCCCCACATTCATGAGTGGCTTAAAGCCTTGGACCATGGCCCAGAATTTATTGCGGCCAGAACAATTCCAGACGTTCGCGAGCGCATTATCACCTATCTTGAAAAAGCAAGGTATCTTCGAGATAAGCTTCTTAAAAAACACCTCTTCGAATCCGTTCTGCTCCATGGAGATTTGCATCCTGAAAACATTCTCCAAAATGGTGAGGAGTGGATGGTGATTGATCCAAAAGGTGTGATCGGCTCGCCTATCCATGAAGTGTGGGCTTTTATCATAGATTTTGAAACAGATACCCAATTTGTCGCCGACTTCTTTGCCTTTGATGTACAAGAGGTCAGAGAGTGGTATTTTGTTCACCTAATGTTGGCTCTCTGCTGGAGCCTTGAAGATGGGACTTCTCTCAATCCCTTCTTAGGATTGGCAGAAAAAGTTTATCCTCTGGTTTGAGCAACGATATTTTTCTTTTTTGAAAGAAAGTCCAATACGGCATTTGCTGGTTGCTCACAGCTTAAAGCTCCATCAACGATAAAATCGGCCGAAGTTTTAACGATTTGTTTCAGCAGGATCAATGATGTAAGTATCTACAGAGGAATCAACACACTGTCTTATAAAGGGAGTGAAAGCGCTCAACATTGGAGCGGCGAGTCCTTTCCCAAGGAAATTCTCCGCTCCAATCATAAAATCAATGCTAGAGGTCTTTTCTGTTTTTGAAAGGTAAGGATTCCATTCCTTTGAGAGATCAGGAGCTGGGGTTACTTCTGAGGTCATAAGCAGGCAATAAGGCTCATGTTCAATAGAGCCAATCCAATAAGTAAAAATGCCATTAAAATAGTTTGAGGGATTTTTTCGGCTCTCCAGGAAATTCTTGATGAATTCTTTGATAGGAGGCTTTTCAAGCCATTCAAAAATAAGATCCTTATGAGAAAGAGTGGCTTTTTCAAAATGAACATTAAGAAGAGGGTGAATCATATGCTCTTCCTCATCAGGTAGCAGGTCAAACCATATTTCCAATTTGGAATACTGACTACCTCTTCAAAACCACAAGTTAAAAAGAAACCATGAGCCTCGCGAAAATACGTATTCAGTTGCATTTCTTTGGTCTTATTTTGGCGGGCAAAAAGGAGCGCTTCTTGAAGAAGCGTCTTTCCAATACCTTGTCCTCTAAAGTTTGGCTCAACCCATAGGGAATCAATCCAGAGAATAAGACCATGATGCTCCAAATAGATGCCCCCAGCAAAGACATCGCCATTCTTGACATAAATAGAGTGGAAGTTAAAAGCATTTCCCAATCCTGTAAGAGCCTCACATTCTTTACGAAGACCTGCCTCAATTTTACTATCCCATTCAGAGGTAGACAGTGTTGTAAATGAAAAATCAGTCATTGTATTTTTGTCCTTACCATCCAGGTAATTGCCCCATTTTTGATAGTTCTGATCTTTTTGAATCCAGCTTTTTCGTAAACGTGAATCGCGCGCCCATTCGTTGTGTCAGGATCGACGAAGCAAGCTTCATAGATAGGATCAATGTGTTTTTTTAGAAATTGTTTCAAGATCTCTGAACCAAGGCCTTTTCCTAAATAATCCTCTTCACCAATAAAGAAATCAAGAGCTGCTAAAGACTTTGGAAGATCTTCCAGAGGAATATTATCTTCTCGAGGGAAATCATAGGCATTATAGGATTGAATATAACCTATAGAATGGTCATTGGCGGTAATGATGTATGCTTGGAGAGGCTTTTTAAGGCCTTGTTTCCATTTATACTCCTGAACGTAAGTTCCATATTTTTCTTTCACGAGCTCCATTGTCCAACGAACATCCTGATTCCACCACGCTTTAACATGAGGAGATTCAAGCCATTTTAAAAGTAACGGGAAATGGGATTCTTGGAGGGGAGTAAAGGTAAGTTTCATAAAACACCCTTCTTTAATTTACAGACAGGAATAATAGAAGCACTTCCTTTATGGAAAGGAGATTTCTGATCATCCCCATAGACTTCACACACCTCGAACCCAGCCTGAGTGAGCAGCTTCATAAGCTGAGGATAGGGAGTAAATCGAAGCCGAATTGTTGATGTTGTTTCTTTACTTTCCCAAATACGCTTTGTGATGTGGGTAACGAGATTTTGAGAAACTTCTACCTCTTGTTTTCCATAGACCCCTACTGTTTCTCCATGATGATCTTGAAAGCAATGCCAGAATTCAAATTCGTTGACATCTTTAAAGTCATTTCCTTGCAGATTTCGGGTATTGAAGACAAAGAGCCCTGAAGGTTTAAGGTGTTCTCTTACACATTCCAACATGCGTCGTTGATCTTCTTCCGTGAGAAGAGCTTGAAAAGCATTACCGGCCATTAAGATAAGATCAAACCTCTTATGGAGATGAAAATCTCTGATATCTCCATGGATCCATTCAATGGAGAGGCCTCGTGCCTTTTGTCTGGCCAAAGCAAGCATAGGGCAAGATGCGTCAAGAGCGACAACTTTGAATCCTTTTTGAGCTAAAGAAATAGCTAAACGACCCGTGCCACAGGCAAGATCCAGAATATTTCCTTTAGGAATAAGATTTAAAAAGAGATGAAAGTCACCCTGGTATTTGCCATATTCAGCATCGTAAAGAGAGGAATTCTCATATTCTTCGAGATTGTTCAGCATCTTCGTTCTCGAATAAACACCGGTGAATTCTGAGAGCAGCATCTTGATACTTCTCTGTCCAGAAATTTTGCAATTCTTGATAAAATGCGGGATCTTCAGCAGCAATAAGGGGGATCAAGAGATGTACAGGTAGGGTCCATCTCTGATGAAGCTCACACCAATAACGTAAAGCTCGCGGATAAAAATCTCCCATATAATAAAACCGCATCATAGAATCCTGTCCTCGTCCTTGGATGCGCTGAAGAAGCCGTTTTGAAAAGTTGCACCGATTTTCGAACTCTTCTTTTGTTAAAGCCGTGGGTCCTTCCTTAAAAGCTTTTTGTGTCTGCTGGGCTAAGCGTTTCCCTAAACCGTCCTCGTCATCATAGAGAACAACGACAGGCCATACCGGGGTTTGCCCTGCCTTTAAAACTTGTTCTGTTGATGAAATGCCATTGATATCAAGTGCACAACCTTGGTAACGCTCTGGTCTTATCTGATCTGGATATTCTACGATTAAAGCTAAATCATAATCACTTTGATCAAAGGCATCTCCCCGTGCTCGCGATCCATGAAGGAGAATGGCTTTGGAATGGTGTTTGTTTTGGAGATAAGAGATGATTTCGGTAGGTATCATTTCATGTATCTTTGCACTCACGGTCTTTTTCTCACCTTTTCTCTTAACATTTGTAGTCTGTTGGATTAAATCTTGCAAAACATTCGTTGATGAAGAGTAACCCCATGATTGAAGTTGTTCCCTATAACCCTGATTGGCCAAGGATATTTGAGGTGGAATCAGCCCAAATGAAGCAAACGCTGGGCAAAAACTGTATTGCCGTTTATCCTGTGGGGTCTACAGCCGTTCCAGGGCTTTGTGCAAAACCGAAGATTGATATCATTACCGTTGTGAAAGATCGATCCCTTTCAGTCCCTCCTCTTGAAAAGATCGGCTATGAATACAGGGGAGAATTCAATATTCCTTTTCACCTTGGGTTTAGAAAAAGGCCCCCTCTCTCTAATATTAATCTTCACGTTTATGAGGAAGGAAACCCTGAGATTGAACTCAACCTTTTGTTTCGGAACTATTTGCGCAACCATCCAGAAGCTCTTGAAGAATATGCGGCTTTAAAAGTAGAGTTGGTGAAGCAAGGCGCCTCCCATGAAATCATTCAAGGCCCCTTTAGAGGATATACTTTAGGGAAAAATGCCTTCATTAAAAAGACATTAGACCAAGCTGGATTTAAGGGACAATGCATGCGGTTTTGCACCCATCATGATGAGTGGGAGGCCGTACGCTATTTTAGGAACAAGGATTTTTTCCATAAAGTTCCTATGGCTGATCCCTACACCTGGACCTTTGATCATAAGGATCATGTTCATTTCGTTTTTTACCAGGGCACACAAATCGTTGGGTATGCTCACATTCAGCTTTGGCTCAAACAAAGAGGGGCCATACGCATCATTGTGATTGAGGAACCTCTAAGAGGCCAAGGACTTGGAGGTCATTTTTTAACCTTGTGTGAGCGCTGGCTTAAAGAAAAAGGTTACAACACATTACACACTCAATCTTCTCCTGACGCCTATAAATTCTACAAAAAGCAGGGTTACACCGAAATGCCTTTCAACGATCCTGATGGCTATGAAGGAGATCCTCAAGACATTGATATGGGGAAGGTATTATGAGAATTTCAGAAATATGGAAATGTTAGGAAGCCTTTTTTCTTTCTTTTATAAAAAAATTTTCTTCTTCCTCAATTTGTTATATTAAATTGATGAATGATAAGAATTGAATGTATTGACATTTTAGAAGTGTTTCTTTATCCATGATATAGCTTTTATTCAATTTTTGGTGTTATGATGTTATATTCAAGAGTATTAGTTCTCATTCTAAGTACAGTCTTCGCTTCTCCTGTTTTTGCCATGGAAGCTCCTGAGCAAGATAATAGGGCACAAACGAATGTTAGGCCAACTTCACCCACTCAACAAAAGAGTTTGTTTGTTTCTAAGTGGGAAAAAGTGCGCGCTTATGCAGAAGCGCGCATAAGAGAAAATGAAGCTACTTTAAAGGGACTTAAAGAAAACCCTGAAGAAGAGTTAAAGGTGTGGTATCCCTCCACTCCTGGTGTAAGGAAGAATACTAATTTGAAAGATCCAAAGCTAACGGATGCCTTCCAAAAAGGCGTCGAGGCTGATATTAAATTTTTTAAATCTCTTATAAAAGACACTCCAAACGCATTTCATTCGTCTATCGATGAGCTCTTGTGCTCTCTTTACAATGAACGCTTTATCCTTGATGAATTATCAAAAAGCCGCTCATTGTCAGAACTAGAAAAAGATGACCGTAAATTTTATAGTTATGCGCTTAATAAACTCAAGCCCTTTCAATTTGGATGGTTCGAATACATAGAGGCTTCCATTGTACCTGATAAGAAAAACAGCAAAAAATTTAAAATATATCTAGAAAAGATGAGCGATTTGTATTCAAAAAAAATATCCCAATTTCGAGATGACTTCTCTTGTATACAAGAAGAATATTCTCTCCCCATGAGAGCTGTGAGCAAGGTACTAACTGAGATTGATAATTCTGGTAACACATCGATGAAAACGACAAGCGATCTATTAAAAAAAAGCTCACTCTTCCAGTCCCAGGGCGAACTATCCTTGGATAACTTAAAGGAACTTAAACCTTTAGCCCAGGCGCATGCTAACAGTAGTGCGCTGTTTCGACTCTATACAACGCCCGCCATTATTGAGCTCCTCAACAAACAATATCCA
The DNA here is from genome assembly GCA_937967795.1 of uncultured Alphaproteobacteria bacterium. GTDB lineage: Bacteria > Pseudomonadota > Alphaproteobacteria > UBA9655 > UBA9655 > UBA9655. The sequence goes on along the minus strand of CALBSK010000111.1, from coordinate 1,325 downwards.
CGCCAAAAAAATATAGAAATTGACGTTCCTCATAAGGATAAAGTTGAAAGTAAAAGAGAGAGTGAAACTATCCAAACTGAAAAGCAAGAAGAGAAATTACTGAAAACAGCAACCCTAAAAGAAAATTCCGAAGCTCAACAAAAAAACGAAGCTGTTTCACCTTCCTCGTCTTTTCCGCAAACACCTACTGAAGAAATTGAGGCAAATGCTTCAACAACAGTGACCAATCCAGAAACGAAGTTATCTGATAAATCAAAAAAAACGACTCTACAGTTGAGACAACAGCGTAAAGAAGAGAGAAAAGCCCAGCAACTGCGGGCAAAAAAATGGTGTCAAGAAATTTTTGAAGAGCATCTTAAGAGGGGGGATTATTCAAGCCATCGTGCGCTTATCTCTGATTTTAACTGGATAACTGATCTGGGTAATCCTAATATAACCATGACTTATGAGTCCATCCGAAATAAACTTGAAAATTTAGTAAAGGTTAAGAATGGTTCAGGCTCACGCCGCAGTTTTTTTATACGTAATACATCTTCTAATAAACCAATCGCATGCTATTTTCATGAACCTCATCCTGATAAAGCGATTAGGATAGAAAAATGGAGAACAAATATGGTTGAAGCTTTTAAAGAGGTTGGTTATTTGGTGGACGCAACATGAGCCATCAGCTGGCGCATACATTTTCCATAGGTTTCTCTGTTCCATCCTTAGAAAATGATCTAAAAAAATTATTAGCTTCCGCCCTTATACTCATCATGAATGAAACATAAGGTTTTCTGGACCCTTATCAACTCCTCGCTTCTCATTCCCGCGGAAGCGGGAATCCAGAAAATCATCCGAAAGTTGTATGTTTTTCAATGGTTATTCCTTAAAGTTGACGCCTATGTGCTTCCAGGGGGATGACGATGGAAGGGTGGTAAACATCTTTCTCGCAAATTAACTGCTAGGAAATCTTGCATTTTCATGACCCCCATAGAGCACAGAGCTATTCATTGGAAACGGAGAGCGCAACAGGGGTTTCTGGCAAAGGAACAAGCGCAAAACCCAGTTGAGCTGCTTCGGTTTTTCATTTCGTTGATTAAGCACTCTGTTGCCACCAAGATCCTGGAGAAAACTCAATCCAGAAGCTCTTTTAGCTTATGTCGAAGCTCATCCAGAGGGAATGCTCGAAGATTATACAACGCGCTTCCAAACAAGCCCTTCAGGGATCTGGCGTACGCTAAAACATCTTAATTTTACTCGAAAAAAAAGACAAGTCTCTACAAAGAACTGTGCGGGTTCATATATTTTGAGACTCAAGGGGCCTGAAGAATATTGTTGTTAAT
>CALBSK010000110.1 GCA_937967795.1 uncultured Alphaproteobacteria bacterium | reverse complement strand
GCGAGAGAGGAATTACAAAAACTTTTTAATTTGTGAGCGAAGCGAACTAAGGGGGTAAAATTTGTCGACTTACGAGCGGAGCGAGTTAGGGGTGAAAATTGATCTAAAAAATTCTGTTTTTTGAAAATTCATCCACAGGAAAAACCAGTTTAAAAATAGTTTTAAATAGTTTTAAATAAGTTTAGGGAGAAAAAACGCTTGTATTTCTGCGATGTTGAGGGGTGTTTTGGTCGGTGATATACCCCCCAAAGGTCGGTGATATACCCCCCAAAGGTCGGTGATATACCCCCCAAAGGTCGGTGATATACCCCCCAAATGGATTCCATACAAAAATTATCCCCTACTTCCAAAGGTCGGTGATATACCCCCCAAAGTCATCTTATTTACCTAACTTCATTAAATCCAATTTTTTTATCAATTGCTTCTGCTAGTCTGCCTATCTCGTGGATTTTTGATCTTTTAAAAACGACAAGTGTTTTTCCATTTTTTTCTACCCATTCCATAGAATACTCAGGAATATTGTTGTCTTTAACTGCATATTTTAGGTCACTTTTGAATTTTTTAAATTCTTGCTCACTTCCTGATTTCTCATAAAGCTTTTTGATTGTAAACTCCCACCCATCCCTGTTATTTCCTGCGTGTTTTCGAGCTGTCCTATAGAGAAATTTTTTCAATCCTGAGGTTAATTCAAAATAAGAGCTGTCTGACTTGAGAAGAGATCCTTGTGCACAACAGAGTTCATACAGCCATTCAGAGAGAGTTATATGAATGATTTTTATCTCTCTGTTGTTTTTCCGCTCTAGATACCCCCAGCTCTCTATAAAGCCAAATCCTGCTCTGTGCCTGTAATCTTTGTTATTCACTGTCGTGTTTATTCCAGTCAGCTGGAGTCTTGAGAGGCTTTTTTCCAAATCATTTTGTTGTTTTTTTCCATCCTGCTTATGTAGAGCCTTTAAAAGTTCATGTCGTGGAATTGTTATTTTCTTGGATGGGATATCTGAGCTACTGTTTATGATTTCCTGTATTTTTCCAGAGACAACCAAGATAATGTCCCAGTCATAAATACTGGCAATAAAATGGCCTCTGTGACCGCTTATTTCAACTTTTTGAGTTTTGTCTTCACTTTCATAAATAATCGGATTTACGCGATCTTTAGAAAGAGCAAGAAAAGGAAATTCCATTAAATCTATAACATCCCTGATAGGAGTTTCTGGATAAGGAATTATTTCTGTTTTCTTTTTTTTGATGTTTTTTTCTTGTTTCTCACTGGTTTTAGGAGAAGACACCTCATCAATGGAAACGCTTTCTTCTCCTGTAACTTTTGTTTGAGGAGCAGCTTCTTCGACAACAGCTTTTTCCAAAGCGACTATTTCTGGTTCTTCATCCTTAAGCTGTTTTATTAGTTTTTCAAGGATTAAGGTAAGGAATTTCCTCATAAATGAGCCTTTTCTTGTTTTTTAATTAAGCTCTCAGAACAAAGAAAAACTTATGTTTCGAATGTTCTGAGAGCTTTACTTTTTAAGATTCTTCAATATCTAGCTTCCAGCTTTTATGGACTTGGTCAATATAATTCCAAGTTCCTTTTATAGTGGAAGAAATGACAATTGCCTGAGACGAGAGATTGGTTATCTGAGACGTGAGACTTCTCAGAAACTCCATTTCTTCTTCTAAACGCTTTAATAATTGTTTGGATTTTTGTATATCATGATCAGCCATGATGACTCCTTCTAGTCGTTATGGTTAGCAACGTGCAGGTGTTAACTCCACCTGTGCGTTGCGCTTAGTTTATCTCATCTGCATATCCATGACAATCTGTTCTTTCACCTTTGCATGACAGCTAGGCAGGGTGTGTACTTGAGTGCTTTTTAGTGTTGCCATTCTGGCAACACATATTGCGTATGTTCTGATCCTGGCGAATCGGGTCCATAACGTCTTCGACGGTTTTTGAATAGGGTACTCTACAAACGTCTGGGCACTTCAAGCGCTTTCTGTTGCAGGACCTTCCCCAAAAATTTTAGTTTGAATCAGGATTAAAGCAATCAACACCTATATTTTTTCCCAGAGCGCAAGTGAAAATGCGTTTTTTTGAAAAAATGGGGAAACTTTTTTGAGTGGATGATGTAGACTCCTTGGTGAAAAATTCTTTAAGAAAACAAGGAGTCTTGCCTAATAGATACATCAGCTTTCTCATAAATTGAGAGCTCAAATTACAAAATTTTCGGGGAAACTTTCTCAAGAGCTCAGTAAACCAAATGCTCGCTTTGTGGATGAGATGATTTACGGTTTAACTGCTCATCAAAGTGTTATGTTGTCAGATATTTCACGAGCGTTGAATGAACACATTCCTTTGATCAAAACAGAGAACAGACTCTCTCGCAATTTAGGCAAGGCCGAGTTGTGTCTGCACTTGCAGCGTGCTTTAGCTCATTCGCAGAGCCCTTATATTAAAGACGAAACTCTTTTGATTTTGGATCTCTCTGATATTTCTAAAAAATATGCAGAACATATGCAGTACTTGGGAAAGGTGCGAGATGGATCAGAAGGAGTCATTGCTAATTGCTATTGGACGTGCCAAGTTCTAGGCGTCGAAGGAGAGCAGCTCATTCCTCTTTATGGGCATTTGTATTCCTCAGAAGCTCCTGAATTTCGCAGTGAAAATCTTGAGATTTTTAGAGCTATCCAATTTGTTTCTCATTTTTGTAAAAATGCTGGTACATGGGTGATTGATCGAGGAGGAGACAGAATGGCTCTCTTCGATTATTTCCTTAAAAATAAACAAAACTTTGTTGTTCGCCTTCAGCAAATGAGGAATTTTTTGATCGGACCAAAATCCATGAAAAAACAAAACGTTCTTTCCCTTGCAAATTCTTGCCCTATTTTAGAAGAAAGAAAGATTGTGAGGCAAAAAAACGGGCAAGACCAAATCATTGGGAAACGTTGTGTCAGGCTTCCTGAAAGACCTAACCAGCTTCTTTGGCTCGTTGTCGTTCATGGCTATGGCGAAAAACCTCTTATGCTCTTAACAAAAAAAAATAAAGCAGCTTGGGAAATCGTAGAAGCCTACTTGGTGAGATGGAGAATCGAAGAGACGATACGATTTGCCAAACAAACTTTTGATATAGAGAACATTCGCCTGCTCACCTATAAGCGTCTGCAAAATATGTATGCTTTTATTATGGCAGCTCTTGCTTTCAATATGACTTTTTTATCTTTAAAAACAAAGCTCCAAATCATATTTACAAAGGCTTTGCAAGCAACCAAAACCTTATTTGGAGTCCCAGACTTCCATTACTATACACTCGCCAGTGGCATTTCTCTCATTTTTAAACGAGCCCCAAAACCTCAACCTAAACCCCCAAATCCTTCTCAATACTTTCAGCCTCGCCTACTTTAAAAAAATGGGGAAGGTCCTGAAAAGGATTGCTCTTGAAAAATCAAATCAGGGGCTATATTATAATCCCACATCTGACAGTCATAACTTATATGACAATCGGATCAGATAAACTGTGCAAGCTCTTCTCGGCTTTTCTGGACTTGATCCCACAAGGCAAGGAGCAGCTCATCCTTTGCGTCGGATGATAATCCTTTGAGGTTTAATGGTTGCCTTGTCTCCAGCATTTTTTACTCAACCCTTCTCAATTATAGGAGAATAATATGAGAGTTGTTATTGCACTATTTACAAAAAAATTACAAAACTGGAAAAGCAAGAAAAATTGTAACTGATTTTTTTATTTCATTTGCCTGCTGCTTATTTTACACAGGCTGAGTAGTCACGTATTAATTTTCTATTTTGCGCCAAAAGGCAGCTTGTCGCACAGTACCCCTACAGGGTCTAGTTTCTCATTTTCGAGAAGTAAAAGGTATAAAAACCTCCATTATCGTACTTGTAGGGAGGCTTTTATGAGGCTCACACCAAAAATGAGCTATTAAGGACTCCTTATAACTGCGAAAGGACTTTCTCAATAAGACTTTCTTTTTCAGCTTTCAATATTTTGTAGTGTTCATTTTGGGGAGAGAAAGAACGCTGCTCTGTAATGATGGCTTCTATTCTTTTAAAAGAAGTTTGATGAATAGGGAGCTTTTTATATCCTTCTTTTTTATTAATATCAGCAATTAAATCAGTTTGCTCTGATAAAGACGTCTCACTCTTCAGAATTTGAACCAAGCGTTTCTTTTGTTCCTGTTCATTTTGATAATCAGCGTAGCTCGCTTTAAAATGAGTGCGGTATTGAAGGTGTTCACACACTTCTCGATACTTTCTCATCTGGGTCCCTCCGTAATCCATATACTCATTAACTAAAGGCATGATTTTTGTGTTCTGCGGAAAACACTTTAACAATTGCTGCCCTGACAAAGCTTTCTCTAAAGAAGAGACGGAAAGTTTTTTCAAGACCTCCTGGCTAAAGAGAAATTCAGCAGAAGTAGTGATAGTCAGTATCTCTGCCATATGGTGTGCCACTTTAGATTCATCCAATTCATTTCCCCCAATATAAATTTTCTTATTAGGGGAACTTTGAGCCAATAAGGTTTTTAAGTTATTCCAATCTTGGTTCTGCATCTGCAAAATATTCAAACTCACTGAGTGTGCTTGGCTGAAAGCTTCAGCTGTATACGGGCGAGCCAGACCTTCTGTTGTTAAATCTAAGGCAATCTGAGTGTTGAAAGTGGTAGTTTTTTTCTTATGGTTCTCTAAAAATGCCTTTGCATTCGCCTTATATGCCGCTCGCGTCTCAATTTTTCCATCTTTATGAACGAGCCCATCAATTCGTCGTGCAAGCATATCCTCAACCACAGCCTTTTGTTCTTTAGAGACATCATGATGAAAACGGATGTAGTTAATTTTGTTATCAGGATTAGCTTCAAACTTACGAAGCTCAGCTACAGCCCGCTTAAATTTCTTGCCACTCTTGTGAAAGAAAATTTCTTTTCCTCCCTCACCATCATCTTTATAATTAAAATACTTTCCTGCTTCCACAGGATGGGACGTTATTAACACACTCGCTAATAAATAAAGTAACTTTTTCATATACCATTCCTTTCAAAAATCTCTCATAAAATCAGAAGCTGAAAATAATTAACTTTTTATTTATAAAGCATATATATTTCTTTTCAACGAAAAAGAATGGTCATCAAGACTTTCTCAAAAAATTGTGTAGAAGCTGCGGGTGAAAGTAGGGAGATTCAATAGAGATTTTTAGCTTAAATTTTGGGGAAGGTTTTTCTTTCTGTTGAGGTCGCGTCTGATAAAAGTTTGTGAATTTGGTCGTCGTTGCTTGCGACATAGCGCACAAACTTTTTAAGTTTGTATAAGCGCGCCTCTCTCACTTTTTAAAGTGTTAGAGGACGTCTCTATGGTTTAAATTATCCTTAAAAACATGTGAGCGAAGAGAAATAAATTGTCCTGAAAAAATCAAAATTTTCGAAAGGCACACTTAACGGCGTTTTCCAAAACGCCTTGTGCGGCCCTGCGGGATATCTTTCATTCACATAAATTTTACCTTGAAAATAGTATCAAAAAATGATACTATTAGGGATGAGAAGAAAACACGTTCGAACCTTAAATGCTATTTTTTCTGACCCTATTCAGTCAGGCATACTATGGCGCGATATTGAAACAATGTTGGAATCCTTAGGAGCAGAGATAAGTGAAAGAAGAGGATCTCGCATTTGCATTTCTCTCAATGGAGTTGATGCTGTCTTCCATCGACCCCATTCACGTAAAGAAACAGATAAAGGAGCTGTAAGCTCTATGAGACGTTTTCTAAAAGAAGCAGGAGTTGAACCATGATGGAATATAAAGGCTATGTTGGACATGTCACTTTTGATGATGACGCAAGCATTTTTCATGGAGAAGTTGTAAATACCCGTGATGTCATCACCTTTCAAGGAAAGTCTGTAGAAGAGATACGCCAGGCTTTTCATGACTCTGTTGATGAATACCTTGAATGGTGTAAAGAACGAAACAAGACACCGGATAAGCCTTTTTCAGGAAAGCTTGTTGTTCGAATTCCCCCAGCTCTTCATCGATCAATCTTCCTTTCTGCAAAGCAAGAGGGGAAAAGCCTGAATAGATGGATAGAGGATCACTTAGCAAGCTCATTCTCCAATTCACCTGAAGAATCGTTAGCTCATCATCATTAAGAAGCTTCAAGGCATTAGCTGTTTTTCTTCTGTGAAATACCTATTTCAACGCCCGTGGCCGTAAAGCATATGCGCATTTCAAAACCAATAATTTGAAATGCGCATAAGTACACATCCTTCGAATAATGTTCCAGATCGGTGGTCCATATCCAAATTTAGATAGCCCTTAAACGCCCATAAGATCGTTCTACAGAGGCGAAAGGTGTTTTTTAGGTATCTTCCCCTTCTCCCACCCCTTAAAACGCGTCTGCGGGCGTTTTAAGGGCTTTTTTCACGTTTTATAGGAAATTCCTCAAAAAAAATAGAGATTACTCGTCTAAAGAGAAGGGATTGTCGGGTTTTTTTCCGTATTTTTTACACCACGCAAGGTGTTCATCAACGGCGTCTCGGAAGGCCCATTGTGTTTCTTTGACAGATTTTCCTTGAAAGATAATCACATCATGTGTATTGGCAGCTTTGCCAAAAAACATGTTTTTCGTTTCATCAAAGAAAAAATGGCCAATATATCCTCTATATTTGATCATGGTTCTACAGATTTTTAGAAGAAATCTTATGTTTGTGGGGGTGGTTTCAAGACCTTTTTCCTCCCTTGGCGCATAACTCAAGTCTGCGTTAGCAGCCCCCTGCTGCTCTTTGAAATGACTATACCAAGGCCCTGTTTGTGAGCGGGATTTTACAATTAGCTTCTGGATTTGATCCAAATTCCCTATACAAAAGGAGACCTGGTTAGAATAAAAAGTCGTTTCTATCCCCAGTATCCCGGACCTTGATCATCAGCCCATAAGAGGAACTCGTGAGTGGACATGTCACGGATGATTTGTTGACGCCGTTGATTTAGGTAAGCAATATGTTCGTTAAGTTCACGAAGGATTTTTCTTGCATCAACAATTTTTGATTTTTCCAGTTTTTTATTTTTTCCGATAGATTTTGTGTTGTTAATAAGAGACTCGAGAGCGCTCTGTTTCTCATAAATTTTCTCAAGAGTCAGATCAATGTCTCTAATTTCAAGTTCAAAGCTGGTGAGATGGGAATCCATAAAAAGCCTCCTTAGAGAGTAAAATTAATTTTTAGTAAAGAAAGACACAAAGGCGTCTTTTACGCCTTTGTGTCTGGATAGCAGAGAATTCCGAAACGAGCTCCTGTCAAGAGTGGCCTCTAAAGGCCATCCACGGAGGGGACGCGGAGCTTTAGCGGAGCGCTCTTGTACAGGCATAGCGAGAGAGGAAT
>CALBSK010000109.1 GCA_937967795.1 uncultured Alphaproteobacteria bacterium | reverse complement strand
ACAAAACCGCCCTTGCAAAAGTTCTTTTGTCGCACTAAGTGGCAGAAGTCAGGAATCATCTAACGAACGAATTATCTCTAGGGTTTTTGATCATCTTCTTTTTCATAAGCATCTAATATATATAGGAGATAACTCGTTTTTTCATAGTCATCTTGGGAAGAATCACTTTTCCAAAAATTTGAGGGAACTTCCTTAAAGAAGGAAAGAAGATCTTGTTCACCTACGTCGGATTCTTCATTTTTCCTTAAAGCCTGCCCTATCCATTTTGATTTTCATTTCCAAATGAAGGGGATGATGAGGCGCGCGTTTCTCAGCTTCGGCAAGGATTGATTTTACCAGAGGATACTTTCCTGCCCAAATAAATTTCTCAATTAAACTTCCAATATTTTGCTCTGGTGGGCACAGGAGGATCGTCATAGCCCCCATATCGAGGGACTGCAATATCTCTGTAATTTTTTCTTGATTTCCTCGGGCATGGTAGGTGTCCAATACCCACTTTAAATAGTTCTCTTTCCACCACCTGTCCGGGTCTGTAGAAGAATCACCTGTTATCCAAAACTCTTTCGGTGTGCGTTCGAACAGAGTTAGAAGATACTCTTGATATTTAGGAAGAAGCTCTACTCGAAAAAAGAGGACCTTTGATAATTTTAACGCATTTATTAAATAAAGAGGCCCTTGTGGAAGCCGGCGATCGTATTCTTTTAAAATTGACTTCGCAAGAGAATGACGATTGAACCGAATAAAGGAGTCAAATGGACTCGTCAAGCCCTCTGAGGAGGGCAATAACAGAGCCTCAAGATCTTCTTTAGGAAGAGACTCTAAAATCTTAGGAATATCGTATTTATCACTTTGTTTTTCGTAAGATTCAAATAAAGTTTTTAAATATGAACATTTCTCTCTAGTTGCCAAGCGAGGCGCCACATTTTCAATGTACGTCCAAAGTTTTTTTAAGAGTTTTGGATCATTCCCATACTTAGATATAGAAGAAAAGTTCTTCCTCACCAAACTATGAATGTGGTAAGGAGCATAAGCTCCCCATAGGAGATGACCCTTAAGCGGAGTCTCTCCCGTATTGGCAGCAAGAAAAAAGTCAGCAATTACGTTGTGGTAGAGCGCAATGCTTGTTTTTGTTTGGGTCTCACTGAGAACCAGTAGTTTCAAAGCCATCAAGGTTTGGTGAAGACGCTGATGATTCTTAGGATCTTGGGCCAATGCAGGAAATTCCTCAGGCTCAAAGTCGAGGGCCCCTTCAACGTGTTGTAGTATTTTTTGGATGGCTGGGATTTGCGTCAAAAGAGTTACAGCCAAAAAAGTTGCAGGAGCATCCCATACCTTTATATGATTGAGAAACATCCGACACACAAAGGGATGACTCTTAGGATTCGCCTTTAGAGCGGCTCCAAACTTTTGAATAAGTTTTAAATTTGGGAAAGAGACGTCATCCTCTTCATAAAGTGTGGGGAGAAGGTTAGTTGAAATTTTGGACGCTATAATTGGGTAGGCATAGAGAAAATTAGGAAAATTAGAAGTAAAAATCTGAACGAGTTCATCGCTCTTATCCCTCTTTTTCCATTGGAGAAGTCGCGATTTGTTTTCTTCGATACTGAGATTCCTCCAACGTTTACAAACTTGTTGTACGTTCTGTGAATCTTTCGCTCCAAGCCAAGCAAAAATCAGATGTACAACCTCCGCAGAAAACAAAGTGATGGGCTTTTCCGGATCTAAGTCCTCTAAATCAACAGGATCAGAAACGACGCGTTGAAAGTGTTTTTGCTCTAAAGGCTTCAAGACCGGAATAAGAGCAGAGTTTTGTTCATCGTCTTTCCCTTCCATGGCCAAGGAAGGTGTAAAAGTAGAGAGAACGCTTAAAAGAGCTAAAGAGCTTACCGTAGACTCAAGGATATTTCTCATCATCGTTACCATCATTGTTAATATAATAAATATGTATTTTAAATATAAATTTAATCTCTACAATACCTAAATTTTACTTTTTTAAAACTCTAAAGATGAGAAAAAAATTATGCACGTTTAGATTTCTGTCTGCTCTAGTGCCCTGAATCATAAATTTTGCCATTCTCCTTAATGTCATGCTGAACTTGTTTCAGCATCTAAAAGATCCCGAAATAAATTCGGGATGACGTGTGAGTGGGGGCAAAATTTATGATTTAATGTACTAGTTTAGTCAATTATATTCCTCTATACTCTTTCAAAATGAAAAGGCTTACTTTTGATCAACCCAGCAGCGTCATCCTCGCTTGCGTGGGAATGACAAGGGGGGGTTTGACAAAGGTCCAGAAAGTCCTATGTATTATTCATAATGAGTAGATCCTCCTTATGTTTTTTCGAAATAAACTAAAGTTTTATAATGTGAGGAACCATTCATGTCTGTTATTGTTCGTTTTGCTCCCTCCCCTACGGGATATTTGCATATAGGAAGTGCGAGAACTGCTCTTTTTAATTGGCTTTTTGCGCGCCATCATGGGGGCAAAATGCTTCTTAGAATTGAAGATACGGATAGAGCTCGCTCAACTCTTGATGCGGTTGATGCCATTTATAAAAGTCTTGAATGGTTAGAAATTGATTGGGATGAGACTCCCGTTCATCAATTTGAGCGGAGGGAACGTCATGTTGAGGTTGCAAAAGAACTGTTAAAAAAAGGCAAGGCTTATTATTGCTATTGCACTCCCGAAGAACTTGAATTGGCGCGAGAAGAAGCGCGTGCTCAAGGGCGTCCCCCCCGTTATGATGGAAGGTGGCGGGATCGTTCCCCTGAGGAGGCACCCGCGGGAATCAAGCCTGTGATTCGCTTTAAAGCCCCGCAGGAAGGAGAGACGGTGATTCATGATCTTGTCCAAGGAGAAGTTTGCGTGTCTCATCAGCAACTTGATGATATGATTCTTTTAAGAGCCGATGGAACCCCCACTTTTAACCTCTCTGTTGTTGTTGACGACCATGACATGGGCATTACCCATGTCATTCGAGGAGATGATCATTTAACCAATATGTTCCGGCAGCTCCCTATTTTCAACGCGATGGATTGGAAAGTCCCTCACTATGCCCATATCCCGCTGATTCATGGTCCTGATGGGCGTAAGCTCTCCAAGCGCCATGGCGCTCTTGGGGCGGAGGCTTATAAAGAGATGGGTTTTTTACCAGAGGCGTTGAGAAATTATTTATTACGATTGGGGTGGAGTCATGGAGATGCTGAGATTATTTCAACCCGTGAAGCCATTGAATGGTTTGATCTTGATCATATCGGTAAATCACCCGCACGTTTCGATTTTGTTAAGCTTACAAATCTGAATGGACATTATTTGAGAGAAGCCGACAATGGGCGTCTTGTCACTCTTATTGTTCCTTTTATTGAAACAAAACATGGGTTTCCTGTGACACCAGAGGCGCGAGATCTTTTGTGCCGGGGAATGACGGGTCTTAAACAGCGTGCCAAGACTTTGCTAGATCTTGCTGAAAATTCCCTTTTTTATGTGGCTCCCCAACCTCTGGATGAGGCTAGCCAAAAAATTATAAATGAAGAGACTCTCGCGATTCTAAAAATTATGGAAGATTATTTGAGGGCTCTTCCTGAAATTGCATGGACGGAATTACAGCTTGAAAATTATGTTCGAGAAATTGCAGAAGAAAAAAATCTAAAACTCGGAAAAGTCGCCCAGCCTTTACGAGTGGCATTGACGGGGAAAAGTGTCTCACCTAGTGTATTTGAAATCATGCATGTGCTGGGGAAAGATAAAACTTTGGAAAGATTGCGCACGATTTTAAGCTGAATCACCTTTCTTAAGGTCTCAATGAATTCTTAAGGAAGAGGGAGATAAAATAAAAAGAGAGAGGATAAAGAAAGGCTTTGCGATGACACCCCGTTTTCTTGATGAAGATCATGAGCTTGCCCATCTTGAAATAACACCTGGGAATCCAAGTGGTTCAAAGGCTGTCAATTTTCCTGTTCTTGAAGGGACGTTGGGCCCTTCTGTTTTAGATATTCGTCGTCTTTATGACGAAATAGGATCTTTTACATATGATCCGGGCTATACAGCAACGGCAAGTTGCGAATCCAAAATTACCTTTATTGATGGCGAAAAAGGGATTTTATTGCATCGGGGGTATCCTATTGAAGAGCTCGCAGAAAAGAGCACCTTTTTAGAGGTCGCTTATCTCTTGATGGAAGGAGAAATCCCCAATCAAGCAGAATATCAAAATTTTAAAAAAAATATCACTCTTCATACGATGGTTCATGAGCAATTACGGAATTTCTATAGTGGGTTCCGAAGAGATGCCCATCCGATGGCGATTTTGCTGGGAGTGGTCGGAGCCCTTTCAGCTTTTTATCACGATAGTCTTGATATTCGTGATCCGCAACAAAGACTGATTGCTTCTCACCGCCTTATTGCCAAAATGCCAACTATTGCAGCGATGGCTTATAAATACTCAGTAGGACAGCCTTTTTTGTATCCCCAAAATGATTTGGGGTATGCAGAGAATCTTCTTTATATGATGTTTGCGACGCCCACCGCTTCTTTTAAAGTTAATCCCATTGTTGCAAAAGCGATGGATAAAATCCTTATCCTTCATGCAGATCATGAGCAAAATGCGTCTACTTCGACAGTGCGCCTTACAGGTTCAAGTGGGACGAATCCTTTTGCTTGTATTGCAGCAGGGATTGCTTGTTTGTGGGGGCCCGCTCATGGAGGTGCCAATGAAGCTGTCATCAATATGCTGAAAAGGATTGGACATAAAGATAATATCCCTGAATTTATTGAAAGAGCCAAAGATAAAAATGATCCTTTTCGTCTTATGGGATTTGGGCATCGGGTTTATAAGCACTATGATCCCCGAGCAGCTGTTTTAAGAAAGGCTTGCCAAGAAGTTTTAGAGGAACTGGGATATCAAAATGAACCTCTTTTAGAATTGGCCCTTGAGTTGGAAAAGATCGCTCTTGAGGATTCTTACTTTTTAGAAAAAAAACTTTATCCAAATGTAGATTTTTATTCAGGCATTATTTTTAGAGCGATGGGAATTCCCACATCCATGTTTACAGTCCTTTTCGCGGTCGCTCGCACTGTTGGCTGGATTGCGCAATGGATGGAAATGATCGAGGATCCCTCTCAAAAAATTGGGCGCCCCCGTCAACTGTATACCGGCCACCCTTTGCGTCATTATAAATCTCTTTTTCAACGAGAGGCGTAAATGATTGCAAGACCGCCTAAAAATAAACCCATTTTCAAAACCAAAATAAGCTCTCCTTTATTTTCAAAAGTGGCAAATGACAATCGGCCTCCCCAAAAGCTCTTTCTCGGATGGGTGTTTTTGGGATTGAGTGTTTTTTTAATTATGGGGACTGTGTTGAGTTGTATAAGTTTGCTTATCTCTTGGTGATTAGACACGTTCACCCGTCAGTTTTTAAAAAGCGTCTTCATCAGAAAAAGAGGTGAGATAAAAAAGGTCGATGCTTAATTTTTTAACAAGCATCGACCTTTTCTGTTTATGAACTAAGCGGCGGCTTGCTTCTGACCTTTTGTATGGGTTCCAAGGCCAATGTCCTTGGCAATACTACTCCGACGCTTCGCATAATTAGGTGCAACCATAGGATAAGTGCTCGGCAAATTCCAACGCTCACGATATTGTTCAGGTGTCATGTTATAAGCTGTTTTGAGATGACGTTTGAGCATTTTTAATTTTCGTCCATCTTCAAGGCATACAATAAAATCGGGTTTTACAGATTCTTCAATAGATACCACAGGCTCTGCACGGGCTGAAAGCAAATATGACTTTCCAGAACACAGAGCGCCCAAACTCCGATGGATAAGCTGAACAAATGCGGGTATCTCTGCTGCTTCCATCGTATTTTTTGAAATGTAAGCAGAAACAATCTCAGCAACCAAAGAAGTTAATTCTAGTGATTCATTTTTCGTGTTCATTTCTATTTTCCTTTTTTCAGAAACGTTATTCCTATAGTACAAGTCAGGTAAAGAAGCAAGAAATTATTTTTTTAAATGATCATTCTTTGTCTGAGTCATTAAGATGTATTTTTATCTTGACAAATTGAGTATGTTGGAGAAGAAGGGTAACAGTAGGCTTATGGTAATATTAGGGTATCAATAGTATGTTAAAGAAAATACGGCAGATTTCTGTTTTATCTTTACTTTTTCTTAGCTTTTTTGCTTTTGCTCCTTCTTCCTTTGCTATGGAAAAACAGGAGAGGGCAAACACTCAGCAAAAATCCACCACCAAAAAAACACCTAAAAGAAAAAATTCGACTAAAAGAGAACAAACCATCCAAAAGAAGAAACTCGGCCAAAAGAAAAAAAACACCGGAAAGGGAAATCACAGTCTTTCGGGAGGTTCTGAATGGACTATTTCCGATTTACCTCCGGAACTCCTTGTTCTTATCTTTGAGAAGTGTGATCTTCAGACACAAGCAAAAATCCGGGCTGTTGGTAAGTTGTGGAAAGCTGTGATTGATCATGAGGAAAATCCGACTTTAAATACTTTCGGTAAGTTTAAAGAAACCGGAAATTATTATTTATTCAAGAATAATGAAGAAAAACTCACATTCTGGCTAAAGAAAGGAAACTTTCCGTGGTTAACCCAAGATTATCCTTCTTTTGAAAAATCTATTCCTATCCTAATAAGCGCTTTTCAAGATCTAACAGCTTTTCAAGGTGCCTTCTCTAGCCTGGCGCAAGCCCCTTTAGTTTTTGCTCTTCTCAAATCCGATTTGAAAGAGATGATAAAAGGCTCGGAGGATCATAAAAAAACATTGAGAAGCATTAAAAAAGAAAACGACCAGAAGTGGGAAATTTTCTCTACACCAAGTAACTCTTCTTCGGGGATTGTACAGCGGGTTAAGAATTTAAGCAGAAAGAGCAGAGGAGTTCAAGAAATACCTTCCTTTTTAAATGATTTTGGAGCTTCCTTATGCCTTCTTTCAGGGTGCAATGACGAAGAAGGAGAAGTGGACGAAAGAGAAGTAAATATAAACACTCTCCTTCAGGACTTTGTTTTGGAAACATCCCCTTATAATAATAAAACTTTAAATAAAGAGCAAAAATTACTCAATCTTAAATCACTTTTTTGTGCTTATTCTGAAGACTTTCAAGTTTGGAAGCTTTACGTTTCTCTTTTAAGAAATCAGATGGAAGATTTTGAAACCGTTAATCTTTCTGCCATGGAATGGTTTCATAAGGCTTTTTCGAGAACTTTTGCAAAAACATCTTTCTGTTCGCACACTTCTTTCTTCACCGCCGCTCTCTGTGGGGCCCATGTGATGAGGCGAAATAGAGAGGAAAGTTTTAGGATCTTTGCAGAGGTAAATCTTTCTGAGAGTTCCCTATACACCAAGGCAGACCTTGCCGAAATTTATCAGGATTATAATCAACATGAGAAAGCTTTAATAATCTTAAATTCGTGTAAGACATCCGGAAACTTAAAAAATTATGTGGATTATTTGCGCTGTTCTTCAGGTCTTTTAACTCCTTATAACAAGGATGATTATCAAAAAATTTCAAAAGATTTAGGCCGCATTTTAAACGACTTAGGAGAGAAAAAAAAGGATATGATAGAGTTGAATGATGTGGAATATGGTTTTCGGACGAGTATTTCTATAAAAAAAAAGAGGGTTTGTTTTTTACAAAAATGTTTAAAATTGTACGAACCAATATCGTCCTCTGAAGAAGAAGTCCTATGGACACCGAAAGAACTGAAGAAAGAAGGATTAGATAGTATTTCCTTTATTTTGCAGGCTATAAAACACGGGCAATATTCTTCTTTTAGCCAACAAAGACCAAAGCTGATAAAAAACGTATGTATATTTTTAAAAAAAATCATTTCAAAGGTAAGCAAATATTTACAAAAGAACCCGTCAAGTCATAAAGTGATAGAAAATTTCTTTTCTCCTTATGACAATATTCTTTCAGAGATGGAAGCCACCCACCCTGACATAGGGTATTCAGACTTGCGGAAGCGTTTGAGATCTTCTAAGGAAGAGCACGTGAAGAAAGAGAACAAGGAGAAGAAAGAAAAAAAGAAAGAGAAATAAAATAAAGACCAATCCCTTCAAGGGTTTTGATGTCGTGATTATCTTAAAGTTTCCTCTTCCGCAGGATAAATTTGGATACCCGGGTTTGCTAGGCAGTTTTTGAAAACTAAGCACAAACATTAATTTTTAAAGGCGGTTTCTTGTTTGCACTGTTGCCATAATATTCTCAGATCAACAGATGAAGCTTCATGAAGATCAAGGCCTTTTTCTTTGATATAGAACTTGAAATGCGAGTAACGTTGTTCAAATTTTTTGAGTCCTAAGATAATAGCTTCTTCAGGGTCAACCTTACAATGTCGAGCAAGGCAAGAACATGCGAGAAATAGGTCGCCTATTTCCTCCTCTAAGGCTTGTTGGCGAACAGAAGTGGGGGGTTTGTGGAGTTCTTCAAGGACTTCGTTAAGTTCTTCTTTAACTTTTCCTGCAGCTGCAAAAGGAGAATCCCAATCAAATCCTTCTTGTGCTACGTCTTGAAGAAAAAAATAGGCTTCCATTAAGGGTGATAATGATGAATTCATCAAACTATCCTTTCATAAAAATCGATGATTCAGTATTTACGGATGTGGTGGATCAAGATATTCATATCTTATGCCAGAATATTCGCAATAATGCCAATAAACTATCATTTATTTTATCGGAAATTTTTTAGAGAACAAGAAAATGACGCGTACACTTTCACTTAAAGACGTTGCCTTATTCATTGGCCAAATGATCCGTCCTTTCTCAGTTGCAATTGCGGTTATGGTTGCTGTGGCTGTTACTTGGTCGGTTGATTTATCCCTAAGGCCTTATATTCTTAAAATTATTTTGAATCGGGTGAGTGTGATACCCGCTCAAGACGTTTTTAATTATCTGGCGTTTCCTGCGGTCGTTTATCTATTTCTGTCTTTTTTAATGTCTACGGTTTTTCGGCTTTATGGGTATTTCGTTGAATTTAAAATGATCCCTCACTTACGTCAAAAAATAGCAGGGGCGAGTTTTGATACTTTATTAAAACAAAGCCATCACTATTACCAAAATCATTTTTCCGGGAGTTTAGCCTGCAAAGTTAATGACTTAACGAGCAGCATACCGGATATTCTTCAAATCATATTTGATCGTTTTCTTAGCCATGGATTGGCGCTTGTCATCGCTATTTTTACCCTATGGCAAGTGAACATCAGATTTGCTCTTTCTGTGCTTGTTTGGACCGCTTTATTTGTTGGGGGCTCTCTTTTTCTTTCTAAAAGATTCACTCACCTTTCTGATTTATGGTCAGAATGGGGTTCAACGATTACCGGTCAAATGGTGGACGTATTTTCGAATATCTTATCTGTGCGGCTGTTTTCTAGGAAAGCACAAGAAAAAAAATCGTTTCATAAGACAGTCACAAAAGCTGTTAAAGCCGAACAGAAACTCCAATGGTCTTATTTTTGGCTATGGGTTTGTTATGGATATTCATTTGTCTTCATCCAAGCCATTAATCTGTATTTTTTGATAAAGGGTCGTCAGGAAGGGTGGATTACGGTTGGAGATTTTGCGTTGGTTTTGATTATTAATATCGCCATTGTAGAATTTCTATGGCAACTCACGAAAGAGTTTTCTCAATTTTCTAAATTATTGGGCAAGATCATTCAGGCATTACGCACCCTTCTTGCCGTTCCTGAACTCTCAGATAAATCCAATGCTCATGTTCTCGTCATAGAGAAGGGCTATATCGTTTTTGATCAAGTTGAATTTCATTATAATGGGGACGAGCCTCTTTTTCAAAACAAGTCAGTGAGGATTCTTCCAGGACAAAAGGTGGGACTTGTAGGATATTCAGGAAGTGGGAAAGCCACATTCGTTAATTTAATTCTTCGCCTTTTTGATGTGACTTCCGGACGAATCCTTATTGATGGTCAGGACATTCGTGATGTGACCCAAGATTCTTTGCGAGCTCATATCGGAATGATTCCTCAAGATCCTTCTTTGTTTCACCGCACCTTGATGGAAAATATCCGTTATGGGCGATGGGATGCATCGGATGAGGAAGTCATTGAGGCTTCGAAAGAGGCTCATGCGCATGAATTTATTTCTGCTTT
Source organism: uncultured Alphaproteobacteria bacterium (assembly GCA_937967795.1). Classification (GTDB taxonomy): domain Bacteria; phylum Pseudomonadota; class Alphaproteobacteria; order UBA9655; family UBA9655; genus UBA9655. The sequence continues at coordinate 29,158 of CALBSK010000109.1, read as the reverse complement.
AAGAGAAGGATATGATTCTCTTGTGGGAGAACGAGGAGTCAAGCTTTCTGGAGGACAACGTCAACGGATTGCCATTGCGAGGGCCATTCTTAAAAATGCCCCTCTTTTAATTTTAGATGAAGCTACATCTCAGTTGGATTCAGTGACAGAAAAACATATTCAGGACTCTTTATGGGAGCTGATGCAAGGAAAAACGACCATTGTTATTGCTCATCGCCTTTCAACTCTCTTGCATATGGATCGCATTCTTGTTTTCGATCGAGGGAAGATCGTTGAAGATGGAACCCATAATGATTTATTAGGACAGGGAGGTTTGTATAAGATTCTGTGGGAGGCGCAGGTTGGAGGATTCTTGCCGGAAGCGCCGGTTTTAGAGAGGTAATTCCCTTTAATTCTCCTCTTCCGCAGGGTAGATTTGAATACCAAGGCTTTCGAGGTAGTTTTTGAAATAACTATTAAAAATATTAATTCCTCTTAGCTTACGGCCTGTCGCGTTTTTTTTGATACAAAAATGTGTCTTAATGGTCGGTCCCACAATTTCAGGTAAAACTCTGATGAGATCACCGTTGTATATTTTATTAGCTTCAATGGGAGCAGAACATATGCCTAAACTATGTTTTGCGGCATCAAAAATGGCTTTGGTGGAATTGATGGTCAACACAGGCTTCAGTTTCGGCAAGCCGCATCCTTGGCCCTTGAGATGCCAGTTTATCTCATCATAATAACTAAAGGGGTGTTCCCCATAACCTATCATGCGGTGGGATAGCAAATCTTCGGGTGATTGAGGAATCCCTTCTTTGTTCAAGTAGTCTTGGCTTGCAAAGAGCCCGTGATGATAAGTCGTGTGCCAAACTTTTATAAAATTCTCTGAATCTCCAAAAGGCCTGATAAGAACATCAGAAACATTTTCTTCATCTCTTGTAATCGTATCCGAAGCCGTGATGTGGAGCCGTAAATTAGGAAATTCGGCATATAATTTTTTTATGATTTCCATTGAGGACCATTGAAGAGAGACAGCGTTAGTTGTAGAAACAAGGATATCTCCTCCTATAGTAAAATCTTCCACATGTTGGGTGTTCACGAGACTTTCTTCATAGGTTTGATAAAGCTTATGGGCAAAAGGAATAAATTCTTCACCCGCGGCTGTAAAAGACAAGCTTTGTTTTTTCCTGTTAATCAATTTTTTTCCAAGGGCTTTTTCCAAATCGGAAACATAAGACCACATAGAAGAACGGGGGATTCCCAGCATTTTATGGACACTAAAATCACAATTGCTTTCCGCAAGTTTCACAAAGATATAGATTGATTTCATTTTCATAAAATAATATCCATTTTTACGATATTTAACTTTGAAAATTCATGTTGACAGCCTTTTTTTTGTAGACTAATTTAAGGTTAATAACAAGAATTTTGAGGGAAAGAAAAAGATAAAAAAGACATGATATAAAATTCTTTTAAAGAGTTGTTAGACAGAATTCTCACCTGAAGGTGAGAAAATCTGCGGCAAAGAAGCTCTTCACCTTCTTGCTGCATAGCCTCCTCAAGTGGAGAAAAGAGGTCTCACGGCCTTGTGATTATGGTGGTGTTGATGAAAAGGTCAGAAGGGAACTTATTAAGTCCCCTTCTTTCCCCTCCCAATGGTGGTGTTGGTGTTTTATAATAGGGTACACCTGTGATTTGTCCTGAAAAACCATCACAGGTGTAGCGCCAAAAGCTAATCTTAGCTTCTATGCAAAAAACAATAGATTAATTTTTTCTAAAAGTCTACCTTTTATTTTTAAGGGGGTTCAGATTGTTATTTATATCCTATGTTGATGAAGAATTTTGAGGAGGATGCCTCACAAAAGACCAGATTGTTTTAGCCTCCTTTCGAGGAGTTCGCAATTTTGACAACCGGGAGAAAAGCACCCCTTATCCAAATAGGTTAGATTTATTACTTCACACAGAGAAGGAAAATATTTTATGAAACAAAATTATAAAGCCATTTTTGCGGCCATGGTGGGGAATGCTTTAGAATATTATGATGCCATGCTCTATGGTTTTTTTGCAACCATGCTGGCACCTCTCTTTTTTCCCACAGAAAGTCAGACCCTATCGGTTATCTCTAGCTTAGGTACTTTTGCTGCGGGTTTTCTCATGCGCCCCATTGGAGGAATAGTCTTTGGGTATGTAGGGGATAAGTTCGGTAGACGCCAAGCGCTGGTGTGGGCCATCTTCCTCGTCACCCTTCCCACCTTTACCATTGGCATCTTACCCACCTATGCAGACATTGGCATGGTAGCGCCTATTGTTTTGGTCATCTGTCGCCTCTTGCAAGGCCTTTGTGTGGGGGGGGAGTATAGTGGAGCGTCTATCTTTGTGATTGAATATTCTAAAAAGGGAAAAGAATCTTTTGCAGGGAGTATACTAACAACTTCGGGAATTTTTGGCGGTGTTTTAGGAACGTTTTTTGGTTTTCTTTGTACCCTCTCTTTCATGCCCTTGTGGGCCTGGCGAATTCCTTTCTTGATTGGGAGTATCTTTGGACTTATGGGCTATTATATTCGGACAAGGGTCAATGAAAGCCCTGCGTATCTTCAATATCGATCCGAAAAAATCGAAAAAATTCCTTTGTGGGGAGTTCTTCAAAAAAGGAAAAAGAATTTTTTTTGTACGATGGGTATAGGTGCGGCTATATTAATTCCTTACTATTTAGCCTCAGTTTATATGACTCATTTACTGAGCTCAAAACTTCATATACCTACGTTTCAAATCATGCTCATCAATGTTGCTCTTAATTTTTTCTTAATCCTTCTTTATCCTATAGTCGGAATTCTCGCCGATAAGGTTGGAAAAGAAAAAGTGATGATTTCATCTGCTTTTGTATGTACGCTTGTTGTTTACCCTTTATTCTTGTTTCTCGAGACGGACTTATCTCTCTTAAATATCCTATTTATTCAAGCAATATTAGGGTTAATCAATGCAGGAGTTGGAGCCCCTAGCATGGCTTTGCTTTCCACCTATTTTCCTGTTCATGAACGGTATAGTGGGATTGGATTTGGCTATGCATTGGGAGGAGCCTTGTTGGGAGGCACAACCCCCCTTATTATTGCGAGTTTGACCGCTTGGCTTGATTCAGCTCTTGTCCCTGCTTATTATCTTATGTTTAGCGGTGTTCTGGGGATGGTCTGTGTCATGTGGGGGAAAAAAGAAGAAACTTCCCCTTCTTCATTGAGTGTTTTACCAGAGAAATTCACGTCAAATTTTGCCAAGGCTAGTTAAATAAATTGGCCATTTCACGAAAGTGTTGACAAGAAGTATCATTCATTTTATATATTTTAGCACTCTCATGGTGAGAGTGCTAAAATTCGTTAACCATTAAATTCCCAAAATGGGGGAGAGAAACATGAAATTTAGACCATTACATGACCGTGTTCTTGTTCGCCGTGTTGAGCAAGAAGAAAAAACCGCAGGTGGAATTATTATTCCTGATACTGTAAAAGAAAAGCCCATGGAAGGAGAGGTAATTGCTATTGGATCTGGCACACGCCTTGACGACGGAAAAGTGATTCCTATGGATGTTAAAGTAGGAGATCGCATTCTTTTCGGTAAGTGGTCCGGAACAGAAGTGAAATTTGGAGGCCAAGATTATCTCGTGATGAAAGAATCCGATATCATGGGAATCGTCGAAGCCAAAGCTGCATAACTGAAAGGAAGATACATTATGGCAAAAGAAGTTAAATTTAGTACAGATGCTCGTGAGCGGATGCTCCGCGGTGTCGATATTCTCGCCGATGCTGTACGAGTGACCTTAGGGCCCAAGGGGCGAAATGTTGTTCTTGATAAATCCTTTGGAGCACCTCGTATCACAAAAGACGGTGTTTCTGTTGCAAAGGAAATTGAGCTTTCCGATAAATTTGAAAATATGGGCGCTCAAATGGTGCGAGAAGTAGCTTCCAAAACCTCTGACATTGCAGGGGATGGAACGACAACAGCGACCGTTTTAGCGCACGCTATTGTGAAAGAAGGAATCAAGTCTGTTGCGGCGGGCATGAACCCTATGGATCTTAAGCGTGGTGTTGATATGGCCGTTCAAGCGGTTATCGAAGACGTCAAGAAGCGTTCTCGTTCGGTTTCTACCAATCAAGAAATTGCCCAAGTCGGAACTATTTCTGCGAATGGTGAAAAAGAAATTGGAGAGATGATTGCTCGCGCTATGGAAAAAGTAGGAAATGAAGGCGTCATTACGGTTGAAGAAGCCAAATCCCTTGAAACTGAATTGGATGTGGTTGAAGGAATGCAATTCGATCGTGGTTATCTTTCTCCTTACTTTGTGACAAATGCGGAAAAGATGATCTGCGAACTTGAAAATCCATACATCCTTCTTCACGAAAAGAAACTTGGAGGATTACAGCCTCTTCTCCCCGTTCTTGAATCTGTTGTTCAAGGAGGGCGTCCTCTTCTCATCATTGCTGAAGATGTTGAAGGTGAAGCACTCGCAACCCTCGTTGTGAACAAATTACGAGGCGGGCTCAAAGTAGCTGCTGTGAAAGCGCCAGGTTTTGGGGATCGTCGGAAAGCCATGCTGGAGGACATCGCAACAGTCACGGGTGGCCAAGTCATCTCAGAAGATCTCGGGATTAAGCTTGAAAATGTCAATATCAGCATGTTAGGAACCGCTAAAAAGGTTCTTATTACAAAAGAAGATACGACCATCATCCATGGGGCTGGATCTAAGGCTGAAATTGACGCACGTTGCAATCAGCTTCGTGCCCAAATCGAGGAATCAACTTCTGATTACGATCGTGAGAAATTGCAGGAGCGCCTTGCAAAACTCGCTGGTGGTGTGGCGGTAATCCGTGTTGGAGGAGCTACCGAACCTGAAGTTAAGGAGCGTAAAGATCGTGTGGAAGACGCCATGTATGCGACCCGCGCTGCTGTTGCAGAAGGTGTTGTTGCCGGCGGAGGGGTCGCTCTTCTTTATGCCATTAGAGCTCTTGAATCCTTAAAACCTGCAAATGATGAGCAACGCGTGGGAATCGAGATTGTTCGTCGAGCGCTTTCAGCACCTACGCGTCAAATCGTCGTTAATGCTGGCGATGATGGTTCTATCGTAGTCGGAAAACTCTTGGAAAGCAAAGATACCAATTATGGGTATAACGCACAAACAGGAGAATATACGGATCTCGTCAAAGCGGGAATCATCGATCCCACAAAAGTCGTACGGATTGCGCTTCAAGATGCGGCTTCTATTGCAGGGCTTCTCATTACAACTGAAGCAATGGTTGCAGAAAAGCCTGAAAAGAAAGAAGCACCTATGCCCAATATGGACGGTATGGGAATGGGGGGTGGAATGGGTTTCTAAAAGAAAACCATTTCAGTCTCTGAGTCTGAGAAGAGGGTCTTTCGAGGCCCTCTTTTTTTATTCATTAACGGGTTTTTAAACTTCTTGCGATATCTTTCTCTTTATCAACTTACTCCATTAAAGAGACGGTTATGCGCACGTTCATGATCCTTATTTCAGTTTTGCCCTTCCACGTTTTTGCCGATGCGCCTGAATGCCCCATATTTTCTAATAAACATGAATGTTTTCAGTCAGTTGAAGAAAATTATAAAAATCTCCTCGATTTCATTGAAGAAGAGTATACAGGAGATAAGACAGAGCTCATCGAAGCCGCTAACGATGTAAAGTACTATGAAAGCTTGTCCTGCCAGAAGACGTGCTTGAATTAAAGATTTATTTTTGAAGCAGCTTTTCTGAGAAACTTCCTGGACATATCCCCTTTAAATAAAGTCAGAGAGAAGAGAGTTATCAGAAGAACGGGCAGAAGTGTATTCTTAATGGGAAGTGGCCCCGGTAAGGGGTTAAGAGAATTGTGGTGGGCTTGTTCAATTTGTGTTTTAACGGCCTCGATCTCTTCTAATACACGTAGGTCATTAAAATCGGTCGGCTTTATTTCATTTCATGTTTTTGAATTGCGGAAAAACAAGGGAACAATCCTAAATTTTGATAGTGGATTTTGGATTCATAAACCCATTGCTCAATGAGAAAGTTTCTGGCATCTTCCGTTTTGTATGAAATGATAACTCATCAACAAAAGGATAAAAAATGTCAACGATATACCTTTATATTTTGGCGTGTGCTCTTCTCGCCCTTCTTTATGGGGCGTACGCAAGCCGTAAAGTTTTTGCCTGTTCTACAGGAACAGCTCGAATGCAAGAAATTGCCGCAGCCATTCAAGAGGGAGCCAGCGCCTATCTGAATCGTCAATACACGACGATTGGAATCGTGGGTGTAGGTGTAGCAGCTTTTCTGGGATGGGCTTTAGGAAAACATGCAGCGATTGGGTTTGTTAGCGGAGCTTTCTTGTCGGGTATTGCGGGGTATATCGGTATGAATGTGTCCGTGAGAGCCAATGTGCGAACCACGGAAGCAGCTCGTACGGGTCTTATCCCCGCTCTTGATATCGCTTTTAAAGCGGGGGCTATCACAGGGATGCTGGTTGTGGGTTTAGGCCTTTTAGGGGTAACTCTTTATTACATGTATCTTCGTCAAGGAGGGGCGGAAATACGCCATATCATGGAAGCTCTCCTCTCCCTGAGTTTCGGAGCATCCCTGATTTCCATCTTTGCGCGGTTAGGTGGTGGAATTTTCACGAAAGGTGCCGACGTGGGTGCCGATCTCGTTGGAAAAATTGAAGCTGGTATTCCAGAAGATGATCCTCGAAACGCAGCGGTGATTGCGGATAATGTGGGAGATAACGTCGGGGATTGTGCGGGAATGGCAGCCGATCTCTTTGAAACCTATGTGGTCACAATTGTAGCTACCATGCAGCTTGCCGCTCTTTTCTTTACAGGAGCTGCGCAAGAAATCCTCATGGTCTATCCTTTAGCTATTGGAGCTGTGTGTATTATCGGTTCTGTTATTGGAACATTTTTTGTTCGGTTGGGATCAAGTGAAAACATTATGGCAGCCCTTTATAAAGGGCTCTTTGCCGCTTCTCTTGTTTCCGCAGGGCTTATTATATGGGTCACGATGAATCTTCTTGGGCTTGATCAACCTTTAACGGTTGAAGGAAAAATCTTTACAGGTATGAATATTCTTTATAGCGCCCTTACCGGGCTTGTCGTCACGGGTCTGTTGGTATGGATCACGGAATATTACACCGCCACAAATTTTCGCCCCGTGCGCAGTATTGCAGAAGCGTCAACCACAGGGCACGCCACAAACATTATCCAAGGACTTGCCGTTTCAATGGAATCCACAGCCCTTCCCGTTTTGGTGATTTGTGGAGGGATTCTTGTCTCGTTTACAAATGCAGGTCTTTTTGGAATTGGAATTGCAGCGACAACCATGCTGGCTCTGGCCGGCATGATTGTGGCTCTTGATGCTTATGGTCCTGTGACCGATAACGCAGGCGGGATTGCTGAGATGTCCGATTTGCCAGCTTCTGTACGAAAAGTAACAGACGCCCTCGATGCAGTTGGAAATACAACAAAAGCTGTCACCAAAGGCTATGCCATTGGTTCAGCTGGGCTTGCCGCTCTTGTTCTGTTTGCAGCCTATACAGAAGACCTGACCCATTTTTTCCCTCAGTTGAGTATTCATTTTAATCTACAGGATCCTTATGTAGTCGTGGGTCTTTTTGTGGGAGGGCTTCTCCCCTATCTCTTCGGCGCTCTTGGTCTTAAGGCCGTAGGTCGTGCGGGGGGAGCTGTGGTCGTTGAGGTGCGTCGCCAATTTAAAGAAATTAAAGGAATTATGCAAGGAAAGGCTAAACCTGAATATAGTAAAGCCGTTGACATTTTGACGAAGGCTGCAATTCGGGAGATGATTGTCCCTTCTTTGTTGCCTGTTTTAGCGCCTCCTGTTCTTTATTTTGTCATTGTACGGGTTGCAGGCCAAGCAGAAGCGTTTACCACATTAGGCGCTATGTTATTAGGTACTATTATTACAGGTCTTTTTGTCGCCATTTCTATGACTTCTGGGGGAGGAGCTTGGGATAATGCTAAAAAGTATATTGAAGATGGGCATTTTGGCGGTAAAGGTTCAGAGGCGCACAAAGCAGCCGTTACAGGAGATACAGTTGGTGATCCCTATAAGGATACAGCTGGCCCTGCCGTAAACCCGATGATTAAGATCATTAACATCGTAGCCCTCCTGTTGCTTGCCATATTGGCACGATAAAACCTTGTTTGAGAGAATGGAAAGGGCATTGCCCCTTCCTTCTTCCTCATGGGAGATTTCCTTAAATTTCTTACGAACGGAGGTTAATAGTAAGAAGAGGGCGTTGCTGCCCTTTCGATAGCCCCTCCTGTGTAAGCTACATCCTCTCCCGCCCCTCTTATTGTATTACAAGCTGAAAGAGAGAGAATCATACCGCTCAAAATAATCAAAAAAACTAAAGATTTCATGTTTCCCTCCGTGAGTTAACAAACTCATCCATATTTTTTTCATTTTTTTAGTCTACCTTATTCTTCTTAAGAAATACTAAAAATGAATAAAGTAAGAGAGGGGAAGACCTAAAGAGTTAATCGCAAAAGTTAGTGATGGAGGGAAAATAGGAGGTGGCGTATCATGGCGGTGAAAACTCTGCCATAACCCTTCAAAGAGAAAGGAAAGATACGCCATGAAGAAAGATAATGTAGTTGAGCGGATTCAGCTAGGAGAATTTAAAGATCACCTAACAGAAGTTTTGAGCCAAGGCGGGCAAAATAATACTTGTCTTATGAAGAAAGAATACTTATTTAATATTTAATTAAGCTTTTATGATAGTGTGTATATTCTTCTTAGGAAGTAGTTAGGATATTGATATACGCATAAAATCATGAGGGATGCCTTGTAGAGTGTTTATTTAAGGAGTAGTTATTATGGTATTTATGAAGAAACCTTTATGGACGATGTGCGCTCTTGTAGCATTAAGTCAGCAGCCAGCACAAGCTATGGAAGAGCAAGAAAAATCGACAAAAACATCATTGTCGATTAAATTTGAGGAGCTTCCAGTAGAGATGAAGGAGGAAACCCTAAAAGTTGCGTTTATGTCAGAAAAAACGAAGACAACAAATTTCCGAGATATTATGAAGAATATTGGGATACCCTTATCGCTTGTTTGTAAAGACTGGAACGAAATCATAAGCCGCAATTCAAAAAATTGGATTTGCGAACATTTTAATATACCACCGCAACATAGGGATGTCTTCTGGAGCCTATTTAAAGGTAGACTTACATATAAGCCTAACCCTAACAGTGAGGAAGATCAGGTTAACTTATTCATTTCATCATTCCCGAACCCCTTAGAAGGGGAATTTGACCTATCAAAGTGTGGAGATACAGGACACTATCTGAGTATCAACATGGGGTATCGCAAGGTACAGACTCCAGCGAATGCTCTGAAGATTGAGATATGGGTCCTGCCACGGTTTTTAGTCAACAAAGAGCTGCCTTCCATCGCTGAGAAGCATCATTTACGGGCGGTTATAACGAGTGGTCACTGGGATGCCGCAAGAGCTCCTATCGGGATCTTTTGGACATGGGGGGGAGAGAATGCGGACGATCATATGTCCTCTTGTGATTATTATCATATGTCCTCTTGTGATTATTTAACTACAGAATCTATGGAGGATCTCGGATCAGAAAATTTATTAAGAAAATATAAAAAAAGCGCTATAGAGGACGCCGGCTCTTTACATCCGCATGGGCTCGTCTCCCCGAGCGAAAATTTCACATTTCGTTTGTGAACTAAAATAACCCCAACTTTGGATAAGGAAGAAAATATGATAGGCTAAGCCGTTCTTAAATCTACGAAAAAATAAGAAAGGGGCTTAGCCTATGAACTATAGTATTTCTCGGATAAGTTGAGAGCGCACTGGAAGAATTCATGAGATCCTGAGTCCCCGCTTTGCGGGTCTCAGGATGACGTTTAGTTCTTTGAAAAATGACATAATTGTCATCCTGAGGAGCCCCTTTAGGGGCGAGCTCAGGATCTGCTTAAACCTTCAGAAGTCTCTTATCTTATAGTGGAAATACTATACAATATCACAGCTTTATTTTTTTGCCTCGATGAATTTTGCAAATCCTATGAAGAATGGGAAAAATATCGCCTTATTGATACAGGGAAAAAGCGTTATAGATCCTGTGAAATGGCCCTCCGTGAGATGCTCACAATCATGATTCTTTTTCATTTTAGTCCCTGTAAAAACTTTAAATATTTTTACTGTTTTCATATTTCTCACTTTCACAAACAAGATTTTCCAAAATTACTGAGCTACAGTCGGTTTCTTCAATTAATGCCGCGTCTTTTTACTCCTTTATGCGTGCTCTTACAAAGCTTGTTTGGAGGAGAAACTGGAATTTATATCGCTGATGCGACGTCTCTTCCAATGTGCCATAACAAACGTATCAACCGTAATCGTGTGTTTAAGGGTCTACCACCACGAGGCAAAACAACCATGGGTTGGTTTTATGGGTTAAAGCTTCATCTTGTGATCAACCATAAAGGGAGTATCGTGGCTGTTAAAATAACGCCTGGGAATGTTGATGAACGTACGGTTTTGGATGAGATGACAGTCCGTCTTAAAGGAAGTCTTTTTGCTGATAAGGGCTATATTTCACAAAACCTTTTTAAAACTCTTTATCAGAGAGGCCTTAAATTGATTACAGGGATCAAGCGGAATATGAAAAATCACCTTATGCCTGTGATTGAAAAGCTTATGCTTAGAAAAAGATTCCTCATCGAAACTCTCTTCGATATCTTAAAAATTCATATGAATCTTTCTCATACGAGGCATCGATCTCCCACCAATGCTTGCATAAATATTCTCTCCTGCCTTACGGCCTATCAACTCAAAGAAAACAAACCAAATATGAAATTTTATTCAATAGCCCTTATCCAAAGTTGAGGTTATGTATGACTATTTGTGGGCTCCTTTATTCCTCCCATTCTGCCTGCCACTCGTTCATCAGGAGAGCTTCATTCTAACTGTCAATGACACATATTGTCACCTGGTGAGAGCAAATCAGAGGATGTTTGGAGTAATTTTAAGGTAGGTTTCAAGCAGAAGAAAGTCCCCATAAGCCAAGGAGCTGCTTAAAAAAATGAGAGAAATCACTGGTGCCGGATGTCGGAATCGAACCAACGACCTACTGATTACAAATCAAGTGGATTATGTGTCTACCCACATCTATAAACGTCTATACGCATTGATTTTTCAAGAATATAAAAGAAGCAAGCGTCTATACACATCTATAAACGTCTACTCATTTCTACGCCTGTTGCTCCCCATATGCTCCCCTTTTTGATTGAACTCTTGTTTTGAGCTTGCTAAGCTACATACAATAAAAAGGGGATGGATATGTCATCACAAAAAACGAATAAAGTTAAACTGACGAAGCGAGTTGTAGAAAGTGCTCTACCAGATCCAGCAAAACGTGTCGTTCTATGGGATACAGAAATAACGGGATTTTGTCTCAGAATTTATCCTTCTGGTAAAAAAACCTATTTTCTTCAATACAGAAATAAAAAGAGAGAAACTCACAAAATAAAGATAGGTGTTCATGGTCCTATAACAACGGAATTGGCACGCCAAAAAGCCATAGAACTATCTTTAAATGTGGGGGCGGGGGAAGACCCTTCCATCAAACAGAAGGTGGTTGCTGGGAACACAGGACAATCGATGCAGGACCTCGCTGATAAATATTTAGATCTTCATGCAAAAACAAAAAAAGCCCCCAAAAGCTATAAAGAAGATGTGGCTAAATTAAAAAACATTATTTTAAAAAGATATGGGCATCTAAGAGTTGATGCCATTTCAACACTCGATTTACAGAAGCTGAACTCTGACTTGCAAAAGACACCCATTCAAGCCAATAGGACCATGGCTCTCTTGAGCAAAATGTTTAATCTTGCCATTCAGTGGGGTTGGCGTTCCGATAATCCTGTCATGGGAGTTGGTAAATATAAAGAGCAGAAACGCTACCGTTGGCTTGATGATGAAGAGTCTCAGAGATTATTCTCTGCTTTGGATACTTACCATAATCAAAACGTTGCCAACGCCATCCGCCTTTTGATTCTAACAGGGGCAAGAAAAACTGAGCTGTTAAGCGCTACTTGGGACCAATTCGATCTTGAAAAAGGAGTGTGGACAAAACAGGCCCACTCAACAAAACAACGCAAAATGGAGCATGTTCCAGTCTCTTCTCTCGTTCTTGAAATCTTAAAAAAGATGAAAGAACAAGCGGACTCTTCTTTCTTATTTCCTGGGAAGGTTCCAGGCGAACCACTTAAAGATCCTAAGAAAGCTTGGGATACGATACGAAAAAAAGCAGGTGCTGCCGACGTTCGCATGCATGACCTGCGGCATACCTTTGCCTCTCATCTTGTTTCAAGTGGATTAAGCTTGAGTATTGTAGGTAAGTTGTTAGGCCACACACAAGCCTCCACAACACAACGCTATGCCCACTTGGCGGATGCGCCTTTAAGAGAAGCTGCTGAATTGATTGGAAATAAGATGAAGAAACTTGTATCTAAACAGGAAAATGCCTAAAATCTACTCAGTTTATAACCACTTAGTTCTAGAGTTTTTTATATGAATCAAAATATGTCTTTGCATTAGATATTTTTATCATGTGATCACTAAAAGGTTGGTATTAGTTTTATAGCTGCAATAGGTGAGCTACAGAGCTTTAGCCATTATCATAATGCTTGATTTTTTAGAGTTGGAAAAATGGGTTTTCCTTTAAATTGAAAACTTTGATAGGGTATCTCATCAATTTTTTTAAACCCTCTTTTATGCAAACTGATATGCTGTGATACGGGTCCTGTAGATATACTGACGATATTTTTAAATCCTTTCTTTCGAGCCTCCTCTTCTACAATTTTATATAAATTCGTCCCAATTCCCTTTCCAGTATAGGCAGCATCCACATGAACTGCATAAAGATATAAAGAGGCATTTTCTTTGGCAAACTCTGGATATTCCCTTATAAAACGTTGTTCGAGGAGGGTAAGAAGTTCCATAATGGTTTGAAGTTCAAAACAAAGGTTTTGAGAAACCGAGAAATTAAGAAAAATCGTTACAAATTATACTTCCAATAACCTTATCTAGTGTTTTGTCTGTGGCTATATACGAATTTTTCACAGATGCTTTAATTAAGAGAGAAAAAACTTTTTGTAGTTCTTGTGGTGGAATATAAAGAATTTTGGACATTAGTTCATGTTCAGCAAAATCTTTTGCTAGAAATCTATCGACGTCTTCTAAAGAGTTTTGATTTAAGAGTTTGTACTCGACCCCCATTCAAAAGCCTCCTGTTAGTTTCTCTCCGTGTTTTTCCCGGAGAGGATTTTCCCTCTCGTGATTTAAGCGAGATTCGAAAATAGGAGAAATAAGTAAAAATAAGTAAAAAGTAAAAATAAGTAAAAATAAAGATTAAATAGCTCACAAGAAAGTTTATACTGCACTGAAAACTAAAGAAACTTTTTCGCTTGCCTAATATTGGAGAGGCGACTACACTTAAAAGGCTTAACTCATAATGAGCTAAGCGTGGAACAAGAGACGCTGGAAACGCTCTTGCCCCACTAAACATAATAACCTCGACAGGAGATTATCATGCCTAAATTAACCTTAGCGCAGGTCGCGTATCTTTCGCAACAGCTAACCGATCAATTTACAACTGTTAAAGAGACTGTCGTCCAAGCCTCTCTTGAATTAGAGGAGGCTCGAAAGACATTAAATTATCTTTTAACAGATTATGGTCAGTGGGTGGATGAGGAAGGTCTTGACCATGAGCAAAAATAGAAAATTTTCCCCGGAATATCTCTTAAAAAAATTGGATGCGGACATTCGCATGTTCCATACACAATTGGAGTTTTTAAAGATTTCCTTTAAAAATCTTCAAGGATCGTGGTGGTCTGCATTTCAAGCCTATAAGGTTTTTAAGGACGAAATGGACGAAGATTTTTAATTTAAACTCGAACCGTAAGGTCGTAAAGGGGGGCACTCTCAGGGTGGTTCCCCTTTTCAGTTTCCTTGAAACTTGTGTGTTGATGCACTTTCTCACTCGATTAATAAGTACAATGTAACTTCTAATTATTGCATATATATCCATTTTATGGTAGTCTAAATGTACCATGAGAAAGTTCAAAGGATTTGATGCAAAATATCGCCATTACTTTTCCCAGCTTGCGGGGAAAAGCCAAGGACCTATTACAATTCAACAAGCTGCTACGATCCTTAGCGTTTCTTACAACAAAGCCAAATATATTCTAATACATCTGGCTAAATCCGGTTGGCTTTTCCGGATCAAGCAGGGGTTGTATACCCCTGTTCCTCCTACTATTGAAGAGGGACAGCCGTTTGCTGAAGATCCGTGGGTCATTGCGAATGCTCTCTTCAATCCTTGTTACATTGGCGGATGGGATGCTATTTCATACTGGGGTCTAACGGATCAGATTTTCAACCACACCTTCATTTATACCCAAACTTCACAAAAGAAGTCGAAACAGGATTACCTCAATCATACTTTTATCGTTCATAAGATTCCTCAAGAGCAGTTCTTTGGCCTTAACACTTTCTGGAAGAAAACGATTAAGTTAAAGATCAGCGATCCCTCACGAACAATAATTGATTTACTCGACACTCCTCATCTTTTTGGGGGAAGTGCAACCCTTTATGAAGTTTTTGTGGAATACTTAAAATCTGAACATAAAGATATCAGTCTTCTTGTCGATTACGCTTTAAAGATGAGAAACAAAGCTATTTTGAAAAGATTGGGTTTTTTATTGGAATATGAAGGCCTAATGAATACAGATATCCAGTGTAAACTTTTAAATAATATGTCAGCGGGAAAAGTGAAGTTAAACCCTACACAAGACTGCCCCAAATTAATAACGAAATGGCAATTATGGGTCCCAGAACACTGGAAGAAGGAACGAAAATGATTCAAAAAGAGGAAATTTTGCAAGCCGCATCCAGTCATAATGTAAACCCCATTATTATCGAAAAGGACTATGTTTTAAGTTGGATATTAGCAGGGATTGCAAACAATCCCGCTTTTTCCGAATCATGGGTTTTTAAAGGGGGAACGTGTTTAAAGAAGTGTTATTTTGGAGAGTATCGCTTCAGCGAAGATCTGGACTTCACCCTAACTGAAGAAGCATCCATTGACCCTCAATTTATTCAGTCCCAATTATGGAATGTTACACATTGGCTCTATGAACATTCCGGCATTGAAATACCAGAAGTTATTTTGAATGTTTTTCCTGATTCAAACGGAAAAACATTCAGAGGAAAAATTGGGTACGTGGGCCCTCTTGAACAAAGAGGCTGCTTTACTCGCATCAAACTTGATTTGACCCAAAATGAGTTTTTGGGGAAGTCTCCGGTAAAATCAAAGATATTCCATCCCTATAAGGATGAAGAGAACTTTCCTTATGATGTTTATACCTATTCTTATGAAGAATTATTCGCTGAAAAGGTAAGAGCTTTGCTAGAGCGAGCACGTCCGAGAGATTTATATGACGTCGTCAACCTCTTTGAGCGAAAAAGCAATTATGATATCGATGTAATGGTACTTAAAGAAATAGCTCAAAAAAAACTTGCTTATAGAGGGTTACCACCCATCACCAACGAGACTTGTCTTACCGAAAATCAGGAAAAAGATCTTGTTCAAGAATGGGAGAATATGCTCGCTCATCAAATCGGTCATTTAGATCCTGCTCATGTTTATCTCAACAAATTACCAAAAATTTTGGAGTGGATAAGGGGATAACTTTAAAGGTTATTGAGGGGCTTCAGAATACTTAGCTATTCGATCATTTTTACGCCACCATATCTCACATCTCTTTCTGTTTTTTGAACAGGGTTTGAGGAGTAAAAATGAAAAGATTCTTCTTCCATGTCCTGGCTAACGTCTATCCATTTTTCTAATCTGCTCCCATTTCCTGAAAAGGTATAGGGAGAGACCAAGAAATGGGCATGAAGGCAACGGTCACATTCATCTTCACGATGGAGGTCAACTTGGACCGCAACGCCTTGGCTAATGTAGTGAATGTCCGCAATTCGCTTACAAAATGCAACGTTTCCAATAAGAGGAGCTTCCCTCGATAGGGGAATAATAAGATGAAGGGCTTTATAGGGAGGATCCTCTTTGTCCTTAAAATTCAATACAGCTTCCCAAAGGAATTGATATTTTTGAAATTCTAAGCTGGCGCCTTTTGGAAGAAGCACGTCATGATAGAGCACGCGGTGAACGGGTAGACAGATGGGGGAAGGCTGGTCAACATCTTTTATTTTAAAGATTTCTTGCGTGTTATGACAAATGTTTGAAATTAAATCATGATTGTCGTGGAAATAAACTTCCGGAGAATTCATAAATCGGTTTTTCTCCCTTTATTTTTAATTATATTTCTTATTCTCAAAGATATTTTTTATACACAAAAGAAATTCTCTCTGCAATACACGTTTTGTTTGTGTGAGTAAGATGATTTTGTAAGCAGAATGAACTGAAGAGGAGGGGATCAAGCTCCACAGGAGAGAATAAAGGCAAGAGGATAATGGAAAGGTTGAAAATCTCTACGTTTTTAATGGGATTACCTGTCTCATCCATGAACTGGAGAGAGATGTGATAAAAAAATAAGAAGTTTTTGTGCTCTCTCGGTATTTTTTTAGTTTTTCTTCTTCTATTGCGCAAAAAAGTGCTCGATCAGGAACTTTATAAGGGAGGTATTATCGCTTAAATTCTATTGTAGAGAATTGTATTCATTATAAAATAGATTTTTGAGGAATATGATTCTTATAGAAAATATTTTCCATATCTAAAAGAAATAAGAGGCGTCCTACCGTCTCCTGCTGATAGAACACTATTTTAAAGATTCCTTTTCAACAATCCATCGAGCAAAACGAAGATCTACTTTTTGGGGCTCTTTATAAGAGGAGTATGAATAGAAAACCTTTAGATTCTTAAAAAAATCTTCAACCGAAATCTGATATTTTTTTTCTTTTAAAAGGTTTAAAAGGACAAACGCGCATTCTTGCATAAGGTCAAGATCCTCTAAAAGAAGCTTCTTTTTTTCTCTCATTGCTTCGGATGAAAGACTTGGATGGGGAGTAGAAGCAGAAAAACCAAGAAGGTCCATTGTTGAGCATTCTAAAACGGCAGCTATAGCTTGAAAAAATTGTAGACGTGGCTTTTTTATTTTACCCTTTAAAAAGTTTCTCACAGAATGGATGCTTAAGCCAGCTTGTCTTTCCAACTGAGCGATAGAAAGACCTTTTTCTTTCATAAGTTTCGTGATTTTTTCTGTCATAAACTCCATGATTTATGTTTCAATTTTCGCTTGCGCAAAGGACTTTAATGCGTGCTCCGCGCAAGAGCATTATAATAGATGAATAAAATTTTTCAAAATGTTTGTTAAACAATTCATCTGCTTTTCATTCTATGGAATGCAATCTTATAAGTTGTCTTGCCATCAGTTCATAAAGAACGATCTTCTGTAATGGCTCATTTGGGTTTCTGCTAAGTGCATTTGCCTTATCAGAAAACTGTCTGTGGATGTTTCCTATTTGCTTCCTGTAAAAGCATCAATAGAGTCAAAGACACCATTTTGCTTCTTTAAAAATTCCTCTGTAAATTCTTCAGATTCTTTTTGGTGGCGCTTTAAGACCTCTTCCATTCCTCCTAAAAAAGAAGAAACGTCTTTACCTGCTTTTTGGGCTTTCTCGTTAAGCTTTTTTAAGGATTGATCTCTGCGTCTCATAAGTTTTTGTTTTTCGCTTTCCTGTGCGTTTCTTTGAAATGGTTAAGTTGGTAAGACATCCGACTATAGCTCCAAAAAAGAACGGTGAATGTCACCAATGCCATACACGAAAGCAATGCTATAGTTTTATGAAGTAAGGTCATGAGTTGAGGTTTATTAAGTTTGGGTGCTTTTTAAGGGCTTCTCTACGAGCTCTTTCACCTGCCTCCTCTACTTCCTTATGAATCTTGTCTATCCAACCCCCTTTTTAAAATTGGCTTCAGCTTCTTCAAATCGTTTTTCAAAATTTTGTTGGGCTTTTTTAAAACTCTCGTCACTTTTTCGACTGTTTTCCTCAAAGGCTTCATGAAGCCTCTGAAAGGCGGCCTCAGATTCTCTAAATCTCTTCTCAAAGCTGTCCTCAATTTCTTCTTCCATAGCCGAAGGTTCTTGAGCGGTACTCCAAGAAGCGGACTTTCCGCTATTATGGTCAAGAACATCAAAAACTTTTCCCATAAAGCTCATAAAGAAAAAAACTCCTACCAGGAATATTCCCCCAATTCCCAATAGAATCTTATCCTCGAGTTTAAAATTCCATTTCACAGGGATTGGTAAATAAGAGCTAAAGTTTTTTCCATAATGTCTCGCTCTACCGTATTTCATATGCGTTCCCTGTTTTGTCCTATTTTTATTCATTATAATGAAAAATAGCTGTTTAAGTACAGTCTAAATCACGGAGCTTTTGTTGCAGTGCATCATACGAGCATTCCCCGATGAATCCATAATCTTCCGACTGTTTCCAGAGCTGAAGCCAAAAAGATAATTCATAATACCGTGGAATTCGTTGCTTATTTTCAAGTCGGTGCAAACACATTAACAAGGCTTTGTTCCATACAAATCGACAGCACCCTGCAAAAATAGAAAGTTGTTTTTCTATTTCAGGAGTTGTTTTAAGTTAAAACTTATAGCCTTTTCGAATAATCATCAGAGCTAACCGCTTTTTAATTCTTATTTTTTATGAATTTTATGGGGGAAAAGTTAAAGAAAGGTTAAGATCTCGTTGGGAGTTCTGAGGCATTGTCAGAAGTCCTTTTATATTGTTAAAAAAGAGAAGATGTAAAAAGCGAGGCTTCAAGGAGGAGCCTAAACAA
The DNA here is from genome assembly GCA_937967795.1 of uncultured Alphaproteobacteria bacterium. Classification (GTDB taxonomy): domain Bacteria; phylum Pseudomonadota; class Alphaproteobacteria; order UBA9655; family UBA9655; genus UBA9655. The sequence goes on along the minus strand of CALBSK010000109.1, from coordinate 10,296 downwards.
GATGAATATCGATTTTAATGCGGAATTTAACCGTGCTCTCGATCTTATGGAAAATTCCCAACAAAATATTTTTATAACCGGGCGAGCTGGAACAGGAAAATCAACCCTCCTTAATTATTTTAGGCGAAATACAAAGAAGAAAATTGCTGTTTTAGCCCCTACAGGTGTGGCGGCTGTTAACATAAATGGTCAAACTATCCATTCATTCTTTAAATTCAAACCGAGCGTTACGCTCTCATCCATAAAAAAGATCAAAGAAAGGGATGAGAAAAATATTTATAAAAAATTAGATGCCATCGTGATTGATGAAGTTTCTATGGTGCGGGCAGACTTGCTTGATTGTGTTAATACATTTTTGCAGTTGAATGGCAAAAACCCGCGAGAGCCTTTTGGTGGAATACAAATGATTTTTATAGGGGATTTATATCAATTGCCTCCCGTTGTCACCTCTCAAGAAAAAGAAATTCTTTTTACTCACTACCAAACGCCTTATTTTTTTAGCGCTCAATTTTTTGATGACTTTAAGATGGAATTTATTGAGCTTGAAAAAATCTATCGTCAGCAAGATGAATTATTTATTGGTTTGTTGAATTCTATTCGGAATAAAACAACCACCGATGAAGAGATGGAGCTTCTCAATCAACGTGTAAATCCTGACCATCGAGCGAAAGCGGAAGGGTATGCTATTTATCTTACGCCCAAAAATGCCGATGCTGAGGCGATTAATGAAGAAAAGTTAAATGAATCAAAAGAAAAAGTGCATATCTTTAATGCTTGCGTAGAAGGAGATTTTGGAAAGGAATATTATCCAACAAGACCTCGTCTAAGCCTTAAAGCAGGATCTCAAATCATGATGATGAATAATGATCCTAAAGGCCGTTGGATCAATGGAACTATGGGAAAGGTTCTGCAGATTAAAAAGCAAGAAAAGGAAATGGAGATTACCGTAGAACTGGAAAATGGCCAAGAGGTGAAGGTCTCTCCCCATACGTGGGAGGTTCACCGGTTTTTTCTTGAAAATGAAATGATTCAATCCGAAACGATTGGTTCATTTACTCAATTTCCTTTGATTTTAGCCTGGGCGCTGACGATTCATAAAAGTCAGGGCAAAACCTTTAAGAATGTTATTCTTGATATAGGGGCGGGCGCTTTCATGCCAGGTCAAGTTTACGTGGCCTTAAGCCGGTGCACAACCCTTGAAGGACTCATCCTCAAAAAGCCTATTCAGAAGAAGCATATTTGGATTAATCACGACGTGGTTAACTTTGTAACGAACTTTCAATACCAGATATCGGAAGAGCAATATCCTCTCGATAAAAAAGTAGAGCTCATTAAAGAATCTATGGAAAGAAGACAACCCTTAGAAATTATTTATCTAAGGGCGAATAATGAAAAATCCACGCGGATCGTCACGCCAAGCCAAATCGGTGAGATGAATTATAAAGATACACCTTACATAGGAATGAGGGGCTTTTGTCATAGCAGCCAGAAAGATAGGGTTTTTCGTGTGGATAGGATTTTGGACTTCAAGAGAAAAACAGGATAGAAACTATTACTCCTGACTCACAAGCAGTCCCTTCATTTTTCCCTCATCTCCAAGCTCTTTTGCCACTCGGAGATCACGTTAGCAGGCAAGCTTTGAATACGATCTTGTAGTCTCTCGACGAGACGAATAAGCTGATCTCGCTTATAACCACTTCTAGGCTTTGCGCCAAATAGTTTTCTCGTAAAACGATTATGGACATTTACGATTCCTGTTATAATTTGTCTATTATAAGTTTTATTTAAATTGGTGTGCGAAAAATTTACTTCAAAACCCTTTGTTTCCTTGACCAAAATAGAGCGCGGGAATTGCTATGAATTGTGTCAAAATTGAATTGGAGAATTTCCTGGTAAGGTGCGGGAGGGTTTTTGCTCTAGGAAAGAATGGCGCATAATCAAACCAGAACCTTTTTAAAGAAAGATATTATATATGGTTGGAGAAAATTTCCAATCTTCCTATCCACTTACTGTCATAAACCGGAAATCATAAGAGTCTTATCTTAGGGTGACGCTGACTAATAGCGCAGTTCGGTGAAATCTCCTTATTATCTCTCATATCTATTTCTGGTATAGATGAAATTAAGGTCTCTCTCTTTTTAAATAATGTACATATATACATATAACCCTTTTCAGTAATACCACATTTTTGGAGACTTAAATTTTCAAGATTTAAGAGACATAAAGATTTACATATTTTTTTGATCCCTTCATCGTTAATTTTATTTTGGTCAAGTTTGAGATCTTTGATTTGGGGACATTTTTTTAAAATATCATCTAATTTTTCTACACCTTCTGAGTCAATAATATTACCTGATAAATCAAGTTTAGTGGCATCTGAGTTTATCGAATTTACTTTCTCTTGAACAAAATCTAAATCAGAATTCTGGATGTTTAGATTTGATAAATTAATTTTTATGCCTCGCTCATAAATACCTGACTCAATATTCAATTTGTGAAGCTTTTCATCTCCAGCCTTATATATAGCTCCTTTTCTCATCCAAAATTTTGTAAGGTGGACCAAAATAGCGCGAATTTCTTTTTTATTTTTATTAGCAGTCCAATAGTCATCAGCGATATTTCTTAAACGTTCAAGTTTTTCTTTTTGTACATCATGTATACTAATGTCGCTAGCGTTATGCATTGCCGGTACAATATTAAGATGAATAATTCGTACGTTATCTATTCCCATAGTACTAGCAAAGTCCTCATTGCATGTTTGAGTGTCAATCATAAAGACAAGAAAATTTTTTTTTGGATTAGAATTAATTTCTTTTTCTTTGTTCAGCGCTAAACGAGCAGGATCAGGAAGTTCTGCTATGCCGTTTTTTCTTTGATCTTGAGCAGAGTTTCCAGAATAAAAAACACGGTCTTCCTTTCTTTCATTAAACATAGTTGCGGTATCAAAAAAAATACCATCACACAATGCAACGGCCAAGATATCTTTACATAGATAGTTATCAATCGAAGAAGTTTTTGCAGATTGACTATCAAATACATAGGGTTGGGGATTATTTGGAACACGAACAGGTATTAAGATGCGATTTGAAATTTTGCTAAGATAGGTTTCATGACACAATTCGCCCATTTTATCTTGTAAATTATTATAATTTTTCTTTTTAAAATCTATATCATTATAATCTATATTCTTATCACTCTTAAAGTCTATATCATAAAAATAAGCGATGATTGCTATAGTTATAAGAAGTGCACCTTCAAAGAAAAGGTTTCTAGTTTGGTGTAATTTATATGGCGAACCGTGAGGGCTGGAAGATGTAGAAGTTTCTTCAATGTAAAATTTAGAAATTGTATCGCTGAAAAAACGAACAAGACCGGAGCTTTTGCATTTAGATTGATTTGTTTCTTTTTCTTCCTCTGCGACCGCTAATTCTTGCATACATAAAGTGATAAGTAGAAACGCACCCGTATAACTCGCTGCCATCGTATTAAAACTTTTTGCAATACTGATTTTATTAACGCCATCTTCAAAATCTCTACACAGCTCTTCTTCTAGACGTTCAAGAATACGCGCTGCTATAATTGTTCTATTCCCTTGACTTTTAATGGCTAGAATATTAGTAAAATCTTCCTTTTTTTTAATTTCTGGAGCTTTGGAAGAATCTTCTTTATCCTTGTGTTCCATTGCTAAAACCTGAGGAGCACCATAAAGAAAAAAAATTAATGAGAAAAAAAGAGAAAGAAAGAACCGGGAGCATAAGGGAATTTTTTTAACGTTTTTAAACATATTTATCCATAATAAAGTATAAAGGAAATTAAATTTAGAATTTATGTTTTTATTCCTCATAAAGAAGGAAGAAATTTAAGAAGATTTCTTTGAAGTTTCCTTTGCTTCACTAAAGTAACTTTTTTCCATATACCTTAGAAAATACTCAAAGTTCTTCTTTATTTATATCCTGCTAAAATACGTTCCTTCTTTTAAATTAAAAAACCCTTTCCAAAATTTTTGATGATTTGAAAGATTTTAATCTTTTCTAAAGCTAATCATCTACATTAATTATTCCAGCAGAAACCAATTCCAGGAGGTCTTTACTTAAATTCCGATCGTCTATCTTGACCTTTCCAATGGCGATCTTCAGAGATTCTAAATCTCCCACCAAACGCATTAAAGGTATGATATCTTTTTCGTTTAGGTTTGTATTCTTCACGCTTAAATACTGAAGATTTGTTATTTTTAGATGCGTTTCTAGGGGTTGCGTCCCATTTTTTCCAAGTTTCTTGTTATCATCCAAAATCAAGCGAGTGATTTTAGGGCACAAGGCAAGCAGGTCTTTTAGACTTTCAGCCGCATCACTATCAATCTGATTTTTCCCTAAATTAAGTTCTGTAAGAGTTTGATTGCCTTCCAAGAGAGAACGAATCAATGGCAAATCATTGTTGGTAATATTTCGGTCTTCAAGATTCAGAGTATTTCCTCGCCGTTTTAGTTTTACACTTAAAGTTAACTGCTGTGTATGGTCATCTCCAATTATATTTTTTGATTGATACCCTCTAGAGTGAAGATATTGTTTTAAAAGCTTAGTTACTTCAGAAATTTTTGAATTTTCCTTTATTTCAGAACGGGCGATTCCGATAAGTCCATCAATATTAACCTTGTGAGTATTATCCATCGCTTTTTGCAGTTGGTCTAAAGGAGGTTGAATATGAATATAGCTAAAGCTCCCTCCCGGTATCATGTTTTCATAAAGTGATTGTAAGCTTGAAATGGAATCTTTGGTCGTTTTACTGTTACAACGCATCATAAAATCGGCAATATAAGGAGCCCACTTTACTTGCCCCGCATCGCCCAGTTTTTCGGATAGGTTTCCAGGTCTTTCTTCCCCTGTTCCTAAAGAAACTACTATAAACTTTTTGGCTTTAGGAAAGCGTTGCTGAGCTTTTTGAATAGCAATTAGCGTAGGATCATTTGCAAATATTCCTCCATCTAAAAACGTCTGTTCTTCGCCCTTTTCAGGGTGTATTGTAGGCGCCTTTAAAAAAGAAGGGGCAGCGCTGGTTGCCCGTGCTACATCTCTGATTTTAAAGTTTTGACTAGATTTGACTCGTGCTTCTAAACTATCAAAAGCATATGGGATGTTGCTTTTCATTTCATAAGCCGGAACAATGACCTGAGGGGAGATCGTACTCAAATATCTTTCTTTAAATTTGTTTTCAAGAAATGTTTCAAGCGGCTGAGGATTAAATGCTGGAGTAAAATAATTTATTAAATTTTTAACGAATTCCCATTCCGAAGGGGGAAATATCTCTTTTCCGCTTTCCTGATAAAATTTCACCATATCTTCTGCATAATATTCAGGCGCTTCACTATTTTCGTGTGCTTTATAGGTAAGCCCGAGAGCGATAATTCCACCTGTGGAAGTGCCTGCGACTATATCAAAACATTCTGAAATAGGGACCTTTCTCCCAAATTCTACTTGCAACTCTTCTTCCCAATGTTGAAGGATACGAGCTGGAATAAGTCCTCTTATACCTCCTCCCTGAATACTAAGGATACGAACAACCTTGTTCGTTTCTTGGGGATCTTCTTTGTTATGCTCCATTCCTTTACAGGGTGAGAAAAAATTAACTGTTAAGAAAGTTGCGATGACTAAAAAGAAAATAATTTTTTTGAAGGCTTTCATTCTTCTCCCCTTATTTAAATTTTTTAAAGAACAATGTAAAAGCTTAAATTTTTTACGAAATTGTTGTTCCTAAAAATCTTTTTTTCTTTCATAATGTAAATAACAAATTTTTTATTTGTGTGCAAGAGCAGTTTGTTATCAGTAGAAGAGGTCACTTTTAAGAGAAAAGTAAATATGAACGAGACTCATATTGAGCCGAACGATCTATGTCCTTATAATTTTTTCTTCTATGTAATACTCATCTATGTAATACTCATCTATGTAAAATTATGAACGGTCTCTCTTTTAAGATTTCAGAAGCCTTTCTCCAATACGTTGCCATCGTTCAAAATGGGCTTCATCAAAACTATTTTTCTCAAAACACGCATGTAAAAAACCTAAAAGTTTTGCTGCCTTGTGAAGGTTCTCATAATTTTGTAAATCATCTTCGGGGGCAATGAGAAAAGCGTCCAGCAATCCAGATTTATGTACGATTCCTCCGGCTTGTATAAGCATCCTAGTGCGGCGTCTACGATCAGATCGCTGTTGTTTTTGCATCTTGTTTTTCTCTCGATTGAGACTGTTTTTGAGGTGTGCGATTCTCCTTTTGAGGGACTGCATCTCTTTGTTGATTGGTTTTTTTTCGTCGCAGAAATCGCGCCCCGGCGTCGCGCCATTCCTCCATCAGGGGATCGCTCTTTGCAATTTTGTCTTTCAAAAACAAGAGCCCACCGATCAAGATTTCATCCTCGAGAGGGGCAAGATCAAGGCGGGTGATAAGCTGGGCAATGTCCTCCTGGTGTTGGTTAAGGAGGTGTTGATATCGGGTTTGAAGATCAGAGATTTTAGATTTCAATTGATGAAGCCCTCGGATGGGGCATCCACGGACAGGTTTTAAAGAGGCACTCATAGGTTGATTCCTTTGGTCGGAGTGTTAATTTGCCTCTTTATGGGTCAAGTTTATCAAAATTTTAGGCCCTCTTCAATTGAAAATACAAATTGAGAAAATAAAATTGTAAACACAAAACTTGACCAAAACAATTTTATAGGTAAAGATTTGTAGAAATAGTAAGATGATAATAAAAAACACGGGAAAAACTTATGAAAATAATAGCTCTTTTAACAGCCTTTTCATTTTATTTCTTTACTTTATCTTTTGCGTCCGCAATGGAAGTTGAAGATCTATTGAGCGGAAAATTCTTAATAAAGAATGTTAAGCACAATGAATACTTATATCTTGCCGATTCTGATAGGATAAGTGGAGACCGTATTGCTCAAGGTAGTGACGGAATTTTCAAAAAAAGCATTTTTATTTTTGAAAAGGATGCGGAAGGATATTTAATAAAAAATGTTAAACATAATGAATATTTGTATGTAACTGATTCAGACAGAATAGATGGCGATAGAATCGTTGAATCTCGTAAGGATAAAATGTCAAAAAGCTACTTTACTATTCTAAAAGATAACAAAGGATATAGAATAAAGAATGATAAACACAGCGAATATTTATTATTGTCAGATAAAAACAGAATAAGTGGTGATAGAGTGGTTAAATCGTGGGGTAAAATTGATGATAATAGTTTCTTCAGTTTCGTAGTATACGATAAAGATTGGTTCTAAAATAAGAGTCCTTTAGAAGTTTCATTCTTGAGATTTTGTCATTCCTTTCCTATCATTTCTAAATCAAGCTTTATAATTTTTAAGGTGCGGTATTACTAAACAATAACATAGGCTTCTCAGGTAAGCGTGCCTATGCTATCATTTGCTAGTTAAATATCTCCCTTTGAGAGAAGGTACCGCAGCAAAAAAACTATACAAGATATATCATTGTTTGCCAGGTGAAATATCATATATTTGAATATTTTCAAAAACTTGTGTTGAGTTAAGACTTGTTGACCTTAAGGATTCAAAAATCCGTCGTGCATCAATAATAAAATTATCTGGTATCTCTAGTATTTTTCCCGTTTTAACATTTAAAATCACAGCAGATGGTTTTCTTATTCTATATTTAATAGGATCCTTTATTTCGGATAAGGATTGTTGAATTCCTATTTCGTCAATACAGTTTTTTTCAAAAAATTTTGGATGATATACTCAATTAACTTGAAGGTACCGGATTTAGGATTTCGAAATTATCATTGATTCTGTCCCGCATTGAAAGGGAGATTTTAGGCCAAGTTACTTCGAAGAAGTTCATGATTTCTTGGCGAAATTGCTTTGCCGATGTGAAGAATTTGTTATTGCGCGTATATTCATTCATCACCTTCCATAATCGTTCAGATGGATTAAGATTGGGGCTATAAGGGGGTAAATAGTGTAAGATGAGGCCATACTTCTTGGCTGCCTCCCTTGTTTCTTTGCTGATGTTATAAGGCCCCTGATCTAAAATTAAATGAATTTTAGGGGCTCTTGGATACTTTTTCCTGAGCTTTTTAAAGTGTTCTTCCATAGCTTGCCTATCAATGGTTTCATAGGCGCCAATCGTGACTTCCATACTTTCTAAATTAATCGATCCCATTAAATTCATGCGGGTTCGAGAAGCCGTTGTTAAGATGGGTTTAGGTGTCCTTGTACGGATCCAACCATAGGTTATTTTCGTTGCCATCGTTGGATGAACGCCATCCCCAAACTCAATGGGTTCATCTTCTGGTGTATTATTGAGTAACTTTTCGTAATATTTAATAAAGGCAGCTTGCTTCCAAGGATCAGCTTTTGCAGGAGTGCCTTTCGGCTTCTTATAAGAAAAACCTTGTCGATGAAGCCATTTCGTTAAACCTGAAACCGTAAATTCGACTCCATAGCTTCTTTTGATGTAGGCACAAATTTCAGCAGCTTTCAGATAGGTGTTAGCTTCTAAATGAGTCACAATCTCGGCTGTTTGGTCTTGTGTAAGATCACTTTGAGATCCTCCATTTTCGGGCTTCAATTTCTTGGATCGCTTATAATCTTCAATGTGATCATGAACTGTATCGGAATGAATCCGGAGGGCTTGTGCAATCTGATTTTGTTTCCAACCTTCAGCATATAAAAGAACGGCTTTGATTCGATCTCTAACACGACCATCCCGCTCTCTTCTATGCTGAAACTCCAGCTCTTCTTTCTCTTTATTCGTTAACACTATACCCATACACATCGTATATGCAAAATTTAATTAAATTTCAACGGTCTTTTCATTGGCGAAGGGTATATACAATAGAGATTTCATTATCATTAACAGAATGATGGGCATCGTTAACATAAACATATTCTATGGCAAAGTTTTTGTTTTTGATGTAAGTGAACACATCTAAAAGAGTCTTAGTTTTATACATTGCGCGAAGAGTAATACGTTTATTTGAAAATTTTGAAAGACGATTTAAGAATTCATCTAATGAATTCATATTATTGTCTCTAGCGACGTGTACTATAGCTGAAAAGTGGTTTTTGTTACTCTTGTCTCTTCCATAAAGTGTCACCCCCACACAATTATGAATACCAGTCATAACAAAGTAGGGAGGGATGGCTTTCTGTCTCATAGTACCTTGAAAAAATACTCCTTCTCCATCAATAAGAGAGAAGAAATTTATATATTTATCTTTACTTTTATTTTCATTTTCTTCTTGTTTTAATAATTTCGAGAGCTCCTCTTCTTTTATTTCTTCTGCCTTTGATTTATTAAATAATAAAGAATTAATTTGAGAAAATTCTTGATTTAGTTTGTCAAATTCTTCAATGGATATAATTTCCTTTATAGTCCTTCCTTTGTCATCAGTATGTTGCCAGGTCCGTAAAGCTGCTTGTTGTGCTCCGCTATGTGAGTTAGTTGTTACACCCGTCTCACTTTGAGAAGAAGGAGGAAAATTACTATTAATTAGATGTGGTGCGGTATCTGTTCTTTTTTTCTTTTTTCTCTTTTTTTTCTTATTCTTAGTCTGTATTGGTTTTGTTTCTGAGGTTTGCCCCTCCAGTGATGGTTCAGAAGATGAAGGCCTAACTCCACTAATACTTTTTTGATCTTCAGAAGATTGAGATCTATTTAACCTAACATTCGACCCTTCCGAATCTCCCTCCAAGGACTCTTTGGGTTCCATCGTATGGCCTTCTTTTATTATAATTAGACAAGAAAATAAAAATGTAAGTGCAATTTTTGCTTTAAAATTTTTCATAAGTCACCTCTCATTCTTAAGTAAATATTAGATTTTCATACTTTAGAAAAAGAAACAAGACTGTTTAATTGAGATTCTCTTTTTTTAGCATTTAAAAAATTTTTTGTTGAAAAAGAAAGTAAAAAAAATTACATAGTTTATATTTAATGATTTAAAGTTAGGGTATAGAAATGGTGTTTTTTAAAAAATATATTAAAAATTTGCGAGTTAATAAAAGCTTGCTTATTTTTTTCTGTTTCTCCTTTATTCCTTTAACGCCATTTTTTTCTTCTCTGTATGCGATGGAAGAAAAAGGAAAAGGGTCTGGGGTAAAAAGGAAAGAACCAGAAACTGAGAAAGAAGACAAACGGATATCGAAAAAACAGAAAAGAGAAATCTTTCCACTCAACGATTTACCAAATGAGCTTCTTTCTTACATATTTACTTTTACTGATCCTAATGCACTCAACACACTGAAACTCCCTAATGCAGCCAAAACATGTAAAAGATTTTAT
>CALBSK010000108.1 GCA_937967795.1 uncultured Alphaproteobacteria bacterium | reverse complement strand
GGAAAATTTTATTTAGTTGGAGATCTTAAGTCACACACCGTTGCTGACAGCACACAAATAAAGCGTGGCAAGATCAGGGATTACCCATTGTGCGAGTGGGGGTAAACGTTGCTAATTATCAATTTAAGCAACCTGATTTTATAATGAAGGTAAAAAATATACTCACACAAACGGGGTTGACTCCAAAACATCTTGAAGTTGAGGTCACGGAAAATGTAATTATCTCTAATCCTGAAGTTTTGGAGGTGATTAAGGAACTGAAAGAGATAGGGGTACAAGTAGCTCTTGATGATTTTGGAACGGGCAATTCAAGTCTGAACTATCTTAAAAAATTGCATGTAGATCGTTTGAAAATAGATCAATCTTTTATACAAAATATTGATATTGATAGAAGTGATGAGGTAATTATTCAGGCCATTATTGATATGGCTAGAAGTCTAAATTATAATGTTCTTGCTGAAGGTGTAGAAACACAAGAACAGCTGAATTTTTTGGTGAAAAAAAATTGTGAGGTCTTTCAGGGAAATTTTTTCGCTACTCCCATGTCTGCTGACGATTTAGAGAAGATGATGAAAACAACTCCCTCTCTTCCTCTTGGAAAAGAGAGTGAGTGGTTGTCCTAATCTTTTATGTATCTAAGAAGCTCCGTAATTTCCGAGAGCGACTTGGATGCTTGAGTTTTCGTAGGGCTTTTGCTTCAATTTGACGGATGCGTTCGCGCGTTACCGAAAATTGTTGACCAACTTCCTCTAAGGTGTGGTCCGTGTTCATTCCAATACCAAAACGCATGCGTAAAACACGTTCTTCGCGAGGGGTAAGGCTTGCGAGTACGCGGGTTGTCGTTTCTTTTAAGTTTGAACGAACCGCTGCATCTACAGGGACAATAGCATTTTTATCTTCGATAAAATCTCCTAAATGGCCGTCTTCTTCATCTCCAATAGGGGTCTCAAGGCTAATAGGCTCTTTCGCAATTTTCATTACTTTTCGGACCTTATCGAGAGGCATTTTCAGTTTGTCGGCAAGTTCTTCGGGTGTGGGCTCTCGACCTATTTCATGAAGCATTTGGCGAGACGTGCGCACCAGTTTGTTAATTGTTTCGATCATATGAACGGGGATACGAATTGTGCGGGCTTGATCTGCAATAGAGCGTGTGATGGCTTGGCGAATCCACCATGTGGCATAGGTTGAAAACTTATAACCACGGCGATACTCGAACTTATCCACGGCTTTCATCAAGCCAATATTACCTTCTTGAATTAAATCTAAAAATTGAAGACCACGATTGGTGTATTTTTTTGCAATTGAAATAACAAGACGGAGGTTTGCTTCAATCATCTCTTTTTTAGCGCGAGAGGATTCACGTTCTCCTTTTTGAACGGTTCCTACGATACGTCTAAATTCAGAAATGGGTAGAGCTGATTCAGCTGCAACTTCACCAATGATTTGGCGAATACTAAGAGCTTCATCTTTATATTTTTCTAAAAATTTTGGCCACCCTTTCTCAGAAAGATGGGTAAGCTTTTTAAACCAGTCGGGATCCAGTTCACTCCCATAGTACTGGTCAAGAAACTTTTCGCGTTTAACACCTGCAGACTCAGCAAGTCGCAAAAGACGTCCTTCGAGGCCTACGAGCTTACGATTGAGAGTATACAGCTGCTCTACCAATTGCTCAATCCGAGAGGCATTGAGATGAATACCTTCCATAAGTTCAATAAGTTTGTAGCGCTGTTCTTCGTATTTTTTTTCAATGGATGAGGAATGTTCTTTGCCTTCCTGAAGAATTTTCAGGCGCTGTTCTTGAAGTTTATAGAATTGAGCATAAGTTTTAGCGATTTTATCAAAGGTCTCAACTACTTGAGGACGCAAAGAACTTTCCATAGCAGATATAGAAAGGCCGCCCCCTTCTTCATCGCTAAAGCCTTCTTCCTCATCCGAGGGATTTTCAATTAAAGGGCTGTCAACCAGTAAGCTTTCTGCTTCAAATTCTTCAGAAATGGCCTCTTCATCAGAGGGACCTTGGCTATAGGTGGATTCGATATCAATAATGTCACGTAAGAGCATTTGGTCTTGATTCAGAGCATCTCTCCAAGCGACAATGGCACGAATTGTAAGCGGACTTTCACAAATGGCTCCGATCATCATTTCTCGACCCGCTTCAATGCGCTTGGCGATTTCGATTTCACCTTCCCGAGAGAGAAGCTCAACACTTCCCATCTCACTTAAATAAAGACGGACGGGATCGTCCGTTCGACCGACCTCCCTTGCTTCAGGTAAATCTTCTCGCTCTTCTCCACTTTCTTCATCGAATTGGATATGTTTGGGTTTTCCTTCTTGCTCAGTTTCTTCATCTTCAACAATATTAATGCCCATTTCAGTTATTGAGGACATAAAATCTTCAATTTGTTCGGAGTTGAGTTTGTCTTCGGGAAGAACCTCATTGAGTTCTTCATAGGTGATATACCCCCGCTGTTTTCCTTGGGTGATAAGGAGCTTGATTGCTTTTTCACTCAAGGCTTCTTTAGAGTCTTTTTCATCCAAATGTGTAGATTCTGCAACCGAATTTAATGTGGTAGTCATCCGATCCATCCTTTAAAATTTATCAATTACTAAACCATATTTAGGCATCAATATACAACTCAATCCTGAAACAGTGTGTTTTTTTTCAGCAATTTTAATCGCTGCCAAGCCTGAGGCGACATCTGATCAGCTAAATACTCTTGAGCGGCTTTTAGGTCCTCTTTCCCTAAGCTCTGTTGAATATGATTGTAAACTTCTTTCCACCCTTCACGGACTTCTTCAAAGGAAGCCGTTGGTTTGGCAAAGGCTCCATGAATAAGAATTTGAGGAGATAAGATAGCCTCTATTTCGCTCTCAAAACCATGGTGAAGGAGATAATCCTTTAAACTTATTTCATTGAGAGTTTTTTCTGCATAGAAACGCAAAATAATGTCTCTCATTTCGTGAAGGCGTGGCTCTTTGAATTCCAAAAAGACAAAATCATCACTAACCTCATCTAGTAGATTGGGATGATTTATAAGAATTGCAAGGAGGAGGCGCTCGGGAATTAATAAAAAATTTAAGGGACCTTTTTTAAGAGGAAAAGGGGGAGTTACCGAATGTCCTCTTCCTTTTGTCTGAACAATATTTTTAAAAAAAAGATTTTTAAAAGCATAGAGATAGTTTTTACTCACGTCCGTATTTTTAATCGCGTGACTCCAGAGAGTGTATTGTTTTTGAATGGCTGCTTTTTGTTCGGGTGTTTTAAACGTTTTTCCATGGGTTAAAAACATCCAAAGAGTGTCCAGAAGAGAATATGATTGAGCTAGAAGTTCTTTAAAAATGGTTCCTTTTTGAATCAAACTATCTGGATCTTCTCCTTGAGGAAGAATAACAAATCGTAGGGAAAAACCGGGTTTTAAAAGTGGTAAAACTCGCTCAGCTGCTCTTGATGCTGCTTTAAGGCCTGCTGTATCTCCATCAAAACATAAAATAGGTTCAGGGCTTAGGCGCCAAGCTAAGAGAATTTGATCTTCTGTTAAAGCCGTACCTAAAGGCGCAACAGCACCTTTATAGCCGGCTTGGTGGAGGGAAATAACATCCATATACCCTTCAACAATAATGAGAGGATCGGTGGGTGCTTTCTCTTTTGCAAAAAAATACCCATATAAAAGCTTTCCTTTGGAAAAAAGGGGAGTTTCAGGTGAGTTTAAATACTTAGGCTCGCCCTTCTCTAAAAGGCGTCCTCCAAATCCTACGATTTGTCCTTTTGCATTGTGAATAGGAAACATGAGACGTCGTCGAAATCGATCATAGGGAACAGAATTTTCTTCTGCTTGTGCTAAAAGCCCCGCTTTAAGGAGGGTTTTCTCATCAAAACCCGCTTCCTTTAAATAAGCACTCAAGTTCTGTCGTTCATCAAGAGCAAAGCCAAGCGCAAATTTTTTAAGTGTTTCGGGGGTCAGTCCCCGCCTTTCTGTGTAGCGAAGGGCTTCTCTAGATTTTGCAAGCAATAAATTTTTATGAAACCAAAGACTTGCTTTTTGGAGAGCGTGCCAAAGCGAGGTAAGGTCTTCTTGGGGTTCGATTTTTTTTTCGGACACCTCCTGTGGTAACGAAAGGCCCGCACGAGTGGCAAGCTCTTTTACGGCTTCCATAAAAGTATAATTATCGGCTTCAATGAGGAAACGAATGACATCTCCATGTGCTCCGCATCCAAAACAATGGTAAAATTCTTTTTCTTCACTGACAGTAAATGAGGGTGTTTTCTCGTGGTGAAAAGGGCACAGCCCCACGAATTCACGTCCTTTTCGTGTAAGCTTAACTTTTTCCTCCACAATTTCGGCAATTGAAAGTCGTGAACGAAGAGTATCTAAAAAACGTCCTTGTATTTGCAAGATGAACCTTTAACGACGGATAGGGGCCAAGAATGAAATATCCCCTTCTCGTTCAAAATGGAGGGTGATATATACATTATCTCCTTCACGAAGGGGGTGACTAAGGTGTGATAACATAATATGATGCCCCCTAGGCACCATTACTTTATTTCCAAATCCTGGAATTTCGATAAATCCAATTTTGTGCATGGTCATTTTACCATTGTCCTCGCTATGCAGATGAAGTTCGTTAAGCTGTGAGACATTAGATTGAACAGAGGTAAGTTTATCAGGCTCACTTCCATGGTTTACAATTTTCATAAAAAGGTCAGCATTTTTCTCATTTGTTGCCTGTACCCAAGGGTTTAAAATTTCAATGTTACCTTGTCTAATATTTACATTAGCCCATACGGGTGAACTGATCATAAAAGCAACAATAAGTAAAAGAGTAAGATTTTTTTTCATTTTTCTCTCCCTATTTTGGGAGAGTATACCTTTCTTCAATGAAGAAAACAATGAAACAAGCAACTATCAAAGAAATACTAATCGAGCTGAGAGCAAATCCATAATCGGTCTGTGTATAAGTCCGAACTCCATTTATATAGGTTCCTTCCCAATTATAGTCTAGGAGATATCCGATGAAAGGTTGAAAAATAATCCCGCTCAACATACAGATCATATTGTGGAATCCTCCAGCTGTAGCGCTTGCAGATAAAGGATTCAAAGCACACGTCATAGAAAAAGCCAAAAATTGTCCCCCGAGGAAAAATCCTGCAAGGATCAGCAAGAGGACGATAAGCCAAAGAGGAAGATTGGGGAGATAAAAAACACAAGAAAGCAGAAAAAGAGCCCCCACAGCTGAAATAAGAATTGTGGGCTTATAAGCCTTCAATTTTTCGCATAAAAAAGGAAAAGTTGGAGATCCTAACCCAATCCCCACTAATAATGCTGTATTAATAGCTCCTGCTGTGGGCTTATCAAGGTGATAGATTGACATAAAAAAATGGGCTCCCCATTGATCGGTGAACCCCGAGAGAGGTACATACATAAAAAAACCATAAAGGGCAATGAGCCAGCTTTGAGGTTTGCCTATAACTTCAATAATACTTGTGAAAAGACCCATCTGAGGAATGTGCGTTGAATCATCTCCATGGCTTTTTAGAATTTCTTTTTCGAGAACGGGAGGGGCTTTATCTCGAACAACACTCCACCCAAGAGCGGCAAGAACAAATCCAATAAAGGCAACGAGCCACATGGAATGACGCCAACCTGATACTTCTACAAGCCATCCCATGGGATAACCTGCTGAAACGCCTCCCATTGTTCCGAGAAGAAGAGTAAGGCCTACCACCACAGGTAATTTATGGGAAGGGAACCAAAGGGTCCCTAATTTAAGACAACTGAGAAAAGCAAAAGCTGAGCCTCCTCCAATAATAGCTCTTCCGAAGGCCGCCATGTAAAGAGAATCAGCAGAAGAAAAGACAAGGGCTCCAATGCTGCATAAAACAGCCGCGAAGGTGAGCATGCGTCGAGGCTTAAATCGATCCATTAAAGTTCCCACAGGAATTTGAAGGATGGCATAAGCATAGTAATAAAGAGAAGTCAGGACGCCGAGAGAACAGGCATCCACATGAAAATCTGCCATGAGCTCTTGGGCCATGACATTTGGAGAAACGCGAAGCAAAAACTGATACCCATAAAAAAGGGCTGCACTGCCCCAAATCAGCCAACTTTTTGCAAAAAAAGAGGGAACATTCTTAAGAAAGGTTGAAGATGTCATGATACTCGCCACATTGTCCTTAAAAAAGGAAAACTGTAATGATCGATTCTCTACGGGTCAATGGTGATATTAGTCTCGTTCAGGATAAGCTTCTCGGATAAAGATGGAAATGAGAAGCGCGAAAAGTAAAGCTACAATTATACTTGTAAGGGCCATTTTATAGGTGGTGCTTGAATAAAGCCTCGCTCCATTTTCATAAGCTCCTTCCCAAAAGAGATCTAAAAGCTTTCCGATAAAAGGCTGAAAAATGATCCCACTGGAAAGGCAGATCATATTCTGAAAGCCATTTGCCATGCCACTGACGGAAAGGGGATTAATTTCACATACAATAGAGTAAGCCATAAATTGTCCCCCAAGACAGATACCGGCAATAAAAAGAATAGAAATGACCGTAAAAGAAGAAAGATCAGGGCCATAAATAATGATTATAAAAAGAATAAGAGCTCCTAATGCGGATCCCACCAAAGACAATTTAAATTGTTTGAATCGGTCGGAAAGGAAGGCAAAAAGAGGCGTTCCAAGGCCAACACCGAAATAAAGTGCAGTGATTGCCAAAGCAGCAGCCTGTTTGTCCATATGATGAACATAGGTTAGAAAAGAAACTCCCCATGCATCTGCCAGTCCTGCTAAGGGCACATACATCATGATCCCATAAAAGGCAAGAAGCCAGGTTTGGCGCTTTTGTAAAATCAGGAGAAGCCCTTCCCAAATTCCTAAAGATGGATTGCCATAGGCATGGTGGTGCTCAATATAATTTTTCAATTTTTCAGGGGGATGGTCTCGGACGGTGTAGGCAATGAGAAGGGCAAGAAAAATGCCCCCTCCTGCTGTAACCCAGACAGCCTGACGCCAACCCAGCGTATCAACAAGAAAAGACATGGGATAGCTTCCTGACATGCCCCCTGCTGTTCCCAAAAGAAGGGTAAGCCCCACAATAATGGAAACTTTTTGGGGAGGAAACCATAAGGTTCCTAATTTCATACAACTTAAAAATCCAAAGGATGCACCGGCTCCAATTAGAAAGCGTCCTAAAGAGGCGATCATCACGGTTTCAGCTGAGGCAAAAACAAGACTTCCTCCTGTACACATAAGAGCTGCCAAAGTTAAAAGACGGCGTGGCCCAAACTTATCTAAAAGCGTTCCTACAGGCAATTGTAAGCCTGCATAAGCATAGTAATAAAAGGACATCAGAGCACCCAGGACGCACGCATCCACGTGGAAATCCGTCATCAGTTCTTGAGTCATCACACTTGGGGAGACGCGAAGAAAAAATTGGTAGAAATAAAAAAGGGCGGCACATGCCCAGATAACCCAGCTGCGACCTAAGGAAGGGACCATATCGTTATCCTCTTGATTTTATAGTTCAAAACCCTAAACGAGTTGGAGAAGGCTGTAAAGCAGGGAATTCAGTAAGCCTCAGGAGGTACAGAAACCCAAAAAGAAGCGGGAACAAACGATTTTCTTTCATGCCACTTTCATATATCATCTATGTATGATTGAAAAAGAAATACCTGTTTATTCAATTTTTGCCTGTGAAATAGGGGTTTTCTCATTTCTCATTGGTGCTTTTATGAACTCTCTTATTTTAGGATTCATGATCTTTAGTGGGAGCGGTCTTGTTATGTATACTCTTTTTCAACGATTTTATACGTTCCTTCCTCTTGTGTGGGGCGCTACCCTTTTGGGGTGGATGACCACTTTTCTTTGGACATCTTATATTGATAGGGGGTTAGGAACGAATTTTATGGCGATTCTTTTAAGCCTTAGCAGTGGTTTTTTTTGCTATGTTTTAAATGAACGCTTCTTCAAAAGATTTTCAATCTGAGAGAGTTTCCTTAAACTCTTTTTGAAAAGAACAGCCTTCTTTTTCTGTTTAAAACGTCTTCGTCAGGGTTAAGCGAGTCGCAAAAGTAGTCCAATTGACGTTATTAAGTTTGCTTTTTGCAGTCGTACCATTTGCAAAGTGACGACGATCATGCCCCTGATTCACACGATCCCAACGAATGTCAGCTTCAGCTCCCACAGCGACTGATTTAACGAGGAGATAATTTAATCCCACCTGCCCCATGAGGCCAATGCCATTTCCCCCTTGGCTCATCGTATTTTTAGTTCCGTTGTTTTGAAACCTCCAATGGCCACTTCCCTGATAAAAAGCAAGATTAAAAGCGGCTCCCGCTGTCATGGAGAGCCGTTTGTTAAATCTGGTTTTGGAATTAATTCCGATATAGGGGCTGTTCCATTGAAGGGTATTTGACAAGGACGACAGCGCACTGGTCGCGTTTTTATTCTTCGTAAGATTTAAATAGTCATAAGCATAACCGATCACAGGAATAAGATCCAAACATTTCAAGGGCTTCATATTAAAGCCAAAAGCAATATTTGGCCGAAAGGCAAAGCCTTTTCCATTTATCGAATTTTTTGAGGGGTTACCACTGCCGGACGCTGCAAGATAATTAAGGTCAGTCATTGTACCGCTAAGGAAGTTAGCAAAATAAAAATCAAGGTAGATTTTATAGCGATCTTTAAGGGTTGTTTGAGACTTAATGCCGTATTCAATTCCTTGAAGATTTTTCCATTTTTCAGTGTTTCCTGTGGAGGTTTTCCATTCCAAATTATCTTGGCGGTACCCCACGAAAGGAGTGGCATCTACCTCCACTTTTTTCTTGGCCGCCTGAAGAAAAGCGGGCGTGAGAAAAAGAGAAAAAAGGAGGAAACTCAAGAAGTACGGCATGCGAAAGGCTCTTATTTTAAGTGAGTTATGTTGTAACTTATTAATATTTTATTAATATTTTAGCAAGCCTTAAAAGTAAGCTCACCTTATTCTCTTGCTGGTGATTTGCCTTAAAAACTTTTCCTATGAGGTCTCCGTTTTTAGCTGCCCATCTTAAGTAATTCTTATTTCTCTTCCCCTATGAAGTAAAGAATGGGTGAGAGGATCCCCTCCAACGGAGTGAGTACTAAACCAAGCGCTAGGTGTGGAGTTCCTAATGCTTTCTGTTTTTTCTCTTGTGAAAGATAAGCGTGTGCTGTCAGCAACGGTGTGTGACTTAAGATCTCCAACTAAATAAAATTTTC
>CALBSK010000107.1 GCA_937967795.1 uncultured Alphaproteobacteria bacterium | reverse complement strand
ATTGGATTCTTCCTCGGATACGAGAAAGATTTTTCATTCAATCTGTGTATACGCCTTTTAATAAGTTCATCCTTCAGCGACTCTACAGGCGGTATCGTTAAGGAAAGAGCCGCTTCGCTCATAGAACAATTACCTCCACGAGATCTTGAATGTTTTTATAAACAACACCATTCTTTTCTTGTGTTTTATACTTGACCTTAACTCTGTTCCCATCTAAATAGGCTTTGGACATCTGCTGTATGATCAAGTCTCCTGCATCACCACTTCTGTAATAAACAGCATTTTGTTCGTCATAAAACTTTGTGTACAAATGGCCTGACGCAGATTTACCTTCTTCTACTTTTGTGGGCAAAAACGAAAGCTCAATAAGGTCTGATGAATTCATTTCAGGCATGTATTTGCTGGATGTTTTTTCTTTTTGTTCGCTTACGTTTTGTTGTGGGAAAAACTTGCCACCAGTCGCTTCTCTAACGTCTTTAAAGTTGACGTAATGTACTTGGTCCAATTTAAATCCAAGCTCTTGTAACTTTAATAATGGGATCTTCCTGAGCCCAAGGAGTCTTCGTATCCCATCTTTCTGGCATTCACGCTGTGCAGCTTTTCTCACATGATCTTCCCTGATATCCGTCAGCTCTTTCCATGCACCATTTTCATATCCAAAAAACTTATTTTTGGTGCTAGCCTCTCCGTACGCGTGTACGATTCTCCCACCCAAAACAAAATCAGCCTCATATCTGTAGCTATAATGCTTTCCGGCATCCATAATTTGTTTCGGGAATTCATTCCAGTTTTTTTCAGAAATACCCAAAGTAACAGCGACCCTCTCACAACCGGCACCAGATAGGCTGGCCGATCTTAAATGTATCGCGTCCCTTTCTCTTGAGTGACAAACCCAATCCCCGGCATAAGTCCGCTTCATGACAGCGGACATAACTGTTGTCAATGCCTTGTCGTATGCCTTCATCTTGTTGGCAGCTTTAATCATGCTGTCCATTGCGTCTAAACTGACTATTTCGTCTTGAGCAATAAGTGATTGACCGTTTTCATTTTCCTGCTCTATTTCTGATCCTTCCATAACCTCAATTGCATCTTTCATATCTGTTCTCTCCTTGTTCTAAATAAACAACGCCTGTCCATGTTCGTCGTAGTTGTATTGGATTAATGGTAAAGGCTTTATTAATCGATACTCATATAATCCTGTAGAGCGCTCACCACGACTTCTTCGCTCAACGACATATCCACCAAAAATCGGTTTACGCAAATTCCTTAATTGTGCCGAAATGCTTGCCTCGTGATCTTTTGTGATTTCTGAAATCTCCGATAATGTGCGCCAAATACCATCAATCATGCAGTTGTAAACGCGGCCCAATTGTTTTTTTAGTCTGTGTTCGTCATGGGCGGGGTCGTAAGTTGATCCGTTGAAAATCACAAAGACACCTCCGTCTTGTCGTTAACTAAACTCCAAACTTTAAAGGTGTTCCATTGATTTAAGGCGTCTTGAAATGAATCTTGGCTGGAAACGTTGAATCCACATTCTGAGCACTGAACGATCTTAAAGGTCCCGTCGTTACCTGCTTTAACTCGGATGTGTTTTGTCGATAGGCATCGGACACAGGGGCGAATTTTCATAGTGCCCCCGTAAATGACAATGCCTCGCCACACGACTTAACGTGTAGAGAGGCATTATTAAGACGGCCCCAATAGGAGGCCGAATGGATGGGAAATTTAAATGGGCAGCACAGGGATTGAACCTGTGACCCCCGTCGTGTGAGGACGGTGCTCTGCCGCTGAGCTAGCTGCCCAATGAGAAGGGCGTTAACTTTACTTGGCTCGCTCGCGTGTGAGGCGATGTTCCTCTCGCTATTCGTCATATCTCTTAATCTCCTATTTGATGTGGAAGGCTAGAAATAAAACGGCCCTGGAGGGCCACTTCAATTGTCTGCGAGACGATATCGGGCCACAGGGCGCAAAAAAACCACCCACCGTTTTCGGTGCATGGTTGAAATTATTAATGTTGTTGATATCGGCTCGCATGTGAATATTATTACTCTTATGTTTTTTATTTGTCAACATTTTTTTGAAAAATTAATTTTCAGACAAATCAAACTCTGGCATTTTCAAATGCATAATAAACTCTTGCTCTAATTTTTTCGCCGCATTTTTTGCAATTTTCATAGGAGGATCTAAGTATACCTCCGTCATGGATATATCTGCATGTCCTAAATATTTCTGAATGGTACGAATGTCAATTCCATTCATCAGTAAATGTGTCGCCCCAGATCTTCTTAAATCTCTTAGCTGAAAATCAACCCCAGAGTCAACTCGTGCGCGGTGAAATCTTCTTCTCCAATTGGTGAAATCACAAATATACTTATGCGTTGATTTGGCAAAAATTATTCTTACTGTTAATGTTGCTGGGACGTTATATGGAATGCCTGTTTTGGACTGTATCCCACTGATCGAGTCTAACGCCTTATTTAAATTATCGTCTTTTAGGAGGGCAATATCCTTTCTCCTTAACAATGTTAACACGGCCAATGTGCAGATTTTCCTAACTTCTGGATGGGCGTAATCGCAAAAACGCATAAATTCATCAGACGTTACAACACGATTTCTTTTATACTTTCTTTCATTTTCCTTTGGGACCAACTCCCCGGGATTCTCCTTGGGGAGTTCTAGCTTTGTAAAATCATAAGCATTTACTTTCCCTGTTCTCTTCCACTCATAGAAAGCATTTACAACTCTTGTAATACGAGTGTGTTCTCTATTTACAGAAGATCCTTTAATAAGAGGATTTGTCGCTTTTCTCCATCTCCTATAATTCTGAATATCAATAGAGCTCAACTCATGGAGGAAGGTATTGACAAAAAATTCAGAAATCCTTTTTAAATC
>CALBSK010000106.1 GCA_937967795.1 uncultured Alphaproteobacteria bacterium | reverse complement strand
TGTATAAGTTCATAAGAAATGAGACTCAGGCGACGTTGAGATAGGAAGAATGAATATAGCTTAAAGGGGTCAACATATTCAAGTTGGCATGAGGCCTGTAAGAGTTATATTTATGAACAGCGTTCTGGAGCTCAGCATTGATGGCTCTTGTTGAATCAGCTCTCATATCTTTTCTGGGATAGAATTCTTCTCTGAAGGTACGATTTCCTCTTTCGACTCCGCCATTGTACTGGGGTCTTTTGGGAGGAAGAACAAAGAGCTTAATTCCAAGCTCACCACAGGCCTCTTCAAAATGAAGCATAAACTCAGAGCCGCCATCGACTTGAATAGAAGAGATTTTAAAAGGGGCATTCTCAATCAATTCAAGGAGGAATCTCTTAGCTGTGCGACTTGTGGCATTGGAATAGACGTTGGCTTGGATATACTTAGATTTAGGATCCCAAGCCTGGAAGTGTTTTACAGTGATTTGATTGACTGTTACGGACATATGATCGATCTGAATCATTTGCCCCGGCTCCAGAGAACGCATCCCGTATTTCCAGGGTTGGGCATGCTTTTGAAAGTTCCTTTTCCTCTTCTGCCTTGGAGTTGAGAGAGATTTTTGGATAAGCCCTTTGGTCATAAGATGCTTTAGGATGCGCCCTACAGTGCTTTCACTGATGTGAGTTTCAAAGTCTCTCTTGAGGATAACAGCAATCTTGGCTTTACCGTAAGTGGGATTGTCTCGTCGAAGACCGAAAACGCGTTGGATTTCAGATTCTCCCCACAGGGGTTTTCGAAGAGACTTAGGCTTTTTTGAGGGAGAGAAAATTCCTTTTGCAAGCTTTGCAAGACGAGTTTTGTAGCGATAGTATGTTGCACGACTGATGCCAACGACCTCTTGGCAGGTTTGATCGGACACTCCTTCAGACTTTAGTTTTTTCCACAGTTTAACTGGAGCTTCG
Organism: uncultured Alphaproteobacteria bacterium; assembly: GCA_937967795.1. Classification (GTDB taxonomy): domain Bacteria; phylum Pseudomonadota; class Alphaproteobacteria; order UBA9655; family UBA9655; genus UBA9655. Next base: position 249 of record CALBSK010000106.1, on the reverse strand, counting down.
TATTTTTTTCTATGCGCCTCAAGTTTTTCTTGTGACAAAGCATAGGATGAGAGTTTATAAATGTTCTTGTGCAATCCAACGATCTGCATAAAGGCCTCCTAGGTTTAGTTTGTTATCAAAACCTATCCTAGAGGCCTTTTTTATTGTTTGAAAGGGACTCTAAAACGGGGATAACGCTACGCGTTACCCTCCATTTCACACTCCCTCTACAGCAATCTATTTTGTCTCACTTGTGTTTGGACTTATACA
>CALBSK010000105.1 GCA_937967795.1 uncultured Alphaproteobacteria bacterium | reverse complement strand
TAAATGGTTTTTTCCTTCAAAAATTCAACCTTCCAAAACTTGGCAGAAGTCGGGACTCTCTGCAAGAATATTTTGATCTAAATTTAAGAATGTCAACTCCTTAAGATTTCCATCTATAAGAGCTCTCACTCCCTTATTCTTAATGCTATTCCAACTCACATCTAAAGATTTTAAGTTTCCTAGATTGCTCTTTGCCAAAATATTAACTGCGTCATCTGCCTCCTTGGGGAGAGCGCGACTTAATGACAACCTTTCCAGCTGCCCCATATTTTGGGCAATTTGTTGGATATGCCAATGATCCAACGCCATTGATGAAGTTTCTAGAGCGATAATACTCTTTATTTGAGTGAGCTTAAGGAAGGAGTCCCCGTCAATTTGACAATCCTCTAATTTTACAGAGACCTGCGGGACCTCTGCTAAAGGAAAAAGATCCAGCTCTGATAACTTTACGTTACATAAATTCACTTGTAACGGAGTGTTATTCAATAGCAAAATCGAGACGAGGTCATCTTGCTTTTGTACAGTCACTACCGTTCTCGGGTTCATACGCTCCTCATCCATTGCGGAAAGAGATGAAGTTAAGAGAGTTGAGGTTAAAATCCCTAGATAAAGATAAGATAATTTTTTCATAAATATCACCATTAAAAAATAAACATTCAAAATAAAAAACATTTTTGTTTTTACATAAAGATTATATAGGATTTAAAAAAAAGATCGCAACTCTTATTTTACACCTCACCTTTCATTTTTTGGAGAGGTATTGGCATCAGGAGAGAAAAGGAAAGCACCAATGAAAAAACTAAAGTGGCGGGAGTGACGGGACTTGAACCCGCGGCCTCCGGCGTGACAGGCCGGCGCTCTAACCAACTGAGCTACACCCCCGATGAGATGTTTTTGAGATAGCTCACCACTCTCCCTATTGTCAAGGAGAATTCACGATAGACAGATTTTTGCCATCAACAAAGCCTTTATTCATGGTGCAACGAGAGTTGAGCTTAGAGTAGCTAGATAGGAAACGAGGTTTCTGACCTGGATACCATCGTGGGTATCATACTCGCGCTTCAAATTTAACACTAATTGTACACATTGAGCTTCTTTTATAAACTTTTTAAAATAAGTGAAATTTTTTGAGGGATTACCATCGGAAGTTTTAACTTCAATGCATAAAATGGGCTGATCGTCTATGAGTACGAGAAAATCCAGCTCAATTCCATCTTTTGTTCGAAGGTAATGTAGACTTCCTTTATGGCCATACGCCTCTTCCAAAAATTGAATTCTTTTGAGTAAAGTCAAGGCTACAAGATTTTCGAGACGAGCCCCCTCATCTGGAACGCGTGCAATATCATAGAAATAGAATTTTGGCTCCTTTAGAAGCGATCGTGCGATATGACTGTGATAAGGGGTTACCCGGAAAAGGGCATAAATATTTTCCAGCATGGTTAACCAATTTTGAACGGATTTGGGATCTGCTTGCAAATCCCGTGCAAGATTGGAATAAGATGTAGGACTTGCAATTCGAGGTTTAAGAAGGTCCACCAAAAGTTCAATGGATTTAATAGAACGAATGGAATACATATCCAAAAAATCCTGCCGAAGGACAATATCTAAATGGGATTTTTGCCAACGTTTATAAAAATCAATACTTCCCTCCAAAAAAGGTTCGGGGAATCCACTATATTTCATAAGACGTTGAAAAACTTCTTGAGAGTTGTTTTGCCAATAGGCCATACCCTCTTCCAGGTCAATAGGATGGAGACGATATTGAAAATATCGTCCAGCTAAAGAATCTCCCACTTTTCTAAAGGTATCTAAATTCGCACTTCCTGTAACAAGAAGATGAGGCGTATTCCCCTCCGTATCATAAACTCCCTTTAGCCATTGTTTCCATTTTGGCATTTTATGCAACTCGTCAAAAATGACACACACAACATCTCGCCTCCATTGCTTTTTGAAGATCGCTTCTCGATCTTCTGAAGCATCGAAGTTTAAATAGTCATAACTTTCAAAAAGCTGTTTTGCGAGCGTGGTTTTTCCGCTTTGACGGGGTCCGCTCACTAAAACTATTTTCTTAGCACTATCTTTTTTAACGAAAGCTGACAGGTATCGATCCATAGTAGGTTATCCATAAAGTATGATTAATGACTATTAGGACTTAAAATCCTAAAAAGTCAAGCCTTTTTGGGATTTTATTCTTTTTTAGTCAAAAAATGTACTCTACACTCTTAAGGAATTTGGAACCTTAATACCTCTTCCGGTGAATCAGCCACCCCGCCATCATGACAGCGATAGCAACACCCGTAATAATAAGGGTGGCAAGCGCATTGATTTGAGGGGTTATGCCAAAGCGAATGCTGGAAAAGATAACCATGGGAAGGGTTGAGGATCCCGGCCCCGCCACAAAGCTTGCAATGACAAGATCGTCCAAAGAAAGGGCGAAGGCTAAAAGCCACCCCGAGATCAAGGCAGGAAAAATAAGAGGCAAGGTAATCGCCGTAAAGACTTTTAAAGGCCGCGCTCCCAGATCAAGAGCGGCTTCTTCTAAGGAGCGGTCCATATCAGAAAGCCGTCCGCGTACTAAAATAGTAACATACGCCATGCAAAGGGTAATATGAGCAATTGTAATCGTTAAAACCCCCCTCCCCTTAGGCCATCCAAGGGTTTGTTCAAGCCCAACAAAAAGAAGCAAAAGAGAAAGGCCTGTAATAACTTCCGGCATAACAAGGGGTGCTGCTGTTAAAATACCAAAAAAACGACGCCCTCGAAATCGACCCAGCCTTGACAAGGCCACAGCCGCTAAAGTTCCAAAAGCAACAGCTACGGTTGCAGCACAGGTCGCAACTTCTAGGCTTATCCAAACCGATTTAATTAACACGTCATCTTGAAGAAGAGAGCCATACCATTTCGTTGAAAATCCTTGCCAAACAGTGACATCGCGGGATGCATTAAAGGAGAAGACAATTAAGGTCAAAATGGGAAGGTAGAGAAAACTATAACCAACACTCATGGCCAGTTTCAAAGAAGGAGGTAGTTTAGTCTGCATCCAAAAACCTTATCTGTCGTTCTTGAAGACGCTGAAAAATAGAAATGGGGATGATAAGGAAAATCAGCATGAGAATAGCCAGGGCTGAAGCTACAGGCCAATCGCGATTAGTAAAAAATTCATTCCAAATGACCTTTCCAATCATGAGTGTTTGAGATCCTCCTAAAAGTTCTGGAATGACAAATTCCCCCACTGCTGGAATGAGAACGAGCATGGACCCAGCCATCACTCCCGATAGGGAAAGGGGCCAAATAATTCTTAAGAACGCTTGAAAAGGGTGAGCCCCCAAATCATAGGCAGCTTCCACTAGCGCATGATCAATTTTTTCGAGAGACGCATAAAGCGGAAGAATCATGAAAGGTAAATAACAGTAAATAATTCCTAAAATGGTCGCAAAGGTGGTATCTAGAAGAGGCAAAGGTGTAGAGAGCAGCCCCACCTTCATTAAAGCTTTATTGAGAAACCCATGAGGACTTAAAATGCCAATCCAGGCATAGACTCGCAACAAAAAAGAGGTCCAAAAGGGGAGAATAACCATCATTAATAAAACCGTTCGCAAGGGCTGAGCAGCCTTAGCAATTCCGTAAGCCATAGGATAGCCAATACAGAGACAGCCCGCTGTCCCCAGAACAGCAATCATCAACGATTCAAGATAGGTGAAGAGATAAAGGGAATCTGTGCCAATAAAACTATAATTGGTAAGATTCAGTTTAATCATTAAAACACCGTCCTCCACCCATTCGGTAAGAGGACCATAAGGGGGAAGACCCAACTTTAAATCAGAAAAACTGATTTTCAGAACAATCAAAAAAGGAACAAGAAAAAACAAAAGCAACCAACCATAAGGAACAACAGCTGCCCAAAAGGGAGATGTCAAAGTTTTTTCAGCTTTCTTCCAAACGCCTCTCATGCCGTCAGCACGATACTGTTTTCAGCGCGCCAAAAGAGATAAACCTCGTCATCCCAAGTCACGGGTCTTTCAGCAAGCCGGACAAGGTTAGGCTGGGTGGCAAGCACGATTTTACCGCTTTTAAGTTCGACATGGTAAATTGAAATGTCTCCTAAGTATCCAATGTCTCTCACGATTCCTTTTGTCGCATTTCGTTTTTGCTCAGGCGCTGTTGTGGCGATCATAACTTTTTCAGGACGAATAGCGACCTTGACCTGGGAGCCAACAGGCGCATCCACAGAATGACTCACATAAAATTCACATCCCGCTTCTTCCGATTCTACAAGGATGTGATCCGCTTTATCCTCGACCACAAGACCTTCAAATTTATTAATGGAGCCAATGAAATCGGCAACGCTTTCAGAATGGGGATATTCGTAAATTTCATTGGGTGTTCCAATTTGTCTTAATCGTCCATGATCCATGATTCCTAAACGTGTCGACATCGTCATAGCTTCCTCTTGGTCATGAGTCACCAGGATAAACGTAATGCCCACTTCTTCTTGAATGCTGACAAGCTCGAATTGAGTTTGTTCTCTTAACCGTTTATCAAGAGCCGCTAAAGGCTCATCCAAAAGCAACAACTTGGGCCTTTTCACCAAGCAACGTGCAAGAGCAACCCGCTGACGTTGCCCTCCTGAAAGCTGGTGGGGCTGCCGTGTTCCATAGGTTTCCATCTGCACAAGTTTTAAAGCTTCCCTCACTCGCTCTCTTATTTCAATTTTGGGAATGCGTTCCTGTTTAAGTCCAAAAGCAACGTTTTGTTCGACCGTCATATGGGGAAAGAGGGCATAAGATTGAAACATCATATTGACGGGCCTATCATAGGCAGGCCTGCGGGTTACATCGATACCGTCAATATATATTTTGCCCCGCGTGGGTATTTCAAATCCTGCAAGCATGCGTAGAAGAGTTGTTTTTCCACACCCGGAAGGTCCCAGAAGAGAAAAAAATTCTCCTTGATAAATAGATAAAGTCACATCATCAACAGCAAGGATTCCTCCAAACTCTTTTGAGACACCTTCTAAATGAATATAAGGCTTCGCTTTCGGATCTTGCCAAGGTTGGAGTTGAATTCGTTTGGTTTTTTTGACCATTATCGTGCTTGCCTTAGCGTCCGATTTTCATACGCGTCCATTCGCGTAACCGCAAACGCTCATACCGCGGGGAGTGAGTCTTGTCTACATATAACTTTTCTAAGATTTTTTTCGAAGGATAAATAAGCGGATTTCCTTTGATTTCTTCTTTAACAAACGAAAGAGACGCCGGCACAGAATTGGCGGTTTCAAATGTATTTGTTATTTTAGCAATGATATCAGGACGTAAAATAAAATTAATAAAGGCATGGGCTTCTGGAACGTGAGACGCATCTTGAGGAATAGCAAAAGCATCCACCCATAAGGCTGTTCCTTCTTTAGGAATAACATAATTAATATCAACACCATTTTCTTTGCCTAGCCTTTGGGCAAGCAAAAGTTCACCTGAAAATCCTTGCACAAGACAATAGTTTCCTGAAGTTAGATCTCCTACAGAAGGTACGGGTTGAAATTTCTTGATATAGGGTTTGACTTGAGAAAGTCTCTGGCTCGCTTGTTTTAAATCTTCCAACTCTTCCGAATGAGGATCTTTTTTGAGGTAACTTAAGACGGCAGGGAACACATCTACAGGTGAATCAATTAACATGACGCCACAATCTGCAAAACGTGCAACCACAGAGGGATCAAAGAGCATGGCAAAGCTATCTAGAGGAGCTTTAGGAAACCTCTCTAATATCATTTTGCGATTGAGAGCAAATCCATGGGTTCCCCACAAAAAGGGGAGACCAAATCGGTTTCCCGGATCAATTTCTTCCATTCTCTTTAAAAGATCGGTATTGAGTTCTAAGCTATTTGGAATCAGTGAGGATTGTATCGGTTGATAAAGATGGGCTTGAAGCTGACGTGAAAAATAAGGCCAAACCGTTACCACGACAACATCATATCCTGAATGCCCCGCGAATAACTTTGTTTCCATCACTTCAGAAGTATCATAAACATCATAATTTACTTTTATACCGGTTTCTTCTTCAAATTGCCGTAAAATTTCAGGTGTCAGAACATAAGCCCAGTTGTAGACGTTTACGATGCCCGTCGGCGTGGCGCAAATGGGGGTATACAAGAAAAAGTAAACTAGACCTAAAAGAAAACCTTTAAGAAAACGATTCAGCATTTTAAGGGTATCCTAAAGCAACTTGTCATATAATGCATTATTCAAGAATCGCATCCTAATGCCCTCCTGTTTCAGGGAGAAGGATTGTGAAATTTGTCGGCTGAAAAAAACCCACTGTTTTGCCTTTATGGGTCAGAATAGGAATACGAGGTTCCAATTTTTCATAAAGATCTTCATCAATACATCCTAAAGAACGCAAAATAGCTGTAAAGGCAACTTTTAAAGCTTTTAAATTACCATCTTCAATCTTCAAAGCAACCCCTAAGCCCAAGGAAGGAATAACTGCAACTTCAACCCCGCCCCTACTTCCTTTACACAAAACTTGACCTTGCGTCAGCTCCATAATTTTTGTATCAAACCCATTGCTCCCGGAAATCATTTCAGGATGAGCTTCAACAGCAGCAAGAATGCGGTGGATGGCCTTTTGGCGTGGATAATGAAGATGGGAGGGATCGGCAAAACGAGCCATTGCTAAAGCGATATTATAAAGAGGGAAAGCCAAGTTAGGAATTCCACATCCATCTGTTCCATGAGGTACCTGGAGGAGATCAACGCCTGTCATCTCACCCAAAACTTGTTCGACCCGTCTTTGTGTCGGATGTTCTCTAAAAACATATTCCCCAAGAGATTCGTTTCGATGGAGAGCTGTTGTTAAAAATCCCAAATGTTTTCCTGAACACGCATTATAAAGAAGAGAAAAGGGCTCATAAAAATTTTGAGGACTTTTAGAAAATTGAGAATATAAAGGAGGGTGAAACCCGCATTCCAAAATTCTCTCATCTTTCCCTAATTTTTTTAGCCATATTTCAAGCGCTTTGATATGCATCTCTTCTCCATGATGAGAGGCACACGCCAATGCAATTTCTTGTGCAGAAAGGTGAAACGCATCAGCAGCCCCACTTTCAATAAGAGGTAAAGTTTGAATAAATTTAAGAGCTGATCCCCCAAAAACAGGCTCATAAATATTTCCCCAACTGCGAATGACATGCCCTAAGGAATCTACCACCGCGGCCTTCCCTCGATAAAAGGACTCAGGGTAACGACCTCGGGTTGCTTCAACCATAACCGGATTCACCATTCATCCCTCTCCAAACTTATTTTCAATAAGACTTACTAAAGAAGAGACAGCTTGATCAGCATCAACGCCTTCACCTTCTATAATCACGACAGCCCCTTGCCCAGCACCCAGCATCAAGAGTCCCATAATTGACTCGGCAGGCACACGCCTCTCTTGATAGCAAATGTATATTTGGGCTTGAAAAGATTCAGCTATCCTAACAACTTGGGCGGATGCTCGAGCATGGAGCCCTTTTCGATTTTGAATTAAGGCTTCTTGCCTAATCATTTGGGCCCTGAACTTCTTTTAAAATATGAGAAGCTGCATGAATATATTTGCGTCCCGCTTCTTGAGCTAAAAGTACAGCATCATGAAGAGTTTTTGTTTTTCTAACGCTTGCAAGCTTAATGAGAAGGGGAAGATTCATACCAGCCACAATTTCCACATTCCTGCTATCGAGCAAAGAGTGTGCTAAATTCGAAGGCGTCCCTCCGAACATATCCGTTAAAATAACAACCCCTTCCCCGTTCTCCACCTCTTGAACAGCCTCTAGAATTTCTTTCCGTTTGATTTCAATATCATCATTAGGAAATAAACTTATCGTCACTAAATTATCTTGCGGACCCACGATATGTTCAAGGGCCTTTGAAAACTCTTGGGCCAGATACCCGTGGCTAACAAGGACAATCCCTATCATGTCATTTAACTCTTTTTTGAATCTCCGTATTTTAATTTTACAATGTTTTTTCTCCCTTGTAACCACTCTTTAAATGTTTTTCTATACAAACAGAACAACTGTTAAAGCACCATATCTGCACGTTTTCGGAGGTTTTCAGGAACCTGAATGCCCATTTGTTGTGCCGCGTTGAGATTAATATGGAAAAGAAGTCTTTGAGGATTTTGAATAGGAATGTTTTTAACAGGAAGCCCTTCCACAATATCTTGGACAATTTCAGCAAGGACATACCCAGACTCTCGCCAATCCACACCGTAGGCAGCAACGCCCCCTCGACGAACAATATCCACATCGCTTCCAAAAAGAGGAACTTTATTAAGAATGCAGATCTTAATAATAGATTCTAAGGCAGAGATAACGGTGTTGTCCGTAGGGAGGAGGATAGCATTGACTTTACCCATCAGGGTTTTTGTGGCTGAAGAAACCTCGCTCGTTTTAGAAACGGTCGCTTCCACAATTTGAACACCTTCCTTCTCTGCGGCTGTCTTAATCTCTTGAACTTGTTTTTGAGAGTTAACTTCTCCCGAATTATAGACAATTCCGAGGGTTTTAACGTTAGGAATAAATTCTTTTACAAGCGCAATTTGTTGTTTTGCAGATACAAAATCCGTGAGACCCGTAACATTTTTATGCCCCGTGAGCTTTGCAGCAACGGGGTCATTTACAGCTCCAAACACGATGGGAATTGTCGTTGTTGTTCCCGCAATAGCTTGGGTCATCGGTGTCGAAAGGGCTACAATAACAGTAGGCTCAAGACTCGTAAGCTTATGACCTATTTGAACAGCTGTTGTGGAATTTCCTTGAGCGTTTTCATAAGTCCATTTTAAATTTTTCCCTTCCACATACCCCTTTTCGGCAAGCGCTTCCTTTAAGCTTTCGCGGAGCATATCAAGAGCAGGATGTTCTACAATTTGTCCAATAGCAATATGCGTATTTTGAAGAGCGTATACATAACTGCTCCACCCTAAGAAGGCCAGTAGAAACCATCTCCAAAAAAAATACATTTTCCCTCCAAAAGTTAACGAGCTAAGGTACAGGTGACTTTTAATTTCTCCGCTGTTTTGGGATTGAGAGAAAGTTTGAGTCCTTTTGCAGTTTCAACAGGAATGTCTACTGGATTTTTTCCGTTCAAGACTTGAGCTACCATTTTTCCAACCTGCTCCCCCATCTGGCGCTGATCATATGCATAAGCGGCCAAAGCCCCACGATCAACCGATTGTGGATCACTCACAAATAAGGGTTTGCGGGCGTCCAAAGTGACCTTTATCAAGGCTTCCAAGCCAGAGACAACCGTATTATCATTACCGATAAAAATAGCGTCCACTTGGTCAATAATGCTGTGGGCTGCGGCTTGCACATCCGCTGATTTTGAAGCAGCAACCGTAATGATCTTAATAGACTTCTTTTTTGCTTCCTTTTTGAGTTTCTCAAGAAAAGAGACGTTATTAATCTCTCCGGGGTTATAAACAACTCCTAAGGTTTTGAGGTGAGGAAGACAGGTTTCTATAAAGTTCAGTTGCTCTTTAAGAGGAGGGATATCAGCCACGCCCGTTACATTTCTTCCCGGATGCTCCAGAGAAATCACGAGCTTTGCCGCCAAAGGATCACTAATGGCCGCAAAGACAATGGGAATTTTCTTAATCTGTTGAGCAACCGTTTGTGCCGATGGAGTCGAAATAGGAACAACCACATCCAATGGAAGACCCGCAAATTTTTGAGCAATTTGAGCTGCAATTATAGGGTTTCCCTGAGCATTTTCAAAGACAACCGTAAGATCTTTACCCTCACGATAGCCTTCTTGAGCCAGTCCTTCTAAAATTCCTTCTCGTATCTCATTCAACGAAGGATGATCAACGATTTGCGTAATCCCAATCGTTTTATGGGCATAAAGAGCTTGTGAAAAAATGAGGGTGGCAAAAAAGGTGAGTGTTTTAAAATAGTTTTGAAATTGATTTAAGTATGTCATGGTTTTCTCTCGTTAGCAAAAGGTGAAGATATAATCGTACAGGAACTTCATTTCGCCAACGCCAATAAGGAGAAGCACTATAAGAAGTGTAAGTTATATTATTCATGACTCTCTCCTTTCTTTTTCCGTGACCTTAAAAAGATCTTAAAAAGAAAAAGAGAGGAAAGTCAAGGATATTTAACCAAAAGTTATGGACTTATATAAAATTTGTGAGCTGTTAAGATTTTTTATTGGCCATTTTGTTAATTTAAAATTCTTATTTTCTCTCCTCTGCAGGGAGGGTCATGTACCAATCTTTAAAAAGCTTCAAATACCCTCCCTTTCCTTCATTTGTAAATTGACTCCGACTGGCTCTCTTATACGCCTCTTCAGTAGCATCCGGCGAACTCAGAAGGGTATCAGCTTTATTTTTTTGAACTTCTTTCCACCACCCATAATTCTGAAGGGCGAGACTGGCTGCACCCTTCGTATGGGAAACTAAAATTTGAAAATGTCCATCTCCATCAAAAACTGAAACGGTAGGAACGTCATGAAGAGGAGGAGGTAAATCTCGATGTCTGGGCACTTCCTGCAGCACCACTCCTTCATCTAATTGAGTTTGTATTGCCACCATCTTTTCCCCTTCATTCCACCTTTCCCAATGTTCTCTGTGTCGTTCTCTTAGGACTGCTTGTGCTGCTTGAATACTATTCTGGTCAAAATTTAAATCTGGTGAGAAAAGTTTTAAATTTATCCCTAATACGTAATGAGCAATACCGACCAACGTATCTCCACCAACTGTATATCCATCATTTTTAATCTTCTCATAGTCTTCCTTGAGAAAGGTTGGAAGTTGCCCTTGATTTTTGAGCCTTGTAAAGATCTCTATTACCATCTCACGTGGAGTGTCCAGGGTATTAAAACCACAATTCATATCTACCGTCGATACATTGTAAGTTATGAATTCTTGAGCAGTAGCTGAAATTCTTTTAATACGTTCTGGTTTAGGTTTAGTGTCTCTTTCCGAAACTTCTAAAATCGGAGGAGAAGAAAAGGAAAGCGTAGAACTACGAGAAGAAGAGGATGTGGTTTTAGAGCTTGAGGTACTTTCTCTTCTAGCTACTTCCTCTGCAAGCCATCGCCGGCCGTGTTCGCCTAAATCGTTATAAAGCGATCCAAACTCAATGGAGCTCGAATGGTCACGTAATAATTCATCAACGGTTTTCTTCTCCCTTCTCTTCCATTCTTGAAGCGTTTCAACGAGAACAGCAACAGAATAACTTTTTGCAGTGATAATGTTTGTATACGTCTTTGCTCCACGCCCTTCCGCAGGAAACTCAACAGCAGGAGCCGAAGATATTCTAGGAGAAGAAAGGGTTGTCGTTGTGGTTGTTCCTGCAGTAGGAGCACGCCCACTACTTGAGGATGCAGGAGGCGTGATTTCTCTTCCAAAGGCCGGAGTTCGAGAAGGAGGGGTTAGTCGAGAAGAAACGGCTTCTCTGATTCTCTTTACCTCCCGGTCAATGCGTTTATATACTTCCAGCATCAAAGCTGGGGTAGAATTACTCGGGAAATTCCCATCACGTAAGCGCTCTAATTGTTTTATTTGGACGTTAAGCTTATCGACAAGCCCTTGGTTTCTTGTTCTTTTTCTTTCTTCTGTGAGACGTTCATCTTGTTTTTCAGTAATTTTAGATTCTATATTTTCCTGAGTAATATGAAACTCAGACGCAGAAAATGCTTGCCAATACGAATCTAACAGCAAGCGCCGTTCTGCCGCTTCCCGAAGACGACGTGCTTCTTCTCTGCGACGCGCAGCCTCTGCATGTTCTCTTTCAAGACGAACTGCTTCTTCTCTGCGATGCTCTTCTGCCCGAACACGTCCTGCTTCTTCCGCTTCACGACGCGCAGCCT
>CALBSK010000104.1 GCA_937967795.1 uncultured Alphaproteobacteria bacterium | reverse complement strand
TTGTATCTACATCTGCTTCACCAATACTATTATTATCATTATCTACACAATTGGTGTTAACTAAAGCATTCTTGAAATTAGTATCTGAAAATGTAATGATTTGAGCATTTACAAAAGAGGTGGTGAGAATTAAAAGAAAAATGTATTTTTTCATAGTAAATATATTTTAATCAAATTTACAAAAAAATCCGACTTATTTCTAAATCGGATTTAAACACAATTATAAAATTTCTAATGCTTTCATGCATGTTTTCATGCTCTGATAGGTTCGTTCTATATCATTATCTAAGCCAATTGACATTCTAATTAATCCATCTGTTAAGCCCATTTGTTTTTGTTCGTCTAACGGAATTTCAGATGAAGTTGAAGTACCTGGAGCGCTGAACAATGTTTTATAAAAACCTAAACTTACTGCCAAATAGCCTAAATTTTTATTTTGCATCAACTCCATCAATTCATTTGCTTTATCAAGGGTACCAACATCAATCGTCATCATGCCTCCAAAACCATATTCTGGGTTAATCATACCCTTATACAAATTATGACTTGGGTGACTAGCTAATCCTGGATAGACCACTTTTAACCCATCTTGTTCAAATTTTTGTGCCAAACACATAGCATTATGACTATGCTGTTTCATACGAATATGTAGGGTTCGTAAATTTTTTAAAATACTTGCCGAGCGTAAACTATCCATTGTAGGACCTAACAACATACTCGCGCCATTATTCACATTTCTCAAATCATCGATAAATTGTTGCGTACCACAAATAACGCCTCCAACTGTATCGCTACTTCCGTTAATAAATTTAGTTAAACTATGAATTACCACATCTGCACCTAATTGAACAGGCGCGACAGATAACGGCGAAAACGTATTATCTACAACCAGTTTTAAGTTATATTTTTTAGCAATTTGAGCCAAGCCTTCTATATCTGCTACTTCTAATAAAGGATTACTAACTGTTTCACAATATAAAACTTTGGTAGCAGGTGTAATGGCGGCTTCAACTACGTCTAATTTGGTAATATCTACAAATGAAGTGTGTATATTAAATTTTGGGGTGAAATTTTTCAAAAAAGCATTGCTGATCTCAACTTGCCTCTTATTCACTCCGCAAGAAGTGTGGGGAATGGAGCCTCAGGACGATCCCTCTCGTATCTCTCCAAAAGGAAATTCTCAACAATTTAAAAGGGAGATGGATGCAGAAATAATAAAATTCCTTCGACAAACTTTTCAAAAGGAAGCTGATGAAGAAGAAAAAGCTTTTCAAAAACAGGAAAATCCAATTTGCGTGGACGCTTTGTTTTTAGGACCCCATGGGGAAAATGCTAAAAAGTTTCAAGAACTTGTTGAGGAGGTTCTTAACGACCATTTATTTTGGCGTAGAGGGTTTCATCCCGAAGATCCTTTCCGAATTACCGAAAAAGTAAAACGTTCAGACGAATATCTAGAAGTATATGATCGTTTGCAAAAACACTTACGTTTAATGCTAGCGCAATTAAAAAGCTACTCGAATCCGCTTTTTAGCTTTCGATATCAAGCTCATATGTATTGGGAAATGACGATCCCAAGCCTTGTCGGCTATATAGCGACAATGATGTATAACCCTAACAATGTTGCCTTTGAAGGATCTCCCGTGACTATGTGTTTAGAAGAACACGCAGCCAAAGATCTATGTGAAATGATCGAGTACCCTACAAAAAAACTTGATAAAACAGAATTAACTTCTGAAAAGATTTTTTCTTGGGGACATTTAACAAATGGGGGGACCATAGCCAATATTGAAGCTTTATGGGCGGCTCGGAACTTAAAATTTTTCCCTTTCTCAATCCGGCAAGCCCTTGAAAAAGAGGAAAAGCTAAAGGCCATAAAAAATCAGGTCAAGATAAAGTGGTTTGACGGGAAAGATTATATGTTAACAACCCTTAGCCTCTGGCAACTTTTAAACATAGAAAGTGATGAAGCTTTAAAATTACCCGAAACAATATTTAATCTCTTGAACCCGGGAACAATGCCTTTTAGTGAGCTCTATGAACTTGTATCAAAATACTCAGTTCAAGAAATGGGATTATTAGAAGTTTATAACATTCTTAATAGAGAAGCAGAGGTTGGTTCTGAAATCAAAAATCCGGTTGTTCTTGTTACAGGCACACGACATTATTCTTTTCCAAAAGCGGTAAGTTTATTAGGATTGGGCACTCAAAATCTTATCGATATCCCCGTAGATAATGACGCTCGAATGGATATCTCAAAGCTTAGGTTCACACTTAAGGAGTGTATGGGAGCACGCAGACCTGTTATTGCCGTAGCAGGAATTATTGGCTCTACAGAAGAAGGAGCAGTAGATCCGCTCTCAGAAATCTTAAAGTTACGCGATGAGCTTAGAAAGGACGGGTTCGATTTTTTCGTTCATGCAGATGCAGCATGGGGGGGATATTTTGCAAGTTTTTTAAGGGCGAGAGATACTCGACCTCTCGTGCCTGTTGAGAAACCTTCGGATTATGTTATGGACCAATTGAATAAGCTAAAATCAGCTGATTCTGTTACCCTTGATCCTCATAAATCTGGCTACATGCCTTATCCGGCGGGAGCATTATGTTACCGTAATGAGAATACAAAAAATATCATCAATTTCACAGCTCCCTATCTTTCTACTGAAAAGGGAGACAAAGAACCCGTATTAGGTATTTATGGCGTTGAAGGATCAAAGCCAGGAGCCTCAGCTGCCATGGTGTATTTAACCCATCGGGTTATTTCTCGTGATGAAATGGGGTATGGCGTTCTTTTAGGCCAAGCTCTTCATAGCACGAGAATTTTTCATGAAGCACTTTTAGGAATGAATGAAGAAAAGGAAAATAAAAATAAGTTTCTCGTAGTTCCTCTTCCCCAGGCGTCTACAGAACCTGATCTTAACATTCTTGCTTATGCTTTTAATTTTTATAAAGATGGAAAGCTCAATGAGGACCTTCAAGCCGCTAATGAATTTAACAAAAATATTTACACGTACCTAAGACCTCAATTACACAAGCCAGCTTCCCAATTAAATTTAGTCGTAAGCAATACAGCTCTTGAAAAAAGTAAGTATGGGGAGGCTTTTTTAACTAACTATTTGAAAAGGCTTTTGGGAAGAGAGATCACCCCTTTATCAAACCACTCTTCGGTGACTGTTCTTCGCTCAGTTATTATGAATCCCTGGCTTACAGAAGTAGAGGGAGGAGATTCATTTGTAAAGATTCTTATTCAAGAGTTAAATTCCATTGTTAACTCTGTTTTAAAGGGAATGGAGGGACAAAAGGAATCTAAGCTGTAAGACTTTTATCTATAGCCATTTAAAAAGATTCTCTTTGAGCATATTGATAAGAATAGATTTGTTAAATTCTCCTGTTTTGAGTTTTACAGTCCCGATATAACTTTCTACAGTACGAGGAGAAAGGAGAAGGGAGCGAGCTATTTCCTTTATCGTTTTTCCCTGGGACAAATGGAGCATACATTCTATTTCTCTCCGTGAGAGCCTGACCTGTTTATTATTCATATGAAATGTATACCCTTCGATAGGCAATGAAGAGAGCAAAGAATTAATTTCCTTTTTGGGAAGGAAAGAAGGAGAAAAAGAGAGATCCACTCCTTTTTTAAAATGGGCGAGCTGCTTTTGATCTTTTATCTCCAATAAAGACCCCGCTTTTTCTCTTAAATACAAGATGAAGTGGTGGAAAAGTTTGAGATTATTAAGATAAAAATTATTAATTTGATATCGATCTTGACTCGTAGAAAAAGACCACCCCTCGATTGAATCTTCAAGACGATAACTAATATCAAACCCATGCCAAATACCCATTTGGTTATGCATTTGAATGAGCATATTATCGGGAGCTGTCTCCCACAGAAAATAAAAGTGTTTTTCTAAAGGAACACTTTGTAAAACTTTATGGAGAATAGTATCTTCAATAGTAGGGATATCCCACAACCAACTTTTCACCCATTCTGCTTTATTGCTAAGCATAAGATATCTTCCATCATAGAAGATTCTTCCATAGAGAAAAGTGGTGAGTCCAAGCGTGTCCAAAAAAGGGGCGCATAAATCTGAAATTTGCGAAGCAACAGCTTGACCATATTCATATGCATTCGCATTAACCGAACCAAACTCATCTTTCATAGGGCGCTCCTTCGGTATTCGTAAATACCTTAGAGAATAATTATACCAAATAAAATTAAGCTAAGCTATTTCTTATAAGTAATTAGATCATAATGTTATTAAATCTGTCAATGGAGCAAATCTGTTTTTGTATTTCTATAAAAAAGAAAATTTTCTTTTAAGTAACTTTTTTCTGTTTTTATTTTCTTTCATGATTTATTATTTTTAATAAAATTTTATACAGGAGAAAAAGACATGAGTTCATCTATTAAAACTGCTTCTTTCGCTTTGTGGGTGGTATTTTCACTAACGATGAACGCTTTTGCAATGGAAAAAGAAGATACAGATGCATTCAAAATTAAATTTGCAGCCCAAAAAGTGACGGTCAAAACCAGCAATGGTGAATATGTTGAATCAACATGGGAACAGGCAATTCCCAACCAAGGGTTGGCTGAAGCATCGGTTGAAGAAGGATGTAAAATTGATCCTCAAGGAATGTGCTGTAGCCATGCTGTAGTTTGCGCGTTGGAGTACTGTCACAATAGGTCCGACCTGTTAGCATCCTATTTGCACAAAGCTGTAACGGGAGGTTATGACAAAGGTATGGATCTAAAAGAAGCTATGAACTTTGTTAAAAACAATGGCGTTATGGCTCTTCCGCCTGGACAAACTGTTAAACATGGAAGCGGCCTTCCTTGGCCAGAGGGCCCCCGATATACGTTTACTAAAGTGATTGATGCAGATAGCAGGGGGCACTTTTCTTTTGTGGGTATTTCCTCAGACAAGGCTTCTCTATATAAATCTATTTTAAGAGAACACAACCATCCGATCGTGGTTTCCATTCTGAGTGGATATAAAGGACACCCAGATAAATCCCCATTCCTTAAGTATAGAGGAACAGACCGCAAGGATAACTCAACTAAGTTTTCTGAAACAAAAATACAAAGTGAGCCTGTACCTTCAAACGCTCAGAAACTTTACCACGCTATTATTCTTTATGGCTTTAGAGAATCCTCTAAATGTTTTTTTGTAAAAAATAGTTGGGGCCCAGAAAGAATTAATGGACTTTGCACATTGCCCTATGATTTCATTAATGAATTTGCGATTTCTGCTTTTGTGGGATTGGGTCATAAGGATTCCCAAGGAGAGGGTATAAAAGCCGGACAAGATGATTCGTCTCTTGTAGAACAAGGGGGAAAATGTTTAGCTCAGTAATTCATTAGCTTTTTTATTAATTCGGTACGACAGAAATAAATTTTTAGATGAGTGAGGCTTGGCAAAACAATTTCGGAGCGGCCCGCGTGAGTTTTTTTCTACAGTCGAGAAGGATCATCAAATTGAATTACCTGTGAGTTGATTTTCGAGAAGAAATCTCTGAGTATTTTTTCTAATGATCTATTTAATTTACCAGGCTCCTTTTTAGTGTAAGCTTCTTCCGTAATTTCTGCGCTCTTAAAGAGGCTTATGGTAGGCTCGTACCCCGAAAAACCTTCAACAGATTATTTTTCCTTAAGTGGTTGCCTTTTCCCCTTTTCATTTTGTGGAGTTGTCTCTTGTGCCTTAATTTCAGAAACTCCGTCCTTAACACTGAGGCCCAATGCATACATCTTGATAAAATCTGCTGGTAAGGCATATGTATTCTGGCGCGCATAAATGTATCCTCCCCCGAACCCCATGAGTCCACTCAGCAAGATTCCAAGGCACAGGAAGAAAATCATTTTTCTGTATTTTAATCCAGTTGCTTCCTGCAGGATTTCAGCTGCTGTAGAGACAGACTGATTAAGATTTCTGATGTTATCTTGAAGCAGAGTGTCTAAGATAAGAGACATTTGTTCAACGGTCGCCTTAGCCATGTTATGGGAGGCCGCTTCAATAATGACCGGCAATTGAGTTTGCGTCTCTTTTACAATCTGGCGAAACACATCAAAATGAGAAATAAGTGTTTTTCCTGCTTGTTGAAGTTGGGTAACTTGAGGCCCAATTTTGCTAATTTCATCTTGGATCTCATTTCGAATTTGCATGAAGCGTTGGATTTCAATTTCTGTTGGATTCATAAACTCTCCTTTCTAAATGTTGACAATAAGGGTTGGATATTCTCAAATGACCTTGGAAGAAATCCAAGGCCACTTGAGACTTCGCGTCCCCCTGGGCCCCAAAGAGGCATTTCTGACCCAGGGGTTTACCGGCTCTTCGACTGACGCAAGGGTTAGGGCCGGTAAACGGGATTAAGGGCATGCGGTTTCTTCCTTTTGAGAAAGTTGTGCCCTTAAGATAGGAGTCTTATCATTTCTTTCTTTTTCGGGTTTTAAAAGAAAAGGCTCCTTTTTGATTGAAGGAGGTTTTTGGTAGGTTGTTTGAAGCTTGGTACAAGGATAATCTTCTGGATACTTCATGTAGCATTCAAGATCTTTGAGTTGAGAAAGCTCGCTTGGTATCACAAGAGGTTTTTGACGCGTATGGCGGGTTAAGGAAACACCATCTCGCATACTATGCGCTCCAAAAGAAATGTTTTCTTGAGGTTCAGCTTCTTCTTTTTCTCCTAAAACTTTTGAAACCCAAAGTTGCGTTGAAGGCTCTGTTGAGCGAAAGAAGATCTTTGTGTTAAAAAGATCCAGCATGGCTTCAGCTGAATTTCTGCCATAAATCTCTTCTAATTGGGGCTTACTTTGAAACCCCACCAAGAAGCATCCTCCATACTTTCGAGCCTCCGCCAAGCCCATTTGAAGCCGAGGAAGCCTTTGGAGGGCTGCAAGCTCATCGATGATAAACCAGAGCCGTCGCTTTTGATTTTCAGGAAGGACCATCAAGGCATTAATGGCGATATCCATCCAAGCGGAGATAAGGGGCGTTAAGGTCTGCCTTTGGTCAGCACGTGCTGTAATAAAGAGCCACCCCCTCGGGTTTTTTACCTGAGAGGTTGTATTCCCGAAGGAGGAGACCCAATTTTCCTTCACCCACTCCCGAATTGAAAAGGCGTGTTCCTGAAAAGAGTGTGGCGAAAAGAAATGGGGCACTTCCAATTGCCGAAGGCCCTCAATTTGGGAGGCAAGAACACTTCGGATAGAGTTTGTGGTCTTTTCATTATTCTTAAAAGCAAAGGTGGCTGCTTCCGTGCCTTTAAAGAAATCTTCAAACTCTTTATCTGAAGCCTTTAGAAGAAACGTGGTGAGTTTTTGAATATCTTTTTGGTTCTGGCTTGCAAGTTTCCGAAGCGCTGTTTTTAAAACCACACGGCTCGCATTATCCCAGAATGGCTCACGATTGCCTTCTTTAGGTTGAATGAGGGACTCAGCGAGAACATCATAATGAGAATCGAGCTGACAATCCCCCCAAGGATGCCACACTTGGGATCTTGTATCTAAGGGATTGAGGAGAATATCTGTTTTCTCATTGTAATAACGAGAGACATAATCTCCTGTAATATCTAAGACAATCGCTCGATTGCCTCTTTTTCTAATTTGAGGGAGAAGAATGTGAAACCCATTGGTTTTACCTGATCCGGTTGTTCCTGTAATAAGGATATGAGAGGTTTCCTTGTCTTTTAATAAGGGGAGTTCTCCAAAGTTAAGGTCGGAGAGTTGACCCTTCTTTTTGATAAGTTGTTTAAGCTCTTTCCAAGAAACAAGAGTGTTGCCCCGTTTATGGTGGGTTCGTTTTTGAATTTGTCCAAAAGCAAACCAAAATCCAAGGATTCCAAGAAAAGACCACCCTGAAAAAGCAAGACTTTTGTAAGCTATTTCCTCTAGATATGTTTCAACCTGGTGAGTTGTCTTTTGAATAAAGGGGTCTTTAAGGATCCTTAAAGAGCTTCTCTGGTAAGGTTTTCCTCGAAGAGGCGTATACATTTGGGTAAGGGCGTTCTGCTTTTCAGGGGGAACGGTTGCAAGTATAAGCTTTGCCCAATAATTGGCCCCTACTATTTGCCAAGCATGGGGAGGAAAGTATGAAGGAGGGTTAAATCCTCTCCACAAAAAATATCCTCCACCTGCAACGAATGAAGCCATAAGCCCAACAACAATGATTTGTTTCAACATATGAAGCTGGTGGATATGAACTTGCCCCCCTTGGGCCATGGTTTTAAAGAATGCCATTTTTATCTCCTTTTCATGTCTAAGGGGGTAAGAGAGGATAGGTTGCCAAAGGGTCTATGGGCTTAAGGTCCTCTGCGATACTTCCCACGCCTTTTCCTGTGCTTGTGATGAGGTTCTTTACAGCTGTAACCCCGAGGGTTTTCTCTTGAGAGTGAGCTTCTGCTTCTTCAAGGGATTGTCCTTGTTGTTCAATGTTTTTATGTCCAGTTTTTATCCTATCGTTGCTCTCCTTTAGCTGACTCAGAACCTCTTGCTTAATGGGATTGCTTGAAGGCAGGTGATTTTCAAATGAGAGCCCCTGCTCTTGAGCCCGGTGATGAACACCTTGAGTCTGGATCAGTTTGTGAGCTTCTACTGAAGGTCTGCTCCTTTGATCTTGAGCTTGTCTTTCATATTGGGATTTAAGACTATTCTGTTCATCTCTTCCATTGAGGCTTTGAATGGCATACTGAGGATTCTGGGCTTGAAAGCTTTTGAGATAGGCGTCTCGTTCTGCTCCTCCGTGTTCAAGAATGCGGCGGGCTTCTGTGTAGCCGATTTGTCCTCCGGATGTGCCATGAGGACCTGGGTTTGAAGGCTGATGGGCAATAAAGTTAAGAACCTCTTGGGTCAATTCTTTCTGGACAGAGAAACTTTTCCCTTGGCTTGAGCTGATTTCTTTTGAGAGGGTATCGACTTGATTTTGAGCAAATGATGCCTCTTCTCTTAAGCTTTTTGCCTGATTAAGGCTCGCAAGCGCACTTTCTCCTAAGTCAGACCCTTTGGTATTGTTTGTTCCTTGCATGAAAGATTGAGCGGCTGAGGCAACTTTCTCAATGTTGAAGGAATAGCCTTTTTCTTGAGCAATAGAATCCGCAGCCTTAATGGCCTCTAAACGTTCAGCCTTACTTGAAAAACTTCCATTACCTCCGACTCCTCCACAAACCTTCGAGAGGCCAAGGCTCGCACTCACCCCTACCTCAACCGCCCGGTGCTCATCTAAACCTGTTTCTTGGCGAATGTCGTTGATATACTTCTGAAAATCTTGAAGGCTCTTGGCCTCTGAAGCATTCAGAACTTTACTGTAGTCTTCTCCCATATGCTCATCTTTTGCCACGTGAGAAAGAAAGTTTGTTGTGGTTTGAAGGGAGGATTCTGTAGCCTCAGTCGCTGCAACGCTTTTTGTTTGAGCCACACTTAAAGCATTGGAGAGGTTTTGTTGTTGGGCAAAACTCGTGTTTTCTGTTCCCATAATTTGGACACTCAAACGGGACATGGCTTGATCGTTAAAAGCCTGATTTCCATCCGCAAAGGTAGATTGCTCAACCCCTGAAGGCGAAAGAGCGCGTAGGTTTGAGCTACTATGTGCAGGGCTTGTGTTGTGCTGAAAAGCGGTTGTGTTTTGATAGGCTTGAGTTCCGAGACTGACATTTCCTAAGCTAATGTTGCCAGAGACGGCTTCTGCCGCAGCGCCGCTTGCCGCACTCTGCATGGCAGAGCCCAAATGCTGGGCAAGCCCCACAAAAGCACCAGCCCCTTGTTTCAAAATCCCATAAGAAATAAAAGGAATACTGACCGAAAGCCAAGCGGCTAACGTGCACATATCCGCATTGGCATTGACAATGGCTGAAGAATTAAAAAGGGTGAAGCCACTTTGTGGATCACCTTGAGCTGTAAAGACTTTCGCTAAGGCACGTGTTTCTGATTTCCCATAAAGGGTCATAATAAGATTAAGAACAGCATAAAGAGGGGCCCAGAGCTGGGTCCAGACAAGAATGCCAGCATAGGTGAGAAGGATCCGATAGCCGTTGGGCAGCAGTGCAAGCACAACGATAAAGATAAAGAGGGCATAACTGAGAGCTTCAATGACATTCTTAAAGAGAGGAAGGGTACGTGCTGCAATCTCCCCTGCAACCGCATAAGCAGATCTTTGCTGGAGAAGGGCTTTTGTTGCCGCATAGTTGGAGGTTGATCCTAACTCTGAGAGCTTGTTGTTAGAAGATTCTTCCAGAGCATTAATCATCATCTCTTGCTTCAGAAGGGCTGTGGCGTCATTAGCTGTGCGTTGGGCCACTTCTAAAAGATGGGCTCCTTTGAGAAGGTCTGAGGTAAACGTACTTTGGGTCAAAGTCCTCTCATTCACCCGAGAGCCATAAATACTGATCGCTTCCTTAATGGCTTTTGACCATTGGGCATTTAACTTTTGAGCTCCAGCTTTACAGGTGACAATACCCCCAGGGTTTGTTCCCTCCTTGTATAAAAATCCAAGGATGGAAGAGGCTTTACTGCTGACAAATCCCCAAAGATCTGGCGTATTTTGAAGATCGGTAAGGGTATATTTATGACCAATCATGGCATCATAAACAACGCATTGATTGACAAAGCGCTCCATATTCCCTTTAAAGACCGGATCCACAATGCGAAACTGCCCTACCTGGCGCATCAACGCTGAAGCAAACACGGTTCCTGTTTGATGATAGGGCATGTAATCGGGGAGAGAAAACTGAGATTCAAACTGTTCCGTAACGGACTTCCCCACTTGGCTGACAAAACTTGCAAACATTCCTAAAGCCAGAGGAACGTGATCAATTTTATGTTTGGTATTTGCCAACGGATCATGAATAAAAAGAGTGGTTTTAGGTAAGAAAATCAAATTTGTTGCCACAATGACCCACAAGAACCATCTCACACCTTCTATAAGTTGATTTTGAAACAGCATAAGAATGACCACATAAACCGAGCCCACCATAAGCCCTACACGGATGAAGGGCATCACCATTCCTGTGCTATCTTCTTTAAACAAAGCCGCAATGCCATTAAAGACAAGGGCAAAGAGCTCACCGCCTCCATAAGTTGTTATAACATAGCTCATCTTATGGTCCTCCTGCCTTCGTTCCTTGTTCTGAGGAGACAAACATATGCTGCAATTTTGATTCGATCTGTTGGGTGCGTTCAATGAGCTCTAGGGTAATGGCCATTTGTTCAAAAAGAGCCGTCCGTTTGGCAAAAAGAAGTTTGCGAGAACCTGCAATTCCCGATCTAAATTCCTCAATCATGCCATCGTTGATTTGAACTTTTTTCAGCTGGGTGACACTATTCCACACAAGGGACATGACTTCATCGAGGTACCGAAGAAGAATATCGTGAGCAATGGCTTCACTAAAATCCGTGAGACTGATGGGGCTTCCTCCTTCCTTAAAAGCAAGCTCGACAGCCATAATTTTGAGAATGGGAATCTGGGTCGAATTGATAAAGCCTTTTTCGCCTTCTGAAAGATCTTGAATATCTTCTCTGAGCTTTTTAGAAATCTCCGCCAAGAGCTTTTGAACTTTTCCGTAAAGGGCTTGAGATTCAGAAATGGTTACTTTTTGAAGGGTTGGGAAAAGGCATTTATCTTCACTTCCATTGTCGCATTTAAAAATTTCAACCGAGGCGTTTCCTTTAATAAGGCCGTTGATAAGCTCTGCATCTGCACTTCTCGAAGGCAGAACCGCAGCCTCTGTACGATCTCCTGTTCTTCGTGAAATGAGAGTTCCGGAAAGAGTCATAAAGAATTCCGCCAACTGGAGATCTGATCTTAAAAACCCATTCTTTTGAATGGCTTTCCAAGCCATATTAAATTCATCGCCTAAGACATCTTTAAACTCTGGTTTTTCTCCTTTTCGGTTATTAATGGTGTTCCTTTGCCCTTCAGCGCCACACTTTTGACGCGCTTGGGCCCAATCACTCGCAATTCCTAAATCCTTACTCATGGCATGACAGAGAAGTTGGGAACTTGCATCAGACTGAGGCCATGCCCCTCCCACCAATGTGGCAGCCGCTTCACAAGAATTCATGCTTTGATTCGTTACCTTTTGAATCTTAGCAGAGAGATCATCCAGCACACTTTTAATTTGAGGCGTGACGGTTGCGAGTGCTAAGTTAAAGGCATAACCACTCGCATTGCTTCCAATGTTTCGCAAGAGTTGAATAAACTGCTGAGCATTGACATAACTGAATCCCCCCATAAAGAGATCAATACCCCCACACCCCGCTCGGTAATGAGGCATCTGCAAAGAAAAGAGGTCAGCTTGATGAACTTTTGAGCGGGCAAAAAGACTTCCGCCTGTATAAAATCCTCCTGTTTGGTCTTGATAGCCTCCTCCTTCTGTGACGTTATGGCCCATGCCTAAAGCTTGAAAAGCTTTCTCCAGATTTTCGTGCATACCCGCTTGGGAATTCGTTAGGATTCCCATACCTATAAAGATGTGTATAAAAACTTGGACAAGCCATCGTCTTGACATTTTGATATGTATGTAATACATTAAAGAGAGATAGAGATGAAGGATGTAACTCATGATGACAATAAGACTCCCTGAAGAGATGGAAAAAAGGCTTTCTCAATTAGCAAAAGATACCCACCGTACAAAAAGCTATTATGTAAAGCGGGCCATTGAAGAATTCCTTGATGATCAGGAGGACTATTTACTCGCTCTTTCCGTAATGGAGCGCGTAGAGAGAGGAGAGGAAAAAACCATTCCATTTGAGGATATTTTAAAAAAATATGGCATGGAAGATGGACGCCATTAAAGGAAGGCGTTCTCAATGGAAAGTTGAATTTACTCAAAGTGCCGAAAAGCAATTTGAGAAACTTGATAAATCGGTATGCCGGACGATCAATCGTTATATTTTTGAGCGCCTTGCAACAGAAAAGGACCCTAAACGATTTGGGAAGACCCTTTCGGGCAACATGAAAGAATTTTGGTGTTATCGTATTGGGACCTACCGGCTGATCTGTTATATCCAAGAAGATAAACTTTTGATTCTTGTGGCTCGCATCGCCCATCGTCGTGAAGTGTACGATTGATGGTTTCATAATTTTCCTCCCTCCATTCGTATGAGAAGATCTACCCGCTCTTCAATTTCACTTTCAGAGACCAAGCCATAGGCTAGAGGAATGAGTTTTCCTGATTTGGGATGAAGGGCAACAAGAGCTGGAACATGTTGAATCTGGAGCTTTTGAGCTATTCCGTTGTCTCGTTTAGCCTGGGGAAACTCAGGCAACGATCCCCCATCAAGGGAGATGGGCAGCACGGACCAATCATGTTTCCCCGCAAAATGCTTCACAATAGGCGCAAACTGATGGCAATAAGGACAATTCTGCCGGAAGAAAAAGAAGAGTCCATAATCATGAGCTAAAGCTTTTATCCGCTTTGAAAGATCCTTGTTTTTCTCAACATAATAAATATGACGGGCATTCTGATCGACGGGATGAATCAAGGTTTCATCCAAAGAAGGTGTGGTGAGAACAACCTCTTTCCAAGCCTCAGAAAACCGCTGACTTTGGTCCATCAAAGCTTTTTGTGCCATAATATAAGCAATGATATTCTCACGCGTGGGTTCAATAATCGCTGTATGCAACTTCGTTTCTAAATTCTTCCTCTGTTTTTCAATTTGTTGCGTTGGAGCTTGCGAATCCTTATTCTGATGACTGATCACTGACGACTGATCACTCTCGTTTAGCGAGTCCTGATACCAGTGCCATCCTTCCGCATGGCGCTCGAAGAACGCAGAATTCAGTAATCGGTTATCAGTAATCAGGAGAAAAAAGGCGCACTTCACTAGCGTCATAGAAAACCTTAGAGTCTTCCAACTCTCAGAAAATCTGATTACTGATAACTGATTTCTGATCACTGCTTACGCCTCCGGCCTCTGCTTTGGCTGTTTTTCCCTCGGAGGAACCAAGCCTTTCTTAATCGTCTCCAGACGTTCACCGATATGCTTTCCTGTGCCTTGAAGCTTCTGGGGGCTATAGTTTTGGAGAAGATCTTCAAAAGCTTCCCTAAGATCCAGCTTGGAGAAATCGATGCGTTGGAGTTCTTCAATGGTAAATCCTCGACAGAGGGGATTTTTGGCCTCTCCCCATCCAAGGCCAATTTGTTGCCTTCCTTGTTCCTGAAAAGCTTTGAGAAGCTTTGAACCAAAGCAGCAAAAAGAAGATTTCTTCTTGATGCATTTTACCCCTGTAGGATCCTTTTTAGCACAATAAGTCCCCACATAATGACATAAACGGGCTTGTCGTTTTTGATGGAGAAGTTTTGCACTGGCTTTACAGCCTCCAAGGCCAATCTTACTTCCCCACCCCTTGCCTGATCCGCAACAATCCTTAAAGTTGAAAATATATTTTGAACATTGATGGGCCTTTCCTTCAAAGATGGAGTTCATTTTATTCCCCATCTCCTTGAGAAGACTCAGCTGAGCTAAGGTTGATCCCATCTCATTATTATTTTCCCAACTTTGATCACGGCAATTTCCATCCAAACAAAATGGGGTCTTTCCTCCTTCGATGTGATAAGAGGTGCGTATTCCTCCTTTGCATTGATAAGTTTGAGAATAAACGACACAATTTCTGGCCACCGTTTGCTTGCACGCCGAATTAATTTGGGCACACCCTCGAGCCCTTAAGGGACCGCAGTCATTTTTAGCTGGATAATCACAGGCATAGGTAAAGGTTTCTTGCCAACAATTCTTTTTGATAGGAACACCTTCAATGATGCGTGTTTGAGGACCTTGGGTACACACTTTAGAAACATAATGACAAAGGCCTTGATCAACTCGCTCTTCCAAACGCTCACATGTTGATGCCCATTCATCGGGAAGAATTCGATAAGTATCCTCTTCATAGGTAATTTTGATAGAGGGAAAGAATACATACTCTGACACATTAGAACTTTCACTCGTAGGCTCTTTAACGTCCACTCTTCCGGACCATAAAA
>CALBSK010000103.1 GCA_937967795.1 uncultured Alphaproteobacteria bacterium | reverse complement strand
ATAATAAATATTAATTTTAGCAAAAGATAAAAGGAGAGGTAGTCATGCACCAATTATTCCCTCAGAAAAAAGGACATTCGAAAAATTCACTTCTTCTCTTTTCTTTACTGTGCTTTACAGCTCTAGGAACGCCTCTTTGGGGAATGGAAGAGCAAAGAGAGGCCCACAACGGAAGGACAAACGTTCAGCAAAAAGAAGAGCAAGAAGGCAACACTGAAAAGACGCTCTTATTATCGTCCTCAGCACACAAAGAAAAGTCCAGATGCTCTACATGCTCTACGATCTGGAACTGCCTAGGGTCCATTCCCAACTATGTAAAAATGGCAATTGGCTTTGCAAGGGCAACGTATCAGTTTAAAATGCTGGGACAAGACAAATTAAATAAAATAACGAAGTGCTCTGATTGTCCCCCTACAAGGTGGATGGGAAATGCCAAACCTCTTACAGAAAAAGAGAAAAAACTTGAAAAAAAACTTCGTCAACATATTGAAGAATTGTCCAATAAGATCGGTCCTAGAAATTTTCATGAATTTCCTGAAAACCTTTTAAAAGCAGAACGTTATATTACTTCTTGTCTCCGAGATGTAGAAAATTTGAATGTCACAACCCAAGAATTTACAGCCACTTTTAAAGAAATTAAAAAGACTCTTAAACAAAATAATTATAAATATCGCAAGCATGCTCAACCTCCTTTTTTTGAATATGCAGGAAGAAAATTTCTTTTAAAGGACAAACGCGATAAATACTCATTCACCAACATCATTGCAGAAAAAAAAGGAACTGACCCAGAAAAGTACCCTACTCTTACCTATGTAGCTCATTATGATACAGTTCAAAAAAGCCCTGGGGCGGATGATAATGACTCCAGTATTGCAGTCCTTCTTCAACTCGCGAAGATGTGTTCTAAGAAGGAATTTCCTTGGACAATTCGCTTCGTATTCGTTCCTAATGAAGAATGGCCCCTTTCTCGTATGGAAACTGAAGAAGGGAAACCTCTCATGGGAAGTTATTATTACTTTAAAAATCTTAACCCTAAGGAAAAAGTGGATGTCATTGCTCTCGACGCTGTCGGTTATTTTTCAGAACAAGAAAATAGCCAAGATTTCAAGCTTCCAATCCTTAACCGCCAGTACGGTACTACAATTGGAAACTTCATCGCCTTTGTAGGTAAAGCGAAAGACCGAACCACCTTTGAACCCGAACCTTTATTGGTAAAATCTTATCAGAAATTTACTCAAAAGGCTAAGATGCGTGCTGAATTTTTGAACGCTCCTATAGGAGTTTATGGTGTTGATAATAAGGGATGTCAACCCACCTGGGGAAGAATTGTATGGGGAGATATGATCCCCTTGGTTTTAGTATCAGCGGGGCATTCGGATCATCACTCAGCCTGGGTGGAAAAGATTAACTCGGCCATTCTTATTACAGACACAGCCGGAGCGAGAAACCCAAACTATCATACAGTTTTAGATAAGATTGTTAATTACCCTTATTTAACGAGGCTTACGAAGGACATTTTTAAAATGACCGATCATTTTTATGAGGAAGACGAAGGAACTCTTAAAGAGGAGATCTAAAGCTTATTTCTTAAGAGGGAAATTTTTTTAGAGTGTCATAAGCTTTTTTCATTTCAGGATAATAGGTTTTAATGCGCGCATATACATCATCTACCTCTTCTTTATTATAATCATGGGACAAGGCATTGCGATCTTTGAGCATGCGAAGCCATATTTTTTCATGATCAATCCATTCCATTTGATAGGCTTGAGAAACAGCATCACGAGGGGATAAAACCTTTCTTTCTTCCCTTTCAAGAAAATTTTTGAAATTTTTCCAGAAAAGTTCTATACAAAACTCAAAACGATGGATAGTTCCATCCATAATAAAGCGATTTTTATCGAAGGGAGCATCAAGAATCTCTTTGAGTCTTTCGAGGGCTTCTCCTAACTCAATGTAATTACGTTCTAATCGAGTTGCTTTCATCAAATCTCCTCTTCTTTCAAAAAGAAGTTTCCTATCTTCCAGGATATCTTTTTTAAAAAAAGAATCTTCTTTGACTTCATCCAAACGGACACAATCAATTTTTAGCAAGGTATCTGCATCTTCAATAATATCAAGTACTTTTTTCCAATCTGAATCCGAAGCGGTGGGGCACTCTATCGCAAGGTCAATATCGGATCGGTCCCAAAAATCACCGCGAGCCCGCGATCCATAAAGCCAAATTTTCTCTACAAAAGGGAGCTTCCCCAACTGATGAAAAAATTTGTAATCGGGCACACGCATTATTCTTCCCGTCCTAAATATCTAAATTCCTTACACTCAAGGCATTTTCTTGAATAAAGTCACGACGTGGTTCGACGATGTCGCCCATCAGAGTAGAGAAGATTTCAGAGGCCTCATCAAGGTGCTCCACTCTCACTTGCAGAAGAGTCCTGACCTCCGGATCAAGAGTGGTTTCCCAGAGCTGGTCAGGGTTCATTTCCCCGAGTCCTTTATAGCGTTGAATACTAAATCCTTTACGTCCCCGCTCAAGAATCATCTCCAGCAGCGCTAAAGGACCTGAAAGAGGAAATGCCCCGTCCTTTGTTGTGAGACGAGGAATACCGGAAAATGTTTCTTGAAGTGTATCTTTGAGACGGTCTAATTGGCGGACTTCAGCCGTATTCAGAAGAGACAGACGAAACTTGTAACTTTCTTCCACCCCTTGAAGAGTTCTCTTTACTGCAAACGTATCCGTCTCACCAACTTTCCCCTCCCAAGACTTTTCTCCTTCTTTCGCTATAAGATTTAATCGATTAACAAGTTTCTCTACATACTGCTCCCTTTCAGAAGAAAAAACGTCCGCATTTAAAATGCCTGCGATAGCTGCTTGTTCTAATAGATGAGAAGAACCTACTTGTTTAGAAGGAATTTCCATCAAGTCTGCCATCTGCGTACAAATATCGACAATACGTCTCAAATCAGCTCCCGCAACTTGCGCCCCATTTTGAAGGAGAAGAGAAGTTCCCTCAAGTCCCCCTTCAATCAAATAATTTGTTAATGATTTTTCGTCCTTAAGGTATAAGATAGAGTTGCCTCGCTTAGCTTTGAAAAGCGGAGGTCTTGCAACATATAGATACCCTTTTTCAATCACTTCCGGCATTTGACGATAAAAAAAAGTGAGCAAAAGGGTTCGAATATGGCTTCCATCCACATCGGCATCAGTCATAAGAATAATTTTATGGTAACGGGCTTTATTGATATCGAAATCATCCCGTCCAATGCCCATTCCGAGAGCTGTAATCAACGTTCCAATTTGCTCTGACCCGATCATTTTATCAAAACGCGCTCTCTCAACATTCAAAACCTTCCCTCGCAAAGGCAAAATGGCTTGATATTTACGTTCACGCCCTTGCTTAGCAGACCCCCCTGCTCCATCGCCTTCCACAATAAAAATTTCACTTTTTGCGGGATCTCTTTCTTGACAATCCGCTAACTTCCCGGGCAATGAGGCAATATCAAGCGCTCCTTTTCGACGGGTTAGTTCTCGGGCTTTTCGAGCAGCTTCTCGAGCGAGAGCGGCCTCCATAACGCGTGCAATGATTTTCTTAGCATCAGCAGGATGTTCTTCAAGCCATTGTTGAATCCTATCTCCTACAATTCCTTCAACCACAGGTCGCACTTCCGAGGAAACAAGCTTATCTTTCGTTTGAGAAGAAAACTTAGGATCTGGAACTTTGATGGATAAAACACAAGTGAGCCCTTCTCTCATATCCTCACCTGTCAGCGCAATTTTTTCTTTTTTCCCCGCCTCACTCGCATAGGCATTGATGGCTCGTGTGAGAGCTCCACGGAAACCCGCAAGATGAGTCCCTCCATCTCTTTGGGGAATATTATTGGTAAAACATAGGGTTGTTTCGTGATAGCTATCGGTCCACTCCATAGCCAAGTCAACAACAATACCCTCTTTCTCACCTTGAATAACAATGGGGGGGGAGTGGAGAACATTTTTACTTCGATCAAGATAGCTTACAAAGGCTTGAACACCGCCTTCATAATGCATAACAACCTCTTTAACCTCTTCATGGCGTTCATCCCGCAAAACGAGGGTGACACCCGAATTCAAAAAAGCCAATTCCCTCAAGCGATGCTCAAGCGTTCCAAAGTCAAATCTTGTCGCTGTAAACGTTTCCTTCGAAGGCAGAAAGGTAATTTCTGTCCCCGTTTTCTCTTCGGATTCCCCAACAACGGCCAAACGCGCATCCGCTTCTCCGTGAGTAAAACTCATAAAATGCTTTTTGTTTTTAGAATAAATCGTCAACTTAAGTTTTTCTGAAAGAGCATTTACAACCGAAACACCTACCCCATGAAGCCCCCCTGAAACTTTATAAGAATCCTGGTCAAATTTTCCGCCCGCATGGAGCTGCGTCATAATCACTTCAGCGGCAGAGACGCCTTCTTCTTCATGAATATCAACGGGAATGCCACGCCCATTATCACAAACCGTTACCGATCCATCCGCATTCAGGGTCACATCAACACGATCACAATATCCTGCAAGGGCTTCATCGATCGCATTATCCACAACTTCATAAACCATATGATGAAGGCCCGATCCGTCATCCGTATCCCCAATATACATGCCGGGGCGCTTGCGGACTGCATCAAGGCCTCGTAAGACCTTAATTGAATGGGCTCCATATTCTGAATTTTGTGTGGGGTCTAAGGGTTGTGTCATGAATTCTCTCATTTATGTTTTCGATACTAAACGGGCATCCTTAAGGTTTAAAAATTGAACACTTCCTTGTAATTCGCTAAACAATGAAATATCCGTTCCTGTCAGCCAAACCTGCATTTTAAGCTTTAAAATCGCATCAAACAATGCTGATCTGCGCCTTTCATCCAAATGGGCCACGACCTCATCTAAAAGCAAGAGAGGAATGGTGCCTGTGCGCATAGATAACAGGTAAGCAGAGGCCATGACAAGGGAAAGCAGCAGAGCTTTTTGTTCTCCCGTTGAACACAGAGCTGCTGGTTGATTTTTCTCAGAGAACATAACCAAAAGATCACTCCGATGAGGCCCAAAAAAAGTTCGTCCCGAAAGGCGATCTTGCTCACGGCTCCCGGCCAAAAGCTCCCGCATTTTCTCTTCAACGTCGAGGAGAGGTCCTTGGTAAAGAAGATTTTCAAGATCGCCTTTTAAAGAAAGCTCTGCTTGAGGAAAAAGGGTATCTTGGTTTTTCAAAACCCCTAAAAGTTGTCCTACAACGTCCCGGCGCGCAATGGCTATGGCTATTCCCTCATTCACGAGGTGTTCTTCAAGGCCTTCCATCCAATAGCGATCATAACGGCTCTGACGCAGAAGAAACCCACGCTCTTTTAAAAGGCGCTCATACCGATTGAGACGTTGAGCATGGTTCGGATCAAATCCATAGACAAGACGATCCAAAAATCGGCGGCGGCCTTGAGCTCCTTCTAAAAACAATCTATCCATTTGAGGGGTTAACCAAACGATGGAGACCCATTCAGCGAGAGCCGATTGGTTTTTTACTTTCTCTCCATGAATACGGATTACCCTTCTCTCACTTTCAGGTGCTTCAGGATCAAGCCCTGTTCCAATTTGGATTTTCTCATTCCCCTCTTTCAGAAAAACGGAAATCGCCCATGGATCTCTGCTCCCCTGCTGTTTGACTTCTGAAAGGCGTGCACGGCGTAATCCTCGGCCAGGAATAAGAAAAGAGAGAGCTTCTAAAAGATTTGTTTTCCCTGCCCCATTAGGACCTGTCAAAACAACAGGCCTAGGATCAAGAGAAACACTAAAAATCTCATAACACCGAAAATGGGAGAGACTCAAGCGTTCAACTCCCCGCAAGAGAGTGTCTCCATTATCGTAAACCGTGCTGACTTGCGGGTAAGGCAATAACGCTCCTTGCTTATAATAATATATCTTGTGGAGGATTGTACTCTCTTCGTCAGCTTGCCGGCAAGAAATTCCTTTTAAAAAATAGAAGCACTTGCTTTGAGTCATTTTT
>CALBSK010000102.1 GCA_937967795.1 uncultured Alphaproteobacteria bacterium | reverse complement strand
GCTGCTTGAACGTCTTGTCGTTTTGTTTGCTTTTGAGGAGCCGCTTTTTGTTTCACTCTTTGCTGAGGGGCTGGTTTGCTATCTCGCACTTTCTTATCGGGGGCTTTATGTCCTGCTTTCCCAGCCTGGAGTCTTGTCTTTTGGTCGTTCCGGACTCTCTGGTTTGACGCTTTACGTCCTGTTTGAGCTGCTTGTGGTCTTCCTTTCTTGCTGCCTCGTCCTCTTTGAACTCGTGCTTTATGGGAGGCTCGAACTGGTTGCTGTTTTGCGTGATGTCCTTTTCGGACGATATGTTTTTTTAACCCTCCCGCATTTGGGGCCGCCTGAATTTTATCTCCGTAGATAAAAGCTAAAAAGGATAGTGTAAGCGCTGATACAATCTTTAAAAATCTCATTTTTAAAACCTCCTCTTAAACAATCCGTAAAACAAATATACTTCCATTAATTATTATAAGCACTCTTTTAAAAAATTACAATTATTTTTCATTCATTTGTCCTGGTGGAGCCAGGGGGAATCGAACCCCCGACCTCTACAATGCCATTGTAGCGCTCTCCCAACTGAGCTATGACCCCTTGAAGGTGCTCCAAAATTAATGGTATCTCTTTGGACATGCAACTGAAAAATACAAAAATGATTAAAACTCAATCGCCTGATGAGATGATTGGCATCGCGCGCAAGATAGCTTCTCTTCTTCAGCCTTATGACGTAATTTTATTAAAAGGGGATTTAGGAACAGGGAAATCAACCTTTGCGCGTGCCTTCATTAAAACCTTCTGTGGAGAAGAGAGGGAAGTTCCAAGTCCGACTTTTACTTTAGTTCAGACCTACGAAGCGCCAACTTTTACTTTGTGGCATTTTGATCTTTATCGACTTCAGCATCCTGAAGAAGTTTATGAATTAGGGATTGAAGAAGCCTATAGCAACGGTGTATCCCTTATAGAATGGCCAGAACGTTTGGGACCTTTCCTTCCTAAAGACTATCTGGAAATTGAATTCACTTATGGAAGTCATGAAAATGAGCGCATCCTCCATTTTACTGGTTGGCAAGAGAGACTCTTTTGACGAAGAACGAGAAGCTTTGCGCCAGGCGTTTCTTAAGAGAGAAGGGCTCTTAAGAGAGCCTCTTATTCCCCTTCCTCCCGACGCTTCAAAAAGACGTTATTTTCGCCTCCCCCAAGCTCTTTTAATGGATGCCCCTCCCCCTTATGAGGACACAAAGTCTTTTCATTTCATAGCCGAACTTTTGAAAGACGTTGGCCTGACGGTACCACTCATTTATGCGACGGATCATACGAATGGGTTTTTACTTATTGAAGATTTGGGAGATTTTCCTTATCGAAAAGCTTTGCAAGCGGGGATGTGTGAGAAACTTCTCTATGAGGAAACTTTAAAAAGTCTTATTCATCTTCATCAAAATATGTCTCGGAATAAGAACCACTTGCCTCTCTATAATGTGGATCTTTTTTTAAGAGAAGCTGAGATTTTTATAGAATGGTATGATCTTTCTCTTTCAAGAGAAGCTAAAGTTGACTTCATAAAAGCGTGGCGGGAAGCTTATGAAAACGCCCCCTCTGTTCCCTACTCTTTGGTTATGAGAGACGTTATGGTCGAAAATCTTCTATGGTTGCCATTGCGGCAAGGAATGAAGCGCTGCGGGTTTATTGATTTTCAAGATGCTGTGTGGGGACCCATTACGTACGATCTGGTGTCCCTTTTAGAGGATGCTCGACGAGATATTGCTCCGTCCTTTGCTCAAGATCTTTTACAAATTTATTTTAATGCTTTTCCTTCTCTTTCTCCAGAAGATTTTGGAAAGAGTTATGCGTTGTGGGGGGCTCAGCGGTGTACCAAGATTTTGGGAATATTTTCTCGCCTTTCAAAAAGAGATGGGAAGCCCCAGTATCTGGTTCACCTGCCTCGCGTTTGGAAAATTCTTAAGGGAAACTTGCGCTGTCCCTCTCTTAAATCTATCCAAAAGTGGTTTGAAATGCATGGGAGGAAAAATGGTTAAAAGCGCCATGATCTTAGCGGCTGGGCGTGGTCTTCGCATGCAGCCGCTCACAAATAAGCTACCCAAACCTCTTGTTGTTGTTGCTGGGAAAACGCTTCTGGCGCGGACTTTTGATCATTTAAATAAGCTGCAAATCTCTAAAATTGTGGTCAATTGTCATTACTTGGCACCTCTCTTAGAAAATTTTGTAAAGACCAATTATCCTGAGACGTTCATTTCCCATGAAGAAAATCTTCTTGATTCAGGAGGAGGAATCAAAAAAGCCTTACCTTTATTGGGGGAAGAACCCTTTTTTACGCTTAATGGAGATAGTATTTGGAGCCATTCTGAAAGCTTACGAGCCATGGGGAAAGTGTGGAATGAGACCGAAATGGATGCCTTGTTATTACTTCTTCCGAAAGAAAAAGCCTATGGATATCTCGGACGCGGTGACTTTTATATGTCTTCCAAAGGGAAGCTTTCTCGTCCCGATTCAGATTCAATGGCCCCTTTTGTGTATATCGGCGTTCAACTTGTAAGTCCTCGTCTTTTTCAACCTGCTCCAGAAGGGCCCTTTTCAGTTAATTTACTATGGGATGAGGCTTTGCAAAAAGGCCGCCTTTATGGTTATGTCCATGAGGGAGAGTGGTTTCATATCAGTACACCTCAGGATTTGCAAAAATATGAGCCGCTTATTGAGAAAATGGAGAGTGGCATTTGTCTTTAAGACTCTCAGTGATGGAGGTTCCATGAAGCTTATAACTGCAGAATTTCCTCAAAGCCGCCTGCGGCGAAATCGCCAAGATGGATGGTGTCGCGATTTGGTTGCTGAAAATCACTTATCAGTTAAAGATTTGATTTTGCCTCTCTTTGTAAGAGAAAAGGATTCTTCTTCAACAATTGCTGCTATGCCCGGAATTCTTCGGTATTCACTGGATGAATTAGTTCCCATTTGTCAAAGGGCAATCGATCTGGGGATAAAAGCAGTTGCACTTTTCCCTTATACTTATCCTCAACTCAAGTGTGAAGAGGGGAGGGAGGCTCTTAATCCAGATAATTTAATGTGCCAGGCCATTCGTCTCTTAAAAAAGGACTGTCCTGGCCTTGGTGTTATTGTCGATGTGGCGCTGGATCCTTATACAAGTCACGGCCACGATGGCGTGTTAAGAAACGGACATGTTGCGAATGACGAAACGCTCGAAGTCTTAGCTGGGATGGCCCTTGTCCAAGCGCAAGCGGGGGTTGATGTGGTTGCTCCTTCCGATATGATGGATGGACGTATTGGCGCTATTCGTAAAGCACTTGATCAAAAGGGATATAAAGACGTCCGAATTTTGGCCTATTCGGCTAAATATGCATCTGCTTTTTATGGCCCCTTTCGTGAAGCTGTGGGTTCTCTTACAGCTTTAGGGCGAGCTGATAAAAGAACTTATCAAATGGACCCTGCAAATGGTCGAGAGGCTCTGAGAGAAGGCGCTCAAGACCTTCTTGAAGGGGCGGACATGCTTATGGTCAAGCCGGGACTTCCTTATTTGGATATTATTTATCGTCTTCGTGAAGCTTTCCCTTTGCCTATTTTTGCTTATCAAGTTAGTGGTGAATACAGCCTTCTGAAAGCAGCTGCGGAAAAAGGTTGGATTGATTATGAAAAGGCCCTTCTTGAAAGTCTCATCGCTTTTAAGAGGGCGGGTGCGTCTGGGATCATTAGCTATCCCGCCTTGGAAGTAGCAAAACTGCTCCAAAAGTAATTGTACCCTCACGTTGAAAAGGAGGAAAGGGCTTGGAGTGAGCCCTTTCCTTCATTTTACCTGCCTATTTTGTTAAAACAAAACATCCCTTGCGACGGTCAAAAGCAACTTCTCTAAATCCTCTTGCCGTGTAAGAAGGAATAGCTTTTTCCAACGCTTTGAGAATAAATGCTTCTTTACGAGCGGGAGT
>CALBSK010000101.1 GCA_937967795.1 uncultured Alphaproteobacteria bacterium | reverse complement strand
TGAGGGGCCAGTTCAGAAGGGAGTTTATAAAAAAGGATAAGCCCTCCTATAAATACAAGGATTAAAGCTCCGAATAAAAATTTAGGAAAGGAAAGAGCTTTTTTAAGGGCAGCTTGGTACCCCCGGTCAAGGCCTTCCAAAAATCCTTCTATCCCTTGTGAAAAACGGTTGTATTTTTCGAGGTTTCTAGGCCGTAAAAATTTGGAACACATCATAGGAGAAAGGGTTAACGCTACAACGCCAGAAATAAGTACCGCTCCCGCTAAAGAAACAGCAAATTCTGCAAATAGTTTTCCCGTGAGTCCTTGAACAAACGCAATAGGCGCATAAACGCTTGCAAGTGTTAAGGTCATGGCAATAACAGCAAAGCCCACCTCGCGGCTACCTTTAAGGGCTGCTTCTAAAGGTTGCAGGCCTTCTTCGATATGTCGGTGGATGTTTTCAAGAACAACGATCGCATCATCCACGACAAGCCCAATAGAAAGGACCATGGCTAAAAGGGTGATGGTATTAATCGAACAATGAAAAGCATATAAAAACGCAAACGACCCAATAAGAGACACGGGTATGGTGAGCAGAGGAATAATGGCCGCCCTGGGAGAATGTAAAAAGAAAAGAATAATCAAAAGGACCAAAATAATAGCTTCAAAAATGGTCATATTGACGGCTTTAATCGAAGCCTCAATAAACATGGAGAAGTTGTATCCCACATCCAAATGCATCCCTTGGGGGAGGGTTTCTTTTACTCCTTTAACATACGCAAGGACGGCAGCGGAAATGGAGAGAATGTTTCCCCCCGCCTTTTTTTTGATTCCGATAAAGACAGCAGGTTTTTTATTAAAACGAGGCAGCCACTCATTTTCACCTGTATCTTTGGAAAAAGTAATCGATGCAACATCTTTGAGATGAATAACGTGCCCGTTGCTGGATAAGATGACAAGTTCTCCCATTTCTTGAGGCGTATTTAATCCTGCTTCTGTCACAATGTTGACGTGGCGTTTTCCCTTGATGATGTTGCCAGAAGGCCGCTCTTGGGTGTTTTCTTCTAGAGTTTCAAGGACGTCCGTCACGGCTAAATTATAAGCTTTCAATTTCTCTCGATCGAGACGCACTTGCATGGTGGTGGCATTTCCATAAATTTCGACAGCTCCCACGCCAGGAATAGATTCAAAAGGACCTTTAAGATTGCGATCTGCATAGTCAAAAAGGTCAAGCTCATTATGCTGCTGACTTGTGAGGACGAGAAACAAAAACGGTTCTTTATTCGCTTGACTTTTAATGACTTTTGGATCTTTCGATTTCTCGGGTAAATTGTCTCTCACCTGAGCGATGCGTTCTCGAACATCTGAGGCCGCATCACTAAGAGAAGTTCCTGCCCTGAAAAAGAGGGTTATCTGACTATGTCCCGTTTTGCTCGAAGATTCCATATAATCAAGGCCCGTCAGACCTGAAAGAGCATCCTCAAGAACGGTTGTAACCTTGGATTCCATAATACTCGAGGCAGCGCCCGGGTAGTTTGTCTCAATAATTAAAATGGGTTCTTCCACATCAGGGTATTGTTGTAAACTAAGATTCATGTAAGACAACAGCCCCACAATGATAATCATTAAGCTGAGCGCTACAGAAAATACAGGCCGTTTAATGGCAATATCACTTATAAACATTGAGACTACTCTTCTTTAAAAGTTAAGTAAGCGAAAAAGAACTGTAAATCATCAGTTACTACTAATAAGCGATCCATCGTGAATCTTATCTTGCCCCTCTAAAACGATTTGATCCCCTTTCTTAAGGCCCGAAAGAATTTCGGCTTGATCTGATGTGCGCTTCCCTAAAGTGACGGGCGTTAAGCTGACCTTGTTCTCTACTTTTTTATAGACATACACCCCATCAGGCCGCATGACCAGAGCTTGTTCGGGAATAAAAAGTGACGCTGTCTTATGCGTTGAAGTTTTGATTTCAGCGCGGCCATAAAGGCCAGGGATTAAAAGCTCTTCCTCATTGGCAAATGTCGCATAAATTGTGACACTTCGCGTTTCTTCATTTACGGAAGGCTCGATGGCCTCTATTTTTCCTTCAAATGTTTTATTTGGGTAAGCATCCGTTGAGGCAATAACTTTATCTCCCACGTTAAGGGTTGAAATTTCTTTTTGAGGAATTTGAAAGGTTAAGCGAATAGGAGTGAGATCTTGAATTCTCACCAGCTCATCTCCTTCGCTTACATAAGCTCCTTTTGAAACTTTTCGGTGAGAGAGATTTCC
This sequence comes from uncultured Alphaproteobacteria bacterium, assembly GCA_937967795.1. GTDB lineage: Bacteria > Pseudomonadota > Alphaproteobacteria > UBA9655 > UBA9655 > UBA9655. Next base: position 5,715 of record CALBSK010000101.1, on the reverse strand, counting down.
TTCGAAAGGAGCGCGAATTTCTGTTTTTACCAGATCTTCCTCTGCCAGGGTGAGCTCAGCTTCGGCAGCTTTTACTTGGGCTTCAGCTGTTTCAAGATCTTGTGTGGGAGCAAATTTTTTTCCAACGAGTTGCCGCTTGCGGTCCAGGATATTTTGAGCAAGTTTAAGTGAAGCTTCTGCTTTCTTAACTTTCGCTTCTTGTTCTTTGTTATAAAGTGTAAAAAGGGGTTGGTTTGATTTTGCTTGATCGCCTTCTTTGAAATGGATGGTTTCCACACGTCCATGGGTTTCTGCTTTTAAAATCACATCATTATAGGCTGTAAAAGTCCCTACGCCTGTAAGACAAGAGTTAAAACATCCCTCATTTACGGTTGTAATAATAACAGCCTGGGGACGTTCGTCGGCCTTGGCGGAGATCACGCATAAGAGAAAAAGAAGGAAATACCTCATTATTTTACGTCCTTATAATTCGTGAACAGCTTGAGATAAGGGGTTAAGACTAATAGCGTAAGAACATCAAAACCTTACTTTGCTTTTTATATAATCCTTTTAAGGAGGGCTCTGCAAGAATAAAGAAACAAGAAATTTATCCCATAAAGGTTTTTGTTCTGTGCTCAGTGAGAAATTAAAGATTTTTAAAAACTCTCTTTCAGACGATTGACGTAGCTCATTCTTCTCCCTACATTTTAAGGGAGGTGGAGAGAAGTGATGGCAAAACTAGAAGAATTAGATAAGAGATCTCGAGAGGTTTTTCATCATATCGTTGATGCTTATGTGGAAACGGGTGAGCCTGTGGGCTCAAAGACTCTTTCTCATCGTTTGGGAATGTCCTTATCGCCTGCAACCATTCGCCATGTCATGGCCGATTTGGAAGCGGCCGGTCTTTTGTATGCCCCTCACACATCTGCTGGACGTCTTCCTACAGAGGCAGGGCTTCGTCTTTTTGTTCATGGCATTTTAGAAGTTGGGGCTTTAAGCCCTGAGGAACAAAAAGAAATCGAACATCATTGTAAAGCTACAGGCAAAAATCTTTCCGATGTTTTAGAGGATGCCACGAAAGCTCTTTGTGGTCTGAGTCGCTGTGCAGGCATTGTTCTTGCTCCTAAATATGATGCGATCTTAAAGCATGTTGAATTTGTAAGTTTAAGCCCGGGACGTGTCCTTGTTATCTTGATTACGGAAGAAGGCATTGTCGAAAACCGAATTATTGAAACTCCTCCTGGCATTCCTCCCTCAAGCCTTATCGAAGCGGGAAATTATTTAAACAACCGCCTTGCGGGAAAAACCCTTAAAGAAGCCAAATCTCGTATTTTAGGAGAACTTGAAGATAATAAAATCCAGCTTGACCTCTTATCTGCAAAGGTTGTAGAAGAAGGGCTTGCTATATGGGCGGGGCAAGGAACATCCACGTCGCTTATTATACGTGGGCAGTCTAATCTTCTCCAAGATGTGCGGCATGTAGAAGAGCTAGACCACATTCGAGCTCTGTTTGAAGCCTTGGATACGCAAGAAGAACTTCTCGAGCTTCTTGATGCGGCTATTGCAGCGGACGGTGTTCAAATTTTTATTGGATCTGAAAGTAACCTTTTCCAACTTTCTGGTTGTTCCGTTATTGTCTCGCCCTATTCAGTCGATAAGGGAAGAATCATAGGAGCGATTGGAGTGATTGGACCTGCCAGATTAAATTATAGCCGCATCATTCCTATGGTAGATTATACAGCAAAACTCATCAGCAAAACGATAGGTTGAACTATGACAGACAAAGAAATAACGTCTCCGGGAAATGAAGACCTTGTGCCTCAAGAAGAAATTCCTTTTGAAGGTTCAAGGGAACAAGAGCTAACCGCCGAAGTCGATAAGCTTAAAGATCAGCTCTTAAGAACAGTGGCCGAACTTGAGAACTATCGTAAACGGGCTGAACGAGAGCGTGAGGAAACCGCAAAGTTTGCCGTTACAAATTTTGCGCGTGAGCTCTTAACCGTCGCCGATAATTTAAGACGTGCTTTGGAAAGTGCTCCTGAAAATCTTGACCACCCCGAAAAACTCTTGAAAAGCCTTTTGGAAGGTGTGGAGATTACGGAAAAGGAACTTCTTTTTGCCTTTAAAAAACATGGCGTTGAAAAAATTGATCCTTTAGGAAAACCGTTTGATCATCATCTTCATCAAGCTATGTTTGAAGTTGAAGATTCTGACCAACCTGCAGGAACGGTCGTTCATATTCTTCAACCTGGCTATCAGCTCAGTGGAAGATTGTTACGACCTGCCCTTGTCGGTGTGGCTAAAGGAAAAAATTCAGAAGCGCCATTGCAACCCTCAGAACCGCAACCTAAATAAAAAGAATAGATCAGTTTAATTTTTACCGAACGAAAGAAAGAGGAATAAAATGAGTAAAGTGATTGGAATTGACCTAGGGACAACCAACTCTTGCGTCGCTATTATGGAAGGAAAAGAAGCTAAAGTTATTGAAAATGCTGAAGGGGCTCGTACGACTCCCTCGATGGTTGCTTTTACAAACACAGGGGAACGTCTGGTTGGGCAAGCGGCCAAACGCCAAGCTGTAACCAACCCCGAAAATACCTTGTTTGCGATCAAACGTCTGATCGGTCGTCGCTATGATGACCCCATGACACAAAAAGATAAAGATCTTGTCCCTTATAAAATTGTAGAAGGATCAAATGGAGATGCGTGGGTTGAAGCTCATGGCAAAAAATATAGCCCGAGCGAGGTGAGTGCGTTTATTCTTCAAAAAATGAAGGAAACAGCTGAAAATTTCTTAGGAGAAAAAGTCACTCAAGCAGTGATTACGGTTCCTGCTTACTTTAATGACTCTCAACGACAAGCGACAAAAGACGCGGGTAAAATTGCAGGCCTTGACGTCTTGCGGATCATTAACGAACCTACGGCAGCGGCTCTCGCCTATGGTCTCGATAAAAAAGAAGGGGAAGTTATCGCTGTCTATGACTTAGGAGGCGGTACCTTCGACGTCTCGATCCTTGAAATCGGTGATGGCGTTTTTGAAGTTAAATCCACGAATGGGGATACATTCTTAGGGGGAGAAGATTTTGACCAACGTATCATCGACTACTTGGCTGATGAATTTAAGAAAGAGCAAGGAATTGATCTGCGCCAAGACAAGCTCGCCCTTCAACGCCTTAAAGAAGCCGCAGAAAAGGCTAAAATTGAACTCTCAAGCGCACTGCAGACAGATGTGAATCTACCCTTTATTACGGCAGATGCGTCAGGGCCTAAGCATTTGAATGTAAAGCTCACCCGTGCCAAATTAGAAACTCTCGTGGATGATCTTATTCAACGGACCATCAAACCGTGCAAGGCCGCCCTTGAAGATGCAGGTGTTACGGCGGGTAGAATTGATGAAATCATCTTGGTGGGTGGGATGACCCGTATGCCGAAAATCATTGAAACGGTGAAAAGTTTCTTTGGTAAAGATCCTCACCGTGGTGTGAATCCAGATGAAGTTGTCGCTTTAGGGGCGGCCATTCAAGGGGGTGTGTTACGAGGAGATGTTAAAGATGTTCTCTTGCTCGATGTCACTCCTCTTTCCCTTGGAATTGAAACCTTGGGAGGGGTCTTTACGCGGCTTATTGATCGAAATACCACCATTCCTACGAAAAAAAGCCAGACATTCTCTACAGCGGATGATAATCAAACGGCCGTCACAATTCGTGTTTTCCAAGGAGAACGTGAGATGGCCGCTGATAATAAACTTTTAGGTCAGTTCGATCTGATGGGAATCCCTCCGGCTCCTCGGGGAATGCCTCAAATTGAAGTGACGTTTGATATTGATGCCAATGGTATTGTTCATGTTTCTGCGAAGGATAAAGCAACCGGAAAAGAGCAGCAAATCCGCATTGAAGCCTCTGGCGGTCTTTCAGAACAAGACATTGAAAAAATGGTCAAAGAGGCAGAATCTCATGCAAGTGAGGATAAAGAGCGACGTGAATTGGTTGAAGTGCGTAATCATGCCGAAGCGCTTCTCCATACAACTGAAAAGACGCTCAAAGAACACGGAGACAAAATTGGGGCAACGGATCGCGAGAAAGTGGAGGCGGCTGTAAAAGACTTACGCGAGTCCCTGGATTCTCCTGAAAAGTCTGTCATTCAACAGAAAATGGAAGTTCTCACTCAAGCTTCCATGGCTTTAGGAGAAGCTCTCTATAAAGCTTCGCAAGAAGGGGCTCAGCAAGATACATCTTCTGAAATCCCTGACGAATCAGGAACGGTCAACAAAGAAGATGTGGTTGATGCTGAATTCGAAGAAGTGGATGCTAGCAAGAAAAATGAAGAATAGCTAATGGTGCGATTCATAAACAACCTATTCCTGAAACGTCATCCTGAGGCCCCTCGCGTTACGCGAGGGGAACTTAGGATCTCCTTGACAAAGAGATCCCGAAATAAATTCGGGATGACAAGCTAAAGCAATTAAAAATGAAGCTGTTTCTCTCTTTCACCCCAATTGGTTAACTCATGGCAAAACAAGATTATTATGAACTTTTAGGTGTTTCTCGATCGGCCAAAGCAGATGAGATCAAGAAAGCTTATCGCAAGCTTGCGATGAAATATCACCCTGATAAAAATGCAGGCGATAAAGAAGCTGAGAAAAAATTTAAAGAAATCAGTGCGGCCTACGAAGTTCTCAAAGATGAGCAAAAACGAGCTGCATATGACAGAATGGGGCATGCCGCTTTTGAAGGAGGCATGGGGGCTGGTGGGGGAGGCGCGCATTCCGCTGGATTTGGGTTTGAGTCTGCGGGGTTTGGTAATATTTTTGATGAAATGTTTAGTGAGTTCATGGGGGGGCAACAACGCCAAGCTGAAAGTGCGCAGCGGGGAGCAGATCTGCGCTATAATATGGAAATTACCCTTGAAGACGCTTTCAAAGGGCTTAAGAAAAATATTAAAATTTCAACCTATGCCACTTGTGAAACGTGTCATGGTGGAGGGGCTGCTAAAGGAACAAAGCCTGAAAGTTGCCCCACATGTCATGGCCAAGGAAAAGTTCACGCCCGTCAAGGCTTCTTCACCATTGAAAGAACATGCTCCCACTGCCATGGCCTCGGACAAATTATCAAAGATCCTTGTAAAACGTGTCATGGAGCGGGAAGAGTTAGAAAGGAAAAAATTATTTCTGTTTCAATTCCTGCCGGGATTGAAGAGGGAGCGCGTATTCGTTTAGCCGGTGAAGGAGAAGCAGGTCTTAGAGGGGGCGCGCCTGGGGATCTTTATATCTTTCTTCATCTTAAATCCGATAAGCTTTTTCATAGGGATGGTTCGAATATTTACTGTCAAGTTCCTATTTCCATGTCCATTGCCGCATTAGGAGGAGAGATTGAAGTGCCTACTATCGATGGACACAAAGCACGGGTTAAAGTTCCTGAAGGAACTCAATCAGGAAAGCAATTTCGTTTGAAAGGGAAAGGAATGTCCGTGATGCGCTCTTCTTCAAGAGGGGATATGTATATCCAAACAATGGTGGAAACACCCGTCAACCTTTCCAAACGCCAGAAAGAACTTTTAGAAGAATTCGCAAGCTTAGAGAATAAAGCTCATTCAAGCCCCCTCTCTGAAGGATTCTTTTCCAAAATCAAGGATTTTTGGAAGGACAACCGAGAATCGTAAAAAATAAACACTCAAATCCATTAAAAGCCCACGGTGTTATCCCGAACCTTTAGCTCCCCGACTTGAACAGGGAGGAAT
>CALBSK010000100.1 GCA_937967795.1 uncultured Alphaproteobacteria bacterium | reverse complement strand
CGATGCTCTTCTGCCCGAACACGTCCTGCTTCTTCCGCTTCACGACGCGCAGCCTCTGCATGTTCTCTTTCAAGACGAACTGCTGCTTCTTCTCTACGATGCTCTTCTGCCCGAACACGTCCTGCTTCTTCCGCTTCACGACGCGCAGCCTCTGCATGTTCTCTTTCAAGACGAACTGCTGCTTCTTCTCTACGATGCTCTTCTGCCCGCGCACGTCCTGCTTCTTCTCGACGTACCATTTCAATCCGCTCTCTTTCGATGCGCTCTTGTTCCAAACGAGCACCTTCTACAGCTCTACGATTGGCTTCCTCGTGTGCAGCTCTTTGTTGCGCAGCTCTTTTCTCTTGTTCAGCCTTTTGTTGAGCCGCTTTCTGTTGCGCAACTCTTTTTCGTTGCTCGATCTTTTTCTCTGCAACTACGAGCTTTCTTACCACTACTCTTGTAGGATGTTGGCCATGCTCCCCTTTGACAGAGCGTACACTATTTCTTGGGGGGACCTTCCTTGGAGGGACTACTTTTCGTGGAGGGACTACTTTTCGTGGAGGAGCTACTTTTCGTGGAGGAGCTACTTTTCGTGGAGGAGCTACTCTTTTTTGACGCTGAATTTTTCCTTTTACCGTGGTGGGGGCTTTCCCTGATAGGATATTTTTCTTTATGCTGTGACGCCTTACTACAGTTGATTTCTCTTTATCTTGAGAAAGAGGACCTTTAGCTTCCACTATCGTAGAATTTAGTGTAACAAGAGAAATAATACTTAAAATCTTTCTTAAAATTTTATTCCCCATGTATTTGAGCCCCATTTTTAAAATTCGTTAAAATAATTAATTACATTACCAGTTATATGTAATATAGCAGGTAAAAATTAAAATACCATAACTCAATTTTTAAAAAACAACCAACTTAAACTCCCTCACTTAAGTTCCAAAAACTTTCCCTCAAGCTCAATGAATCATCACCGGCGTAAAAAGGATTTTTGTTTTTTTCCTTGCACCACGGCTAGGGTCCATATATGGCCAATTAAAAAACTTATGTTTTTACCATTTCTTGTGAGATAATATAATATAAAGTGGGAGAATTTCATGCTTTTAAATAAACAAAAACGCGGGCGTCCACGACTTCATCGGCAAAAGGTTGATAAGGGGACAAAAGAATTGCAAGAAAAGAGAAAAAGACTGTTGAGAAAAAATCAAGGTCCAGATTCTTTTCTCGCTGAGTCTTTGCTGGGACTCTTTTATGCCCATGAGGTTATCTCGAGACCTCTCTATGAAGCAGGGTGTTTTTTTGGGGAATTGGGATATCGATATGAACCTTGCCTTGGACATACTTTTCGCTCCCGAACCAGTGCTTTGATTTCGAATAAAGGAAAGGGGCAATCATCGATTTCAGATGAGCAAGATGAAAAATATACCACAGCTTGGCGTAAAGCCCTCCACGCTTTAGAACGATCAGGTCCGCGATCCACAAAAGTTGTGCTTAAGGTTGTCTTTTATGCTCAGGATCTTCATACGAACACGTTTCCTAAATTATTTCTTCAAGAAATAGAAGCTCTCAACGAAGGGCTTGCCTGTCTTGAAGCCTATTTTAAAGGAGGGTTGAAAGATAGGAAAGGCAGGCTTTGCGGCTCGGTTTAAAATCCTCAGAAATCCACCACTTTTCCACGGCTTTTAAAAGAACACCTAACTCTTTTCCTTCCTTAACGCCATGGGATAAAAAATCCTCTCCGGTAAGAGGAAAAGAGGGAACAGACCATGACTCAAAAATCCTATGGATATTTTGGATAAAAAGTCCTCCTTCTTCTAAAGAAATTTCAACATTCGCTACACACCGTGCCGTTTGTAGAAAAGCAAGGTCAAAGGTTTTTTCCCTCCCCCAAAAGTAACTTTGATGTTTAAAAGAGTCTTCTGTAATAAGGAGATGATTCTTAACTAAAAACGCAAGAGTGGATTCTTGTTTCTTCGAAAGTCGAAGATGGGCTTTAATCTCTGATAAGGCAGGGTAAAAAGCTGCAAGTCTTAAAAAGCCAGAAGCTAGGATTCCCGAGACGTGTTCAAGAGAGATAAGCGCTTTTAGATCATCCCAAGTGCCTGGATCAAGAATATAGGTTAAAACTCCTGCTTCTTTCATAGCTTCAAGAGCATACAGGGGATTTGAAAGCTCTAAAATTTTCAGAAATTCTTCTGTCACTCGTTCGCGTGCGAGATGGGGTAAATGAGAAGCATAAAGGTGACAGGCTTCAAGACCTTCTGCATCATAAGGTTCCTGGCCAAATCGAGCGGAAAACCGGAAAAAGCGGAGGATACGCAAGTAATCTTCTTTAATACGATGAGCCGCCGTTCCAATGAATCGTACACGATGACTTTTTAAATCTTTAACTCCTCCCACCGGGTCAAAAAGACGGCCCTGCTGATCCGCATAGATGGCGTTGATCGTAAAATCTCGTCTTAAGGCATCTTGGATCCAATCCTCAGTAAAAGCCACATGCGCCTTTCGGCCAAAGGTTTTAACATCAACCCTTAAGGTTGTAATTTGATAAGGTCTTTTATCAACAACAGCTGTGACCGTCCCATGGTCAATTCCTGTCGGGATGACTTTAATATGATTTTGTTGCAAGAGATCCATAACCCAGAGGGGGGGACGGTCAACGGCTAAGTCAATATCGTTGACAGGAAGCCCTAAAAGTCCATCTCGCACGGATCCACCGACAAGACGAAGAGTCGCCTCTCTCTCTTCAAAAAGCTTAAAAAGATGCTGAAGCGCAGGTAAGGTTAGCCAAGGCGCAACGAGACGGGTTTTCATGAATTCAGGACTTGCCATACAGCAAGTGAGAAAGAGAGCGCCAGAAGACTATCAAGTCGATCTAAGATCCCGCCATGCCCAGGAATTATTGAACTCGAATCCTTTACCTGACTCCAACGTTTGACTATTGATTCTAGAAGGTCTCCTGCTTGAGAAAGGCCTACCAAAAGTACAATACCCGCAAGATTAAAAACACCTGGGAAAAGCCAAAAGGACGTACTATATCCAACAGCTGTCCCCCCTATCATCCCCATCATAAACCCTGACCAAGTTTTATGAGGACTAATGGAGGGAACCAATTTGGGACCTTTGAAGAACCTCCCTCCGGCATAAGCGGCCGTATCCGTGCTCCAAACGAGAAACAGAAGCCAATAAATAAGCCGCCATCCTTCTGGGGCAGAAAGATACTGAAAAAACCAAAAGATTGCTAGTAAGAGATAAAAGGTTCCCAATACAATACAGCTCAGCTTTGGCCAAAAGGGCAATTGATTTTTGAGGCATAAAAAGGCCCATTCTATAAAAACACCGATAGTAATGATTCCCCCTAAAATAAGGCTACAGGGAGAGCCCGCATAAATAATGTAAAGAGAAACTGGAATAAGAAAAACTGCGGAGAGAGTCCGATGTTTTAAGTTTATCGTGTGTTTATGAGACTTACGCCGCCGTACCAAAGCGTCTCTCTCGATGTTGGTAGGTTAAAAGAGCGTGCATAAAATCTTCAGGCGTGAAATCAGGCCAAAATTTATCTACAAAGATAAGTTCTGTATAGGCAACTTGCCAGAGTAAATAATTGCTAATGCGCTGTTCACCACTCGTTCGAATCAGAAGATCAGGGTCTGGAACGCCCCCTGTGTAAAGGTGTTGTTCAAAAAGCTGTTCTGTGATCTTTTCAGAATCAAGTCTTCGATCACGTACTTTTTGAGCAATCTCACGTACCGCGTGAATAATTTCAGCACGGCTGCCATAGCTAACGGCCATTTGAAGAGTTAATTTCTTATTTGTTTTCGTGAGTTCTTCGACTTGTTCAACAAGGGTTAAAATCGTATTGGGAAGAAGGCCTCTCTCTCCAATAACTTTAAGACGCACACCCTCTTTATGGAGCTCTTCAGCTTCTGTTTCCAGATAATGTTTCAAAAGAGCCATTAACCCAGAAACTTCATGAGGATCTCGCCTCCAGTTTTCAGAAGAAAAAGCATAGAGAGTGAGATATGAAATCCCAATTTGAGAAGCAGATGTGACGATCTCACGAGCTACCTCACTCCCTCGTTTATGCCCTTCCAAACGAGACAGAGACTGTTGACGGGCCCATCTTCCATTGCCATCCATAATGAGGGCTACATGTTGGGGAATTTTCAAGAGGGGGTCGGTCATTGATGCTCAATCCTCATTTCCAGTGTATAGGATCGTTATACGTCTATCCCTTAACAAATGCAAAAAATTTTCTAAAGACAAAATAACTCTATACTTGCATAATTTCTTTTTCTTTGTGAGTTAAGGCTTCATCTACTTTTTTAATAAACTCATCCGTTGTTTTTTGAATTTCATCTGTCAACCGATGAGCTTCATCCTCTGAAACGTGCCCTTCTTTTTCCATAGCCTTAATTTGATCCATACCATCTCGCCGAATGTTACGAATGGCAATTCGGCCTTGTTCAGCATATTTTCCTGCAACTTTAACGAGTTCTTTTCGACGCTCTTCACTCAACTCCGGAAGAGGAACACGGATGACTGCCCCCGCGCTGGAAGGATTGAGACCCAGTCCCGCGTCTCGGATGGCTTTTTCAATGGCGGGCGCTAAGGAGGCATCCCAAACTTGAACAGTTAAAAGCCGAGGTTCAGGAATGTTAATATTTCCAAGCTGACTGATGGGCATACGACTGCCATAAGCATCTACCACAACAGACTCTAAAAGTGTGGGAGAGGCTCTTCCCGTCCTTAACCCTGAGAAATCTTTATGGACAACGTCAAAGGCTACATCCATCCGTTTTTTTAATTCCGCAATAAGTTCTCTATTCACGATACCCTCTTTTGTTTTTCATTGTCCAACTATACCCAATGAACGAAAAAGGGAAAAGAGAAATACATGTCTCAAAGCTTATCTCATCAAAGTCATTAGAAGATCTGCTCATTCAAAGAGAGAGAAATAAGTTAAGGAAAATATTGAAACCATACGGGAGAACTGGTTTTACCTATTCGCCTTACAGTGATTGGAAGGGGAACGCCAACTTCTGTCAGAGAATTTTCTGCATCTGGCATCTCGAGTACATCAGAAAGAGAGGGAATTTGACACCCAAGCTGCCATCCATTCGGGACTGTGTTTTTTACCAGCGTTGCTTGATGCTCTCCAAAATAAATAAACATATAAGAGCCATAAGTCATAAAATCTTAAAAAATTTTTGTCAAATCATTATTCGATTTTTTAAATTTAAAATTCCTATTAAATCAATCTATTTTTAAATAAAATTAAATAAAGTATGGAGTAAAAAATTATTATTTGGTGTCCCTCAAGAAGATGCCTTATCCCTGTTCCCTTTTCACATTTAAAATATCGAGAAGGAGGGACATATCTTGCCCGTTACTAAGGGTATCAGACACAACTTGAGAAAGAGACATTCCTCCCCATGCTATTGCGCGGTGAATAAGGTAAGGCGTTGGACTATGGGGCTCAACACGTTCAAGATATGACGCAACTTCTCCTAAAATAGAATAGGCTTGTTCTCGACTTTCAATGGTGCCTGATAATAATTTTTTCTGCGGACGTGCTTGAGGTTTTTCTTGAGGACTTGATTTTTTAGCCTCGTGTTTTTCTCCTCTTTCATCAAGAATATGGCATGCAAACCGATGGATACCATCGACCTTTTCACGCAACCGATAGAAAGCAGGTGCTTCACCTCCTAAATGAACGCGGAGCTCTTCTTCAAGCTCGGTCATCTTTTTTAAAGCCACCTTACAGCTTTCATCCATATATCGGTAGAAAGCAGTGGGTGTTTGATCAATGCTTAAAAAAACCCGCGCAGGGGAAGGGCTATTTTCTTCTTCTCCATCGGGAGTCCCTTGTATTGGGTTTCTTTTGACAGAGAGCTCCAGCCGCGTGGCTTCGTTATAATCGAGAAACCGATAAGGAAGAGCGGCATGATCGGAGGGCATGCTAATCGGGGTATAAAGGGATTCTTCACTCAGTCGTGTATTCATCCATTCATAGGGGATAATGCGTAGTTCATAGCCTTCTTTATTCATTTGAGGATGAATATCATCCCAAAAATTTCGTGTGAGACTTAAAATAAGCTCAAGTCCCCGCGTCAGCCCCCCGATCCCTTCAAGATGAAGCCAAGCTTCTGTAAGCCACGCCGCAATCTGAAGATCTTTTGAACGATGTTTAAGGGTTTCCTGGCAAAGGTGACTGACGCGATCCCAATCTGCTTTTTTTATTTCCGTTTTCCATACCCCTTGCGGAAGCTTTTCATTGTCTTCACGCCGTGCCTCTCGAATGTGATCATAAACTTCCGTATAACGAAGGGATTCTCCACAGGGCTTACTCCCTGGAATAGGGTTTAAAAAAAGAGAGATATTGGGTTCAATTATCGTTCCAGCCATTTTTAACTCCCCGGATTATTAAGGCGTGGTGCATGGGAGGGGAAATAGGGCAAAGTAACGGGAGCCCCCATACGGATTTTGGGTGGTTGTGTTGTGTTAGAAGACGCCCCTGCACTCGGTGATGGTTTCTTGGGGGGTGTCATCTCTATGGGCGATACTTTAACACGGACAAAAACAGTAGCCTTTTGCAAATCGTTTTGAGAGGAATTCCCTTTATTGGAAACAACATTTGTGAGGGGAATGTCAAAGCGAAGAGTGATGGGCATTTCATCATTTAAAGAGTCAAAATCCGAGGCTTTTGCCTGATGTTGACGTAAAAATCTTAAAAAAGCCCACGTTCCTTCATAGCTGAACGTTGCTCTTTCGCCTTGAACGTCAAGATTTGAAACCCCTTCGGTCAACTGAGGCTGCAAAGGGCTATTCAAAGCCCAAAGGAAGGTCATCTTTACAGGATTTCCTTGCTTCCAGAAACCGAGAGAGGAAGGAGAGCGCATGGTAATCGTTGTGTCTTGGGTGGTTAACTCCCAGTTAAGAATTTCATTAGCGCGAATTTCCCTTTCTTTATTCACTCTGAATGTCACGTCATAACTAAAAGCAGGAGACGGCAGAGTTGAGTTAGGCGCTAAATAATCCCCAAAGAAACTTCGAATTTTTTCTATTTGCTCAATGAATGTAAGGGCGTTCTTTCCCGCAGGACCCAAGTTGGTCGCTTGTTTAAGGGTCGCTTTAACATTCTCCGCCTGACTATCCATCATTTCAAAGAAAGTACGAATCTCTTCTGGATTAGCATCAGGCGCGTTTCCACTTGCTTCTTGTACGAACGGAAATTTACCCGCTAAATTCGCATTAAAAAACTGAGCCAATTGAGCATAATTATCAACTGAAACATATCCTGAAAGAGCGACGCAGCGTTCATAGAGTTTTTCTTGAATATCAACCAAAATACTTACAAAAAAGTCTTGAGAGACGGTCGTCATACTGACTTCATTGGCATATTTATGGCATGTTGCAAGAGTTACTTCATTAAGCGTGGTCATAATATAGTTTTCAAGTTGCGCAAGCCCATTTCCGGGCGCTTTTCGTGCATACCCGTTCAGTTCATCGATAACGCCTTGCCATCGGGTAACAAGAGGAAGATTCCCTGGCATGCCTTCCCTATTAATTTCTCCAAGGAAAGAAACAAGAGGCTCAGCAAATTCACGAGCTAAATAATTAATTCGATCTCGTTGTAGCTCAAGATAATTTTTGAGATCTGTGAGGGTCGACACCCCATAGGCTTCAAAGGCCGCTAAGATTGTTCCATCCCACCACTCGAAAGAATTCATCTTAATCGCATAAGGTGATTCATCATTTAAAATATCATCAAGCTTTTCCAAAGGACTATAAGTTTGAGAGGTAAGAAGACTTTTAAGCGTACTAAAAGCAGAATTGGCATTATTTGCTTTAAGGGCAAACATAATCTGTTCCAGATAAGGTGAAGCTGCTCGATAGTTTTGAACTTGGGAAAGCAAAGCATCTTCCGGCAAAGAGCTCGAAGCTGTTGTCGTATCGGCACTAAATACCTCAGCGTCTGCAATAAACCGAACAAGGTTTTTTGTAAGACTATCTCGCCCTACCTTTTGAAGCATGGGTTGTAATACTTTTGGCATACTTAAAAGGCGTGAATTCATAAAATTATTATATCCATCAATTAAGTGGGTAGCTTCTTGAAGCCGTAAAGTATCCCACAATAAAACAGATCCAATGGGTATTGCGGTAATAATGGTTTTTATATCTGTAGAAGCCATAAAAGGTTCTTTAAAGAAAATTTGTAAGTTACTTTGGAGAGCCTCCGCCCCCAGAGAAGGATTGGAGAGAGCTAACCCATTTTCCACATTAAAAATATTTCCGCCTTTAATAAGCGGGGAGGTGTAATTTGCAAGGCGCTTGCGGAAATTAAGAAAGTTTTGATCTGTTTCTCGGATAAGATCCGTTGCTATTGTGTTCGTAAAAAAGCTAGATTCCACAATCAACCCAACAATGTATTCATATTGAGGCCCCGGACTGAAGTGGTCCGCATCAAGCCATTCTAATCCTGGATTCTTGAGAGAAGCAATCGTTTGCTCAAGGCTAATAAATACTTCCCTCAAAAAATCAGCATCATAAGCGGTATAATTACGCGCTCCTGAAAATTCATAAAGCGCCGTCATTAATCGCCCCAGTCCTGGGATCATCTGATTAGGATCGAAAGATGCGAGCTCAAATTCATCAAAAAGCTTACGCAATTTAATAGAGGCATCGTCACGATAACTATCAAAATCAAACATTTTAATTCTGGTCCGCTTTAATACATCCAGATAGTAATTTGTGTGTTTATAAAAATCAGAAGGCATATCATAATTAAACAAATATTTGATGATGTCTGCTACATCCTTTAAACTTGAAATCACCCCGAGTTGATTAAATCTATTGGCGGCAAGTTCAAGGGCCCGCACGGCTACGATGTAGTTTCGCAGTCGATAAAATTCTTCTGTTTCAAGAGGATCAATGCCCTCACCGATTGTATCTGTGACAGGAATGATGGTGTCCAAAGAGAAAAGTTGGCTCGCCTTGTAGGATAATTGGCGCACCATAGATCGAAGAATAACATGATCAAAGGCAAGACCCATTACATATTTTATTCTTTCGTCCAAATTATCGAACCAGGAAGGTGGAATGTAAATCGAAGAAAGATGGTTCACACTGATTTGCGTCATTGTATTGAGAAGGATTTGAGCTTGATCATCAAAATAGACACGACCGATGTCTGTTTCTTCAGTTTGTCCTCGAATTTTCTCAAATGTAACTTCTACTTGAGTCAGCGCAGGGACAAGATTCATTTTTGCATTTTGCAAAACTTCGTTCGTTCGCAAGAGTCCAAGGGTTCCCAAAACAGCAGCTATAGCCACACCAATTTTAGCAAGACGTATGGCAGTTGTATTGCCTAAGAGAATGCGCGCGACAGGTCTCGCAAGCCCCACTTCACGAAAAATCTTGCTTTCAAAAAGATTATCAATGAAGAAAAGACGTCTCGCTTCTTTCTTCTTTTCTTGATTAAGGCTTAAAGAAAGTTCACGTGAAGAATCTTTAGAAAGGTCTGAGGGGTCAAGATGGCTATCTCCCATGAAATAGAGTCCTCTCAAAAAGTAAGACTCATGATAACCGGAAGGTTTAAAAAGGTGATCTAAGTAAGTTCGAATTCCTCCTTTTATTTGATTAAAAGTTAAAGGAAATAAAAACACCCCCTCGCGGTTGTCAATCGTTTTCCCATCGGCATATATTTCTTCCTGGGCTCTATAAAGAAAGTTATTAATAGAATTAAAAGCCTCATCCACCCATTCTGTTGCATAAATTGAATCAACAGCATGATTATTGGACCATCCAAAAATATCTCGCTTGTTGTGCATGGGAATCGATTTACAAAAACTTTCAAAGCCCGGAATGAGGTCACACTTTGTCATCACAATATAAATAGGAACTCTTATCCCTGTGAGGTGCTGTATATTCCATAATTTTCCGTAAAGATATTCAGCTCTAAGAAGTAGATCGTCATGAGAAAGCATTGTTCTACCGATAATTTCGGAAACTGGAATTGTTAAGACAATGCCATCTAATGGTCTTTTGGGGCGGTGGTGGGTTAAAAGATTTAAAAATAGCTTCCACTGATCCTCATCAGAAGTTACTTGAGTGGAATTAAGAACAAGTTTACCATCCAGATCTAAAACAATACCATGATCATAAAACCACCAATCACAAAGTAATTTATGACCATCATCAGTTTCAAAATGAGGTCTCCCTATGGGTCTATCTAAATCTAAACTTTGGAGAACGGTGCTTTTGCCCGCTCCACTCGTTCCAAGCATGACAATCCACGGCAACTGATAGCGAAACTGAGTGCCTCCAATAAAATCATACATAAGCTTAAGAGCATAAGAAAAAGATTGGCTTAAAGGATCCCTTGCAAAGTAGCCCAAACGTGCAAGATAGGTCTTGCATTTCTCTAAAAAAGGAGAAGGTTGTTTTTCTGAAGGTTCTTCCTCCCCTTTTTTTATAGCTTTTCTAAAGATCACGATACCGATAATCGCGAAAATTAGGGCCAATAAAAGAGCTATTACAAGGCTCCAAGGAAAGTAATAGGTCAGTCGCGTCAGATGATCACTTATCATCTATCCTCTCTATTCACTTACACTGTTATAGGCAATAATTCTATTGACGATACGACTCATTTCACCTGTCGCAGAGTACCAAATAACATAAGAAGTTAATAAATATAGAAGGCCGATACCTCCAAAGACGAAATACCAGTTTCGTAAATTAGGGAGTTCTTTTGCTTCACCTTCTTCCAACGTATGAGCATAAGCATCAGGGAAAAGATGAACTTTTTGTTCAAATAAATAAGGTTCTCGGCGGTTGATAAAGGTAAAAAGCCTTTCGCGATAAGATTTTAAAGCTCCTTTATCATCAAGATGACGATATTTCCCCCGAAAGCCTAATCCCAAAGCATTGAGATAAAGGATAGCCAAATCTGTTCGTATAGGATTCTTATTTAGCAATAAGACATCCAACCTTTCAAAAAAAACTTGCCCAGCGCTATGCGTCTCATACAGCCGCTGTTCAAGTAAATTTGATTCCCAATAAGGTTTCCCTGGCCAATCTATATTTAAAAAAACTTCATCTGCAAGAGCAACTAAAATAAATTGAGCTTCTGAATAATAACTTTCGGCAAAGCTATTCCCTCCATAGGCTGCTGTAAGAGCTTGTTCTTCCAGGAAGATCTGTAATTTTGAAAGAATAAATTCTGCTGTTGCATTGGGAGAAGATTCTTCCTCTCCTGTTGCTTTTTTCCACGGCTTAGTGAGTACAAAATTTTTATGCTTTAAAACCTCTCTGTAAAACTCTTCAAAGCATTCCACAATAAAAGTTGTGCGTTCTTTTTCTTTATTAAATTGTGCCACAGACTTATTTTTTCCCTTTTTTATATATGAATTATTTTAGCATTCCCTTATGATGACGGTAGGAATTTATTCAAATTCATCAAATTTTACATAAATTTTAATTAAAATTTGGTTAACGAACCTCCTTTAAACTTTGTTGATTAGAATTATAGAGAACGACTTCTATAGGCCTTGTGAGATCGTCATCCGATATGTTAAAAAGACATAAGATTCCTTTAGGATCAATATAACGAGAATCCCCCTCAACAATAAAAAGCTGGACGCCTCTGGTTGCAATAAGGTTCATTGAAGAAACTTCGGAGACGATTTTTCTCTGGGCGCCTAAAATTCGATTATCTTTAGCAAGAGATATGTATTGGTCCGTTACGATGACACAGTTATTAATCCAGTTTAAAAGATCCTCTGTCTTCACTCCAGGTTGAGCCCTTGCCCCCAATACAAAACGATCACTCCCCCAGCTTGATTGAAGTTGAAGTGTAAACACACGCTCGTTTAACGTAAAAGGAATAACAGTATAGCTCTCTTCAATCTCATCAAGAACTTTTTCAATATAGTCTACAACTTGTTTAAAAGTCCCTCTTAGATCTAAATGATTGTAAGCTGCAAACCGGGGAGGAATCTCACCATATTTAACACCTGAGATTTGACCGGCAAGGCCACATAATTCTCGGTAAATCTGGAAAGGATGAACATTTGCGAGAGAAAGAACAGCTTCAAAAGGTAAAAGCCCCGCAATCAGTTTTAGACGCACCTCTTCAATTTCTTCAAAAAAAGGATCTTTTGTAACTATTTCTTCAACGGCTTGGACTTTTTGCTGCAGGTATCCCAATTTTTGTCGCAATCGCTCGGCGAGTTGATTATTAATAGCCCCTAATTTTGATAAAAGATTTACCTGCACTTGGGGAGGAAGATACTCCGTTAAAGAAAAGCTTTTCGTATTGAATGTGACTTGAGCCAGGGGAAAACAAACGAAATGGGCAGGCGGTTCTTGAGCCACTTGAAGAGAAAGATTAGGTATAAGACGAGGAATATCAATCGCTTCTTGACCCGTATTAATATCAACAACATTGGATTCTATCGAAGATAAATACCGCGGCAATTCCCCCTCTACACCCGCAGCGCCTTCATCCCATTGAGGAACACATAAATAAATAAAATAAGGAGCCAACTGCAACTTGTCTTGAAAAGGGAGAAGATCGGCCTGTAAAGGTACATTTGTTTGAGGAAGACCTGAAATCACCAAGCCATCAGGCATAATCGCTTCAAGTTCAAGAGGTCGGAAGGTACCTGTCGTCAAGAGAGCTTCATCAATTTTTAGCTGAATAATACCCCATAAGGAGGGAAAACAATGGGCCATATAATAAGCCGTCATTTTTTCAACACGAAAATCCATTTGTTGAAAATGTTGGGGCATAAGAAGCATGCCTTCATGCCATTGAATAGGACCTATATTTAACTTGGCCATTCTGTCACCTTATTTCTGAAAAGGGTTGCATGGGATTTTACCGGGAGGTCGAAGCGGTCTAATGGGGATGGGTTTCCTCTTTGAAGGTTGAAAATTTGGGCAAACGATTGTCGGAGGGACCTTTTTGGGTCCCATTTTTTTACAGATCTGAGAGGGAGCCTTGATGGGTCCTAAATTTATTTTAGGCCTGTCTTCCTCCTTTCCCGATTCTTCACGTGTACGACTCACGTTTGACATAGTACTTCCCACTCTTGCATCGTGGAGATCGTAAATAGCCAAATTTTTAAGATCGTCCTTCAAAAGGAGTATTTTAACAATACCTGTCGGAGCAACCTTAATACGATGATCACCGGGGGAAAGATAGTTCGCAAATACGTAGGCTGAATAGGCGTCTCCCTCTTCCTGAGGGGGGGTAAAATCTTGAACGATTTGCCCCGGCACAAGCTCCCAGTGCCAGATATCTAAAAGAGTGGGGTTATCTAAAAGAAGTTGTTTTGAGGAAGAGAAATATTTAGCTGCAGCCATCTGTCCTAAAAGCTTTGCAAGCTCTTGATCATATACAATAACTAAATCAACAGCAATTGCTGAATTTTCGTTGGTATCCGATTCAGTATAGATAGAAACGGAATCAATAGAAAGCTCAGGAAGAAGCTCATTTGTACAGCATGAAACTCCCA
Source organism: uncultured Alphaproteobacteria bacterium (assembly GCA_937967795.1). Taxonomy (GTDB): domain Bacteria; phylum Pseudomonadota; class Alphaproteobacteria; order UBA9655; family UBA9655; genus UBA9655. The sequence goes on along the minus strand of CALBSK010000100.1, from coordinate 2,852 downwards.
TCATTACGAACAGACAGAAACTTCTAAAAATTATTTTCTTTATTGCTGATATTATTCGTACACTCATAAAGTACGCTCATTATTTTTGGAGACTTTCACAATAATGGCTCCGGGAATATTATATTCCGAAAATTGGGAGGCCGCTTCCAAGGCTGTGGGATAATCTTTATAATGCCCGCTGTGAACATAATATGAATAACTTCCATCTGGATCTTTGCTTTGAAGAATATGCGATGTAAGGTTCAAGGCTTGTAAATGACTTACAAGAGCAGAGGCATTGTCTTTAGAAGCATAAACCCCAAGCTGAACTGTATAATTCTCATTTTTTCCACCAGAAGAAAGCGGCGTGGCGTCAGTGCGAGGTGAAGCAGGGGGGGTGTGCTGGGGGGTGAGCACGGGAAGAGAAGAAAGATCCTCTGTTGAAGGGGAAGAGGGGGAAAGCGGAGGTGTTGCTGGCATTGTCGCGGGTAGCGAAGAAGGAGCTGCCGGTTGCGGAGATGTATTAGATCTCTGGCTTATTTGCTGTTGAATCTTATACCCAGCTTGCTGACCTACCGCTGAACGAGTCGCTGTTATAAGAGGCGCTAAAAAAGTAGGAACATTCGGAATAGGTGCGTTTGAAATATCCATTTGGGTCGCATATCCTAATTGTTCACCCAAAGCCTGGCGTCCTCCATTTTGTGGGGGAATACGACCTGTATTTTGTTGAAGAACGGGAGATTGTTGAAGAGACTCTCCCATCCCATAACCCACAGAAACGGATGTTTGTTGAGGCCCTACAAACCATATGCCAAGTAAAAAGCCTCCTAAAAAGGTCATTGCACCCAAGGCCATCAAACTGAAAGTGATCCCCAATAAAGAAAGTTTACTCATACTCACTCCCGTCCCTTTAGGTTTTGTTTGGCTTTGAGTGTTTGCACTTTGGATAGGCAAAGGAGGTGGAGAGACATAGGTTCCTCCCGTTGCCATCGGATGAAGGGGGAGTTGTTGAGGCATCGTTTGAGCCCAATTATTTTGCTGGACTTGCTTAATTTGCTCCGTAATATCCAGTGGTGAGGGATCTGCCATCCTGTTTAACCATGTTCATTTTTTTGACAGCTTACAGAAAAACATCAGAAAATGATAGAATTTTATATAACATCGTTGCAGGATAACGATAACTGTGGTTTTTATGAAATAACTATTTTCGCTGGTTAGAGGTGAGGACACAATGCAACAGTATATTGTTGGTAATTGGAAAATGAATGGCACAAAAACGGAAGCCCAAAAGCTTGCTACGGGTTTTTTAAAAAGAATTCAAACTGCCACTCGTCCCCTCCCCCATATTATTCTATGCCCTTCTTATCCTTATTTGACCTCCACAATAGACATTCTGAAAAACTCCCCCATTGAAGTAGGAGCCCAAGATTGTCATTACGAAAAAGTCGGGGCTTTTACAGGTGATGTAAGTGTTTTACAACTCGCTGACGTAGGATGTAAATATGTCATTATCGGCCATAGTGAGCGCAGACATCATCATCATGAAAGCAGCTCCCTCATTCGAAGAAAAATCGAAACCGCCACCAAAGCAGGCCTGCGTCCGATCCTTTGCATCGGAGAAAGCAGTGAAGACCGGAAAAATGGAAATACTATTCATGTGATATCTCATCAGCTTATTTCTGATCTTCCGGAGAGTTTTGGCTCTCATGAACTTCTTATTGCTTATGAGCCTTTATGGGCCATTGGGGCGGGGAAAACCCCTTCATTTGAGGAAATTGAACAAATAATGGGATTAATAAAATATGATCTTTCGGCGCGTATGACGGGAGGAGCTCTTATCCCCACTCTCTATGGAGGCTCAGTTAACGCACAAAATGCGGCCGACCTTTTAAAACTTCCCCATGTCGATGGTCTTCTTGTGGGAGGTGTTAGCTTGAAGCTTGATGAATTTTGGGAAGTGATTGAGGCCTCTGAGAGGTAATCCAAGAGCTTTGAATTTTTCCCCTTTTTTAGAGGCTCTTTAATTTTTTTTCTTCTTACGCTTGAGATTAAGTTCTCTTTCTTTCATTCTGATTTTCTCTTTTTCGACCCAATTTTGTTCTTCGAGAGCATCCACTTTGCGCATTTGAACCGTTAATTTCTCATGACGCGCTTCTTGCTTCATCATGCAATCCGCAAATTCAGGTGTTCCCCATAGATAGCCATAATCCAAACAACGCGAACGATAGATCGCTAATTGTTCTTCACGGGTCAGAGGGGGCGCACATGCCACAAGGAAGCCTAAAAAAGGAATTGAAAGATACGCTTTTTTCATAAATCAGCCCTTATTATTCGTTCATGGAGCGGGTGAAGGGAATCGAACCCTCATCTGAAGCTTGGGAAGCTCCTGCTCTACCATTGAGCTACACCCGCATTTCTGTGGGTTATACGGAATTCTTCCTGAACTCGCAAGAGATTTTAGGAACGTCATCATTTATTTAATTTAAAAAAGTCAAAAATTTATTTAAATAAAAAATTTGTTCTTTATACACAATATGAGATTTTTTTCCAATGAAAAATACAAAATCGAAAAAAAAAACTGGCAATAAATAAAAGTATTTTTACTATTTATCCTCCGCGCCGTAAAACCCCGCACTTCAGTACGGGGATACAAGGCGGATCGACTATCGCCGATCTATTCATTGGGCGTTGAATTTGCTATAATAAGCCCATGAAAACCTTGAAGTTGCGGATTAAGGACAAGCATGCTCAGCGGCTCAATCAACTAGCCTTTGAAGTCAACTTCGTCTGGAATTACGTGAATGACTTGTGTTTTACGCACTTAAAGAGAACCGGACAATTCTTCTCGGCTTACGATGTGGCTCAGTACACCG
>CALBSK010000099.1 GCA_937967795.1 uncultured Alphaproteobacteria bacterium | reverse complement strand
TTTCTGTATTATTTAAAAAGGTTCATAAGCTCTAAGAAAGTGAGGTGTATTATGATGACCGTTTTAAAAGTGATATCTTTAAACCCTTTAAGGATGGGGAAAAGTGCATATAAAAAATACGCTTCTTTTCAACATTCTTCGTTGGCAATTATGTCGTGCTTTATGATGATGGGATCCAATCTTTATGCTGGTCTTACCCAGGAAGAAATAGATGCCTTTTATACGAAGGGTTATGTCATTGTTCGCCAAATGTATAATTCAGATGAAATTAAGAAGATTTCCGATTGTGCAGAAAGATTGGAAGAAGAAACTGAAAAACTAGGAAAATCCTTAGGAGAAGGAGCCATTCATAAAGTTATGCATAAGGGAACCCAATTTGTTATTGAAAACGAAAAAGGGCAAATAGGAATACATCGAATTGTTTGGGTAGGAGCAATAGAACCAGCACTCCTGGAGTTGGGAAGAAAAAAGGAATTGCTGGAATGTGTTGGCCAGCTGTTAGAGGACGACAAAGGTGACCATCTCATTAATCAGTTGCATTTTAAACGTCCACAAAAAGACAAGACAGTAGAATTTGTTCCTCACCAAGACATAGAAAACAGGATTGCTTTTGATCCAGATTGGAATAATGGAAATGGTAAAAGTTTTGTTCAAACTCTTATAGCTGTTGATAAAATGACAGAAACGAATGGTCCAATTAAAGTAATAGAGGGGATCCCCGCGGAGGGAAATCTTGAGCTTAAAAAGATCACAAGTAAAAAAGAAGTTGAAAAAAAAGTTCATAAATATGGCCCTTGGAAGACAATTACTTTAGAGCCTGGAGATGTACTCTTTACACACCCCTTATCAATTCATAAGAGCGAGAGGACCAGCGCGCGAGAGGAAATGGATAAGAGGAGATTATTTATTAATGGGTTTGCTCGGGTGGGAGCCAATCATAAGCCCTATCCTGGAGAGGGTAGCGGTCAGCAAATAAATTTTCCTTTTTCTAAAAATACGGTCATTAGTAAATAGAAGGTACTGCAAAAGGGTCTTTTCCCAAAAAAGTCATGCCGACCCTTTAGTCCCGGGCTTGACCCGGGATCATTTCGGCATCTCTTTGATAATATTCAAAAAGAAACAAGTTCAGGATGACAATCTCATTTAAAGAATTTAAGATCTTTTGCAGCAGCTTTAAAAAAGATTTTGTATTTTAAGAGAGATCTCGGTATAAATTTCAAAATCACCGTTGACGAGCTACTGATAGATGACCGATTCTCGATTTTATAGAAAAAAAGGGCCTTTTACCTTAAGCGAGCTTGCAGCTTATGGCCAATGCGAGATCCGACAAGGTGACCCCTCTCTCTTGATCGAAGATGTGGCTCCTTTAAATGAATCGCAACCTTTCTATATCAGTGTGTTCCATAACCCAAAATATCAAGAATCGCTTGAAACGACGAAAGCTTCTGCTTGTATTCTCTCATCTGAGATGGCAGAGCACGCACCTCGCCATTTAGCTCTTCTTGTTGCACTTCATCCCTATCGATCTTATGCTCTCATCGCAAATGCTTTCTATCCTCAAGAAAGAAAGGAAGGAGAAATTGCCCCAACGGCCGTCGTTCATCCTTCGGCTAAACTCGGAAGGAACGTTATCATTGGTCCTATGGCTGTCATAGGAGCCCATGCGGAATTAGGCGATTATGTGGAAGTGGGGCCTCTTGCGGTCATTGGAGAAGGGGTCGTAATTGGAGAGAGCACTGTTATAAGAGACCATGTCTCTCTTTCCTATGCCCTTATTGGTAAATATGTTCATATTAAATCGGGAGCACGAATTGGTCAAAGCGGGTTTGGGTTTTTTATGGATTCGGAAGGACATGTTCCCGTTCCTCAACTGGGGCGTGTTATTATTCACGATTATGTTGAAATTGGTGCTAATACGACTGTGGATCGAGGAAGTGGCGCGGATACAGTCATTGGCCGAGGGACACGCATTGACAATTTAGTCCAAGTTGCTCACAATGTGGAATTTGGAAAAGGGTGTGTAATGGTCGCTCAATCAGGGGTTGCAGGAAGCACAAAATTTGGAGATTATGTGGCTGCTGGTGGGCAAGCCGGTATTACGGATCACCTCAAGATAGGTACAGGCGCACGCCTTGGCGCCCAATCTGGGATATTGCGTGATGTAGAGCCGGGGGAAGTTCTCCTTGGAAGCCCCGCTATGCCTATTAAGGCCCATCTTCGTCAGGTTGCTATTGTAAAAAAGCTCGCTGAAGAAAATCGCAAAAAGGTAAATAAAAGGTAAAAATTATGCCCCTAGCTGAAACTCAAATACCTCAGGAGAATGAGATTGGTTTGGATCAAGTTATTCGTCTCATACCTCACCGTGCACCCATGTTAATGATAGAGAAGCTCGTAGATGTTATGACGGGAGAAAGTGCAGTCGGTATTAAAACGGTTTCCCCTAATGACTGGTATTTTCAAGGCCATTTTCCACAAAAACCAGTTATGCCAGGCGTAATGATTATTGAAGCCTTAGCACAAACAGCAGCTACTCTTGCCATGCATTCCTTAGATCTTTATGACAAAGAGAAGCTGGTTTATTTTATGGGGATTGATGAAGCTCGCTTTCGCAAGATGGTTGTACCGGGAGATACTCTTTATCTCGAGGTCGTTAAAACCCATCGGCGCGGTAACGTATGGCGATTTAAAGGGGCAGCAAAAGTCAATGGAGAGGTTGTCGCTGAAGCGGTTAAAACCGCGATGATTTCGGACAATTAAATAATTTTTTAAGAAAGCAGTTAATCATGTCTATTCACATTCACCCAACAGCCATTGTGGCTGACGGGGCAAAGCTTGCGAAAGGTGTTTCTGTAGGGGCCTACAGTCTTATAGGCCCCCACGTCACCCTAAAGGAAAATGTCCAAATTCATTCCCATGTTGTTATAGAAGGACATACAATAATTGGTGCAAAAACAGAAGTTTTCCCCTTTGCAGTTCTAGGGATGCCTCCTCAAAGTGCTCACTACAAACAAGAACCATCTCTCATTGAAATTGGAGAGTCTTGTATGATCAGGGAGCACGTTACCATTCATCCGGGTACGGCAAAGGGGGGAATGAAAACAACGGTCGGAAATAATTGTTATATCATGGTGGGCGTACACATAGGGCACGATTGCCGTGTGGGTCATTTTGTAACGATGGCCAATAATGCTACCTTAGGAGGGCATGTTACCGTAGGAGATTATGCCACTATAGGAGGCCTTGCTGCTATTCATCAGTTTGTACGAATCGGATCTTATGCCATGATTTCAGGAACGGCAGGTGTCAATGAAGACGTTATTCCTTTTGGGACTGTCATGGCTATGAGAGGAAAGCTGGGAGGTTTAAATATCATTGGAATGAAACGGCGGGGATTTGAACGTCAAGATATTCATGATCTTCGTAATGCCTATAATTTATTGGCCAAGGACCAAGTTGGAACGTTTGGAGAACGTGTGAATAAAATTCGTGCTCTCTATGGGAATTGTCGGACAATTAGAGAGCTTTTAACTTTCATCGCAGAAGGGCCAGAAAGGCCTCTGTGCTTGCCTTCCGAAAGATGGGAGTTTGAAGTGGACCAAGTGGAGGAGAATCGGAGGGCAAACGTTGCCTAGACAGATCCCTATCGCTCTTATAGCGGGGAGGGGAGACCTTCCACGTACATTGATAAATGTTTTTCAGAGTCAGAAGCGTCCTTTTGTTATTCTTGCTTTTAAAGGGCACACAGAAAAAGACCTTATTAAAGATGTCCCTCATATTTGGCTTTATTTTGGAGAAGCAGGTAAAGCCTTACAATATACAAAAGATAACAATATCGAAGAGATTGTGATGGCAGGAGCTATCTCTCGACCAGCCATGAGTGAAATTCGACCTGATTGGGAGGGCGTTAAGTGGCTGGCTAAAATTGGGTCAAAAGCTTTAGGAGATGATAATCTTTTGAAACTCGTCATTCAGATGATAGAGGGACATGGTTATAAAGTAGTTGGACCGGATGAGATTTTAACTGATCTTTTAGCTCCCCAAGGTCTTCTGACGCCTCTTGACCCAGATGAGCAAGCGTGGCGTGATATAGGGCGAGGCATTGAAGTTCTTTCAGCATTAAGTCCCGCAGATGTGGGGCAAGCTGTAGTGATTCAACAAGGTCTTGTCCTTGGTATTGAAGCCATTGAAGGAACCGATGCTTTAATCGCACGTACGGGAGCTTTACGCCGTCCTGGATTAGGAGGAATCTTGATTAAGATTGCAAAGCGTCTACAAGAGCGGCGGGTTGATCTTCCTGTAATTGGAATTCAAACCGTACATAATGCTGCAAAAGAAGGACTGAGAGGGATTGCCGTTGAAGCTGGGCGAACACTCATTTTAAATCGAGATGAAGTGTTAAAGCTTGCTCAAAAGAAAGGCCTTTTTCTGGTTGGCCTTCCTAGTGCGCAATGTCACCGATCCCTTTAGTTTTTTTAATAGCAGGAGAGGCTTCCGGCGATCAGTTAGGGGCTGATCTCATGCATGTATTAAGGAAAAATCAAGAGGTTCGATTTGCGGGAATTGGGGGCGAAGCTATGAGAGCTGAAGGGCTTACAAGCCTTTTTCCCATGGAAGATCTCTCTATTATGGGACTTTGGGGAATCCTACAAAATTTACCGCAACTCTGGAAGCGTTTGAATTTTACGGTTAAAACCATTGAATTGTTAAAACCCGATGTGGTTGTAACTATCGATGCGCCTGAATTTAATTTTCGAGTCATGAAACGTCTTTATAAAATGAATCCAAGACCGCGTCTCATACACTATGTAGCACCCACCGTATGGGCTTGGCGTCCGAGACGAGCCAAAAAAATTTCTCGCTTTTTAGACCAACTTTTATGTCTTTATCCTTTTGAGCCTCCTTATTTCGAGAAATATGGCCTTAAATCAACTTTTGTGGGTCATCCTGCGGCAAAGGAGAAATTAGGAAAGAAAAAACGAGATCCAAATCTTCTTTGTATCCTCCCGGGAAGCCGGCCCTCGGAAATTGAAACGTTGCTTCCTATTTTTAGACAAACATTGAAATTTTTGAAGGAAGAGCTCCTTGACTTAAAAGTTATCATTCCCACTCTTGCTTCCGTTGAAGATCTTGTTTATAAAGGGACGCATAACTGGCCTGTTCCTGTTAAAATTGTTGTTGGAAATGAAGGGCGAAAGGAAGCTTTTCAAAAGGCTTCAGTTGCTTTAGCTGCTTCAGGAACAGTGGCCTTGCAATTATCAGCCGCACGCCTCCCTTTTGTCATCGCTTATAAGATAAACAAGCTTAATGAATGGATTGCAAAAGCTCTTCTAAAAACACCTTGGGTTTGTATGGTCAATATATTGCTTGCTTTTCAAAAATTTGGGTTTCTTCAAAAACATATGAACGAACAGATCGAGGCTCCCTGGATTCCAGAATTCTTACAAGAGGAATGCGTGGCTGAAAAGCTAGCGCCAACTCTTTTGAATCTTTTAAAAAATCAAGACATACGCACCCACCAAATAGAAGCCATGGAGAAAGCCATTTTTCTTTTAAAAGCTCCTCGTCAAGCAGTCGGTCTCTCCTTATTTTAAAATTATTATTTTGATTGTATATATAGAATAATTGATGGAGGGGAAAAACATGTTTCTTGTGGATAGCCATTGTCATTTGGACTATGAGCCTATGGCGGGTGATATAAAGGGAACCTTGAAGCGAGCAAAAGATAAAGGAGTAAACGGGTTTTTAACGATCTGTACGGATCTTTCCAAAATTCCCGTTGTCACGGCCATTGCAGAAAGTCATGAAGATGTATTTGCGAGTGTAGGTGTACATCCTCATGAAGCGGAAAAAACACTTCCCGAAAAAGAACTTTTTAATCTTTTAGTCACAACGGCTACTCATCCTAAAGTGATCGGTTTTGGCGAAACAGGGCTTGATTACTATTATACACATAGTCCTCAACAAGAGCAGCAAAACGCCTTTAAGGCTCACATTGAAGCTGCCCTTGAATGTGATCTTCCTTTAATCGTCCACACGAGAGAGGCGGAAAAAGATACAATTGATGCATTAAAAACGATTGGGGAAGGAAAGGCGAGGGGAGTGATTCACTGTTTTTCAGGCACATCTTGGCTGCGTGATCAATCCCTTGAACTCGGCTTTTATATTTCTGTCTCGGGAATTATGACTTTCAAAAAAGCGGACGCTCTTCGTGAGGTACTGAGAGACGTTCCTTTAGATAAACTATTGGTTGAAACGGATGCTCCTTTCTTGGCCCCGGAGCCTTATCGGGGAAAATCTAACGAACCCGTCTATCTGATTGAGACTGCTAAAAAATTAGCGGAGCTTAAAAAAGTAAATTTTGACGAATTATGTGCTCAAACAACTCAAAATTTTTTAACTCTCTTTTCAAAGGTAAATCTTACATGCGTGTGACCATATTAGGATGCGGAGCTTCTGAGGGAGTGCCGACAATCACGGGGAAATGGGGGAATTGCGATCCGAAAAACCCTAAAAATCAAAGGAGTCGGGCTTCGATTGCTGTTCAAAAAAACGGAACAACTCTTTTAGTGGATACCTCGCCTGATTTGCGAAGCCAATGGCTTGCCTCCGGCCTTCGAAACCTTGATGCGGTTTTATATACCCATGATCATGCTGATCATACCCATGGGATTAATGATTTAAAACCCTTTACCCATGAGAGAAAAAAACCTCTGCCTGTTTATGGCGATGCTGCAACACTCCGCTCTATCAAAAGTCGATTTTATTATGCATTCCTAAGCGACGCAGAAACACCCGATATTTATCGGCCTTTCTTGACTGCAAACATTATTCGAGACCCTTTTCAGGTGAGAGATATTTCAGTGACGCCCTTGGTCCAAGACCACGGTTACTCAACTTCATTGGGTTATCGTTTTGAAACCATCGCTTATTCAACGGATGTTGTGAATTTAGATGAGCATGCTTTTCAGATCCTTGAGGGAATCGATATATGGATCGTGGATTGTATAGATATAAACCCCCGCCCCAGTCATTCTCATCTTTCAAAAACATTGGAATGGATTAAACGGGTTCGTCCGCGTCAAGCTTACCTTACCCATATGACCGCTCTTCTTGATTATGAGACTCTTTTAAAAGACCTTCCTAAAGGTGTTGAGCCCGCTTATGATGGACTTGTTATTGAGGTTTAAAGAGAGTGGTTGACGGTTTTGTAAGTTGCCATTACATTTAAATTTTCTCACATATTATTGAGTGGTAGATATTATATGTTTTCAAAACTCCCATTTTTCCTGTCAACTCCTTTGTGGTTCTATTTCGTTTTTTCTTCTGCTTTTTGTATGGAAAGCCTGCAAGAAGAAGCAACGGCCTCCCCAGGCTATACTGTGGTTTTTAAAAAAGAAGATTTTTCGCCCCTTCCTGAGGATCCGTGGAAGCCCTTGCCTATTACAAAGCTGCCTGACGATTTCAAGAGGATGCTTAGGAAAAAAAATGGAGTAAAGAAAGATGGCGTAGAAGCGTTTTTTTTAAAACTTGAGATGAAAGATGAAAAAAGCAATCCCACCTTGCAACGTACAGATGATTATATCTATGACCCCTCAATACGTATAGGGAGTGGGGACGGCGGGGTTGTTTATTTGGGCCGTCATAGTCCTTCTCAACGATACGTAGCCTTAAAAGCCGTAAAAGCCTTTAATTCTAATCCAGAAGAACAGGAAGACTACTGCGGTTGGAAACAGGCAGGACGCCTTTTTGCTTGTTATAAAAAACCTATGGGATCTTACTCTACTTTTCTTTTGTATATACCTCTTGTGATAGGGGAAACACTGGCAGAAATTCAGGACAGTCGAGAGTTTATGAAAAACTTGGGAATTGAGAATAAAGGCAGTGGAAAAATTAAAGAAATTTCCTATTCACAATGGGAAATTAACCAAAGGCTCCTTCAATCTTTTGTAGAGGAATACAAGTTTTGTAAAAAAAAGGGCGCCATGCAGGATACAGATTCCAGCAACTTTCTGTTAACTTCTGATTTACAGAAGATCGTTTATATAGATTTAGAGGCGTGCATATCTACCAAAAAAGACTCAATTAGGGGTAACGACCTTATTTACCTCCAAAAACTTTTAGGTTATCCCGCTTATTACTACGTTCCGTCTTATAATTATAAAGAAGGTGCCATTGTTCTTCCTCCGCCTGTTTGGGAATTTAACCAAAAGATTGCAGCTAGACGCGTCAAAAACAAATCAATGTCCATTAAAGAAGTAGAAACTCTTCTTAATAATTTAGATAAAGGAATGATACGCCTACAAGCAAGTGAGAAAAAACATAACTAGCATGCTCTTTTGAAAGAGTGTATAGATTTTCTTTCATTTTTCAGATAATATTTAGCTTATCAACGTTAAGGAGGACCTCTTAATGACCCTATTTAAAACCGTTCTTTTTTCTGTATTGCTTATGGGAACAACACCTTTATATGCGGAAACAGCTCTCCCTGAACCTTCTCAGTATTTAGTTCCGGAAACAGATATTTTTAAAGGGAAGCCGGTACCCGTCGATCTTACCAGTTATCCAAAAGCCGCAACCTACAAGACGAAACTTCAGGAAGGTACTCAAAAAGGAGCCAATTTTGCAGGTCATTATGCTGTTGTAACCATAGGATGCGGGACGCAATGCCAAGAAAACTGGGTTATTGATGTTAAAACAGGGAAGATTTTGGATAAGTTTTCTTCGATCATTGGAACGAATTTTCAGCTGGGTAGTTCTCTCATGATTGTGAATCCTCCTGATCTACAACTTAAGAAGTCTTATGAAGAACATCCTGAACAACCCTTGCTCGGGACAATGGAAACAACCTACGAAGTTTGGAAAGAGGATAAATTTGACGTTATTCACCAAGACAAATGGATAAACGTGATTAAGACACTTCCTTAACTTAAACCTTATCTTACCCTACCCACCAAATCCTAGGTTGGGAAGGGTGGTTATGCATAAGCTCGGTTAGAGCCCAGACAAGGGCATCGAGCCGATCGGGTGATTTTGAACTCGCACCAGGAACGTAAGAGCAAAGCTGCTCTTCTAATTCGGGAAAGGTTGTGGCATGCCAGACCTTTCCTCTCTCATAAAGGGCTGCAATAGGCTCAGCTCTTAAAATTTTCTCACGTAGCGCACGAACAGGTTTATAGCTGATTGATGCATCATAGTCCCGCAAGAGCTGCTCGACAAGGTCTCCCCCCATATTGACCTCTGCCACAATACGGTCGGCTTTAAGCCGATGATAAGCTTCAATCGCTCTTTGAATCCAAACGGATGCATGACCCTTTAAGGAGAGGTCTTCCAAGACAACGCCTATGCCTTCTCGCGTGAGGCCAGCCGCAATAATCCCTGTCTCATCACTCTTTTCCCCATGACTGACGGCAGGATCGATTGCAATGATAAGACGCTGAAGAGGAACCTCTTGAAATTCACTTTTAGCCCGATCAAGAAGCCTCGGAGTCCAAAGTGCACCTTGTACTTCTTCAACGAACTCGGCATAGATTTCCTGCCGGGCGAGTGAACCTTTGCCATAATGATCACTAATATAATCAAGAAAGGGTTTTGCAAGGTTATCTGCATTTTCAAAGGTAGATCCCTTTGTTACCACAACGTCAGGATTTTGAGTGAGATTCTTTAAAAATTTAGTGGGTCGAGGGGTCGTCGTTGCAATGACGCGAGGATTTGCACCGACCCTGAGAGAAAACATCAGTTGATCCCAAACTTTTTCACCTTCACGAAATTTGGCAAGTTCATCAATCCAGGCCCCATCAAATTGAGGACCACGGAGTTGCTCATACGCTTCAGCACTAAAGCACGTGGCAATGGCGCCATTGCTCCACGTAAGTTGACGTTTTGAAGGTTTATACACAGGTCTTTCAGAAGGGGGATGGATGGCCAATAATCCCGAAGGTCCCTCCACCATCACATGTCGCACTTCCGTTTCTGTTTCTCCAACAAGAGCAATTCGCTGACAAAGACCTTCTTGAATCCAGTATCGAAGTGTTTCTGCTCCTGTTCGTGTTTTGCCAAACCCACGTCCAGCAAGAATCAGCCACACATGCCAGTTTCCTATGGGTGGAAGTTGATTGGCCCTTGCCCATTTGGGCCAGATGTAGTGAGGATCTTTTTCTGTTAGGCTATTTTCTTGATTGAGGGGAGATAAAGGCAATTTTATAAAGTAGGTTCTTTCTTATATTATATTTACAGAATATCAAAAAAATAAAAAATGTAAAATTATTTTATAATATGACCCATATTTAAAAGCGTAAAAAAAGAAACAAATAATTTCTTAATAAGTTTCGGGATCATCCAAGGCAGGATTTATCTCTGCCTCTTCCTCAAATTCTTGAATAGTTTCTTGGGCGCGAGCAGGATCATGAACCCAAGCAATATTAAAAAGGGCATCTCCTTGATAAACGAGAGGAAGTTGATTCAGTCCAACAATAACCCCATCAAACGTAGCGATAACATCAACGCTATTGACGCCTAACGGGTCGGAAATCTTTCCAATCACATCACCTTTCAGAACTTTTTTTCCTAAGCGACAAACTGTTCGAAAAATACCCGTTAAAGGCGCACGTAACCATCGACTTGTGGGGGAAACAACAGGCGATCCTATCCTACTTTCGTATTTTTCATAGGGGATCATTTTAAGGGCCCTCATAACCCGGAGAATCCCTTGAACGGCTGCGCGAATAGCAAATTCATTGAAACGAAGGGCTTCTCCTCCTTCAAAAATGATAGTGGGAATGGACAGATTTTCAGCGGCCCCGCGAAGAGATCCTTCTCGAAGTTTCGCTTTTAAAATGACAGGAGGGCTAAAGGCAAGAGCCATTTTGAGAGCTTCGTTGCTTTGAAAATCACATCGAATCTGGGGGAGATTTATACGGTTATCAGATCCTGTATGTAAATCAATACCATGGGTGCATTTTTCAACAATTTCTGTAAGAAACGTATAGGCAAGTTGAGACGCTGCTGATCCATTTTGCGATCCTGGAAAACTCCGGTTCAGATCACGCCTATCAGGAAGATATCGACTTTGGATCAGAGTTCCCACCATATTTACAATAGGGATAGCAATAAGGGTTCCGCGTAGCTTTTTGGTAAGAGGTGAGGCCAAAACACGGCGTATGGCTTCAATTCCATTTAATTCGTCACCATGAATCGTTGAACTAAGAAACAAGCGCTTTCCCGGACGACGCCCATGAATAACGCGTAAATTTAAATTGAGCGCAGAATGATTAGGGAGCATGGAGAGAGGGATACGAACTGTTTTAATGGTTCCAGGTTCGATAATTTCGCCAGCAATTTCAAAAGTGGTTTGTTGACCTTCTTGCGTTTCCATTTTCACTCGTGAGGCTTCCTTTAAGAAGCTCATCGCTTCTCATTTTTCCTCATACTATAATCAGTTATTTTTAAAAAAAGAGTTAAGGAACAAAAAAAGGAACCTAAAACATATTTCTTTAAATCTTCTCCTTATGACAATCCTATTTCATTGTGATGCATAACCCCTCTAGTCAATAGACTTAATCCCTTGTATCATCATTCAAACTATTGAAACGGAATAGGCAAGGATTATGGCTCAAAAACCTTATATTATTGTTCTTGGAAACGAAAAAGGGGGCACAGGAAAATCAACTGTCAGTATGCACATCATTGTGAGTCTTCTCCGCATGGGATTTTCTGTGGGAAGTATTGATGTGGACGCTCGCCAAGGAACGCTCACTCGTTATATAGAAAACCGAAAGGCTACTTCAGATGTTCGGAAAAATCCATTGCCTCTTTCTCTTCACATTCCCCTGTTGCTTAGCAAAAACTCTCTAAAGGAAGAAGCTATTAAGGAAGATCAGAAAAATCTTGAAAAAGCGCTGACTCAACTAGCGTCTCAACATTTCATTGTCATTGATACGCCTGGAAGTGATTCTTCTCTTTCCCGTGCAGCTCACGCCCTGGCAGATACCTTGATTACCCCCCTTAATGATAGCTTTATTGACCTTGATATGCTCGTTAGATTGAAAAGTGATACGTTGGACATTTTAAGGCCCAGTACCTATGCTGAAATGGTGTGGGATCAAAAGAAACAACGCGCTATCCGAGGACAAAATTCCATGGAGTGGTTTGTGCTGCGAAATCGTTTGAGTAGCATTAAGGCGAGAAACAAAGAACAAATGGAAACCGTTATTCAAGCTCTGGCAAAACGAATTGGTTTTCACTATATACCAGGGTTTGGAGAGCGGGTTATTTTCCGTGAGCTTTTCTTAACAGGCTTAACAGTTCTTGACTTAGAAGACTGCAAGATTCCGATGACGCTTTCTCATGTGTCTGCTAAACAAGAATTGCGCAATCTTATTCAGATGATTAAACTCCCCGATGTGGAAAGACTTGTGGCTTAGAGCGAGAGACACGTATGCCTGAACTTTTCCTTGCCAGTCTGGGTCTTATTCTCTTTATCCTACTCTTGCAAAAGTTAGAGCATACAGAAACCAGGCTGCTTGTAAAAACAATCAAATGGACCCTTGCGGGCGTCATGGTTTTGGCGGCTGTTTATTTGACGTTAGTCGGTCGGCTTTTTCATGTCGCAGCGATTGTTATTCTTCTTGTCCTTCTTCTTAAGCAAGACGTTCATAAATGGATGAAAGAAAAAGGTCCTTCTCCTTCTCTTGCTCCACCTTTGACGGAAAAAGAAGCAGCGAGCCTTCTTAAAGTTGATCTTAATGCGAGTCCTGAAGAAATCGAATCAGCCTTCAAAAAGGCAAAAACCAAAGATTCTACCAAACGAGATCTCCTGCGCCAGGCAAGAGATTTGCTCTTAAAAGAGCATTCTTCTTCTAAGTAGAAAAATGAGTATTTTTTTACTTTACTTATTAAAAAATATTCATTATCATTTGATTTATAATAATAAAAAAGGTAAATTATGCTTCGGTCCTCTTGCACAATCTTATTTTATATCCTCAATTTCTTGTTTATTAATAGCTTACCTAGCTTTGCAGTTATTATTGCCGACATTGAAATTGGATGGGTGCCTAAGGCGAAAAAGTCTAAGACAAAAAAAGGCACGTCATCTGGAATGGGTATCCCAACTGTAAAAGGTAACGCCCCTTCAACGACAACCAAAGTTTCACCCCTAAGGGGCAGGCCGCCTAAGTCTCCCGTGCCTCTGGCTGAGGACCAACCTGTACCTGAGATAGCCCCCCTAAATTATATAAGGATTTTCTTTTTTGATACAGAAACACAAAAATTTATTAGTCGAAATGGAAGCGATCCGTGTGAAATATACCATTTTTCTTATCCATCTCGCACAGCAGTTATAGTTTCTCAAACTTCTGATTTTAATCCTGCTCCCGGTGAACAACCGAAGATATCCTCTTTTGAATTCTCCGAGTGGTTTAACATAAAATACATTAAACAAGCTGATAAAGAAGATGTAGTCATTGACCTTGCCCCCTTTAAGGATAACGCTAAAAATAAAATCATAAGATGTAAAAATGATAGTTTGCTTTATACACCGCTATCGACCACAAATAGTGGTTTTAAAATTTTACCATTTCATGATTTTACCCAAGTGAATTATTCATATTTTTCTTTATCTCAAAATAATTTCCCTATAGAAAAACCTCTTGATGACATAAAAACTACTTTTAATCAGTATTCCGACAGGGGAATTGACAAGAACAATATAATAAAAATTAACAAGTATTCTTTAGACACAGAAAGAAACATAATTCCTAATGAATTCGTTCTTGATAAAGAGACGACCGGAAATCTTGGAGAGCTTTGTGCAACTATAACAATGCTATCTTTAGGGTTTAAAGTCTACAATGGTAAATATAGCGCTACCCAAGGATTCGACGGCGTTTTTTACAAAAGTTCCACGCCATTAGATGAAAATTTTACTCCTTCTGATGATTCTTTATTATTTATTTCTGAATCAAAAGCTCGACTCAGCTCCACAACTCGTACCCCAAGTAATGATGAATTATTTAGGAATTTGGTTTGTGACTTTAAGAATCGCCTCCAACTGTTAGAGACCATGGAAGATCAGCCACAGAAAAAAACAGGGCAACTAATAAAAACCTTTCTGGCATCTACATATATTGATAAAATCTATCTTTTGCCTTATACAATTCTTTCAACTGGAAATGCAAGAACACATGTAGCACAGTATTTTCCTACTTTGCAAAACATGACTTCCTTAACCATACTTCATCCTTCTCAAATTCTTCCCCAGATTGATAAGGAAACCATTAGCCATAAAAAGAAAGTAGAGGACATTCTTGCTTCTCTTGCTTGTCTAAAAGAAAATGACCTCATCTACACTGCGCAAAAGATATTAGCTGGCAAAAACATTTCGCTGATAAGGAATCCTTTATGAAGACTTTCATTGGCAAGTTTTGGTGTGAAGAAGGTTGTGGGTTATAAATTGTTTTGAGATTGTTTATAAAATCTCCAATGAATAAAGAAAAAGACAAATGCAACCAGGATCCATTGTAGATAAAGAATGACGCTTTCGATCGCGGCTCCTTTTTGTTCTTCCAAGTATTCTTGTCTTGCGTGAATTCTTTTTTCATCAATCTGATCCGGCGAAAGCTGCATGATGTGTGCATAAGTCTTATCTTCTGGTCCCTTATACGTTTCAAGGTATCTTATATACTTATCGCGAGATTCATATTTAACTAACGCAGCGTAGTGTTTGTATTGAGGAATCACGAGGTCCGTTATTGAATTCAAGAGGAGAGAGGTTGTTATGATGAGGATAATTGTGGTAATTAAACATATGAAAAGGGTATATAATTGGAATATATTTTTTAAGATCATATTATTTATTTTCCCTTCTGAGTTATTCCATATTAAAAATAATCGTCTTTTTATGCGTAAAATGCTCGAGCATCGCTTCAAGTGAGGCCTCTTTCCCAATACCTGAAGATTTAACGCCACCATAGGACAAACCGGGTTGCACAACCACATTTTGATTGACTTGAACAAATCCAGCTTCGAGTTGGTGCACTCCCTTTAAAGCTCGATTTAAATTATTTGTCCACAAGGTGGCTGCTAATCCGTAAGGAGAATCATTGGCTTGGGTCACCGCATCATCAAAGTCTTTCCAAGGAATAAGCGCCGTCACAGGGCCAAATATTTCTTCTTGGCAAATTTGATGGGAATTGGGAAGGCCCGTGAAAAGAACGGGTTTGATGAAAAGCCCCTTTGAAAGCTTTGGATCTTTTGGAAGTTCAGAACATTCATGAGCCGTGGCACCCGGTGTAGCTTTCCCTACTTCAATGTAATTCTTAATTTTTTCATGTTGAGGTGAAGAAATGATGGCTCCGATATCCGTTTCAAGATCCATAGGGTCGCCGATTTTAAGAGCATTCAACTTTTCTTTTAAATGTTCCAAAAAAGGATTAAAGATCGATTCATGGACAAAAATGCGGCTTGCCGCTGTGCAGCTTTGACCTTGACGGGTAAATCTCATGCTGGCCAAAGCGCCATCAACGGCTTTGTTGAGATCAACATCTTCGCAGATAATCATGGGACTTTTCCCCCCAAGCTCTAATGTTACAGGAATGAGTTTTTCCCCGGCATTTTTGTAGATCGTTTTGCCCGTTTCAACCGAACCCGTAAAAGTCATCTTAGCGATATCTGGATGACGGACAAGGGCTTCTCCTGTTGTGGAGCCATCGCCTGAAATTACATTTAAAACACCCGGCGGTAAAATTGTATTCATAATCTCAGCTGCTCTTAAAACAGCGAATGGGGCTTCTTCTGCTGATTTAATTACAACTGTATTCCCAGCGACAAGCGCAGGAGCCACTTTTAAAGACATGAGGAGAAGCGGTACATTCCAAGCGATAATAGCACCGATAACTCCCAAAGGTTCACGAATCGTAAGAGCCAACATGGAATCGCTGAAAGGAATTGTTTCCCCTTTAAGTTCAAGGCCGAGCCCCCCATAAAAACGGAAAGTTGTGGCAAAAGTTTTAGCTTCGACTTGGCTTTCCGTCCGTAAAGCTTTCCCTGTTTCAAGGGTCATCAAGCGTGCGAGTTCATCCGCATATTCTTCTAAAAGGTCCCCACATTGAGAAACGAGACGCCCACGCTGTGCCGCATCGATATGCCGCCATTCCTTCTGAGCTTTATGAGCTGACGCAACAGCCTCATTAATATCTTCCTGATGAGCTTCCGCAGCTTGGCCGATCACCTCCCTCGTTGCGGGATTGTGAACAGAAAATGTTTTTTGACTTTTAGGCACCACTAACTTTCCATCAACAAGAATCTTATTTTCAAGATGCTTAACAAGAGCAAGGGGAGTTAGGGATGATCCTGGTACAGAAGAAGAAAGCGGCATAAGATCCTCTATTTTTTATTTTATATAACATGATCCTTAGAAAATGAGGAAAAGTAAAGATCTATTCAACTGTTAAGTTTTTTTAAAGATTTCTTTGGTAAATTAAGGAGTATAAAAATAAAATATTTATAGAGAGGAAGAAATGAAAATAATTGAAAATATTTTTGTAGGAGGACTTGTTTTCACTGGAATTATTTGTGAAGCAGGAGCAGTTGAATGTCCGCCCGTTTCAGAAGCTCTTAGAAATACAAAATGTATAGGAGATGGATTTAATTATAGATGTTCTTATAAATCTAAGTTTTGGCAGGGTGAATATACCTCACCTAAAGATATTACAAAACAATCCTCTGTTATTACTGCATTAGGGCGGTACCAAAATTTAAATACCTGCCGCTATAACGTTCAAACCTCAGGTAATCAATTGGTTTCCTATGAATTGACCTATAAAGGGCATGAGTAATATACAAGGCTTCCTCATAAAATGTATGAGCTGTTTGTAGTGTGTCATCCTTGTAATCCCGCATAATTTCATATGGTGCAACCCTAGAATAATATAAAGAAGATGGTGCAAAAGGTCTTAAATTCTTTAAATGAGGCTGTTTCAGGATCTTTTTTAATATTATCAAAGAAATGCCGAGATGATCCCGGGTCAAGCCCGGGGGTAAAGGTTCGCCATGATATCGTTGGGGAAAGACCCTGTTCTTGAAAAAGACTTTCTTTCTCCTGATATAACCGTTATGGTTCGGCAAATTTTCTTAAAGAGATAGAGTTTCAATGAATACAATACGAAATTTAGCTATTATTGCCCATGTTGACCACGGGAAAACAACGCTTGTGGATACTCTTTTTCGTCAGAGTGGGACTTTCCGAGATAATCAACGCATTGCTGAGCGAGCCATGGACAGCAACGAATTAGAAAAAGAGCGAGGGATTACTATTCTTGCCAAATGCACTTCTATTTTATGGGAAGATAACAGGCTCAATATTGTGGATACGCCAGGGCACGCGGATTTTGGGGGAGAGGTCGAACGCATTCTCTCAATGGTGGATGGGGTTTTGGTGCTTGTGGATGCTTCAGAAGGGCCTATGCCTCAAACCAAATTTGTTGTGGCCAAGGCCTTGCGGCAAGGTCTTAAACCCATCGTTGTTATCAATAAGGCAGATAAACCGGATGCCCGTCCCTATGAGGTACATGAGGAAGTCTTTGATTTATTTGCAGCCCTTGATGCTAACGACGAACAGCTCGATTTTCCAACCCTTTACGCCTCTGCCAAAGAAGGGTGGGCCATTGAGAACCTGGAGGATCCGAAGGCAGATCTTTCTCCTCTCTTTAACGCCATTTTAAAGCGTGTTCCTATAGCCGAAGGAAATGCCGATGCGCCTTTTTCTATGTTGGTCACAACCTTGGAGTCAGATCCTTATCTAGGCCGAATTTTAACGGGCCGTATTCACAGTGGAACAGCCCGCGTGAATATGCCTGTGAAAGCGCTGGGAAGGGAAGGGGAGGCCCTTGAACAAACACGCCTCACCAAACTGTTGGCATTCCGCGGACTTGAGCGTCTCCCTATTCAAGAAGCAATAGCAGGAGATATTATTGCGGTGGCCGGATTTGAAAAGGCGACTGTATCAGATACGGTGTGTGTACCCGAAGTGAACGAGCCTCTAAAATCTCTTCCGATCGATCCCCCGACATTGGCGATGAATTTTTGTGTGAATGATTCACCCTTTGCGGGGAAAGAGGGGAAGAAAGTCACCTCTCGCTTAATTCGTGATCGTCTTATGATTGAAGCTGAAAGCAATGTTTCCATTAAAGTGAGTGAAACTCCCTCAACAGATGCTTTTGAAGTAGCGGGGCGAGGCGAATTACAACTTGGAGTGTTGATAGAAACCATGCGTCGCGAAGGATTTGAACTTGCCATTGGAAGACCTCGCGTCCTCTTTAAAACTGACCAGACAACGGGACAGACCTTAGAGCCCATGGAAGAAGTTCAGATTGATGTGGATGACGAATTTACTGGCATTGTGGTTGAAAAAATGGGCCTCCGGAAAGGGGAAATGATAGATATGCGTCCTTCAGGGGGAGGAAAAACGCGCATTGTTTTTATTGCACCCTCGCGGGGACTTATTGGATACCAAGGAGAATTTTTAACGGACACCCGCGGCACCGGTATTATGAGCCGGCTTTTTCACAGTTATGCCGCCTATAAAGGGCCTATTGGAGGAAGGCGCAATGGGGTTCTTATCTCGAATGCTATGGGTCAAGCGGTTGCCTATGCTCTTTGGAATTTAGAAGATCGAGGTGTGATGTTTATTACGCCGGGAACGGCTGTTTATCAAGGCATGATCATCGGCGAGCATACCCGAGATAACGACCTGGAAGTGAATCCTTTAAAGGCAAAGCAGCTCACGAATATGCGTGCGGCAGGAAAAGACGAAGCTATTCGACTAACGCCACCTCGGCTTTTGACTTTGGAACAAGCGATTTCTTATATTGAAGAGGACGAACTGGTTGAAGTGACGCCTCAGTCCATTCGCATACGCAAAGCTTTACTTGATCCTAATGCGCGTAAAAGGGCTGATCGCGAAAAGGAGTGAAGGGAAATCCGTTAAAAAGCAGACCAATATATTTTTATTAAAAAGCCTTGACATTAAAAAAATAAGTATCATATTCTCTAATAGAAACCTATAAAGGGTCTTGGGATCCGCATAGGCTTGTTGGTTAATATGTTAAGGAGAGTTAGGTATGATTGGTACTAAAATAAGTAAGCTTGCTTTGGCGGTGAGTCTCTTAGTCGGAAGTGCGTCCTGCACTTATGCAATGGATCCAGAAGAAGATTGGAAAAGCCGCAGCGTTTTTACCGGCTCTGATCAGGAGTTGTTTAAATTAATTGAAACACAAGAAGCAGAAACTAAAAAAATAGATAGGGCAGTAGGGTTACACACAGCTAGCCTTACCACTGAAGAAGTATGGGCAATTATTCAGGCTCAAAACTCTGATGTAAATAATGTAAGAAACGGTTATAGAATTTTCCAACCAAAAGAAGAACAGAAGGCCCGGCCAAAAGAGGCCAGACCAACTGATTTAGGCTTGGGTGATTTTTTACTCAAACTTGAGGAAAATCCTACTCAAATGGCCGCAGTTTGGACAAAATGGATAGCAAATCGTGAAGAACGCCGCACCCCTATAATAGTAGCAAAAGCACAAAAAGCAGAAGAGAATGCTGGGAAAAGAGCGCAAGAGGCTGAAGCAGCCAAAAAAGCGGCTCAGCTTCCAGGAGCTGGAGAAGCACAAAAGGTAGCAGCCCAAAAGAAGCAAGCTGAAGCTGCAGCTGCAAGAAAAGCAGCGGATGCAGCGAAAAAGACAGCAGAAGTAGCCAAGAAAACATTGGAAGTAACGCAAGAAGCAGCTAAGAAAGCTCCTGCTATTAAAAGGTTAGGACCAGTTGCGCCTGTTACCAAGAAACAGGTAAGCCCAGTAAAAGGACCTCAAAAGCCTACGGCAGCAACAAGAGCGAAAGCTAAATTGCCGACAGCAAGAGGGGCTAAAGGTAGAGCTAATCTTACAGCAAGAACAGGTAGAAATAGACTTGCTACATTAAGAGCAGGTAAAAAAGGACTTGCTACATTAAGAGCAGGTCGCAAACCTGCTGTCAGAATCAACCGGAACACTCCTCAACGTAAAAGAAAGTAGAGTATTGCTTTTTAAGCATCCTCTCTAAAATTGTATTCCCCCTCAAAAAATAAATCACTTTTTGAGGGGGTTGTTGCATGAGGGATTTGATGCTTTAGGAGGCATAACTATGTGCAGTTATCTAAGCTTAGCTTCTATAAGTCGTTGATCACTCTTAACGTATTTTGCTGATGGGCATTTCTTGCAGCCCATTTGGGACATTTTTCTTTCCTTCTTTTTTTTAGAAGAAAATTCTATCATATCATCGTCCTTTAGTTAAATGTCTCGTATTTTAAAAGACCGCTTAATTCATCAGCTGGTTAATGAGAAAATTTCTGCTGAAGAAAAAAAGAAGCTTATAGATACGGCAACTGAGCTTGTCTTAACGGCTTTTTCGGGAAGAGTCCTTACTTACGATTGCTTATGATCCTTTCAATGTCACTCTGGTTCCATGTAAGGAAATCACTTATTCCCTCAACAGCCTTGTCCTTTCTTGAGAGAGGCTGCTGTGGTTTGTATCCTAAAAGGGGTAACTCGTTCACCGCATTTTGAAAGTCCCTAATCTGACGTACAGCATCCATATCGTTTCTTCCGGCCCTCTCTAAGAGAGTAGGCAAAGTTTTTTGGTCAACATTCTCAAAGATCTTAAGACACTCCTGTACATTCTTAAAAGTGTGGGTAATCCTCTTATGAGAAGGTTTATTCTCCTCCATTGCCTCTCCCCCGCTAGCGATAAACCCTAAAATAGCAACACTTGCTAAAAATGGAATTAACCGTAGTTTGAAAATTGTCATATCTACTCATCCTTTCTTATGTTTTAAACCCGTTATTTTATAACAATCTAGAAGCAAAGAAAATAATTCCCCTACAAAGATAAATTATTAAAGCATTTTCCTATCTTACTCTTCAAGGCGAAAAAAGCATTCGTTTTCTAAGACCATTGCATACTTGAGTAAGAAGAGAAGAAAGGAGGTAATTAGAATGGCCCAAAAGGAGGAGTTAGGCAATATGTCCTTTTTAAGATGCGAAGCAAAAGAAAGAATAAAGAACAGCCAGCTTATGAATGTCTTTAACCTCATAAAGTGGGAACTTCTAAGAAAAAGTATGGGCAAGCTAGGGAGGTCACAGGTTATGGGCCAAATGGATATGAACCCTACCATCGAGCTCAGACGTTCATATAAGGATGATCGACAAATACCCAAAAATTCACATTGCTTTTTTAAGAACGCACTCTTGTTCTCTTTTTCAATCCAGCCTCTGCTTTCGTCTCAAAAGCCGGATTTGCTCTTTAAAAAGTCCAGTTCTACCGTAAGCTGGCCAATCTGCTTATCAAGACTCTCTAATGAGTCTGGTTTAAAACTTAATCTTGGTAAGGCCTATTGTACGGACATCATCGGGAGTGACGTTATCCATCTTCAGAGAGGTAAGATTTGTATACCCTTCTATATTTTTAAGGCTAGTCTGCTTGTTACCAAGAAGATTCAACTCCGTTAAATTAAGATTTTCTAAATGTATACAAGGAACTTGATTACTGGATAAGCTTTGGAGAAAGGAAAGTTTTTGAAGGCTTACAAAAGTCACCATAGAGCGCTCATCATCAGAATAAGTTAACTTTAGCTCCTTAAGGTTAGTAAGGAGACTTATACTCTCATCAGTTATGTTACTAGTATTTTCTAACGTTAAGCTTCTGAGGTGAGTAAATCGCCGTAGAAAATCGTCATTCACACCACGGCCCGAACATTCTAATTGAGTAAGGTTAGAGTGCTTCGATAAAATATCACCGAGTTGAGGAGTGAAAGTTTCAAGTTTGTTAATTTGTTTTGTTAGACTTACCTCGGAAAGCCCCACTTCAGAAGAGTTCTGCTTTCCCTTGCGGTTGGCTTTTCGGTCGGCCCCTTTCTTTAAGTTACGGGAAGCTTGGGGCTGTGATTTAAATTTTTTCTTAAAGTTTAGAAGCTGACGCTTTATACCTCCATTTACATCATACTGTCTAAGATCTATTTTTGTAAGATTTGGATAGGCTTTAAGGGCTTTGTACACCGGCGTCCAAGGGTCCTCATGCCCATATACATTCTCTATTGAGTCAGGGCTAAGCGTAATTATAATTTTTGTTTTTTCCTCATCTATGGAGACTTCTAATGGGGATTGGTCATTTACCGGATTTCTTTGAGATATAGTAGCCTTTGTATTTACTTCAACGGCCGTCCCATCCATTGCATAAACACTATGTAAATTTAAATGAAGAGCAAGTATAGACAAACTGGTGGTTAACAAAAATTTTTTCATAATTACCGATCTCCTACAAACTAACTTCCAACTATTTTAACCTATGTCTACTGGTTTTTCAAGATGGGTGCATCACACCTGTCGCTTAGGATATTTATATGAAAAAGCCTTTGTAGAATGTAAATCTTAAGAGGGTTGTTTCATTTTTCATTCTTTCTATATGAAGTATGAGCCCTTTGGTCTTCATTTAAATATCGCATAATATATATTATGGAAAATTCATTCCACGTGAACCCGTATAATGCTGATTTTCTCTCTTCTCAATAGTATTTATCGATGATAATTTTTCGAATAGGCCCTGGATTAACTAAAGGTAATTTTAATGATTCTAACCGTAAAAGCATTGTCCTTAGAAATGGCCAAAAAAATGGCAGATGCTGCAGAGTCAGTCGCTTTCAAAGAAGGATTAAAGATTGTCATTGCAATCATGGATAATCACGGGAATTTGAAATATTACCGGCGGATGGACGGGAATAATGTTGTGAGCGTCAAAATGGCCCCCCTTAAAGCTCTCACATCAGCAAGTATTCCTATTTCTACAAAAGATTTAGCCAAAAGAAATGAAGCCATCCCAAATGGTCCTTACCTTGGCATTCCTGGAATTGTATTACTCGAGGGAGGGCTTCCTATCATTACAAAAGATGGACAACATATTGGATCTATCGGAATTAGTGGCTCTACTCCCGAACAAGATGGCGTATGCGCCCAGGCAGGCCTTGACGCGATTGAAGAAGGAAGGGACTAATTAATAGTTGCCTTTTTTTGCAACTGCAAGCAATGAAACACCAAAAGGCACTTTTATAAATCTCGCTAAGTATATATCTAACGTAAAAATTATTTTTAAAAATTTATTAATAAAATTGTTATTAATTTGACTTTCCTCAATACTTATGTGCTTTTTAAATACCTTAAGGATAGTACGTGCTATCAATATGGGAAGAAAAAGAAAAAAATTAAAATAAAAACTTTCCTGACAAGAAAGTTTAGTTTCGCTTATTTTTTTAAATAAATATTTTTTTGTGTAACGCCTTTTATGGTGGACGATATCGTCTTGTATCCCCCACAATAAATTGAAAGCTGGAACGGTAATAATGACAGAACTTCCAGGTTTCAATACTCTATCTATTTCCTTCAAGGCCAGACCGTCTTCTTCAACGTGTTCTATAATATCAGTAGCTAAAATTAAATCAAAACTTGAATCTTGAAAGGATAATGCACATACATCTCCCTTGTGAATCCTACCTAATTTTTTTTGTGCGCACCAGAAGATAGCCTCGTCACTAACGTCGATGCCTTGATAGTTGAGAAATCCCATTTCTTTCAACATTCTCAAGTTAGTTCCCGTGCTAGAACCAATATCTAAAATGGCTGTATCTTTAGGTAAATTATGGCCAATGATGATGGATTTGATAAGCTTACGGCGTACGACGAACCACCAATGAGATTCTTCTACAGCACTTTCCAAAGCATAAGCCTCACTATTCATATTATTCTCTACATTTTCCTTTACTCCAAAGTTATCAAAGCACTTTTCTCTCCACCCTTCAAGACAAAAAACATGAGCTTCCATGATATTATTTTACCCCTTTCCCCGCATTAAGCGTCCTTTTTCTCGCTTCCAATCGCGCTCTTTTTCTGTAGAGCGCTTGTCCGCCTTTTTCTTGCCCGAAGCAAGCCCAAGCTCCACTTTAGCAATGCCCCGTTCATTAAAATAAAGAGAAAGAGGGACAAGCGTCATCCCCTTCTTACGAATAGCTCCCAACAAACGATCGAGTTCTCGGCGGCGAAGAAGAAGTTTGCGATGGCGTTTAGGATCATGATTAAAGCGACTAGCTTCATCATATTCCGGGATAAACGCATTAATAAGAAAAATCTCATCCCCTTCATCAGAAGCGTAAGATTCAGCAATGCTGCCCTTTCCTTGGCGTAAGGATTTGACTTCACTCCCATAGAGCACAATGCCGGCTTCAATGTTTTCTTCAATATAGTAGTCGAAACGGGCTCTTTTATTCAGAGCCACAACTTTTTTAGGAACTGTCATTGCCCCCTCACGGAGGCGAGAGGTTTCCAAAGTCCCAAGTCTTGTAGAGCCACTTCGATAGCTTCTTGAGTGGAAATATTGAGAGGAGCGAAAGGCAAACGAGATTCATTCGACATACTATGAACGAGTGCCATCGCATATTTAATGGGCGCAGGATTGCTTCCTAAAGACATTGCGGAAAGAAGAGGCCAAGCATTTGCCCATGTGGCCTTAAAAAGAGGAAGGTTTCCTTCACGCCATGCTTTCATTAGGGTTACAAAAAGGTCTGGTACCACATTAGAGGCCACTGCAATTTGCCCGTCTCCTCCCATCCCTAAATGAGCTGCACAAAGATCATCATTTCCGGAAAAGAGACTTAAGCGATTTCCTAACTGACGTTTCAATTCAGAAATTCGTTGAAGGCAAGACGAGCAATCTTTATATCCTTGAATGTTTTTGAAAGCCGCTAACCTCACGAGCGTTTCAACAGAAACATCTGCTCCTGTGCGCGTTGGATTATTATAAACAATGATGGGTAGGTCCACAGCTTCGCTCACCTTTTTATAGTGGTGATATAGGCTCTCTTGAGAAGGTTTCACATACCAGGGACTAATAATGAGGGCTCCATCCGCTCCCACTTTATGAGCTTGACGGGTAAGCATAATGGTTTCATCAGTTGAGGGTGCTCCCGTCCCTGCAATCAACTGGATTTTTCCCTTACAAACATTGGCGCATATTTCAAAGATACGCCTTTGCTCCTCATAAGACAAAAATAAAGATTCACCCGTTGTTCCACAAGGGACAATGCCCTGAATGCCGGCTTCAATTTGGAAAGAAACCAACTCTTCCAGTTTTTTTTCATCTACCTTCCCTTCACGGAATGGTGTAATGATGGCTGTATAAATTCCTTGAAACATGTGGCATCCTTCTCACGAGTAAATACTGATATGACCATACCTTTCTTTAAAAAACTCTACAAGGTACTAGGACGATTCCTAAATAACCCACCCTATGATTTTGTCATCCCCGCTTTCGCGACGATGACGGCAGTGAATTTAAGAATTGTAGCGCTCGGGATTTCCTTTGCGAGCTCTCTTCATGCCCTTTCGCCTCAACAAGAATTAAAGGCGTGTAAATCAGCTCTTCTCGCTCAACTTAATGAGCAAAAAAGGCTCAAAGTCCAAGGATGTCCCGTTTCCCAAAAGCTCGTGACATGGTTGGGTATTTTAAGAGATCCCCATCAGTTTACACCTCACGAACTTACAACTTTCCTTAAAAACCATTCTCACTGGCCACACCATGAAAAACTGTGCCGGAAAGCAGAAAAAGCCATCATTGAAAAGGCTTCGTTCCAAGAGATCCTTGCGTGGTTTGGAGAACATCCCCCAGAAACTCCTGCGGGCGTTATTTCCTATGCAAAAGCTCTTCTTTCTCATAATGAGCGAACGAAAGCCGCAAAAATAGCGATCACTGCTTGGAAGTCCATGGAACTCACCAAAAGCGAAGAGAAAAAATTTATGGCCACCTTTGGCCATCTCTTGCAAGAGAAAGATCATATCGCCCGCCTTCAATTTCTGTTGTGGGAAGGGCAGAGAGACAATGCGAAGCGTCTTTTAGTCCATGTTCCCCTTAACGTTCGAAAAATTGCAGAAATAAGAATTGCCTTTTTAGAAGGAAAATTTAAGCCTATTCCCTCAAAGTACGCTAAAGACGAAGGTCTTCTCTATGAAGTCGTAAGATACTATCGAAAGCAAGATGCTGTTCAAGAAGCAAGTCAAATCCTCCTTAGCCTATCCCCAAGCAAGGCTTACACTGAAAAATGGTGGAAGGAGCAAAACTACTTCGCACGCGAGCTCATTGCACTCGGAGATTATCAGACGGCTTACCAATTGATACAACGCCATGATCTTGAGCCAGGAAGTGAAGATTTTGCAAATGCTGAATGGTTATCCGGCTGGTTGGCCTTGCGCTTTTTAAATAAACCGAAAGAAGCTCAACGCCATTTCGAAACTCTTTTTGCCAATGTGCAAGGAGCGGTCAGCAAAGCCCGTGGCGCTTATTGGATGGGACGAACTTACGAAAGCCAAGCTCAAGTCGATTTTGCAGGAAAATGGTACCGCAAGGGGGCTCATTATAAAACGACCTATTACGGACAATTAGCAGCGGCTAAGCTACGTGAAAAATCATACCCTTCTCTCACGACTGCTCCAAAAGCGACATCCGCGGAAAAAAAGAAATTTGAGCAAAAAGAACTTGTCAAAGCGGCTCATATTCTTAAAGGGTTGGGGAAAGGAGCCTGTCACGAACTGAGCAAGTTTCTTTTACATATTGCGGATCAAGCCAAAACAAAAGGAGAAAAAGAGCTCGCCGTTCACCTCGCCCATGCCCTTTCCCCAACAGATATTGTTTGGGTAGCTAAAAAAGCAGGCTATAGCGAACCTGTTTTATTGAAAAAAGCCTACCCTCTCTGCACCATTCCCCGGAAAGGACAAGCAGTTCCTGAAAAAGCTTTTGTTATGGCTATAGCTTACCAAGAAAGTCGCTTTAATCCCACTGCCAAAAGTTCAGCAGGCGCTGTGGGCCTTTTACAACTCATTCCCGCAACCGCCGCACGAGAAGCTAAGCGCTTAAAAATAAGCCATAAAGAGAGTAAATTGTGCGACCCCCACCATAATCTTCTCTTAGGAACCGCTCATCTCTCGCGCATGCTCGATCATTTTGATAAATCATACATACTCGCAGCAGCGGCCTATAATGCAGGACATACCCCTGTACAACGGTGGATTCAACAGTTCGGCGACCCACGCCAAGGAGAAATTGATATTGTCGATTGGATTGAACTGATTCCTTATGCAGAAACGCGTAATTATGTCATGCGCGTGCTCGAGAATATTACGATCTATCGCAGCCTTGAGGGGCAACCCCAAAAAACACTTCTTGATGATCTACAGAGATGAGGCGATACAGAAGATCTAAAGACTTTCTTTAGCACCCTCGTGGATCTAAAGGACTACAACTCTTTTTTGATCCAAAGTCAAAATGCTCTGCTGCTGGGGAAATGGCTTTTTCAGGTACGGGTCGCTCAGTAAGTTGAGCACGGGTTTGGCAAGTTGCATAAACAATATTTTCAAAAGAAGCTACCGCACCTATAAATACAAAACTCATTAAAAAAATACGAGATATCTTCATATTTCCCTCCTTTTAAAAAAAGTATATAAATAGAATAAAATTAATTGACAAGCAATCAAGATTAGATTTGTTCTTAACGGAAGATATTCCTTCAATGAACAATGGGT
>CALBSK010000098.1 GCA_937967795.1 uncultured Alphaproteobacteria bacterium | reverse complement strand
CTTTCTCTCAAGGTTCACGAAACGCTTAATAAACTTCTTGCGTAATTAAAGTTTTTGCTATTGTCCCTATCTTTACAGGAGGGACAATGGGAAAGTATGAAAGCATCAAAACACTACCCCCGAGACATTTTAGAAGGTTGACAGGCGTAAAGTACGAAACTTTTGAAAAAATGGCAGGTGTGTTAGAGAAGGCAAGGACTAATAGGTACCGAAAGGCTGGGAGAAAGGGAGGGCTAAGCATCGAGGATAAGCTTCTAATGGCCTTAGAATACTTGAGGGAGTATCGCACCTATTTCCATTTGGGAAAGAGCTACGGACTAAGCGAGAGCGCTTGCTATAGGTCTTGCAGATGGGTAGAAGATACCTTAGTTAAAAGCGGTGAGTTTGCGCTTCCAGGAAAAAAAGCTCTTCTTAAAAGCGATATGGAATACGAGGTGATCTTGATAGATGCCTCAGAGTCTCCTATAGAACGTCCCAAGAGAAGAGTTAAAGAGAAAAAAAAAGGTAAAGAAACGCAATAACAAGCAGAAATATTTTTATTCTGGGAAAAAGAAAAAACATACTCTGAAAAGCCAAGTCGTGGTCGATAAGAAGACCCTGAAGGTGATCTGCACAGCCTTTACCAACGGAAAGAAACACGATTTCAAGCTCTTCAAAGAAAGTAGATTGCGTTGGACAAGTGATAGATATGGATTGACTGACAGTGGGTACACGGGCATAAAGAAGTTGCAAAAGACCACAAAACTACCGAAAAAATCTAGCAAGAAGAGACCATTAACGCTTGAAGAGAAGAAAGAGAATCAAAAAATCTCTTCAGAACGAGTTGTAAATGAAAATGTGATCGGGAGCTTAAAAAGATTCAAGATCCTGAGTGACAAATACAGAAATCGAAGGAGAAGGTTTGGTTTGAGATTCAATCTCATTGCAGGGATCTACAATTTTGAAATCAAAATTTAACGCAGAGACGCTGAGCCGGGGAGACGCAGAGAGATGGGTTATAAGCCATTGACCACCCTACACCACCCATCTACAAGACGTTTTTGTCCAAAATTGATTACCAATCCTAATTTAAGATTGGTTAATCGTAAGTAGGTCAAAACTTGGGCTTTATGAACAGGTAATACGGTTTCTAATGCCTTTACTTCGATGATTACTTTATGATCCACAAGTATATCAAGACGCATTGGGTCACGGAGTTTACAATTCTTATATACCACTGGTATTGGCACTTGTGATAATGCAGGAATGTTGCGAAGCCCTAACTCGTGGAACAGAGCATCTTCATATAAACTCTCTAATAGCCCTGGACCGCCTAAAGTGCTGTGATAGCAGCATCAAGCACTTGCTCTGATAACAAATTTTCAATTATCTCAGCGTCTCCCCGGCTCAGCGT
>CALBSK010000097.1 GCA_937967795.1 uncultured Alphaproteobacteria bacterium | reverse complement strand
CTGGGCGGTCTGTTCCTGGTGTTCCTGGTGCAGCGACTTCGGCTCAACCAAAGACGACTGCAGGAAGTCAGACAACGGTAGCCCCGGCAAAAGCGTCTCGTGGGGGCACTCAGCCAGCTGCGGTAAAAGCAACGACTCAACAAGCTGCAGCTAATATGTTCGGAGTTCAACTTAAAAGGACGGGAAAAGTTCTTATTAATCCATCTACTGTTTCTTCCTCAAACACGGGGCGGCCCCTTCCTGTTCCAGGTGCAGCGACTTCGGCTCAACCAAAGACGACTGCAGTAAGCCAGCCAACCGTCGCTTCAGCAAAAGCACCTAATGTGGAAGCTCCTCCTCCGCCCCTTCCTCGGGATCCTGCGCCTTTTAAGTCAGCTTCTGTTAAAGAAAGTGGAAGTAGTGCGTCTACGGCTGCTCCCGCAGTTAAGACTGTAGCACCTTCTCCCTCAGTTGCGGTAAGTGTCCCTCCTCCTTCTGGAGATGGCCCTCCGCCTTCTGTTGCAGGAAGCCAACCTCCTTTCCCTCATAAAGTTATTAAAACTTGGAGTCCCCCTCTTACATCAACAGTAGGTCGAAGGGGATTGTTAGAGCAAATTCAAGCCAAAAAAGATACTCCTCGTGATCTTACAAAATTTGAAAAGCTCGAGCCCAAAAAATTTGAAAAGCCGGAATCCAAAAAGGCTCAATCTACCCAAAGTCAAGAGAAAAAGCCAGATGAAGTGACTGCAGCCTTGACCCAGGCTGCAAAAGTAAGTGAAATGCTTGCTCACGCACAGGAGACAGAATCTGATACACTAAAAACGACGACGGATGATGTTAAGAAAAATATTCGCTACTTTGATGAAAAGAAGAGAGAGTGGTTTAAGGAAGCAAAAGTAGGAACGATAGCCTACGAAATTAAAGATCTTGATGAATTTGATGAAGAAGAAGATGAAGTCCGTAAAGGGAATGCATTGATAGCTAAAATAAAAGAGAATGAGGCTAAAAAAGTATCAGCAGAAAAAGAAAAGGAGAAAGAAGAAGAGAGAACCAAAAAAGCAGCTGAGCTTCTGGCGAAACTTAAAAAGGAGAAAGAGGAAAAAGAGCTTCAAGAAGCTGTCTTTAATGCCGCAAAAGGTCAACAAATCGGAGCAAAGACTAATCAAGAAGAAAAAGTGCCTACACCTCCCTTTAGCGGTCCTCCTCCAGCACCTTCTGGCGGCCCTCCTCCTCCCTCTCCAGAGGCAGAGAAGACAGGAGACATTCTAAAAAAGAAGACCGTGGAGGCTTCCTCTAGTCTTGCTAAAGGTGAAAAAGAGATTGGGACTGTAATAACGGATGTTTTGCAAAAGAGGCGCTTGCATCTTCGATCTTCGGATGAGGACGAAGAAGAGTCTTCTGATGATGAGTGGTAATCTCCTTTCCTAATCCTATGAAGGGAATTGACGAGGTAGAGTAAGGATTTTAAAAATTAAAGGGCTCTTTGAAAGGAGAGATTGCTTTAACTAGATATACATTTTTTGCAAGGATACTATACAAATTTAGCATTTGTAACTTTCTATTACAATAATAGTGTTTATCTATCTTTTTCCAAAAAAACGTGGAAACCTGCGTTTAAAAATGGAGAAACTTTTTTAATTTTTACTCTTGACATTTTTAAATACAGTGAATATATCTTACTCAAGAGTATATTTTATATGGTGGTTTTGATATGAATAGTATGAAGTTTTATGGTCTTTTGGTGGGTCTAATGGCAACGACGTGGTTAACGGCCACTCCAGGTATTGCGCGTGCCCCTGTTAGTACAAAATCAATCATCGGAAAATCGACGACCGCTGTAAAGAAGGATAGGGTTAAATCTCCTACTCGTCCTGCACCGAAAAAAGCTGGGAGAAAGAAGTCTTCTGCTAAGTCTGCTACAGTAACGAGAGGTAAAGGCCGCGTCCAAGCGAGAGGCAGAGGGCCAGCCAAAGGTAAAGGTCGCGTCCAAGCGAGAGGCAGAGGGCCAGCCAAAGGTAAAGGCCGTGTTCAAGTTAGGGGCAGAGGGCCAGCTAAAGGACAACGTCAAGCCCAAGCTCAAGCTCTTCCTCTAAAAGCACCTGTCATACAAAAAGCTTCCCTTACCCCCGCTGTTAAACAAGCCGAGGCCCCCAAACCCGTTGTCAACAAGCCTGTCGTTAGCCCTGCTCATAATCCAGTTGAGCCTCCAAAGCCAGTCGTTAACAAGGCTGCAGTTAGTCCCGCTCCTAATCCAGTTGAGACTCCCCAACCCGAGGTTACCAAACCTGCAGTTAATGCCGCTGATAATTCAGTTGAGACTCCCAAACCCGAGGTTAATCCATCAAATATGGCTTCAGGAAGTTCTCCTTCTACTGAGGTTCTTCCTGAGCTCCCCCCACGGACACAAGCACGGACACAAGCCGAGGCACCCCCTCTTCCTCCCCGTAGAGGTGTAACTTCTTCGCTTCCACCTAGAACTCCACCAAGAGTGGGAATCACAAACCCTTCAGGAGGAAACACGGGTCGGAATAGGAATCAACCAGCCCCTGTAAGTGCCACCGCTCAACAAACTGCAGCTAACAAGTTTGGAGTGAACTTAAGAACGACGTCCAAAAGTCCTCCTAATCCGTCCACTGGTTCTTCCACAAATACTGGGCGGTCTGTTCCTGGTGTTCCTGGTGCAGCGACTTCGGCTCAACCAAAGACTCCTGGGGCAAGTGTTTCAGCGGGAGCTTCGTTTTCTTCCAAAGAGACAAAGGTGTCGACAAGCTCTACATCTCCAACAGTTGTAACGAGTCCCTTCGGAGTTCAACTCAAAAAGACGGGAAAGGCTCTTGTTAATCCATCTACTCTTTCTTCCTCAAACACGGGGCGGCCCCTTGCTGTTCCACGTGCAGCGACTTCGGCTCAACCAAAGACGAGTGGTAGTGCAGGAAGTCCGACGCCGGTAGCTTCAGCAAAAGCACCTAATGTGGGAGCTCCTCCTCCGCCTCTTCCTCGAGAGAATGCGCCTTTTAATCCGTCGGTTCCTATGGGAAGTAGCATGTCGATAACTCCGACGAAGACAGCTACAACGACCACCAAAAGCCCTCTTCCTGACACCCCTATTCGTAAAACGAAAGAGGATATAGAGAAGACGAAAAAGGACTTGAGCGGACGTGCCCAACAAACACAGCAATCTCTTACTGATCTTCAATCAAAATTAGCAGATCTCCAGCTGAAAAAGGCCAGTCCCGCTAGCCTTGTAACTGCTGTTGAGAAAGACCAACTTACTCAAGAAATAAATAAGACAAAGCAAGCTATTGATGCCGAAAGGAAAAAATCAAAGGAAATCCTTGAAGAAAACAAAACTCTTTTTGTGGAACAAGCTATTTTTCTTGCGAAAGAGGCAGAAGAAAGAGCAAAGCGCAATGGGTCTGACCTTCAAAAAGAAG
This sequence comes from uncultured Alphaproteobacteria bacterium, assembly GCA_937967795.1. Classification (GTDB taxonomy): domain Bacteria; phylum Pseudomonadota; class Alphaproteobacteria; order UBA9655; family UBA9655; genus UBA9655. The sequence goes on along the minus strand of CALBSK010000097.1, from coordinate 38,972 downwards.
AGACGAAGCTTGTAACCCTTCGTAAGGATCTTAAAGCGGCAGAGACTCGCCTTTCTGAAGTAAAGCAGGCTGAACTTGATAAGGCCGCACTGGAAGAGCTTAAGAAGGAGAAAGAGGCTGTTCTGAGACATCCTCGGAGTGAAGAAAAAACGAAACAACTGACAGCTCTTTCGAAAAGTATACAAGAATTGGTACAGAAAGTAAGCGGAGCCGCCAAGGACAAAAATCCCTCTTATTATGAGGATCAGATCAAAAAAATTAAAGAAGGAATTGACAAAGCGGAAGATAATAAAAAACATCATCCTCAAACAGTGGCTATAACTCTTAAAACGGATAGACATAAAATAGAAGAGGACGTAAAAGCCTTGAGAAGTAAGCTTCAACAGGTTAAGGAAAAAGCTTCTGCGGAAAGAGATGAAACTCTCAAAGAAAATTTTGAAAAGCAAATACAAGATATAACGTCTCAAATTAGGGCCGAAGAGAAAACTTTTGGACAACTTGAGCTTGTAGAAGCCCAGCTCCTTGTCTCTAAAACTGAAATTGAACTGCAGAGCAAAGAGACCGAAAAGAAAAACTTGGAGACCAAGAAGAGCCAAATAGCCACTCAGCTTTTGACCCTTCAAGCAACTGTTAAAAAGTTGGGTGCCGAGATTGATGCCGAAAAAGCCAACAAGAATAAGGCTACAGCTCTTTTGCAGAAGCGACAGATTCAAGGCGTCATTAGTGCTAAAGAGGGAGAGCAAAGAAAGGCTCAGAGCACAATAAAGTCATTGGAAAACGAAAAGGTTTCTGTTGAGTCTAACTTTAAAGCATTAGAGAGGCAAAAGGAAACATTAACCACCCAACTGAGCAAAGAAAAAGAAGAGGCTGCTCAGTTAGGACAGAGGATTCAAAAAAAGAGATTTAGAACCCTCGGGATTTCCGAAGCACCTGTGAATGTTATGGCAGTTATGAGTGGAAAAATAAGTACTCCTTCCTCTTCTTCCACAAAACCAGCAGGTGCTGAGGAAAAGAAAACAGATTTTATTGCACCGCCTGATATTGATGTCGTTCTAAAAGAGATTAAAGACACAGTTATTCAGAAAATAGCCACTGAAGCAAGTGACTGGGAGTGGGATGAAAACACCCAGAAAGAAGAAAGAATCAAATTAGGAAAGAAACAACTAAAACAAGAGACAAAGAAAAGGAAGTGGAGTAGCCTTCCTGTCGTGAAGGATGAATGGTGGAATGAATGATTAATTCGTTGAAAAATTAAGTTCTTCTTTTAACAATCAGATTCCAATAAAAAGCCCCTTTTCGGGGCTTTTTTAATTCTGCCCTCATTTCATCTTGTCATGGCGACAAGATTTTCCAGTATTTTACGAGTAACTTGTAGGCGAGCTTGGGGTGTCTCAAGTGACCGGATATACACAATTTTTTGATCCGGGCGGATTTTCGCGGTGCCTTTTTGTTCTGCAATATGATCAATGAGTAAATCTGGGTTTTTAAACGTATTTTGGTGAAATCCTATCAGAACACCTTTTGGACCCACTTCAACTTTATCAACGTTGGCTTGGCGAGAAAGGGATTTAAGATAAATAACCTCTAAAAGATTTTGGACTTCAGAAGGAAGAGGGCCGAACCGATCCATAAGTTCAACAGCAAAGAAGTCAATCTCTTCCCGCGTGACAAGATCGCTCAAGCGCTTGTAAAGACTTAAGCGAAGGCCTAAATCAGCCACATAAGCTTCAGGAATCAGAACGGAAAGGCCAAGATTGATTTGAGGAATCCACTCAGAGGAGACATAGGTTTCCCCCCTACCTTCAGCTTTCAAAGCAGCAATCGCTTCTTCGAGCATGTGTTGATAAAGCTCAACGCCCACTTCCCGAATATGACCTGATTGTTCTTCTCCCACAAGATTGCCAGCCCCACGGATGTCCATATCGTGACTTGCAAGCGTGAACCCTGCTCCCAGCGTGTCCAGGGACTGAATCACTTCGAGGCGTTTTTGCGCCTCAGGAGAAAGAACTTGCCCTGCAGGATAAGTGAGATAAGCATAGCCTCTTACCTTGGCGCGCCCAATTCGCCCTCGCAATTGATAAAGTTGAGAAAGCCCCAAAAGGTCAGAACGATGGATCAGAAGCGTGTTGGCGCGGGAGATATCAATGCCAGATTCGATAATATTTGTACTTAAAAGAACATCAAAAGCTCCATCATAAAAATCTGACATGACATTCTCAAGGGTCGTTGGCGTCATTTGTCCATGAGCGATCGCAAATTTAACTTCTGGCACAAATTGCCGCAGACGTTCTGCGACCTTGTCAAGGTCGGCAATGCGGGGGCAGACATAAAAAGTTTGGCCTCCCCGAAATTGCTCTCTCAAAATAGCCTCACGCATGACCATCGCATCAAAGGGTAAGATAAAGGTCCGTACGGCCATCCGATCAAGAGGGGGTGTTGTGATGAGACTCATTTCTCTGACCCCAGAAAGAGCCATTTGAAGGGTGCGAGGGATGGGCGTGGCTGTCAGAGTTAAAACATGAATGTCGGCTTTGAGATTTTTGAGTTTTTCTTTTTGAGCCACTCCAAAGTGTTGTTCCTCATCAACGATAAGAAGACCAAGATTATGAAAACGAACAGAGGACGCCAAAAGAGCATGAGTACCAATAAGGATTTGAATCTCCCCTTTTTGGAGATGTTCCTTAATCTGAGTGGCTTCTTTCGGTTTGATCAGACGAGAGAGTTGCGCAACCTTGATTCCTGTATCCTTAAAGCGGGCGACAAAGGATTGATAATGTTGACGCGCCAAAAGGGTGGTAGGAACAATAAGAGCCACTTGTTTGCCACCAGAAGCCGCAATAAAAGCTGCTCGCATGGCAACTTCTGTCTTTCCAAATCCCACATCACCACAGATGAGGCGATCCATAGGTTTGCCCATCTTAAAATCTTCAAGAACATCTTGAATGGCCGAAAGTTGGTCATCCGTTTCGGGATAGGGAAAGCGGGCTGCAAATTCTTCGTAAAATCCTTCTGGCTTTTGAAGGACATCCGCATGATGAAGCTGACGAGCGGCAGCAATTTTTAAAAGGTAGTCTGCAATTTCTTTAAGACGCTTTTTAACACGTGCTTTACGCGCCTGCCAAGCAACGCCGCCCAACTTATCTAGAGAAGCAAGGGTATCTGCCGCTCCATAACGAGACAAGACTTCAATATTTTCAACAGGCACATAAAGTTTGTCTCCTCCTTCATAAATGACTTCGAGGCAGTCATGAGGAAATCCACCCGCATTAAGTGTTTTGAGCCCTTCATAGCGACCAATGCCATGCTCAACATGGACGACAAGATCCCTGATGTGGAGACTTGAAACTTCCTGAATGAAAAGATCCGTTCGCTTTTTGGATTTGAGGGGACGTCCCATGCGTTCGCCCAGAATATCTTCTTCTGTGATGACCACAAGTCCCGGTACTTGAAATCCTTTATCCATTTCGAAAACCCCGAGAGCTGGGGAACTTTCTTGCATAATGTCGGAGAAGGATTGAACACGTCTTAGAGAAGTAAACCCATGCTCTTCTAAAATATGAGCGAGACGTTCTGCTGATCCATGGGTCACGCCCACAATAAGAATCTGCTTTCCTTCTTTTTGAAAAGTGCTGAGTGTTTCTTTAACGGCTTCGAATACATTGTCTGCAGACCTTCGAACGTTGGTAAAAGAAGGACTTATTTTTCCTTTTGCATCTAGAATATTCCCTTTGAAATCAGGCGAAGAAAAAGGACTAAAAAAGATTTTTTGAGAAGATGGAATTTGAGAACTCCAGCTTTTGTCCATAATGTAAAGGCGCTCAGGAGGAAGTGGGTGATAGGGAACACCGTGCTTTTCAAGAGATTCGAACTGAAGGCGTGTTTGATAGTGATCTTGAATTTGATCGATATGGGCTTTCCGAGCCTCTTCAAGCTGATCGTCAAGACAATAAAGAGCCTGAGGTGTATAGTCCGCAAGGGTTTCTAACCGATCATAAAAAAGAGGAAGCCAGTGTTCATGCCCCGCATAGGGCCTCCCTTCTGAGGTGGCTAAATAAAGAGGATCTTTGGGGTCAGGCGTTCCAAACGCTTTGCGGTACCCTTTGCGAAAGTATTCAATTGTTTCTGATGTAAAATTAATTTCTCCCATAGGCTTGAGAATGAGCCCTGATGCTTTCCCAGTACTCACCTGAGAAAGAGGATCAAATGTTCGCAGACTTTCTAATGTCGACCCAAAAAAGTCTAACCGAAAAGGAAGAGAATATCCTGGTGGGAATAAATCAAGAAGGCCTCCCCGAATGGCAAACTCTCCCCATTCTCGCACCGTCTCACGACGCACATACCCATTTTTAAGAAGGAAGTCGAGGAAAAAAGTATGATTAATTTCTTGTCCTGCTTCAAGGTTCCAAAGTCTTCCCTGAAACGCTTCTTTTGGAGGAAGCCTTTGCACGAAAGCTTGAATTGTCGTAATAAGAAGATAGGGCCCTTTTTGGGAAGTAAGAAAAGTTAAGGTATTCAACCTTTGGGCGAGAATATCAGGGTGGGGAGAGGTTCTGTCATAAGGCAAGCAATCCCACCCTGGGAACACAAGGATCTCGCGGAAAGGATTAAAAAAGACCAGTTGCTCTTTAAGGCGCAAGGCCCTTCCTTCATCGCGTGCAATATAAACAAGTCGCTCTTCCCTTTGGGCAAGCTCAGCCAACAATAAGGTGTCGTATCCATCGGGAACGTTTATGAGAAGAGCAGGGGGGGTAAAAGAAGGAAGAAAGGTCATGGATGATCCATAAAATCTTGAATTTTTTTCATAAGTAAGTCTGCAACTTGAAGGGGAATTGGGTTTTTCTCAAAGAATAAACCATAGAGATCTTGGTCTGGAAAAGCAAGAAGGGCTTCCAATTGCTTTAATTGCTCATGCCCCATTTTATGGATATATTTTTTTGCAAACCCGCCTAAAAGCCAATCCATCTCGCGCATCCCCCGATACTGACTTTGATAAAGGAGACGCTTTCTTAAAATTTTAAGGTTTTCCATTGTTCCCCTTTTCGCTTATTTCGGTTTTCCTTTTAACATGGAAAAGACCCTCTTCAAGGCGTAAAATGAAATAACTTCTTGCAATTAAAAGATAAAACTCATCACAAGATATTTTTTAATTTCTTTAACATATTTTTTATTTGATTTAATCAATATATTTATTTTTGGAGAGATTATCAGGGATTGGAAATTGACCTTGAAAGAAAGAGGAGACAACCAGATTTCTTTTGAAATTCAATCTTTGAGAACATTTCAAACTGAATATGTGTACAATTTAGTAAAGTGGTGCCCCATGACGCTGGATAAGAGATAGAATTGTCAATTTATGCAGGAGAACAAAATCTTACTTTTCAAGAATTTCCTGTTTGGGAGTGGGAGTCCTTTACACAACGGGCTCAAATGCCCACGCAATTATAGTATTAAAGCTTTGTTTTATGTATGCTCATAAGAAAAATATGTAGGAGTTATATGGTAAAAGTCTTATTTGTAGATGACGAACCCGATATTGAACTGCTAACGAAGCAAAAATTTCGTAAACAAATGGCGAATGGAGCTTTTGACCTTCTATTTGCACGAAATGGGCAAGAAGCTTTAGATCTTATTAAGAAAGAGCCCGATATTGCCGTGGTTGTGTCGGACCTTAATATGCCTGGAATGGATGGTCTTACCCTTTTGGATAAACTGAAAGAGTTTAGCCCGTCTCCTAAAACCATTGTTGTTTCAGCTTATGGAGATATTAAAAGTTTACGTTCCGCCATGAATAAAGGTGTCTTTGATTTTGTCACAAAGCCCGTTGATTTTAATGAATTAGGGGAAACTATTTTACAGGCTTTAAAGCAAGATGAGGGTTTTCCCTCTCTCCTTTCGATTTATCAACACGAGTTGACTCAAGGCTTTCCAGAAGGCGTGACCTTGAGAAATTCTTCCAGGAAGCCTATTATTTTATGGGATTCTTTCCCTTTATGTTCCTCGTCTTGGATAATAGTTTTAGGTGTTTTTGTTCTTCCTTCTCCACTTCCTTTAGAATTGGCGACAAGTGCGGTTCATGGGCTTTTAAAGGGGAGTTTATATGAAAATTCTGATCTCTTTTTAACGAGTTTTGAAGAAAGACTTTACAAAGTAAACAAATCGTTAAAGGCGCACGTCTTGGTAGGGCAATATCATGGGGGTTCCCATGTTTTCTCCTATAAAACCAATGGAGAATTTAGAGTTTACCATATGACTTCAGAAGAGAAAATTCTCCTCACGTCCTCTTCAACAGAACTTCTTACCTTAGGAAATGCCGTGATTCTTGAACACCCCTCCGCCCTCTCCCATCTTGCGCTTTCACCTATTCATGAAGATTGAGCCTCTATCAGCTCATTTTTGAAGACGATCTCATTGCGCAGCTTCCAGATTCCCAATAAGTTTGTAAGCACTAAAAGGCCCCCTGAAAGACCCATCACTGTTATGGCATGGCATTGATCAAGAAATGAAAAACAAATAAAGGCAAAAGTGGCACACACAAAATATACGCGACGTCCCCATTTAGGAAAAAGCCAACGCATGGCTTTTTCTCCCACCGCTAAGTAAGCAATCAGAGTTGTATATCCTGCAATAAAAATAAGAATAGCCATAAAAATCTCGACATGGGGGAAAAATTGAGAGAAGACTTGAGAGACCGCATGACAAGCTTCAACTTCTGTTTTCCAGAGTCCCGTTACGAGAACCACAAGGATACTCAAGGTACAAATCAAAGCATCCGTTGCAACTCCAAAGATCGAAAGGCAGGCTTGTGTGGCTGGGTCTCGGGATTTTGATTCACTTTGAATAATTGAGTCATATCCGATGCCTAAATCCCCTGAGTATACAGCGCGAGCCGTTCCTAATTGAAGAGCTATCATCATACTGCTGCCTGCAAACCCACCTACGGCTGCATGACCCGTAAAAGCAGATGTGAAAACATCGATTAACACATAAGGGAGTTCTGTCACATGAAAAGCAATCACATAAAGACATAATCCAATATATCCCACGATAAAGGGAGGCATTAAGGTTGTGGCAATATTCGCTAATCGACGAATCCCACCGAATCCACCATAAAGGGTTAAAACAAGGACGCTTCCTAAAACAAAGAAGCGAGGAAGATGCGAAACATCTGTTAAAATATCTGCAACAATAACAAATTGAGAGATCTCGATGCCATAAATGGCCAAAAGAGAACAGAAAATGATAGGAATAAATCGTGATAAATATTTATTTCGAAAGGCTTTCTGTAAGTAAATCATAGGTCCTCCATGATGTCCTCCTTGATCATCATCGATTCGAAATTTCATTCCTAAATAGATTTCAGCATATTTAATAAGCGTCCCGCAAAAAGCGGCAAGCCAAAGCCAAAAAAGAGCGCCAGGCCCTCCCATTATTACAGCCGTAACAACAATCACAATGTTTCCCAGACCGACCATGCCACCCACGGACGCAAAATAAACCCGAAAGGGGCTAATTCCCCCCCCGCCTTCGGAAGACTTTTGAACAGCCTTGATGGTACGCAGGGGGTGTGAAAGAACTTTAAGTTGGTAAAAATTAGATCGAAAGGAAAAGTAAACTCCTGCTGCAATTACAACAGAAAAGCCAATATAACTCCAATAAAAGGATTCAATAGCTCCTAAAATACAAAAGAGTGGGTCAATACGACACATAACAATGCTTTCTCAAAGTTGGTAAAAGATAGATTAAAAAAGGGAAAAAATAGGAATGCGCAGCTTAGCCGCGCTTATTAAGAAATGCAACTTTAGAGAATGCTATAGGTAGGATAAAAGTCAAAAATTTCTCCTTAAGACTTTTTATGTTAACCTCTAGCTTTAGTAATGAAGGAAAGACCTGCTCCCTGTCAAGAAGGATTGCGCAGAATTTTCTTCATTTTTTTAAAGTAACCTTGCCTGGACGTATAGAGAAGATTTAGGAGACTTGGATTGAGATTTTGGAGCTCGTCCAATCCTGTGAATTTTACTGTGGATTTTTTTCTTGACCTAAAAGAACAAAATAATATAAAGATCATCACAGAATCATTATTGTTGAGTTGTTAGTATGAAAAACGTGCATCTGTTTATTTCTTTAATACTTATGGGGACATTGCTTTCTTCTTCATCTTATGCCATGGAGGAAAAAGAAGAAAAGAAAGTTGTTACCCCTACTGTCTATAAAGTAAATAACCCAGAACTTTTTGAATCTGAACTCTGTGATTTAGAAGCACGGATGAAGACGCTAATCCCAGAAAGTATTGTAAGGTTTACAGATTATATAGATAGTGGACGCCTAGGAGTCAATAAACCAAAAGGATGGCGCCACGATTTAAAAACGTATTTTACAATTGGGCTTTTTCATAATGGAATCAATGAAGATTATGCTAAGTGCCTCCTAAAAACTTATGATTTAAATATCAGGCCGCATGGCATTGAAGCGGTGTGCGCTGAAAATGCAGCTTACAAAATGAGTAAAATTTTGGGGCTTAATAGGCTCGTTCCGCCAAATTACGTTGCATTTAATAAAGCGTTTTCTGAACAACCTACTCAAAGTTATTCTATTCAATTTTTAGTAGAAGACAATAATAGTGACAATGATAATATAATCACAAATTTAGAAAAATTATCTTTGGAAGATAGAAGTCATCTTTTTCTTTTTAGGTTTTGCCTAGGATCAGTAGATCATAATAATTATAATGTTCTTTTTCATCGAGTTAAAGGAGAAATTAAACCTATTTTAATTGATTTTGAGGATATATATAATGTAAAGAGGCGAGAAGAATCCAAGGATATTATTAAAAAATGGTGCAAGGATAAGTTATTTACAAATAAATCTGTAAATTTATATAAAAATATAACAATAGACCAATTTAAAGAGGGCTTTAGCGAAGGTATAAAATACGCCCCTCATATATATAAGGATGCGTTTTTTACACATCTCTACACGTGGAAAGAAGATTTTCTGAAATGGATTGAGGAAGAAAATAAAATTATCTTTCCTTCTTGAGTGATGAAAAATTTGATGACCTAGATTGAGGGATGTCCACAAGCGTTAGAGAAACCCTCGACGAATGTCAACATAAGCCTGCTTCAAAATGTGGGCTACTCTATGGGTTTCTTGAAGAGGTGGCAGGACGGAAGACGAGAAAAGAAATGAATGAGACGTCAATAAAGACGCATATCCTTTTTGAATGAGCGTCTGGACATAAGAATCTGGTGAACAAGAAGGATAAATAAAAAGAGGGAGGCCAGCGGCCGTTGCCTCCGCTACCATAAGGGAAGAGCGATTGCTTACAATAATCGCCTCTGCATGAGCTAAAAATCCTAGATAGGGGTTTTCTCCTTGACCATTCCAGAGAAGGTGAGGAATTTCTTCCAACGTTAGCTGCTGCTTCTTTTCTTCGGAAAGAGTTTTTCCATGAATCATGAGGCTAAAAGGAGTTTTCTTATGGAGACTTCTAAGAATTTCTATCAAGGGGTCGAGAGATTCACTTCCTTCTAAAAAAACGCCTACGCGGGGTTTAGAGAAAGTGTCAATCTTACGGTAAAATTTCGTGCGTGCTGACAAGAGAACCTCAGGATGAACACGATGAACGGGACCCAATGTGTGAATCGTATTTTCTTTTTCTTCTTGTTCGTCGCTTTCGATAATCACTTTATGAAAAAAAGAAGGATTCCCCTTTAAAGCTACGGCAAAAGTTTTGTTCTTTTTTTTGAGATATGCTCCCATTTTTAAGGCAACTTTTCCTCCACATATTACAAATGAAGGTAAAGGAAACTTCAAGGGTTTAGGTGTTGAACGAACTTTGGGTAAGAGGTTTGGCGTTAGCCACAAAGGTAACATTTGCCAAAAAAAAGGTAATGAAACTCTGTGGAGTTGGGCGGGCATATCCATCGCCTCTATAATTCCTAAGCATTGGGTTTCTAGAAAGGGGCGATTCTCATCCACAAGGACCCAAGCTTTAGAAGAATTAACGATAGATCACCTCGAGAATTTCATAAGATTTATGGCCTTTTCCTGGGGTCGTAATATCGCAAGTATCCCCTATTGATTTTCCAATCAATGCTCTTGCGAGAGGAGAGCTAATAGATAAAAGGCCTTGTTTAATATCCGCTTCATCAACGCCAACGATTTGATAGGTGGTCTTTTCACTTGTTTCATCATCAACTAAAGTGACAGTTGCCCCAAATTTAATGTCTTTTCCAGATAATTTTGAAACATCAATGACTTCTGCCCGTGCAACTTTATCTTCGAGTTCTTTAATACGTCCCTCGATGAACCCTTGCCGTTCTCGAGCCGAGTGATATTCTGCATTTTCAGAAAGATCCCCATGCTCACGCGCTTCTGCAATCGCTTTGATCACGGCGTGGCGTTCAATATTTTTTAAATGTTTTAGTTCTTCTTGAAGCCGTTCAAGGCCCCCTGCGGTCATTGGCAATTTTTCCATCGAGAAATCAACTCATTGGTTAATAATACGAAGGAGTTTACCATAAGCTTTTAGGGATGAAAACCTTTGTCAGCACCCCAAATAAATTTTGAGTTGGGGATGAGATGATCCCTTCAAAAGATGGGAGGGGTTCCCTTCCTCTAAAATTTTTCCTTCTTCGATAAAAAGCATGTGGTTCGCAAGTTCTGCGGCTTCTTCAGGTTGATGAGTGCTCAGAAGGAGGGTTAGATTAAACTCTTCAGCTATGTGAGTGAGGAGAGTTAACATTTCTTTTCTTAGGCCTGGCCCCAGCGGACCAAGAGGTTCATCTAGAAGTAAAAGAGGCATTTCCCGCAAAAGACTGCGTGCCAAAGCTGCACGTTGTCTTTCCCCTCCTGAAAGTTCAAAAGGATACCTTTCTTTTAAGGTATAAATTCCCATTTTTCCCAAAATATATTGAATCTTGCCTTTTTCGTTATTGTCTAGTTTTAAGGAAGGTTTAAGTCCTAAGGCAACGTTGTGCCAGAGCGTCAAATGAGGGAAAAGGTTGTGATCTTGGAAAAGGAGAGTAAGAGGACGTTTCTGAGGAGAAAGATTCGTAATGTCCCTTCCTTCCCATAGAATGGTTCCTTTTTGAGGAGTGTGAAAGCCGGCAATTAAAGACAAAAGCGTGCTTTTGCCAGCTCCACTTGCACCTACAAGAAGAGTCCTTGATCTCTTAGGAAGGGTGGCAGAAATGTCTAAGGAAAAGCCTTGACGCTCAAAAATAAGATTATGCAGGCAAAGTCCGGTCATAAATCCTCAAAATCCAAGAGGGGAGTTGATAAAGAAAAAAACATAAAAACAATAAAATGAATGCTGTGCCCATCCCTTCATCAAATTGACGAACCATTTGTTGATAAAGAAGGTGAGAAAGTCCGGGAATCTCAGGGCTCTCAAAAAAAGCGAGGGATTGAAAATCTCCTAAAGATAAGGCACATCCGAGTCCTAAAATCGTTGCAAGGGGCTTTTTTAAGAGGGGCCCTTCAATAAGATGAAACCGTTGCCATTGAGATAATCCAAGGCTTATGGCCGTAGGCCTATAAATAGCTTGAAGAGACGTATAAGGCCCTCGGAGCAAACGAAAAGAAAAAGGCAAGATGATAAAGAGTTGTATGATGATAAGAAAAACCTCGGGTGAGAGTTGAGGAAACTTAAGGGAAAAGATAAATAAAAGAGTGCTGATAAAGGCCGGTGGAACCAAAAGATAAAGAGAGGCAAGAGGTTTTGTAAAAAGGGTTTCATACCTTACCAAGCAAAGAGTCAGTATGACACTAATGGGACCAATAAAAAGGCTTAAAGACAAGCTCTTGAGAAAGGATTTCCATAAAAGAGGATTGCAGAGCGTCTGAGGGAGAATCATAAGAGAAGGCACGATCACCACACTTAAAGGAAGAAAAACCAGCATCCCCGCAAGCCATATGATGGGTTTTTGAAAGGGAGCAGACAGATTGGGAAAGGCAGGTGCTTTTAAAGAAGATCCCACAGGAAGAACTTTAAAAACAATCGTGAAGATGGCAAGACTTAAAGTAAGAAGAAGCTGAACGCTTGCAAAATTAACCCCTTGTTTAGAATCATAAAAAAAGAAAAACGATTGATAAAGGGCCACGCTTAGGGTTGTTTTTTGAGGCCCCCCCCCTAAAATCATGATGGTCGTAAAGCTATTCAGAAATAGACAAAAACAAACCCAAGAGATTTCTAAAAGAGGTTTGCGTAATTGAGGAACTTCAACAAACTTAAAAACATGTACCGAAGAAAAATGAAGTTGAATAGATAAACGATAATGCTCTTCCGGAATGAATCGCCAGGCATTAATCATAAAAAGAGCAACGAAAGGACTGTAAACAACCACATGAACGGCAATAATACCGAGAAGACTATAAATATTAAAAAAGGGACTTGCTAAACTCATAAACCCCAATATTCCTACGAGGGCGGGGGTGATGAGGGGAAGTCCTAAAATCTTTAAACAAATCTGTGCAGGTTTGTAGGTATTGTTCCACACGATAGCACGAGCAATCAAAACACCCAAAGGAATAGTGAAAAGGGTGGAAAGAGCGGCTTGCTTAACTGTAAACCAGAAGACATAAAGCTCGTAACTCACTTCATCAGTCCTTCAAGCCATTCTTGAATCCACGCCTTTTTAAAATCAGCGACTTCTTGGGAAGAATAAGAAATCCAAGAAGGGGGAGGTTGATAATTTTTAGTTTTACGCCAAGCCTCGGGCATCTCTCCCTTTGGATAAATCCATCCATGGGTTGCGATGATCTGTTGAGCTTCTCGAGACAAGAGAAAGGCCATGAATTGATCGGCGAGAGCAGCGTGTTGAGTGACCTTTGTTTTACCCGCATAAATATTTGAACAAAGGTGTCCTTCGGGAAAGTGGAGAGCTTTAAGATGAGGCATTCCTTTTTCAAGTTCATTGTAGAGAGCATCTGTTGTGTAACTGAAAACGATCGGGGCGGCTCCTTTTTTAAAAAGAGGATAGGCCTGGCTCCAGCTTTTCGTAAAAGTCAAAACATGAGAAGCTAAGGTTTTCCATTTTTCAACGACTTGGTCTCCATAAATTTTCTTCATCCAAACCAGAAACCCTAAGCCTGTTATGCTCGTTCGTGGATCTTGAAGAATGATTTGATAAGGGGAATTGATGAGCTCATCTAACGTTTGAGGAGGATTCGGAATTTTTTGTGCATCATAGACAAAAGCGAGACAATGAGAGGCATAAGGAATGAGTTTTTCAATGTGAGAAACATCTAAACCGATATCCTCAAGCCCCAGAATAACATCAGCCTTCGTGTTCTCTCTCTCAAGGTTCACCCGATTCATCACAAGGGGTATTGTATCGAGAGTGACGTACTTCACCTCACATTTGCAAATCTTTTCAAAGGCGGCTTTTATGGGAATCCCTGGTCCATAAGAAGCAGACATAAAAGCTGAGTGAGTATAAACGGTGAGTGTTTCTTTTCCGTAAAGGGGGGGTAGACTCAAAAATAGGACAAAAGCAAGTAAATATTTGAGCATCTCATTTCCTCCGCCGGCATAACCCGGATCAGGTTCACGGGTATTATCTCAGCTCTTCCAACAAGAGCACCCCGATGAGTTAATTTTATTTACGCTAATTTTGAAAAGAATTCAAGCTTATATCTAATTTGATCGTGGGAAACGTAATCTTTTGTCTCTTACTTGGATGCCTTGCAGATCACTTCCAGAAATTTCGTGTTTTGCTCTTGCGTTCCCAAGGATACCCTTATGGCATCAGGGAAATATGCTGAACAATTAAGCACATTTATTTTGTGTTCTATTAATAATTCCATAGTTCTTTGAAAATTACTCAGAATAAGCATAATATAATTGGCATCACTTTTAAATATCTTTTCCACTCCTGATAAATTTGACAATGTGTCAATTAAATTTTTTCGATCTATTTTAATTTTTTCCCAGGAAGCAATGGTATAATTAGGCCGTAGCAATTTTTCCCTTACTTTTTCTTGAGAGAAAGATGAAAACCCAAAGGGAAGTTGTACATATCTTAAGGCATTAATAATAAGTCGATCGGCAATAATCGCCCCACAACGTACACCTGCCAGTCCCCAAGCTTTGGAGAATGTTCGAAGAATAATTAAATTTTTGAATTTATTTAAAGAAAAAATGGAAGAAGGCTGATCAGAAAATTCAATATAGGCTTCATCAACGATGACGAATCCTTCTAGGGATTCGCACAATTTTTGAAGAACTTCATCATCAATTTTTGTACCCGTTGGATTATTTGGGTTACATAAAAAAATCATCTTAGGATGAGTATTTATGACTTCTTCTATATCAATTTTATTGAGATCATTTCCTAAAAAAGGAACCTTTTTTATTCGTAAATTATGAAGGAGGGCCCAATGTTCATAAGCGGGAAAAGTTGGGGAGACAACACAAATGATATCTTTATTAGGTTCTGAAAAAGTTCTCAATAATAAGTCCAAACCTTCCATTGATCCCACCGTAAAGAGAACATTTTCGGAGGTAAGATTTTGTCGCGCTTCTTTGTTAAAGGAATTTAAAGAAAAAATTACTCTTAAATAGAGTTCTTTGAGTTTATCCTGTTTAATATCCGGGTACTCAGAAAAGGTTCCCTCATAAGGATTTGTATTATTACTAAGATCAATTTCCCAATCGAGGTTAGAAAAATATTTTTGTATGGGTGAAGGAAGGGATAACTGCGAAATGATAGCTCTTGCCTTTGGATGAATCATCATACGTTTTGTTCTTCTTTAATTAAAGCTAGGACTATGATTTATGATGAATTCTATTTCACAGAAAGTCAAGAAAAAATCTTAAAATTTAATTAAGTTTTTATGATAACTTGTCGTATTCATTCCTATTTTGTAATTTTTTCTGCCAACAACATATATATAGCAGGAACAACAAAGAGGGTGAAGAAAGTTCCAATCGAAATGCCTGAAGCAATCACAAGTCCAATACTATAACGGCTGACAGCTCCTGCCCCTGTTGCCGTGATTAAGGGAATAACGCCTAAAACCATAGCGGCAGAAGTCATTAAGATGGGACGCAAACGAATGCCAGCTGCCAACTCTATCGCTTCTCTTTTACTTTTTCCCATCTGTTGAAGATCATTGGCAAATTGAACGATAAGAATGCCGTGTTTCGTGATAAGACCAATTAATGTGACGAGAGCAATTTGTGTATAAATGTTAAGGGTTGCCCCCCCCACTCCTAAATAGATGAAAATCATTGCTCCACAAATTGACATAGGAACACTGATCAAAACGATAAAGGGATCGCGAAAACTCTCAAAAAGAGCTGCAAGAGAAAGGAAAATAATAATAATGGCAAAAAGGAAAGTGACAAGGAATGAATTTCCTTCTTGTTCATATTGTCGCGATTCTCCCCCATAATCTACCGAAAACCCTTGAGGAAGGGCGTCTTTTGCGATTCCCTTCATGGTCTTAATGGCTTCCCCTAATGTGACTCCGGAATTTGGAACACCAGATATCGTGGCGGATCTCAGTTGCTGGAAATGGTTAAGAGATTCGGGAACAACCGTTGTCTTAAGTTTTGCTACGGTAGAAAGAGGGACTGATGTTCCATCAGCTGCTCTTATATAATAGTTTAAAACTTGATTATAATTGATGCGTTCATCTCGCATGACTTGAGGAATGACCTTATACGAACGCCCAAAAAAGTTAAAAAAATTAACGTATCCTTGACTCAGGGCAGACTGAAGGATACTTCCTAACGTTTGCATATTCAGTCCCATAAGGGCCGCTTTATCACGATCGAGTTCAATAGTTGTTTGAACCTTATCAATCTTTAGATCAGAATCAAGGTAGGCAAATTTTCCACTCTGAAAAGCTTTCTCTATAATGGTTTGAGCCACTTCATTTAATCGTTCATAAGATTCTGTTGTTTGAATAACAAATTGGAGAGGCAATCCACTCCCTGCCCCTGGAAGAGGGGAAGGTTGAAAAACCGCTATTTTCGCTCCAGGAATATCAGAGAGAAGTCCTTGAACTTTGGGTTGCAATTGACTGGCTGTAAGCGTGCGTTCATTCCAAGGTTTCAGGACCATCCCTCCCAAGCCAATGTTAAAACCTGTTGATCCATCAAGTTGAAAAACATGGTCTGACTCAGGAAAACTTGAAAAAACCTTGTAAACTTGGCTTGAATAAAGTTCTGTTTGACCAAGAGCTGCATTAGGGGCTCCTATCGACTGATTAACCACAATACCTTGATCTTCTTGAGGAGCTAGTTCCGACTTAGAGCCCCCATAAAGAAAATAAATGCTGACCAAAATAATGATCGCAAAAACACCTGTTACGGAGAGGTGATTAAGAGATTGATGTAAAATATTCTCATACCTCTTTTCAAGCTTTGTAAAATGAGTATCAATAAAAACGGTAAATCGATTTTGGCTGGTGCTTTTTAAAAATTTCGAACACATCATAGGGGAAAGTGTAAGAGCAATGAGGGCAGAAACCGCAACAGCTCCGGCCAATGTAAAAGCAAATTCCGAGAAAAGAGCACCCGTTAGTCCTCCCATAAATCCGATGGGAACGTAAACGGCGATCAGCACCACAGAAATAGCAATAATGGGACTAGCAAGTTCTTGTGCTCCTAAAAGAGAGGCTTCGAGGGGTTTCATACCGTTTTCAATATGACGATAGACATTCTCAACGACGATAATGGCATCATCCACGACAAGACCAATGGATAAGACCAAAGCCAAGAGTGTCAATAAGTTAATGGAGTATCCCAGAAGAAACATGATGAAAAAAGCCCCAACAAGCGAAAGAGGGATGGCAACAATAGGAATGAGGACGGTTCTAAGAGACCCCAAAAATAAAAAAATGACTAAGATAACAATGACAACGGCTTCTGTTAAAGATCCCTCGACCTCATGAATAGAGGCATTGACGTACTTCGTTGCATCGTAAACAATTTTCCCGTTTAATCCTTCGGGGAGTTGGGCTTGAATCGATGGGAAAATGGTCCGAATGTTTTCAATAACAGTTAAAAGATTCGCTGCTGGTGTCACTTTGATACCAATATAAACTGCTTCCTTCCCATCAAATTTAACGGCTGTATCATAATTTTCGGCGCCTAAGGATACGGTTGAAACGTCCTTGAGCCGCACGATCGCTTTATCTGTCGCTTTCACAATGAGGTTACGAAAGGCCTCAAGGGTTTCAAGACCTGTTGTTGCTGTGAGATTAACTGTGACCATTTGACCATCTGTGCGCCCCACAGCGGAAATAAAGTTATTTGATGTTAAGGCTTGAGAAACATCTGAGGCCGTTACATCCAAAGCAGACATTTTGACGGGATCAAGCCAGGCCCGCATGGCAAATTGTCTTCCCCCAAGAATTTCAGCTATCTGAACATCGGGGACAGCCTGAAGTTTGGGCTGAACGATACGGATCAAGTAATCGGTAATTTTGTTGCTCGGAAGAATATCACTATAAAATCCGATATACATCGAATCTAGAAGATCTCCAATTTCAACTGTTATGATTGGTAATTGGGCATCTTTCGGAAGTTGATTTAAAACAGCATTTACCTTTGTATTAATGTCGGTAAGGGCTTTCCCAGGATCAAAATTAAGACGTAAGGTGGCTTGAATCGTACTTACATTTTGAGTGCTGATAGAGGTTAGATAATCAATCCCATTGGCTTGGGCAATGGACTGTTCAAGAGGGGTTGTAATAAAGCCTGCAACAAGTTCTGGATCTGCACCTGTATAAGTTGTTGTAACGGTGACGACGGCATTTTGGGTAAAAGGAAATTGACGAATAGGAAGAAGATCCATGGACCGTAATCCTAACACAAGAATCATTAAACTCACGACACAGGAAAGAACAGGTCGATGAATATAAAGGTCTGTAAATTTCATCCCAAGCCCTTTGGTTTATTCATTTTGGAGATGAGGCATAGAGTCATTGGTAGGAACGATATCATTATTAATAATAACAAGACTTCCATTTTTCAATTTAAGTTGACCTGCGGTGACAACTTGATCGCCTTTTTCCACTCCTTTTAAGATTTGAATTTGATCACCGCGGGTTTCACCAACAACAACAAATTTTTGATGTGCCACAAAAACGGAATTTCCTTTTTTATCTTTCTCTTTTTCTTTTAAAAGATAAACCAAATCTCCATAAGGATTATAACTCAAAGCTGTTTGAGGAACCGTAAGATAATCTTTGGAAGAACCTGTATTAATTTCAACCAAACCATACATCCCTGGAAACAATTTATTATGTGAATTAGAGAGGGTTGCTTCAACTTCAATATTACGAGTTATAGAATCAACTTTTGGATTCATTGAGGTAATGTTTCCCTTAAACAAAACGCCGGGGTAGGTGTCAATTACCAGGATAACAGGTTGGTCGACAGCAAGTTGAGGGACGGCTTGTTGAGGCACATAAAAATCTACATAAATAGGGTCGAGAGATTGGAGGGTGACAATCTTATCCCCTGGATTTAAATATTGGCCTAGATTAACAGCTGAAATCCCAAGACGTCCTTTAAAAGGAGCACGAATGATTTTCTTTTCAATGAGAGCCACTTGTTCGGTAACTTGAGCCGTTTTACTTTTAAAATCGGCTTCAGAAGCATCAAGGGTAGCTTGGCTTACGCCTTGAACAGCAAATTGTTCTTTATCACGTTTAAACGTAATTAAAGCCAGATCTGCTTGAGCTTCAAGAGATTTTAGGTGGGCTATTTCCGTATCCGCATTTAATTCAAGGATAACATCCCCGGCTTGAATGTTCTGACCTGGTGTAAATACAATTTTCTTAACCAGTCCCGCTATTTCTGTTGTGATATCAACGCCATTAATAGCGCGCAAGCTTCCTGTGGCTGTTAATTTCGGTTGCCAGGGCGTCGAGATAACCGTGCAAGCTGAGACAACGCTCGGAGGATGAGCATTCGCCTTCATATATTTTTTTATCATATAAGCCTGAAAACCCTTATAAGCGAAAATACTTCCAAAAAGGAATCCTGTCAGAATGAGCATGATCAACATACGTTTTGACATAAATCGTCCCCCTAGTATTTTCCTCATTCCGGAAGCTTACAGAATGGTTTTCGATTCCACCATCCTCCTCCCAGAGCCTGAAAAAGAGCCGCTGTATCCGCATACCGAGCCGCTTGGGCCTGAATGCGGCCAATACGGGATTGCTGATATTGGGTTTCAGCATTCAATAAATTTAAATAGCTTACGGCTCCTAATTTATACTGAGCCTGCGTCAAGGTAAGAGCGTTAAATGCGGACTCTTCGGCTGCCGTTTGAATTTGAAGTTGCCGAGCATCAAGTTCTAACGCCCGTAAAGTATCAGCCACATTTTGAAAAGCTTGAAGAACGGTTTGCCGATATTGAGAAAAAGCTTGATCAAAAGCCGCCATGGCACCTTCGCGTTTAGCAATGAGGCTTCCTCCTTGAAAAACAGGTTGTAAAAGATTGGCTATCACATTCCAAATATTCGAGTCGTGTTGAAAAAGAGTTTGCAAGCGATCCGAGGTCCACCCATATCCTCCTGTAAGGGTAATTTGAGGGAATAAATTGGCCGTAGCGACCCCCACTTGAGCGCTTGCAACATGAAGAAGCGCTTCCGCGGCTCTAATATCGGGGCGTTGTTGAACAAGCAACGAAGGAACACTAAGGGGAAGATCCGTTGGCAAATGTAAGTCTTTTAAAGTGAAGGAAGGGAGCTTACTCTCGCTTGGTAATTCTCCAATCAAAACCGCAAGGGCATGGTGGATTTTAGCCAGATTATTTTGGAGGGGAGGGAGGGCCGCGCGCGTTTGAGCGAGTTGTGTTTCTTGAGCGAGAACGTCTAGCTGAGAGGCGCCTCCCAAATCAAGCTTTTGCTGTGTTATTTTTAAGATTTTTTCTTGGGAAGCAATAAACTCTTTCGTAGCTTGAATTTGTGCCTCTAAAGAAGCTTCTGTGATGGCTGTTGTGACAATATTGGAAGTTAAAGTTAAATAAGCGGCTTCGACTTGAAATTTTTGATAATCCAGTTGAGCTTCTGAGGCTTCAATTTGGCGTCGGATGGCGCCGAACACATCCAACGTATAAGAAACATTGACGGTCGCATTGAAAAGATTAAAGGTAACGGGTGATGATTGAACGTCAAATATAGCAGGATTAAATCGTTGCCTTTCAGGGAAAGCCTGAATATCGACAAAAGGATAAAGAGAAGCCACCGAGATTTGTAAATTTGATTCGGATTGACGAAGAGCTGCAAGAGCTGCTTGAAAATTGGGACTATTCTTAAGGGCTTTCTGTATCAACTCATTGAGGGACCTTGAATGAAAGAGATGCCACCAACAAGCCGGGATATCGTATCCTAAAAGAAAACGTTGGGCTTGACCTCCCGCTCCCTTTGCTTGGGCTGTTTCCTCTGACAACTTTGATTCCGTATAAGAATCTGCTGCAGGAGGTTCAGGTGTTTTGAAATCGGGTCCCACAGCACAGCCCACAAGGCATATCCCCCAAAAGGCTATTAAAATGAAAGTACGCAATTGAAATATTCCTGAATTGTTTTTTATTTCTTATAATTCTTAATTCCCGCCTTCTTACAGAGTGTGATATATTCTTTTAGAAACAAAAACAAGTGAGGAATCTCATTCTCCAAATAAAACTTAGTCATTTTATCTCATCTTTACGTTTACGTCCCTCTCCATGGGATGGAATTGCTTTTGTTGTTATTATGACGGCAATTACGCTTCTCATTTGGGGAAGCCGTAAGATGGGTATTCCCTTTGCCTTAACAGATGATTTATCTCTAGATCCTCTTAATCTTCCTTATTACGCACTCCAAACCGTTCTGCGTATGTTTTTTGCTCTTATTTTATCGTTCATATTCAGCTTTATCTACGCAAGTTTCGCAGCTAAGAATCGGAAGGCGGAGCTTATTCTCATTCCCTTTCTTGATATTCTTCAATCTATCCCTATTTTAGGATTTTTATCGATTACGATAACGGGTTTTATCGCTCTTTTTCCAGGAAGTCTGCTGGGGGTTGAATGCGCTTCTATTTTTGCTATTTTTACGTCTCAAGCTTGGAATATGACTTTTAGCCTTTATCAATCTTTTAAAAATGTTCCAAAAGAACTGACTGAAGTTGCAACTCTTTATCGTCTCTCTTCTTGGCAACGCTATTGGCGCATGGAAGTTCCTTATGCGGTTCCCCAGTTTATCTGGAATACAATGATGTCGATTTCGGGGGGATGGTTTTTTGTTGTTGCCTCTGAAGCGATCACAGTATCAGGTCATACTGTCCTTCTCCCGGGTATTGGATCGTATATCGCACTGGCCTCAAGGCAAGAATCCTTAAGCGCCATCTTATATGCGATCTTGACGATGTTGATCGTGATTCTTCTTTATGATCAATTTCTTTTTCGTCCCCTTTTGGCATGGAGCGATAAGTTTAAAGCGGAACTCGTTTCTCATGCAGAACCCCCTTCTTCTTGGGTTTTAACCATGTTAAGAAGGGCGCGGATTTTTCAGATTCTGAACCTCCTCTGGTTTCACTTTTTAAGTATGCTAAACGCTATTTTCCAAAACCTCAGCCTAAGAATTTCTCGTTTAAAAAAAGATCATACCCACACGAGTCCTTTTTTTAAGAAGACTTTTCTATTTTCCGCTTTTTTTCTCTTCTTGTTTGTTTTCCTATTTTATGGGACTAAGGCTTATTCTTATATGTTTGCAAGAATTTCTTTCACCGAAATCCATCAGGTTTTTTTGCTTGCTTTTATGACTCTCCTAAGAGTTGTAATTTTATGTGGGCTTGCTTCTTTTATTTGGGTTCCTATAGGTGTAATCATTGGGCTTAATCAACGTCTTGCAAGTCGCCTACAGCCTTGGGTCCAGTTCATAGCAGCTTTCCCCGCCAATTTATTTTTTCCTATCGTGGTAGGCCTCATTATTAAATTCCAGCTTTCTCCTGATATATGGCTCAGTCCCCTCATGATATTGGGCACCCAATGGTATATCTTATTTAATGTGATGGGGGGGGCGAGTTCACTCCCCTTTGATTTCCAAGAACTGACCAATAATTTTCATGTGAGGGGATGGCTAAGGTGGAAAAGACTTTATTTACCAGGTATTTTTCCGGCCTATATCACAGGACTTATTACAGCTGCGGGAGGAACATGGAATGCAAGCATCGTAGCTGAATATGTAAGTTGGGGAGGAAAAACTATTGAAGCAAACGGTGTGGGAGCTTACATCGCAGCAGCAACGGCTGCAGGAGATTATGCTAGAGTTTTGCTGGGAGTTGTTGTCCTCTCTTGTTTTGTGCTCATCTTAAATCGAATTTTATGGCATCCTCTTTATGTTTTTGCCACAACGCGCTATCGTTTAGATTAGAGAGCACTTATGGCAAAAGATCTATTAACGGTTAACAACATTTCCAAATCGTTTGGGGAGGCTCAAAACCAAACACCTATTCTTGACCATATTCAAATGAGTATCAAAGAAAACGAGATTGTTGCTATTTTAGGAAAATCAGGATGTGGGAAATCGACTCTTTTGCGTATCCTTGCCGGCCTCATTGAGCCGAATGAAGGGGAAATCCTTTATGAGGGAAAAAAATTTACAAATGATTTCCCACGCGTTGCCATGGTTTTTCAATCTCACGCTCTTTTCCCCTGGCTAAATGTTTTAGAGAATGTAGAACTAGGACTAGAGGCTTTGGGGTTGAACCCTTCACGTAGACGCAAACGCGCTCTTGAAGTCATCGACCTTATTGGTCTTGATGGCTATGAATCGGCTTACCCGAAAGAGTTATCGGGGGGGATGCGTCAGCGTGTTGGTTTTGCGCGCGCCCTTGTCGTTCATCCTGATATTTTGCTTTTGGACGAACCTTTTTCTGCTTTAGATGTTTTGACAGCCGAGAATATTCGCGATGATCTTATGGAGCTTTGGATTGAAAAACGGATTCCAACGAAAGCCATCTTGATGGTTTCTCACAGTGTTATCGAAGCGGTAGAACTTGCGAACCGTCTCATCATTCTTAATCATGATCCAGGACGTATTCTTAAAGAAGTTCCGATTCCTCTCCTCTATCCAAGGGATAATACAAGCCATCATTTTCAAGATCTTGTGGATGCTGTCTACACAACTTTATTGACAGCAGCAGAGCCCCTCTCCGCTCTTAAAAAGGGGGAAAGCGCTAAAGTTGTTGTTGGAATGGATTATCGACTTCCCGACATTTCTATTCATAAACTTCAAGGACTAATGGATGCTTTGTTAGAGCCGCCCTATCATGGTAAAGCGGATATTTTTGCTTTGGCAGAGTCAGAATACCTCTCAGCAAAGGAAGCCCTCCCTCTTTTTGAAGCTCTTGAGATTTTAGGATTCGCCCACATTTCAAAGGGAGACATTGAGCTCACCCATTCTGGAAAGGCCCTGTGTAAGGCTGATATTTTGGAGAGGAAAAAAGTTTTTGCTTATCACTTGATGCGTCATATTCCCTTTGCAAAATACATTTATCATGCACTACAAGATCATCCCCGTAAACATATTGCCAAGGAAAAGTTTTTAAAAGAACTCAAGAATATGATGCCCTCCGAAGACGCTCATAAAAATCTATCAATCGTTATTAACTGGGGAAGATATTCTGAGCTCTTTGCGTATGACACCCATACGGAAATGCTGAATCTTGAGAATCCAGAAGGTTAAGGAGTGACCCATTAAAATTCTCTAAACATCATGTCATATTGAATTTTTCCAGCAACTTCCCCAATATTTTCAAAAAAACCTCGAAACAAGCTCGAGATAACAGGGCGTGTGTTAGTAGTTTCAGCGTATTTTATTTCTTCCGGAACTTATCAAGAGTAATAACGTTATCCTCTGTATTTTTTAAGTGAGGGATTTCTACAACCGGCATCTCTTTACCTTTCTCAAAAGGAGGAGGCGTAAATTGAAGCCCGAACTTGGAATAAGGATCCATAAAGCTTATCAAAGCGTGGAAGGGAATGTAGATACGCTCTTGAGAGTCACTAAAGCTTAAGGTAACGTAAAACCCATGGTTATCAACTTCAAGATCCCAATATTGATGTTGAATGACAATCGTCATCTCTTCAGGATGACGTTCTCTGAGATAATCAGGAAGTTGAACACCGGAATAATCGGTCTTAAAGCCAATATAAAAATGATGCGGTCCTGGCAGACCTTCCGCTACGGTTAATTGAAGAGCCTCACGAACAACGTTTCGTAAACCTTCTTGCACCATTTCTTCGTAATTAAATCCGTCCACCGACCTGTTCCTCGTCTCTAAAATCAGTGAGGGGCTTCTGTTGCCCGGTGCCCCTCAAACCGCGATCGTTAATAAGATTAAGCGGCCATAGCGGCAACTTTTACCCCATTCTGATTGCTATGCTCTAAGTTAGCAACCATACGACCAAATGCATTTACTGTTTTTGCATTTATGTGTTTAGCCCGATATCGGTGGTACCATGCCGAGTGAAAATCTAACCTTTACTACGCACGTCGATCCTAATTCACCCCCATAAACTTTTCTGGTGGAGGTGCCGGGTTCCGCCCCCGGGTCCGTAACGCCTATTCCGCAAGACGTTTATCACCATAGTCAAGCTTCCCTGACATCTTGAATATAGGCCTTTGTTAAAGATATTTAAAGGGGTTTTTATCATTTTTATTATATCACACTCTTTAACTTAATTTTTATAATTTTAGCCTATTCCTAAGGAAAGGTAAAATGGAGAAAGGCAACGATGCCCTTCAGGACAGTTCATTTAGACGATAAATATTCACTTGAAGAAGGTCAGATTTTTATTACAGGTGTGCAGGCTCTCGCGCGGCTTCCTTTGATGCAACGCAGACGAGATTTAGCTCAAGGATTGAATACCGCCGGTTTTATATCCGGATATCGTGGATCTCCTTTAGGGGGATATGATCAAACCCTTTGGAAGGCTCAAAAATTTTTAGATGAAAACGACATTACTTTCGTGCCAGGCCTTAACGAAGATCTCGGAGCCACAGCCGTCTGGGGAAGTCAACAAACCGGTCTGTTCAAAGGTGGACGAGTACAAGGTGTTTTTTCTATATGGTATGGCAAGGGACCGGGAGTGGATCGATGTGGAGATGTTTTTAAGCATGCGAATATGGCGGGGACTTCTCCTTATGGAGGAGTTTTAGTCCTTGCGGGAGATGATCATGCGTGCAAATCCTCAACCCTCCCTCATCAAAGTGAGTACGCCTTTATCGATGCGTCTATTCCCGTTCTTGTGCCATCCAATGTACAAGATGTTTTAGATCTTGGTCTTTATGGGTGGGCTCTTTCACGTTATTCAGGATGTTGGGTTGCCTTTAAAGTGATTGCGGATACGGTGGATACATCTGCTTCTGTTACGGTTTCTTCTCAACGTGCTCAGATCCTTCTTCCTGAAAATTTTCAAATGCCGGAAGGGGGTCTCCATATTCGTTGGCCCGATCCTCCTCTTGAACAAGAAAGAAGACTTCGCCTTTATAAACTTGAAGCCGCTAAGGCTTTTGTGAAAGCTAATCGTCTTGACAAAACCTTTCTTCGGGGGAGAAAACCGCGTCTTGGCCTTGTAACTTGTGGAAAAACATTTCATGACGTAAGGCAAGCCATTGAAGATCTAGGACTCAGTGAAGCAGAAGCAGCTGATCTTGGAATTTCTATCTATAAAGTGGCAATGAGCTGGCCCCTTGAGCCGACAAGCCTTAAAACCTTTGCCGAAGATTTAGAAGAAATCTTGGTGATTGAAGAAAAACGCCCTCTCCTCGAAGGGCAAGTAAAGGATATTCTTTACGGACTTCCTGAAGGAAGGCGGCCACGGATTGTGGGGAAAAGAGATGAAGAAGGAAACCCTCTTTTACCAGAAATTTTTGAGCTCCATGTTCCTGAAATCGCTCACGTGATAGGCCAACGTCTCCTTCGTCTTACGCGATCTTCTAAGGTTAAAGAAGGAATGGAAAGGCTTGACAAACTCTTTCAAAGAGAATTGAAGAAAGAACCCGAGCTTGTTCGCCTTCCTTTTTATTGTTCGGGGTGTCCCCACAATACGTCTACACCCCACCTCCCTGAAGGCAGTCGAGCCGTGGCAGGAATTGGTTGCCACTATATGGCAACTTGGATTGCTCATAATACGGCCACTTTTACCCACATGGGAGGAGAAGGTGTTCCTTGGATTGGACAAGCGCCCTTTACAGATGAAAAACATATTTTCGCAAACTTAGGGGATGGAACCTATTACCATTCAGGACTTCTGGCTATTCGTGCAGCCATCGCCGCAAAGGTAAATATTACTTATAAAATTCTTTATAATGATGCGGTGGCCATGACCGGAGGCCAGTCGGTGGATGGTCCCCTTAATGTTGCGATGATTACTCAGCAAGTGTATGCGGAAGGGGTAAGAAAAATTGTTGTTCTAAGTGATGAACCCACCAAATATCCTGTGGGTTTTGGTTTCGCTCCTGGTGTTGAAATTGGACATCGAGATCAACTAGATCAAGTGCAAGAGAACATTAAGCTTTGGCTAGGGACCTCTATCCTTATTTATGATCAAACATGCGCTGCTGAAAAAAGAAGAAGACGCAAACGGGGGCTTATGGAAGATCCTGCCAAACGCATTTTTATTAATGAGCGTGTTTGCGAAGGGTGCGGTGATTGCAGTGTAAAATCAAATTGTCTTTCTGTGACACCCATTGAAACGGCCTTTGGACGTAAGAGAAAAATTGATCAATCGAGTTGCAATAAAGATTTTTCCTGCATAAATGGGTTTTGCCCAAGCTTTGTCAGTGTTCATGGAGGCACGCTCAAAAAAATCCGTCCTTCAGCAAAAGCAGAAAATTTAATGGATCATTTGATTGATCCTCGATTACCGTCTCTTGAGAAGCCATTTCGGATTTTTCTCACCGGTGTGGGAGGGACGGGCGTTGTGACTGTGGGAGCTATTCTAGGAATGGCTTCTCACTTAGAAGGAAAAGGCTGTTCAATTGTGGATATGACGGGGCTTGCTCAAAAAGGAGGTGCCGTCGTTTCCCATATTCGCATCGCAAGACGCGCAGAAGATATTCATGATACCCGAATTTATGAAGGCGAAGCTGACCTTATTTTTGGGTGTGATATTGTTGTAACAGGAAACCCTCATACATTGAATAAAATTATAAAAGGAAAAACAAGTGTTCTTGTCAATGAAAATCAATCCATTACAGGACATTTTATTCATAACCCGGATTATAATTTTCATCATAAAACCTTAAAAAAAGATATTCTTGAAAGTGCCGGGAAAGACAAAGTTGATTTTATTGATGCCCTTCGTTTAGCCACAGGCCTTTTAGGGGATTCAATTACGTCTAATATGTTTATGGTGGGCTACGCTTATCAAAAGGGACTCATTCCCGTCTCTCACGAGGCGATCGAAAAAGCGATTGAAATGAATAATGTAGCTGTTTCTTTAAATATCCAAGCCTTTCGTTGGGGGAGATATGCAGTTCTTGACTTAAAAACCGTAGAGAGGGCTGCAGGCATTGATATTGACGAAAAACTGTACCCTATCCCCACCTCTTTTGAGGATATCGTCGCTCATAGAAAAAAATTCTTAACAAATTATCAAAATAAAGCATATGCCGATCGTTATGAAACATTAGTCAAACGAGTCAAAGCCCTTGATCATAAATTGAAGAAAGAGGATTTTTCTTTAGCGGTTGCCAAATATTACGCAAAGCTATTGGCCATCAAGGACGAATATGAAGTGGCACGCCTTTACACAGATGGAACCTTCATGAAGGAACTTTACGCACAATTTGAAGGACCTCTGAAACTGAAGTTTTATTTAGCGCCTCCTCTTTTTGCAAGGCGAGATCCCTTTACAGGAGAATTAAAGAAACAAATGTATGGCTCCTGGATGATGATCGGATTTCGTCTTCTTGCAAAATTAAAAGGGCTACGTGGTACCTCTTTTGATATTTTTGGCTATACGAAAGACCGGAAAAAAGAACAAGCCCTTATCAAAGAATATGAAAATTTAATAGACCATCTCTTAGAAAAAATTTCCGTGAGAAACTATGAGTTTGCGGTGGCCCTTGCCTCTCTTCCCGAGCATATTCGAGGTTATGGGCACGTGAAAAACCATCATTTAAAAGATGTAAAAGCAAATGAAGAAATCCTCCTTGCGCAGTTTAACCTCTCAGCCTTAAAGAAAATCCATTGATATTTGGTTGAGATAATTTTTGTTCACGGAACTTCCTCACGTATAGGATGATAGAATAATAGGCCATTCTTATCTTGCGAATTTCTCTTGAGAACCTCATTAAATATTTTTTAATTTCTTCTCTTTATTCTTTTTATTAATTCTCTAATTTTAGGTACTTTTTATTCACGGTACCGTTCGAATAATAAAGAAAATAGGAAAGAAGCACATTTAATGAAAGTTTTGGCCGCACTAAAACGAGTTGTTGATTATAGCGTTAAAGTACGCGTCAAAACAGATCAGACGGGCATTGATTTTTCGGGGGTCAAAATGTCTCTTAACCCCTTTGATGAAATTGCTCTTGAAGAAGCCATTCGTCTAAAAGAAAAAGGGATAGCGTCAGAAGTCGTAGCGGTTTCGATCGGAGACAAGGGCTGTCAAGAATCTTTAAGAGTGGCGTTGGCTTTAGGAGCCGACCGAGCCATTCATGTGGAAACTTCCCTTGAAACGCAGCCTTTGGGTGTTGCGAAAACTTTAAAGGTTCTTGTGGAGCGTGAAACGCCGCGTTTAGTGATGCTTGGAAAGCAAGCCATTGATGACGACTTTAACCAAACAGGGCAAATGCTGGCGGCTCTTCTCCATTGGCCTCAGGGCACATTTATTTCGCAATTGAAGGTTAAAGGAGAAGATGTTGAGATTGCGCGAGAAGTAGATGGAGGGCTTGAGACTCTCAAAATGTCACTTCCAGCCATTCTAACAACAGATCTAAGGCTTAATGAACCCCGGTATGCAACACTCCCTAATATTATGAAAGCAAAACAAAAATCTCTTGAGGTTTTAAAAGCAGACGCTTTATCTGTTGATTTAACGCCCCGTCTTAAAACGATTCATATGACTGAGCCTTCTCCTCGTAAAGCCGGTGTTAAAGTCAAAGATGTTGACGAGCTTTTGGACAAACTTATCCATGAAACCAAGGTGATTTAATGTCTCTTCTCCTTATCGCTGAACATAATCATAAGACCCTAGCTCAATCTACCCTTGCAACGGTGACAGCTGCTCAAAAGCTGAGTGTTCCCATTCATGTTGTCGTGATGGGAAAGATTTGCCAAAAGGTAGCGGAAGATATTTCATCTTATGAAGGCATTAAAAAAGTGTGGATCGTTGACGATCCGTCTCTCTCTTATTTGATAGCTGAGAACATGACAGATACTCTTTTAGAACTTGCAAATGAGTATGAATTTATCCTTGCTCCTTCAACAACTTTTGGAAAAAATCTTCTCCCTCGACTAGCGGCATTGCTAGATGTGGCTCAAATTTCAGACGTTATCGCTATCCAAGACAAAAAAACTTTTATAAGGCCCCTCTATGCTGGAAATGTTTTAGCGACTGTTGTTTCGGAAGATCCTATTAAAGTAATGACGGTGCGACCGTCTGTTTTTGAAAGAGCAACCGTAGGTGCTTTCAAAGCCCCCATCGAAACTTATCCTTTTAAAGAACCATCCGTATCTCCTCCTCAGTTTATAAAAAGGGAAAAGAATATCTCCGAAAGACCGGAGTTAACAGTTGCTCCCATTGTTGTTGCTGGGGGACGAGGGTTTCAAAATAAAGTTAATTTTTCTCTTCTAGAAGCTCTTGCAGATGAATTAGGAGCAGCGATTGGAGCCTCAAGAGCTGCGGTTGATGCAGGATTCGTTCCCAATGATTATCAAGTGGGTCAGACAGGGAAAGTTATAGCCCCTGATCTTTATATCGCAGTGGGAATTTCAGGAGCTATTCAACATCTTGCAGGAATGAAAGAGAGCAAAGTCATTGTCGCTATTAATAAGGACCCCAATGCGCCTATTTTTCAGGTCGCCGATTATGGATTGGTTGGAGATCTTTTTATTCTTTTACCCGAACTTACATCAAAAATTAAAGGGATAAGAAAGGTTCCTTGAGGAACGATCCAGAGTAAGTTAAACTCAGCTCATGAATATTAAGCAATATGATTTTTATGATGAATTAAGGAGCCTTTCTTTTGTGGAAGCGATTTGGCTTTATGGCTCCCGTGCTAGACAAGAGAACAACGAGCGTTCAGATATTGACCTTGCGATTCTTTGCCCTACAGCAACACAGGCAGATTGGCTCAAAATTCAAGAGATTATTAATAAGGCAGATACTCTCTTTCGCATTGATATCGTTCGCTTTGGCTCTTTGAAAGAGAATGATCTTATCAGACAGAATATACTTAATGATAAGATCATTTTATTCGAAAGAAAGTCCAACGTTTATCCCTGGTACGATTCTTTTTTAGATTTGAATGAAGCTCTTGAACAATTGCAGGAAATAGTAAAAGAACCAGAAACGACAACCTCTTTTGTGAAAGATGCGACCATTCAACGCTTTGAATTTTGTTTTGAGCTTTTTTGGAAAACACTCAAAAAGATATGCTTGTATGAGAAATATGACGTCACTTCTCCTCGGAGTGTCCTTGAAAAAGCCTTTGACTTTAAGCTCATTAATGATGAGAAGTTATGGCTCTTTATGCTAGAAGACCGAAATCAGACCACTCACATGTATAAACGGAAAATGGCTAATGAAGTTTACTATAGAATTAAAAACTATTACCCTTCTATGCAATAATTGTTTTTAAGAATAAAAGAAAAATACAATCTTTAGAGCCATTTTTATTATAGGAAATTCGATGATTGAAAATATTGGTATTATTGGAGCTGGGCAAATGGGCAGTGGAATTGCCCATGTGTGTATCTTAGCGGGGTACAAAGTTTTTTTAAGTGATATTTCTCAAGAAGTTCTTCAAAAGAGCCTTTCCGTCATTGATCATAGCATTGAGCGACAGGTAGCCCGCAATAAGCTTTCTATCCAAGAAAAAGAAGAAGCATTGAAACGCCTTCAAACTTTTGTGGAATTAGAAGAATTCAAAAAATGTGATTTGGTGATTGAAGCCGCTTTCGAAAATGAAGAGATTAAAAAGTCCATTTTTAAGAAGTTAAGCCCATTCCTTTCTCCTCAATGTCTTGTGGCGACCAACACATCTTCCATTTCTATTACAGCTCTTGGTAAAGCAACAGATAGACCTGATAAATTCATGGGTATGCACTTTATGAATCCTGTGCCTATCATACATTTTGTGGAATTGATTCGCGGCATTGCCACCTCACAGACGACATTTAACGACATTCAAGAAGTTGTCAAACGGCTCGGCAAGCAATCGGCTGTTTCTGAAGATTATCCGGGGTTTATTGTAAATCGAATTCTTATGCCCATGATTAATGAAGCTGTGTATGCTCTTTTTGAAGGGGTAGGAACCATTGAAGCCATTGACAAAGGCATGCGTTTAGGCACAAATCATCCCATGGGCCCCTTGGAACTTGCAGACTTAATAGGACTTGATACTTGCGCTTTCATTATGAATGTTCTTTATGAAGAACGAGGAGATGGTAAGTATAAACCTTGTCCTCTTTTAACAAAGTATGTTGAAGCCGGGTGGTTGGGCCGTAAAACAGACCGTGGGTTTTATGATTATAAAGGGGAACAGCCTGTTCCCACACGATAGGAGAATTGATGAACTCTCTTGAGAACGTTAGCTTTGAAGAAGCCATGAGAGAACTTGAGACGATTGTACGTCACCTTGAAGAAGGAAAAACAAGTCTCGATGACGCCATGAAGGCTTATGAAAGAGGCGCTGCCTTAAGAGCCCATTGTGAAAAAAAACTTAAAGAAGCGCGCCTTCGCGTTGAACAGATTGTCGTAGGAATTGATGGCTCCCTTACAACAAAGCCAACCGACTTTAAGTCGTGATCCTTTTGTAAAGTGTCTTCACGACGTCGCTCGAAAAGTTGAAGACCTTTTAGATCAAATTCTTCCCCTCCCTACAACACGCCTTCATGAGGCTATGCGTTTTAGCGTTTTGGGAGGGGGAAAGCGTCTGCGCTCTTTTTTAACCTATGCCTCCTCTCAAATGTTTGACGTGCCCGCTCAAAAAGCTTTGAGAGTAGGAGCCGCCATTGAACTTATTCACGCCTACTCCCTTGTTCATGATGATCTTCCGTGTATGGATAATGCGGCTATAAGGCGAGGGAAGCCCAGTTGCCATAAAGCTTTTGGGGAAGCAACAGCAATTTTAGTGGGGGATGCCCTTATTCCTCTTGCTTTTCAAATCCTTTCTTCTTTGGAGGGTTCTCCAGAAATCCGGCTTCTACTCATAGAGAAATTGGCGGAGACAATAGGTTCATTAGGGCTTGTTGGGGGACAAATGATGGATCTAGGTCAAGAAGGGTCGCGTCATACTTTAAAAGATCTTCTTGAACAACAACGTTTGAAAACGGGGGTTTTGTTTGGATTTTCTGCAGAAGCAGGGGCTATCTTAGGGAGGGGGGCTTCTTTCGAACGAGAAAGCTTAAGATCTTATGGTCTCTTTTTCGGTCAAGCGTTTCAAATGATGGATGACTGGTTGGATGTTTGTGGAGAGGAGAATACAACCGGCAAACCGTGTGGGCAAGATGAGAAAAAATTTACATTCATAACCTTTCTGGACCCTGCACTTTTGTATGAAAGGGCGGAGGCCTCTCTTCAAGACGCTATTAAAGTTCTTTCTCCCTTTCACGAAAAAGCCGATTTTTTAAAAAAAATGGCTTTGTATACGTTGGACCGAAAAGGATAGCTTTAAAAGCTCAGATGATAGATAAGAAAGTTATTTTATTTCCTTAGGGTTTTACAATTACGAACTTTTTGGTAAACTCATACAATGAAAATGCTTTTCCTCATGCGCCATGCCCATGCCGAATCACGTGAACAAAGTCTTTCTGATTTTGATCGTCCTTTGGATGAAAGAGGACGTGAAGAAGCAGAAATGGTTGCTAAATATCTTCAAGAAAAGAAGATTAATTTTGATTTTGTGATGTGCTCTGCTGCTTTAAGAACACAAGAAACTTTAGAACCTTTGCGCTCTGTTGTCGGTACAGAGGTGATTGAAATTTCGGAAGACTTTTATAATAGTCCTGAAGATCTTATCCTTTATCATCTTAGGCATGTTTCAGATGAACGGAAGAAGATTCTCTATATTGGTCACAATCCAGGTATTGCTTTTGCAGCTTTAAAATTTACAAAAGTATTTCCTGAGATCTTGAGGGAGGGTCTTAAGCCAGCGACTCTTATTGGATTTCGGTTTCCTCTTAATACATGGGCAGATTTAGAGTGGTGGAAGGGAGAGGTAACAGATGTTTTTCAGCCCCCTCTTTCTCTCCTAGAACTTCCCTCACCATCGGAATCGTAACACGCCGGTTTTGAGTGAGGGCATAGACGTTGAGCGTTTCAACCCAAACGCGAGCAGCCTCAAAAGATCTCTCCATATATTTAAGAAGAAAGCCGATCACGGCCTCGTCTATATGAAGTTGGAAATCGTTAAAGAGTTTTTGAATGACTTGGAAGAGTAAAGCTTCATCAGGGGTATGGATTTTTAAAGCGGGTATGGCATGAAGCCGCGAGCGTAAATCTGGTAAGTTCTTTTCCCAATGAGCAGGCGGCGTTCGTGAGAGAAGAAGTAATCCTCCTTTGGATGCCACAAGGTGATTATAAAAATGAAAGAGCTTTTCTTCCTTTTCAATAAGGTGGGCCTCATCAAGAATAAATAAAGGAGGTCTTTCAAAAAGCGTTTCTAAAGAAATGATGTTAAAGTCTTGAGCTTTAAGATATCGAGCATTTGTATGAATTTTCCAGATATGAGAAAGGTGAGTTTTTCCACATCCTGCCTCTCCGTAAAGAGCGAGGCAGTGATTAGGCCAATTAGGCCACCGCATGACCCATAGATAAGCTTCTTCATTTGAACGAGAGACAATGAAATTTTCATCCTTAAAGGTGGGAGGAAGTTCAAGAGGAAGAATGAGCTGTTTCACGAGATCTATTCTGACGAGAAGAGATTTTCCCTAGATAATAAGGGCTTTTAAGATAAAGTTCAAGACCATATCTGACAAGAACACCGAAAGCGGCTGCCACTGGAAGGGCAAATAAGATTCCCACAAATCCATATAAAACGCCTCCCGCCAAAAGAGAAAAAATAACCCAAATGGGGTGAAGGCCAATGCGATCTCCAACGAAATAAGGAATCAAAAAATATCCTTCTAAGGTTTGCCCGGCTATAAAAATGGCAGCTATAATGCCAACAGAAAACCAATCTGGAAATTGAGCTAAAGCGATTCCTATACTTAACATAAAGCCCAGAAGCGCACCTACATAAGGAATAAAGGCCATTACACCTATAACCATACCTACAACTAGGCTAAAATCAAGATTTGCTATGGTTAAAGCAACAGAATAGTAAAGTCCAACAACAAGACAAACAAGTGCTTGTCCTCTTACAAAGCCTCCTATCGTGAGGTTCATTTTTGTAAAAAGGTGTTTTAAGACAGGTTCATAAGGACGTGGAAGCCAATGATTAAGCGTTGTAATCATCTTATTCCAATCTCTTAAAAAATAAAAAGCCACAACGGGAGTGATGACGATGAGGGAAATAAGATTAGCGAGTGCGAGACCGCTCGTCAAAATCCTTGCTAAAAGTTGAATTCCCCATGTTACGACGTCACCAAGGTAACTACTCCCAAACTCACGAAGTCGCTCTAAATCATGAGGTTGAATATAATGAGAGGTTTCATCTAAAAGGGGTTTGAAGGCTGTCATTATTCGTTCTCCATATTGAGGAACATGAGAAGCCAAACGTAAAAGCTCTGTTTGAATAAAGGGAATAGCAATAAAAAGTAAAAGTCCAATCAGAAGAAAAAAACTAAGGATCATGATACAAGTGCCAAAATTGCGAGAGATTCCTGATTTTTCAAGTCGGCTAACGGCAGGATTCATGGCATAAGCGACTAAAAGACCTGTAAGAAAAGGCATAAGAATACTTTTAAGGAGATAAAGAGCTCCCACAAAGGCGATGCCCGCTCCTCCCCAAAGCCATGCTTGTCGATTTGTAGTCACGTGGTTTCAGTATCCATTGTGTTGAAGTAAGTTAATCCCACTCTAACATAATTTACACCAGAAAACATGGTTGTTAACGCAACAACATAACCAAAATACATATTTAAATGAGGAATACCTAAAAGAATTTCTCCTTGGCCAAGAATAAAAAGTGCATACAATAACTGAACAACTGTATTGATTTTGCTAATCATCAACGGTTTCATTTCAATTGTACCCTTACAAAGAAAGAGGAGGAGTATCCCCCCGATAATTAATATATCTCTAAACACCACAAGAATCACGACCCACATATCAATAAGTCTTGTAAACCCTAAGGCCACAAAGACTCCTACTAAGAGAGCTTTGTCCGCAAGAGGATCTAAATAAGCTCCTAAAGTTGTACGGGACTTAAAGATACGCGCTAAAAAGCCATCAAGTGCATCTGAAAGACCAGCCAGAGTAAAAAAAAGAAAGGCGCTCATCAATTGATTAGAAAGAATAAGGGAAACAATTAAAGGCACGCTAAAGAGGCGGGCAAGACTGATGAAGTTGGGAAGATTCATAGTGTTTATCATGTATTATATCTTAAATTTTATGAGTTTCATAAAAATAAATTACTGTCCTAAAGGTTTCTTTGATGAGATTTTCCAGCCTTCTTTGCCAGACGATAAAAGCCATCCTTTGAGGAGAAGATCTTGTTGAAGTTTCTCAATGTCACCTCCCAAAATAACGTCAAGATGGGCACTCTGTGGGGAGAAGGCGAGAACAACTACTTTTTGAACCTCAGGGCTTCCTTCCAGCTTTTTTTTAATATCTTGCCATTCCGAAAGAGTTTTGTAGGAACTTTCTATTTTTAAAGTTTTCTGGTTTTTAGAGGAGTGTTGAGTGGAATGGAGTGTTGGAAAGGAGGGTTGATCCTGTTTTTGCATCCACGCTTGCACTTGAGGGGCATCAAATTGAAATGTAAGAGAGGCTGTATAGCTTGTAGGTGTTGTTTTTTCTCGATCAATGGAAAAGTCTCTGACCATATTCATTACTGTATCATGAGAAGGAAGGGGAGTTGCCACCTCTGAAAAGTTTTCTTTCAAAAGTTTTTGAAAAGCAAGGTCATGCGCTTGATCGAGGGCTTTTTCTCGTGCGGTTGCTGCAGAGTCAGCTGTTACAGAGACTTTCACACCTGTTACAGTTTGAGCTTGGGCATCGAATGTGCCTACCCCTATTGCGATAAGCCATAAATAATTCATCTTTAATCCTTAAAAGAAATTTTCTCTTATCTTAGGAGGTGCGATTTTAAAATTCTACTCTTAATGATGAAGAGATCAAATAAAATCTTTCATGGGAGATGATGGGAGGTTAATCCTCTCCTCTCAGTGAATTCACAAATTGAGCAAGCCCTAATTGACGACGTCTTTTCAATCTTTCAGCTTGAAGGATTGCGCGGACCGCATCAATGCTATCCTGAAGAGTGTAATTAATAATGATATAATCATATTCAGCCCAATGGCTAATTTCATCACCTGCTTTGTTCATTCTTTTGCGGACAATCTCACCAGAATCTTCTCCTCGTTTATGCAAGCGATCTTCTAACGTTTTTATAGTGGGGGGAAGTAAAAAAACACTGACTAAATCACTCATGGCCATTTGCTTGAGTTGTTGTGTTCCTTGCCAATCAATATCAAATAAAACATCCACACCCGAGGTAAGCACCTTTTCAATTGAAGCACGAGGAGTGCCATAATGATAACCATAGACATAAGCATGTTCTAGAAATTCTTTGCTCTTTACCATTTGGGAAAAGGTATTCTCATCTACGAAATGATAATCTTTTCCTTCTGTTTCGGAGATTCGTTTGGGTCGAGTTGTTGTAGAGATTGAAAGTTCTAATTCTGTTTCAATCTGCAGCACAGCTCGAGCAATTGTTGTTTTTCCCACACCTGAAGGAGAAGAGAGAACAAGCATAAACCCACGGCGAGCAATGGGAAAGGGAGGGGTATTTTTTGGCATTTTTTGTTTACCTTAAAAATCTTCTCTATGATATAGTACCATAGGAGAAAGGTTTATGACGACAGTTCGAATTTATCAACCTTCTAAAACCGTTATGCAATCGGGGCAAGGAAAAACAAAAAAGTGGTGTGTTTCTTTTGAAACAGAAGATCCTTTAATCCCTGAACCTCTGATGGGATGGATTAAATCTCGAGACATGTCCCTTGAACTTCACCTGTCTTTCTCCTCTTTAAAAGAAGCCCTTCAATTTGCAAAACTTAAAGGGGTTCATTATACGATATATAATCCGACAGAGATTTCTATCATTCCTAAAAGCTATGGTGCCAACTTTACCAATCCTCGTATAAGGGGAATGTAAATTTCTTGCGGTTAGGAACAATCGCGGGTATACCATATTTTCTGAGAGATGAAAGGGGCGTATAGCTCAGCGGGAGAGCGCTACGTTGACATCGTAGAGGTCACTGGTTCAAATCCAGTTACGCCCACCATTTTTATTAGAAAAAAAATTAGTTATGACCTTCTCTTCTTTAAAGATCTCCTTCTCAAATTTAGCGGCGTGACTTAAAGAGTTCGACCTCGTTCGAGAGCAGATCGAAGGTTCACGATGCCGGCCCCAAAGTGTGCTTGGGGAAGGTTTTTTCCTTCCAAGGAAGACCTGCGTGCAGAGATTAAAAGAAGGTGAGCGATATCTTCGGCTTTGAAGTGGGGAAATGCTTGTTTCAAAAGACTTGCAGCTCCTACAACCATCGGCGCTGCCATAGATGTCCCTGACTTTTCCCCAAATCGTCCCCCTGTAATCGTGGATTTGATGTGGTCACCCGGTGCTACGATAAAATAAGTTTGCGCCTTTCCAAATGAACTGTTTCCTGGATAATTGCTAAATTCAGCTAGCGTTTCTACGCCATTTTTATATGAAGAAGCCCCAGCAAAAAGGAGGCGGCCCTTCATGAGGGGAGCATGTGCTAATTCAACAAGACTCGCTGTATAGGTGCTTCTCATTAAAGAAGAGCTTTCATTCCCGGCGGCAATGACAATTAGTTTTCCTTCATTCGCAAGATGAAGGAGTGCTGTGCGAACGTTAGGGCTAATTCCTCGTCCTGTATGATTCAATCGTAAGGAAATATTTACGATATGAGCAGGACTGGAGGCAGCAATTTGAAGAGCTTTAACAAAAGCTTGGTCCCCCCCAAATCCACCAACTTTAATAGGAATAATGTCAGCTTGGGGGGCGAGAGATAAAATAATTCCTGTGACATGTGTTCCATGACTTTCAGGTTTATATTTTCCACTTTCAAAAATGAAAGTTTCAGAAATATCCCTTGTCTTATTATTTGTATTATATCGATAAGGGCTAAAGTTGTTCTTAAGAAATGTGTGGGAAGAATCAAATCCTTCATCAATAACGGCTACGACAACGCCTTCTCCGTTTAGATGTTGATTCTGCGCATAAGAAGCCTCGATAATACTATGGGGAGAAAAGGAAACCTTTTTCCAAATTTCCTGACCAGCGAAACCAAGAAGAATAAGACAGCATAACCCGTAAACAAAACGATAAACCATTTTAATCCTTTATCCTCCCAAGATATTTTTTACATGGGAATCTATTTAGAA
Source organism: uncultured Alphaproteobacteria bacterium (assembly GCA_937967795.1). Taxonomy (GTDB): domain Bacteria; phylum Pseudomonadota; class Alphaproteobacteria; order UBA9655; family UBA9655; genus UBA9655. The sequence goes on along the minus strand of CALBSK010000097.1, from coordinate 216 downwards.
AAAACAAGAGAATTTATTGTTAGCATACCTAATTAATGTGATTCTATCTTCATTTTATATGAGATTCAAGAATGAGATGTGAAGGGTATTCTCAGGGCTGGTGGGGCTTTGAAAATTGGAATCACCCCCTTTTCTCTCGTCTTTGTGAGGAGGGTAAAAAACAAATTTATGAAATGGATAAAAATTACGTAAAAATTTAACTTGTCATGTTTTGAA
>CALBSK010000096.1 GCA_937967795.1 uncultured Alphaproteobacteria bacterium | reverse complement strand
CAGGGCTTTTTCATTAAAAAGATTTACCATCTTGTTTAAACAATCGACCCAAAATACGTAGGGCGTAAGTATCGTCCCATGCGGCTTCTCTTCTACGCCGAGTAATCCCCACAGTACCACCTACATCTTCCTTAATTAATGCCAGAGCCATCCTTCTAAACATTGCTAAATTTTCTGCTGCATGCCCTGTATTTGCTAAGCTGTCGTCTTCTCTAAAAATCACATCCATATTCCAATGGAGATGATTTTCTATTGACCAATGGCTTCGTATAGCTAAACCCGCTTCCTCAGGAGACCATTCTTTACTTGATATATAGTATCTGGTTTCTATGGATTCTTTCCCTTTCACAATACGTGTGGAGGTTATTTCTATCATGGATTTAATGTCTACCCATTCCCTCCGTGTATCTAACCAACTTAAATCATTTGTCACAACTACTTCACGTTCTTCTATCCTGCCGTGCCCCTTATCCAAAGTCTTACTAACTTTACAATTCGCATCTGCAAAACCCACTTCTCGGGCTTGCGAGTAAAAGTTTTTGGCTTCTGCATGAAGCGTTCCTTGATTGCCCTTCAAGGCAAGCGTGTAATCTCCCCCTTTTTCTCGAATCTTCTTAGCAATCCCTCTTTGACAACCTGCAGCATCAATGGTCACATTCGCGCCATTAATATCGATCGTGTCTAAAAGCTCTGGAATTGCAGTAATTTCATTTGATTTTTCTTGAGCCTTCACCTGTCCCAATAAGATTCCATGAGAGCTTTCCCATGCAGCTACGAGATGAACACCCTTTCCACCAACTAATCCATTCAGGTGCTTGCCATCAATTGCTATAAATTTAGCCTTTACATCTGCAGGAAGTTTGCTTGCCCATTTAATGAAAGCAGCTTGGAGAGGCTCTGGCTCCATTCTGGTCAGCAACCACCAAAAAACTGTATAGGAGGGTGCTTTAGATGCACCAAGCAACTTACTAAACATCCCTATTTTTAGCCGTACATACTGATGAATGCCACTGATTGAGTTGGCTCCTGCAATAATAGCGCATAAGATCATTAGCAATAGACTCATCAAGGGATAAGATTGGTTATCAGATTCTCTTGGATCTGGAACATCATTAAACCCTTCCACAACCGACTCTAAAAAAACTTGGAGATCCATCGATTGTTCTATATCATCGTAGGGATCTTTTTTCTTTGCCATAACATAACCTCTGTTAAGAAATATTATGGTGACAGGATAACACATTACCTATCAAGTATTTTTAATGAAAAGACCCTG
>CALBSK010000095.1 GCA_937967795.1 uncultured Alphaproteobacteria bacterium | reverse complement strand
TTAGACTTAAGAAGAGCCTCTATTTGGTTCTCTAAAAGAGATTCTTCAAAGAGGGAGGCTAAAATCTGGGCACTAACGTTACTTAAATCAACCGTATGGTTTTGGATGAGGGTGAAAAACGAATAAATGTAAGAGGATTTTCCGTTAGATATCTTATCATGATGGCTTTTAAGCCATTCTTCTGTGATAAGTTGGGGCCGAACTCCCTCTATAATAAGAGCATTTATAGAGTTCTCGTCGACAAAAGCATTTTTAAAAAGAAACTTTAAAATGGAAGGAGAATATTCTGCAAAATGCTTTAAAAATATTTTGAAGATTTTTGCATGCTCGTCTTGCAGATCATTAACCCAGGCTTGGATTATTTTTTCATTAATACTTTTGAGATCATACTTTGAGAGAAGATAATCTAAAGAATTGGGTGAGTTCATATGTAGACAAACTCGAACCGCTTTATAAAATTCTTTAGGCGTTTTAAAAAGACTTTCAAGACTTTTTTTGAAAAGACCTTTAGAAAGATATTTAAACATTTCCTGTTTATCTTCTCTTAAAAGGGCAAAAGCAAGAAAGTGTGGATCCAGTTTCTCTTCATTTAGAATTGCGGGAAATGTTTTTACAAATTCTTTTACCCCATCCACGTGATTATTTCTGATAAGATGGGTAAAAGCTGCAGAAGCGGGTATTTCATTGATTTCCTGACCTGTAATGGCTTTATAAGCGAAATTATAAAGACGTTTTAAAGCTGGATACTCAGCAAAACTACCGGGTATGACTTTAGAGTGGGAGGTTAACCAATCGGCAAGAGTTCCGAGAGTGGCTTGCCGCATTTCATTCTCAAAAAGCTTTTGCTCAGGCGCGCTTAAAGGAAAGCGGTTGAAAGCTTTTATCTTAACTTCTGAATGAAAAGCAAGAGTAGGGTGAAGAGAAATGCGAGCCTCGGGAATAAGATCTTTCTTTTCTTTGGACCTTATTTCAAAAGGTTCTGGGGTTTCTTTATGGTTTTCATATTCGTTTTGAATTCCTTTGAAGATATCCAGAACTCTATTCGAAGGTCCACTTCCACAATCTACAACACTATGATCATCTAAAAGGTGTGGAGGAATGGAAAGTCCCACCATAACGCTATTCTCAAAAGTTGGGTTACGATGAGCCAAATATTGGAGAAAAGCTGAACGAAGATAAGGGTAATGCCCAACAATTCCTGCTAAAGCTGTTGCTTCAGCAAATTTCTCTTCAATGTTAGGTGCGGCAACACTATGGTTGTTGAGAAAATATTCAATAGAAGAAGAGGTTGTTCGGGTTGTTTGAAGGCCTGCTGCAAGGACGTAGTTAGCACATAAAACTAATGCGGCTCGTCCATTTTCATAATCTTCAGTACCAAAAGTTTCTAAAATATCCTTCATCGTAGTAACATTGCGGAAGTAAATATCGGTTCCTCGCATGGCGATCTTTTGTCCTAAAAGAGGAGACAAGGAAAGAAGCTCTCGTAAATGGGTAAATGTATACCAGAGATTATTCATCTCTGCAGTTGCTGCGTGATAAAAAGAAGGGTAATTGTGGTGTTGTTCTTCCCATTCAAGAATATCAGCAAAAGTCTCTAGATCTTCATCTAAAAAACTGATTTGTCGCTTAAATTCAGGTGTTACCTTTTTTTGGTCATACTCGACTTTTTTGTAAGTCGTTAAGTACAGGCGAAGATTAGCGATGTCTGCAGCTCTTTGGGGTTTAGATTCATTCTTGAAATCATCAGCGGTTTTAAATTTTTCGCCTAAAACAATGCGAAGATGAATCCGGCTTAAAGAAAGTTCAGCATCAGGATTCCATTCCTCCACAGCGAGTGAAGGTGTTTTTTTATCATCTTTAATACCTGCCTTTTTTCGGATAACTTCTGCTTTATTTTTAAGCTCAACCATGGCTGCTCCATGAGCAGCTACCGCGTAAGCAAAGTCTTTTTCATCTTTCTCAGAGGAAAGAGAAATTTCCTTTGTATAATTTAACCCCCTCAAGGTTAACGTTTGTTTTTTTTGTCCCCAAGCATTTTTTCCAAAAGGAACAAAGGGAACTTTGTAACCCATTACTTTCTTTTTTGGACCGAGGACCTCTATGTTAGTCTGTGGAAAAGCATTTGAAACAGCTGGTAGTTCCCAATGTGATTTAAAATTCGCCTGTTGTAGGAGACTCTTTTTCTTTTTTGAAGAATCATCTTTTCCCCTAGATGCATCTTCCTCATCGTCGATGACGTAAAGTCGGTTTTTATTCTTATCAAAGCGAGAAATTATTCCTTTTTCATCAATAGAGTTCAAAAAAGCTAAGCCTGAATCAGTTGAAAGTGTTGTAAATAAAGGCTCAAAAAGTTCAATTTTTTGACCCTTTTTTATTGTAATGGTTGATTCTCCCTTGTTTAGGGAAGCAAGAATTTTTTTGACAGGGACCCAACTGAAAGCTTTATACTCATTATTGTGAGCATGTTGACCATTCTCAATCGCTTTGAAAAGAATATCGCCCTCAACCTTAGGAACTTTTTTCCAGTACATCCGATAAAGGAGAGATCCTTTTTTCTCTCTATTCCTTAAAACATCTATAAACGGTTGTCGCTCTAGGTCATAAGGATGGTGGGCATAGTATCCATTCGATTCTTCTTCCACTTCCCGACTTGCCGTTTGAGCGAGAGTCCCTGAAATAGATGCTTGCTTATTTCCTTCATCGTTATCGCTCATCCCCCCGAGGTTACAGTATGTTTCTTCATCATTTCGAAGGCCTAGAAGGATTACGGGGCCTTTCTTTTTATCGATTGCATAATGTAAAACGCCTGCTGCTGTATGAGAAGGATCTGCATAAAAAGTTCGAGGAGAGGGAATTGATCTGTATTTTTTTGTTTTGATAATGGAAAGAAAGCTCTCTAACTCTTTTATCTCTTTAAAAGGATTAGCCTCAGCCGAAAGGATAGTAGTGGTAAGCAAGGAGGTAAATAAGATAAACGAACGACGATTCATACAACCCTCATAAAAAACATTTCTCATAATTAACTATTAATTGAAAAAAGGAACAGGTAGAAATTTATTTTTATTCCTAACCTTAATATTCTTCTTTACCTAAAAGTTCAATTCGATCTAAAATACCGCGAATTTTTACAGTTCCATCATCAATAACATATTGTTTAATGATTCCATTAGGAAGGAGTTCTTGAGTTGTTACATAATCGGGTTCATAATCTGTTTTTCCAAGCCCGTAGACCGCAAAACGGACTGACCAGAAAGGCTGTCCTGCAAATTGCTGGTTCTTCTCGTTGACTGAACTTAGGGGAGATACCTTTTCAGCTCCAATAAACGTATCAATCTCAGAGGCCCCTTCAACACCGCTTCCATCAAAAACAATTCCAGAAAACATATGCTCTTTTCTCTGCGCTGCTTTTAAAATCTCTTTGATTTGCTGAAGAGGGAAAAGAACCCCTTCGGGAAGGCTTAAAATCTTTTCTTGAGGCTTTTGATAAACAATTTCAGTCACTTTCCCTTTTTTCTTTGCCATCCCCCGAATATCTTCAACAAGGAGATCGTTCTTTTTATGGAAGGTATTAAATTTAAAAAGAGAACCATCATCAGCTTCATATGTTACATAACCCCATCTAATATGCTCAACAGAGTCGTCATCGTGATAACGCCACACTTCAGAAAGTTGTTGAATTGTCCAGCCTCCACCCACCTTATTATATTCGACCATCATCGTCCCACGTACGTCCGTAATATCGGTGTGAAGCGTTGGACGGCCCGCAAGCGTAATCGTATAATAAGCGCGGTGAGGTTGAAATTCAACATTAGCTTGCAGACCAAATGGAGCAAGAAACCCAACCATCAAAAACAAAACTGCGGAAATCCGCACATGACTCTCCATAAAAAGCGTTAATGATATAAATATACTGTAGTTTATAAAGATTTCACGAAGAAACTGTTAAAAATAAAAAACATTTTTGAAGAACCATTGACAGCACGAGACAACAGCTTATTAATAAATAAAAAAACTCAAAGGATTAATAAGAAAATGGCGCTAAAAATTATCTTTCAAAAACCTTCTTCCTTTAAAACACTCTGCTTAGGCGTTTTTGAAGAAGGCTCCTTCCCTCTCCCAACACAAAAATGGGACAAAGAACTTAATGGGCTTCTTAATAAATCAATTAAGAATTCAAAATTTAAGGGAAACCTCAACCAAACATTAACCATTTTTACGCCAAATGAGCAGCAGATCGTTCTTATTGGTTTGGGAAAAAAAACAGATCAAAATGAAACCCAATGGCAAAAAATTGGAAGTTCTGTTGTGAGCGCTCTCGAATCCTCACCAACAGGTGAAGGTGCGGTTGAAATTTATGACTTTGAAAAATCTGATAACGCAGCCATTGTCGCTCATTTAGCCTTAGGCGCCCTTTTAAAATCTTGGCGATTTGAGAAGTATTTTACGAAAAAAAAGCCCGAAGAGCTTTTTTCTGTTAAAAAACTTACGGTTCTTACGCCCGATCCCGAAATAGCTGAGAAAGCCTTTAAACCGCTCTCAGCCGTTGCGGAAGGTGTTTTTCTGACACGTTCCGTTGTCACAGAACCTGGAAATGTGATGACGCCTGAATCTCTTTCACAAATCGCAGAAACCCTTAAAAAGGATGGGATTAAGGTTGAGGTTTTAGGAGAGAAAGACCTTAAAAAGCTCGGGATGGGCGCCCTTCTCGGCGTAGGACAAGGAAGTGATAAAGAAAGTAAAGTCATTGTCTTGCATTGGGAAGGGGGATCTAAAAAAGAAGCTCCATTGGCTTTCATCGGAAAGGGAGTCACTTTTGATACGGGCGGCATCTCTATTAAGCCTGCAGCCAATATGGAAGATATGAAGTATGACATGGCAGGTGCTGGTGTTGTCATCGGCCTTATGAAGGCACTTGCCCTTCGCAAAGCTAAAGTTAATGTGGTAGGTGTTGCAGGACTTGTTGAAAATATGCCTTCTGGTTCTGCCCAGCGTCCTGGTGATGTGGTAACCACTCTCTCAGGTCAAACAATTGAGGTCATCAACACGGATGCCGAAGGACGTCTCGTTCTGGCTGACGTTCTTTGGTATACTCAAAATAGATTCAAACCTAAACTGATGGTTGATCTCGCAACCCTCACAGGTGCCATTATTATCTGTCTTGGAAGCGAACGCGCTGGTCTTTTTACGCCTGATAAAGACCTTGGGCAAAAACTGAGCGAGGCGGGTGAGAAAGTCGGAGAGCTCCTCTGGCCGTTCCCTCTCGATGACGCCTATGACAAGGATATTAATAGCGAGATTGCAGACATGAAAAACGTCGGAAGTGGACGGGGTGCGGGCAGCATTACAGCCGCCAAACTTTTGCAACGGTTTACAAATAATGTTCCCTGGGCTCATTTAGATATTGCGGGAGTCACCTGGGCTCAAAAAGACCTCCCTTTCTGTGCAAAAGGAGCCACGGCCTTTGGCGTTCGTCTTCTCGAACAGTTTGTAAAAGAAAACTATGAAGAGCAATAGTCTCCCACTTTATCGTCTAAAACCCGCGTATCGGAAACTCAGGAGCTTTTAAACTTTTAGAGATCTCTTATCCTAAAGTAGCAATCCTCCAATAGGTTTTCAACTTTAAAATCTTTTATTGACATTATTTATTTTTTTTATAAATAAGGTTTAAGTAAAATATATTTTTTAAAGGAGTGTTAAGCATGGTGTTTAAAAATTTAAAGAGAGCTTTTGTGTTAGCCACTTTTAGTGCTTTACTAGGATCTACTTTCACCATCCCTGTTTGGTCAATGGAGATGGAAACGAATGAAATCTCTAGTCCTGGACGAGCCCTCTCCTTTTTTCAGTATGATTTTCATTACTTAGAAGACGCCCAACGAGTTGTTTCTGAGGCTGATTTTTTAGATGGGTACGTGCGCTCTTTTTTTGAACAAAGCGTCAAAACATATGACCGCAGGCAATTTCTGCAATATTTAGATTCGAACGAAAGGCAAACGTTTTTAAAAAGCCTTGATTCAACGGAGGGATTTAAATTTCCTCTTACCGAAGAAATCCTTGCTAAGCTCGCTGAAGGTGGTTCGCCGTTGGATGGTCAAACGTTAGATAAACTAAGACAACTCCACGCCGAGTCTGCAACAAAGCGGAAAAAGCAGCTTTATGATCCTTATTTCAACAATATAAAACACAATATTCAGGAAAAAGGCCCTCTTAACTATGCGCTTTTTGACGCTTTTTTTTATCATTTGCTGGGCATAGGAAAACTATGGAACTGCGGGGAACAGGATATAGATGAGGGAAAAGAAAATTTTTACACTCGAGAAAATCTTACATCTCTTTTCCTTCAATTAAAGGAAACTGGATTTTTAAAAATTGACGAAATGGACTCTCTTTTCCAAGTGAAGAAGAAATACAATCCTTCTGAACAATTAGAGATTTTTCAGCGAAATAGGAAAGAAGCTGCGACGGATCTTGTCATTGCGGGTGGTCATATAGGACCTGACCTCATGGAATCCATTAGTCGTTATAAAAATGCTTTAACAATTGATTTAGATCCTCTTCGGGTTCCAGATATTATTGCTGATATTAATGATGAAAAGTTGTTAAGCACGCTGGTGGAACACTACGAATCCCATTTTGATACCGTCTATGACACATTTAACTCTTTTTATTTTGGTTCTGCCTATAAAGAAGAAACAGTAAATACCCTTGTGCGTCTGTTAAAACCAGGGGGGAGTTTGATGCGTGCTACGTCAAGCTCCACAGAATACCCCGAGGAATGCCCCAGCGATTATGAGATATCCGCAGGTGATTCTACCAACCATCTCATTGAGAAACATGATCTTATTCCCGTTTATTCCATAAATGATAAAGATATAATAATTGGGCTAAAAAAGAAGTAATGTCTAGGTTCTGTACACTTATCTAGACTTAGCTTGTATAAGTTGTTGACTCTTTATCTCACAATCGTCATGTATGGACCAGCCGTGGGAGTCATCGCAAAAGCGAGGATGACGATAAAATAGGAATGGAGGGTGGCACCAACAAGCCGAGCTTAGATAAGTACACAGAAGCTAAAGGAATAAAACTAAATGAATCTTATTCTTCGCAACAAACACCTTTCCTGGAATCATCTTATATTTCCTTGCGCGTGGGGATATGGAGGAATAAGAAATTCAAAGCAAGAAGGGGACGGCGTCACACCTTTTGGGTGTTTCCCTTTTCGGCGTGTCTTTTATCGTGCTGATCGGATTGAAAAACCCGATACATCTTTACCTTTAAAGCCTCTCACTCCACAAGATGGTTGGTGTGACGATCCAAATGATCCTCTGTATAATCAATACATTACCTTGCCCTATGAGGCTAGTCATGAAGAATTATGGCGAAAAGATCATCTTTATGATATTATTCTTGTTGTAGGGTATAATGATGATCCTATTGTTAAAGGAAAAGGGAGCGCCATTTTCGTTCATCTTTCATCTTCGAGTTATGACCCTACAGCAGGGTGTGTTGCTTTTGCCCTTCCCCATTTGTTAACTGTGCTCAAAGAGGCTAGCGCTCAAAGCAACCTTGTGATTCAAAATTAAGGATTTCAGAATGATTCCAGAAGTATATCCGCGTAAAGCACCGAGAGCTATTTTATTTGACTGGGATAATACTCTCGTCGACACTTGGCGCATTGCTTATGATGCCATAAATTTTGCTCGTAAAGCTTTAAACCTCACGCCCATCACCACCGATGATTTTTGGCAACGCCCTCATTACTCCATGCGAGATTCTAGTTTTGATCTTTTTGGAGAAAGCCAGGAAAAGGGTATTCAAATTTTTTATGAAGCCGTGGAAAAAATTCATTTGGAAGAGATTAGTGTTCTTCAAGGAGCTTCTTCTCTTTTAGAAAGTTTAAAAGCGCGCGGTATTTATCTGGGCATTGTCAGCAATAAGGACGGTTATCACTTGCGGAAAGAGGTTGAACACCTTGGCTGGAAATCCCATTTTCATCAAGTTATTGGGGCAAGAGATACGGAAAAAGATAAACCTTCTTCAATCCCTGTGTTAGCTGCTCTCTATGAAAGCAAGATCAATCCTGGTCATGATGTATGGTTTGTCGGAGATTCTATAGTAGATGTTCTCTGTGCTCGTGCGAGCGGATGTGTTCCTGTTGTGGTCGGAGAGGGAGAAGCGTCCCAACAGGATAATATTATTCATGCGAGGGATTGCCACGGGCTTGCAAAATTAGTTGCAAGCTTGTAGTATGTTTTTGTACTGTTGTCATTATTTGTGGTGTTGCTAACGAAATTTTAACGACACTCCTGCTATTAATAAAATTATGGCACAGCGAAGGATTGAATACCCCAGAGGGGCAGTTCTAGCGTTTAATTAATTGAGTTCATAATGAAAAACAAAGGGGTGAACCCATGTCGTTATCTGAAAAACAAAATAATTTGCAAGACGTTTTTTTAAACCAATTGCGAAAAACAAAAGCACCTGTAACCCTGTTTTTAGTCAATGGGGTTAAGCTACAGGGAATCGTTACGTGGTTTGACAATTTTTCTGTTTTACTTCGCCGCGATAATCATTCACAACTTGTCTATAAGCATGCCATATCAACCGTCATGCCTATTAATCCTATTCAGCTCTTTGAAGGGGAAGAAACAACTGACCAACAAGAGACGTAACCGTCCGTGAAAGATCGTCATTTTATGGCCCCAGGACAAAAGTCAACTGGGGCCGTTTTTATCATATGTCCTTATATTGTTAAAGGAATTCACCGGGTCATTGGTCCTGAAGCACGTCTTGAGGAAGCGAAAGGCCTAGCAGAGGCCATTCAACTTGATGTGAAAGGGTATGACTATTTTAAGCAGCACATCATTCGACCTGCGACTTTTATTAGCAAAGGTCATGTAGAAGCCGTTCAAGGGCCTTTAAAAGCTTTTGACATTAAACTTGTTTTTATCGATACCACTCTCTCTCCCGTCCAACAACGCAACTTAGAAAAAATCTGGAACTGTAAAGTCATCGATCGAACAGGCTTAATTCTGGAGATTTTTGGAGCGCGCGCTCGTACGGCTGAAGGTCGTCTTCAGGTCGAGTTGGCCGCTTTAACCTATCAAAGAAGCCGTTTGGTCCGGTCTTGGACCCATCTTGAGCGTCAAAGAGGAGGGCTGGGATTTATAGGAGGTCCTGGAGAGACTCAGTTAGAACTTGACCGTCGCCTCATTGACGAAAGGATTGCTCGCATTAAAAGGGAACTTGAAGATGTCAAACGAACCCGCTCCCTCCACCGAAAAGCTCGTAAGCGCATTCCTTATCCCGTTGTAGCCTTAGTGGGTTATACAAATGCCGGTAAGTCAACACTCTTTAACCGCCTTACGCATGCGAATGTCATGGCCGAACACATGCTGTTCGCCACTCTTGATCCTACCATGCGACGCGTTCAACTCCCCTCAGGGCGAGAAATCATTCTCTCCGACACGGTTGGTTTTATTTCAGATCTCCCTACCCTTTTGGTCGCAGCATTTCGAGCAACCCTTGAGGAAGTCGTTGAAGCTGACCTCATTCTTCATGTCCGTGATATTTCTCATCCTGAAACAGAAGCCCAAAGCCAAGATGTCCTCAAAGTTTTAAAAGATTTAAACCTTGAGAGGGCTTATGAAATGAGAGGAATTGAGATCTTAAATAAATGTGATCTTTTAGAAATCCAACAAATCCAAGCCCTTCAAGCTCAAGTTCTTCGGGCCAACCATCCTCCTCAATGCGTTATCTCTGCCTTAGAGGGCCACGGGGTTCAGAATCTTTTAGAGAAAATTGATCATTTTTTAGCCAGTAAAGAAAAAACGTATTCTTATATTCTTCCCCATTCAGAGGGAAAGAAAGTGGCCTGGCTTTACGCGCATGGCGAGGTTTTAGAGCAAAAAAACAATGAACACAATACGCACATTACCGTTAAACTCTCTTTGGAAAACAAAGAAAGATTTGACCTCTTTGAAAAGGAGTAAAATAAAGTTGTTCATTGGGGCAAATTTCATTTTTACAGAGAGATCTTGCCAGAAGCACAAGAGTAGGGTATACAACTGCATCATGGAGTTTATGAGATATAGATACAAATATTAGGAAGACACATACAAATAATTATAGGACCCAAGGAAGTATAAATGCCTGAAAAATTTGTTGTTGATGGAGAGTCTGTACGTGGACTTGCCAAACTTCTCGAAGAAACGGGGCTTACCGAAATTGAGTATCAAGTAGGAACCCAGCGTATTCGAGTTGTCCGAGGAAACATTCAACCTCCTCTCTCCCACTATGTCCCACCTATTGTAGCTGCTCCCTCTTCTCCCTCTCTTCCTTCACAAACGGAAGCCTCTCTCCCTGTTGAAACTCCTTCTCCTCAAGGAGAGACCATTACTTCGCCCATGGTAGGAACAGTTTATTTATCGACAGAACCTGGAGCGAGTCCCCTTATTAAAATCGGGGATGCTGTCAAGAAGGGAGATACATTGCTTATTGTAGAAGCCATGAAAGTCATGAATCCTATTCGGGCACAACGTGATGGTAAAATTTTAGACATTTGCGTTGAAGATGCCAAGCCTGTCGAATTTGGTGAGCCCCTCATCATCCTTGAGTAACAAAAAGGATTATTGCCATGTTTCAAAAAATTCTAATTGCCAATCGAGGAGAAATCGCTCTTCGCATTTTAAGAGCTTGCCGTGAAATGGGCATTAAAACAGTTTCTGTTCACTCTTCCGCAGATGATGATGCCATGCATGTACGTTTGGCTGATGAGAGTGTCTGCATTGGTCCTGCTCCCTCACGAGATAGTTATTTAAACATGCAAGCTATTCTGTCAGCGGCTGATGTTTGTGGTGCGGATGCTATTCATCCTGGCGTTGGTTTTCTTTCTGAAAATGCAGTTTTTGCCGAGATGGTGGAAGAACATGAGATGACCTTTATTGGCCCTTCATCTGACCATATTCGCTTGATGGGAGATAAGATCACAGCAAAAGAAACCGCCCTTGAATTAGGAATTCCTGTTGTGCCGGGCTCGGACGGAGCATTAGATCCTCAAGGAGACATCGATACTCTTGCCGAACGTATTGGGTATCCCGTCCTCATTAAAGCAGCTTCGGGGGGGGGCGGAAAGGGAATGAAGGTGGCCCATGGTGCTGCTGATTTGGACGATGCCTTACGTTTTGCACGCACCGAAGCCAAAGCTTGTTTTGGTAATGACGAAGTTTATATGGAAAAATATTTGCGACATCCTCGTCATATTGAAGTTCAAGTTATTGCGGATCATCATGGAAACGTGGTTCATTTAGGAGAAAGAGATTGCTCTCTTCAAAGACGTCACCAAAAGGTCTGGGAAGAAGCCCCTTCTCCTGTTATTTCATCTGAAACACGCGCAAAATTGGGACAAGTCGTTGTTACGGCCATGAAAAAATTAGGTTATCGAGGCGTGGGAACGGTTGAGTTCCTTTATGAAGATGGTGAATTTTACTTTATTGAAATGAATACCCGCCTCCAAGTCGAACACCCCATTACAGAAATGGTGACAGGGATCGATCTCGTGCGCGAGCAAATACGAGTAGCAGCAGGGTTCCCTTTAAGTTTTCGCCAAAATGATGTCCACTTTAAAGGCCATGCTATCGAATGTCGTATCAATGCAGAAGATGCGATAACGTTTATTCCTTCGCCTGGAAAAATTCAAGATTACCTCACGCCTGGCGGCTATGGCGTACGTGTAGACAGTTTCATGTACCAAGGTTATCAAATCCCTCCCCATTACGATAGCTTAATTGCCAAACTTATTGTCTATGGGGAAACCCGAGAAGAGTGCCTTAATCGCGTAAAGCGAGCGCTCCATGAATATGTCATCACAGGTGTTAATACTCTTCTGCCGCTTCATCGAGAATTAGCAGAAGCTGAAGACATTGCTAAGGGGGAGTATGATATTCATTGGCTTGAAAAATGGCTTGCTCTCAAAGCAAGCAAAGAAGCTGCTTAAAGACGCTCCTGCCCGTTATCCTGCACGACGGCGCATAGGCGTCCACTTAAGGAATGATTTATTGAAAAGTATATATAAATTGTAACTATTCACTACTTAAATTTTCTACCCCCCGGTCGATCGAGATGGTTTGTTTCACTGTTTCACATACAGAACATGAAACACTGAAACATCACACCATCATATTTCGGGTGGCAGAGGGAAGACGGACTTCAAGACCATCGAGTTCAGGACGCATAATGATTTGACATCCTAATCGCGAAGTTTGGGTCAATCCAAAAGCCAAGTCCAACATATCTTCCTCATCCTCCGTTGCTTCTGTTAAAAGAGCATACCATTTGGGTTCAACAATCACGTGACAAGTCGAACAAGCCAAAGATCCTTCACAAGCGCCTTCTAAGAAAATCTTATCGCTATTTTGATGGGCAATCTCAAGAACAGAAAGGCCATTGGGCGCATCAACCTCGACCCGTTCTCCATCAGCTTTAATAAAAGTCATCTTTGGCATACCACTCTCCTTTAAAATTAAGCCGCTTCTCCAGAAGGCTTTAATCCAAGCTCATTTAATCGTTCCGTTAAATAAGTATGGGCCGTATGAATAGGGGACAATTGAACATCTCCTCGAGGATGAAAAAATAAAGGCAAAGAATAGCGAGACTTTTGCGAGTCTTTTCCTGCCGGATTAATCACCCGATGGGTCGTCGATTTATAAAATCCTTGCGTTGCTAATTGCAGCATATCCCCCACATTAAACACGAGGGTACCATAATCACACGAAACGTTGTGCCATCTATCCATACCATCTTGCACCTGAAGGCCAGGCGCTGTTGCAGCAGGGAGGATGGTTAAAAGATCTATATCTTCGTGAGCTGCTGAGCGGACCGCTCCTTCTTTTTCCTTGTCCGAAATTGGGGGATAATGGAGGATTCGAATCAACGTCATATCACTTTCATGAATCATTTGATGAAGAGGCGTGGAAAGACTGTTAACGACTTCTTCAGGCAATCCATCCTCAATCCATTTTAAAACCTCTTGAGCAAGGGTTGAAAGTTCTTCGATGAGAAGCTGCGTATTTCTCCCCATCCCTTTTGGCAGGTCATTTTCATCTCGATAATGATAAAATTCCTTTAGATCTTTGGCGGGATATCCCTTAGCATTTTCGCTTTTAAAAGGAAAGTATCCCGCTTGCCGGTTCGTATGAGGGTTAAACAGATAAGCAAATTTTGTATCGCTCTTAAAAAATTCTTCCCATTCCTGATAGACAGATTCAATCAATTTTTGTGAAATAGGATGGTGAGAAAGCACCGCAAATCCCGTCTCTCTTACTGATTCAATAAAGCCATGTGCGGCTTGAGGGGATCGGTAGTCAATCGTTTTTACATACATAACACCTCTCCTTTTTGTTTGTCCAATTCTATATAGCCGAGTTCATCCAAAACGCCAACTTATTCTTTAAAGAACTACGATATGCAGCTATAGTAAGGGAAGCAGCTTAAATAAGGAGATAAAAACAGTAGTGATTCGACGTTTTAAAATAGGAAACCTTGTGCGAGATAAAATGCCTGAGCGCATCAAAAAATTGGGAGGGTATGTCAACGTTCAAACTTTAAATCCTCAAGATTACCTTCATTACTTAAAGCTTAAACTTCAAGAAGAAACCGATGAGATTCTCGCCGCCACAACACCCAAAGATGTGAAAGAAGAAATCGCAGATGTTTTAGAAGTTTTGCATGCTCTTGCGAAGAAATACGGCCTTCTATGGGAACATATTGAAAAAAAACGCCTCCACAAACTGGGAGAACGAGGGGGATTCAATAAAGCGCTTTATGCTGAATTTGTGGAAGCGGAAGAAAGCGAAGATTCAGATACCCCGCATCCTGTTATTGAATATTGTCTTTCTTCTCCCGAAAAATATCCGGAAGTTTAGATTTAATTTATTCTACAGGCTACTCTTTTTTCAGGTTTCTAAATTAACTATATAAAAGGTATCAATCGGTGATTCATCTTTAAGAAGGGAAAAAAATGAATTTTAATCAATATACGGAACGCTCTCAAGGCTTTATTCAATCGGCTCAAACGCTTGCCCAACGAGAAGGGCACCAACGAATTCTCCCCCTTCATCTTTTAAAAGTCCTTTTGGATGATGAGGAAGGACTTTGCGCAAGCCTGATTCGGACAGCCGGTGGAAATCCCGAAAAAGCTCTCGAACTTACAACTGAAGAGATGAATCATTTACCTGTCATCAGCGGCAGTGGAGCGGGACAAGCCTATTTAGCTCCTGAAACAAGTAAGGTTTTTGATCTTGCTGAAAAGGAAGCCAAAAAAGCGGGAGATACGTTTGTCACGGTTGAATATCTTCTTTTCGCTCTTGTTCTTTCAAAAGACACAGATGCGGGGAAAATTCTAGAAACTGCAGGGCTTAAAGCTGAAAAACTAAAGCTTGCCATTGAAACCATGCGAAAAGGAAGACCTGCCGATTCGGCAACGGCTGAATCCCAATATGACGCTCTGAAAAAATATGCAACCGACCTCACCGCTCGTGCCCGTCAGGGAAAACTTGATCCTGTCATCGGCCGAGATGAAGAAATACGACGGACGATCCAGGTTCTCGCGCGACGAACAAAAAACAATCCTGTCCTCATAGGAGAACCGGGTGTAGGGAAAACAGCCATTATCGAAGGACTTGCTCATCGCATTGTCAAAGGAGATGTGCCAGAAGCTCTTAAAGACATTCGCCTCATGGCTCTAGACATGGGGGCGCTTATTGCAGGCGCTAAATATCGTGGAGAATTTGAGGAACGCCTCAAGGCTGTTCTTTCTGAAATTACTCATGCGGAGGGGGAAATCGTTCTTTTTATTGACGAGCTTCATACCCTTGTAGGGGCCGGGAAAGCGGAAGGTGCAATGGATGCTTCCAATATGCTCAAACCGGCTTTAGCACGGGGAGAGCTCCACTGTGTGGGCGCCACAACCCTTGATGAATATCGCAAGTACATTGAAAAAGACGCGGCCCTTGCTCGCCGATTCCAGCCTGTTTTTGTGGGAGAACCCACCGTTGAAGATACCATTTCAATTTTAAGAGGGCTTAAAGAAAAATACGAGCTTCATCATGGAATAAGAATTACAGATGGAGCCATTGTCGCTGCGGCTACCCTTTCCAATCGCTATATAACAGATCGATTCTTGCCTGATAAAGCGATCGATCTCGTCGATGAAGCCGCTAGCCGATTGCGGATGGAGGTCGATTCAAAACCTGAAGAAATTGATGAGCTTGATCGTCGCATTATCCAATTAAAGATTGAGCGTGAAGCTTTAAAAAAAGAAAAGGATACGGCCTCCCAAGATCGTTTGCAAAAGCTGGAGAAGGAGCTGGCAGATCTTGAATCCCAGTCTAATGTGCTTACCTCCTCTTGGAAAGCCGAAAAGGAAAAACTTGCAGGCTCCCAAAAATTGAAAGAAGCCCTCGATCATGCGCGAAGTGAGCTTGAAATTGCTCAACGTGAAGGAAATTTAGCCCGTGCGGGTGAGCTCATGTATAGTACTATCCCTGATCTCGAGAAAAAATTAAAAGAAGCGGAAGCCCAAAATCACGATCAAATTATTCGTGAGGAAGTGACGGCGGATGATATTGCCGCCATTGTTTCTCGTTGGACCGGCATTCCTGTTGATAAAATGTTGGAAGGAGAGCGGGAGAAACTCCTTAAAATGGAGGAAAGCTTGCAAAAAAGAGTCGTAGGACAAAAAGAAGCTGTTGTAGCGATTAGCCAAGCCGTTCGCAGAGCGCGTGCCGGATTACAGGATATAAATCGTCCGATTGGGTCCTTTCTGTTCTTAGGGCCAACAGGTGTGGGAAAAACCGAACTTAGTAAAGCCCTTGCTGAATTTCTCTTTGATGATGAAACCGCCCTCACCCGCATTGATATGTCCGAATTTATGGAAAAACACTCGGTGGCCCGTTTGATTGGAGCCCCTCCTGGCTATGTGGGATATGAGGAAGGAGGAACCTTAACCGAATCTGTCCGCAGACGACCCTATCAAGTCATTCTATTTGATGAGATCGAAAAAGCACACCCTGATGTGTTTAACGTTCTGCTTCAAGTTTTAGATGATGGACGGTTAACCGATGGGCAAGGCCGAACGGTCGATTTCCGCAATACTCTTATTATTTTGACATCTAACTTAGGAAGCTCCATTTTGGCAGAACATCCCGGAGAGCCTTCCGAAACAGTTAGGTCTCAAGTCATGGAAATTGTCCGCGCCGCTTTCCGTCCGGAGTTTTTAAATCGCATTGATGAGATCCTTTTGTTCCGCCGTTTATCTCGCGAAGATATGAATGACATTGTCAAAATTCAACTTCAACGCCTTTTTAACCTGCTTGCGGACCGGAAAATAACACTTGAGGTTGATGATTTGGCTCTCACCTGGCTTGCTGATCAGGGATATGATCCTGTTTATGGGGCCCGTCCTCTCAAGCGGGTCATCCAAAAAGAGCTTCAAAATCCTCTCGCCGTCATGATCTTAGAAGGGAAGATCAACGATAGCCAAAAAGTACATGTTACCGCAGGAAAGAAAGGACTAGTGATTAAAGAATGAGTTTAAAAGCCGGGTTTCATTTCTGAAGCCCGCCTCTCAAAAGAAGGAGACATATAAGTAAAAAGATCCTTCAATGTCTCCTTGAAATATTTTCTTATTTCTTTTTTTGAGCTAATTTGTCACTAAACATACCACAAGTTTCCGCAGCCGTTGTTTGACACCAGTCTGCATCATTCGGAAAAGCAGCATTGCAAAGACAGGTAAGTGCTGAAACACAATCCGCAGGACAGTTTGACTGGGCCTGTACAGCATGACTTGCTGCAAAATTTAAAGAGACAACTCCTAGAACTAAAGCAATTTTATACATGGTTTTTCCTTTCCAGTTATTTTTTCAACCCTTACTAAAGGTAAGGGACGAATTCATCATAAGGAATAAATATTAACAAGAAGTTAACCCATACTATTTAGGAAGGTACCGCAAGCGTTCTTCGTTTGACCGCCCCTCCGCAGGCTATTTCAAATAAAATTCAAGAGTAGATACAACACGAATTTTTTTCATTAAAGAATTTAATCCTTCATCATAGTCTTGGTTAGGAGAAGCATCTGGGCTCGTTAAACGAATAACCCCTTGATTGGCCTTACGAATCCCTCCAATTTGACTGCCTGTTGTTTTAGCAAAACTTTGGGCAATTTCTTGAGCGTTTTTTGTTGCATCTGCAATAAGTTGGGGACGTAAATCATTAAATCTATCCAAGTAAAAGCGAGTCTCACTTCGTGAGAGGGAAATACCTTGGCTTAAAAGTTCACCGGTTTTAGCTGAAATCGTATTCAGTGCATCCACCTTATGGGAATTTATAAAGATTGAATTTTCAATAAGATAGCGATCAGGAGATAAGGGCCCGGATCCATATTCACGCGCGTGAAGATCTGTTACGCGTGGGGATGATAAAGAAATTTCGGTTTGCTCAAAACCCTCTTTTAAAATGAAGTTTTGGATAAGCTGAGTGTCATGGGAGAGTTGTTGATTAAGTTGATTAAGGTCACTTCCAGAAACTTTATAAACCATTTCCCATGTGCCACGATCAGCCTTTTCTATTCGCTCTACAAGTCCTTTGGCCGTTACGTACCTATCCCCTAACTTGGCTTCTAAAATACCTTTATAAATGAAAAAACCTGCGAGAGAAGGGCCAAGTGCAATGCTCAACCCTAGGACGGCAGCAGCGGCTGTTGGACGAAATGACGCCATAAGTAAATCTCCTTTGCATTTTCATTTTAAATTTATCCTCTTTCTTACACCATTGGTTGTTAAAAACATTGCAATTTCATAGTTACTTATTTTCTAGGCTAGAAAATAACATTAGCAATTGTAGCCTATTTCTATCATTGCAGTAATAATTGATAGCATGGTACGACTAGTATTTTCAATAAAATTGCTTTATTCTTAATTGTTTTTATTAAATTGCTATACTAACCTTAAATAGTTAACTAATGAAAAAAATCGCTGTTTGTGCATTGTCTATTTTCACTTTTGTTTTAACCGCCAATAGTCAGGCTAAGTTTAAAAGTAGGCAAGACAGTTTAGAATTTGAAGCTGCAAAAACAGAAATTTGGTCACCTATGCCTAAAGTGGTAACACCTGGCACTACTGCTTCAGAAGCGCCATCAGATGCGATTGTTTTGTATAATGGTAAAAACTTAAATGCATTTCAAAAGCAAGGAGGCGGAGCAGCTGGTTGGAAAATAGATGCTGATGGTGCGTTAACGGTGGTAAAGGGATCTGGTAATATTGAAACTAAAGAAGGATTTGGAGACTGTCAGTTTCACCTTGAATTCAGAGAACCTAGCGTTATTAAAGGTAGCAATCAAACAAGAGGAAATAGTGGTATTTGGTTTATGAGTAATTATGAAGTGCAAATTCTAGACAATTATAATAATCCAACTTACACAAACGGACAAGTTGGTAGTTACTATAAACAACATAGTCCCTTAGTGGCAGCTGGACGTAAACCAGGTGAGTGGCAAACTTATGATATCATTTTTACCGCTCCTATATTTAGAGACAATGGCGATGTGGCTTCTCCTGGCAGAATCACTGCATTTTTAAATGGTGTATTAGTACTTAACAATGTTACTATTTATGGCCCAGTGGAGTGGATAGGATTACCAAAATACCGCGCTCACGCAAATAAATTACCTATTATTTTACAAGACCACGGTTTCGATGGCGGAGAGCCAGTAAGCTTTAAAAATATATGGATTAGGCCTTTATAATTCCTCGATTCTTTTTGCCTTATCGTCAATCACTAAATCAAAATTAGGTTTAGTAGGGCCTCCATTTGGACAATAGCCCGTAATAAGTTCATTAAACTTGCATCCCCATTTATTTAGTTGTTCCAATGTGAGCCCCCTCAGGTCTCGCTTTGAACTTTCTCCGCGACCAGTCCAATAAGTAATATGCCATCCTTCATCGAACAGTTTATTAATCTTAGCAATATTGTCAAAATTCGGTTCTGCAAATTCATACACTCTTTTTTCGCTATAGAAACAAATTGTTTCATCAATGTCGATTAACGCTTTTTTAGATCCGAACCTTTTTGACTCTATCATAATATAATTTTTTAATTTAAATTAAGTGAGCATCACTGAAAGAATGAGTTATTTATTAGTAAACTTCATTATTTAACAAAGCAACCCACTATTTTATTGTTGAGAGAAGGAACT
>CALBSK010000094.1 GCA_937967795.1 uncultured Alphaproteobacteria bacterium | reverse complement strand
ATCTTGCTGATGGGCAAAAGCATAAAGAGGTCGCATTGGAAGCGGCAAAGAGAGCGGCTGCTTGTTGTACCTATCTCGAGTCTCATGCCCGTCGTATTTATGGCATGGTTCTAGATACCACCTTCGAGTCCTTTCCAAAGATCTCAAAGGCAGAAGAATTGCTCACTTGGATAAGAAAACAAACCAACGGCACAGAAAGCCCTCTTACTCGTCGCTTCATCATGCGGTATTCCAAATTTAGGAGTTCAAAGGAGCTCGATCCTCTCCTTTCTGATCTTGTCCAAATGGGATATATCCAAGAAGTTTCTCAGGGGAGTTTCCAAATTCCTGCATAAGTATTTTATATTTTTAATAATTCTTCACCTTTAAAAAGATAGACATTATCTTTTTTTTCTTTTTCAAGCATGGCTTCAGTAAATCCATGTTTACTAAAGAGACAAAAATATTCTTGTCTATTTTTATTTCCCCAAATGACCTTATGGGACTTTTCTTTTAAAGCTTCATAAATGTCGATTCCTATAGGTTTTGATGTCCATTTAACTTCACAGAAAAGAATCTTATTTAAAATGGGATTGATGCAGACAACATCAATTTCTTCATTTTTCTCCCACCACCTTCCTATTTTAGCAAAAGGAAAAAAATGATCTGCATGTTTTATAAGAAGTTCTGCCGCAATTTTTTCATAAATAAAGGATAAGTATTGAGGCAGAGTGTCTTGTATATCCTTTAAAACCAGATCCACCATGTCCATTTCGAGTTCCCCTTTTCTTGGACCTATGTTTTTAAACCAAAATTGGCAAAATTCATCTGTGATTTTATAAAGACCTTTCTTGCTCTTAAGAGGCTTTTCTTCAGTTATGGAGATTTCTCTTTCCACAATATAAAGATCGGAAAGAACCCCAAGATACTTATTGGCAACAGGAGAAGTGAGTCCTGTGGCATTCACAATTTCAGAGAGTTTTCTTTTGCCTTGAGCAATCGCTTGGAGAAGGGCAAAATAATATCGCGGTTCTCTGAGCTCCTCTCTCAGAAGAAATTCAACCTCTTCATAAAGAATCTGACCTTTTTTAAGGACATGATTTTTAAGATTTGTTGAAAAATTCTTTTCCTGTGAAAATTGAAGCCAATAGGCCGGCATACCCCCTGCCACAGAATAATGCATTAATCTATCCTCAAAGGACTTGCCTTCTCTAAAGTGACTCACGGCTTCAAAGGTCATAGGATCGACTTTCCACTGACCTGTCCTTCTTCCATACAGAGGAGATTTATATCCAAGAACCTCCGTCTCCATCATAGCAATACTTGAACCTAAGAGAATAAGGTAAACGTTGCTCTTCGACCAATACTCATCCCATGCTTTTTGAAAGAGACTTGGGATGGCACGATTTGATTCAATGAGATAAGGAAATTCATCTATCGTAAGAACAAATTTTAATTGCTTCTCTTTAATATACTTGAAGCTTTCTTCCCACTCCGCAAATCCTCGAGTTTCGAGGAGAGGTTCTTGAAATAAATGCCCCACAGCCGTTGAAAACCTTTTAAGCTGCTCTCGCTCATTTGTACTTTCAGAAAGGAAGTAAATATGAGCTTTGTCTTTCATAAACTGTTTAACAAGCTCAGTTTTTCCAACTCGTCTCTTTCCCCAAAGGACAATGAGCTGAGCTTCTGGCTCTTGCCACTTCTCTTCTAGAAAAGCAAGTTCCTTTCTTCTGTTGATAAAGTCCATTTTCTTCTCCATTGAGATACCCCAGAGTATTATACTCATAAGTATATAAAGCGCAAGGAGGGGCTTTCAAAAAACGAATATGGTTAGAAACTTATTTTTTTGTCCTTTCCAACATAGCTTCTGTCGCTTTCTCAAGAGATGCTCTGATGGGATCAATATTAAGGCGTGCATACACAGCTGTAGATTTCTGGTCTTTATGACCCAGTGTACCTCCAATGATGTAGCTATTCGCGCCCGTTGCAGCTTGCCAGCTCCCTACTGTTCGTCTTAAGTCATGCAGTCTGAGATTTTTAATCCCTGCTCGGTCTAATATTCGCTTCCATCCTGATTTGGGCTCAATAAGATGGCCGGTTTTCCCTGTACTTTCAAACACCCAGTTGTTTTGTCCATATTTTTGACAGCGGTCTTTTAAAATTTCAATCACCTTTGATACCAACGGCACTCTCAGGGGTTCTCCATTTTTTGTTTCAGGAATGAGCCATTCTTGGCGTTCAAAATGGATATCCTCCCAACGCATGGCGAGAACGTTAGATTTTCGAGCTCCTGTTAAGAGAGAAATATAAATGTAGTCTCGAACAGCATCATTTAGTTCTGCGTCAAGGCTTTCAAAAAAGTGAGGCAATTCATCAGGATGAAGAAACCTATTCCTTGATTTTTCTTTGAATTTTTTTACTCCCTGGGCTGGATTAGAACCATTCCACCCCCATTCAATGGCTTTGTTATAAATGGCTTTAATCCGTTCAAGGAGTCGATTAGCTTGATAAAGGCCACTTTCATTGTTAATTTTTTCATGGAGAGCTTGAATTTCTTGCTTTGTAATGCTTGATATTTTTCTTGGATACCACTGAGACAAAAACCTTTTGACCTCTCGCTCATCTGCTTCCCAACTTTTCTTTTGAGGTTTACTGTATCGTTCCATAAAAGTAGAAAACATTTCTCCAAAAGTGATTTCTGAACGTACTTTCTTCTTTTCTGCATTGGGATTTTTACCAGAAATGATCTCCGCAATCACCTTTTGAGCTTTTTGGCGTGCCTCTTCTATCGTCATCTGAGGATGCTTTCCTAAACTCACTCGGATCGGTATGTCTCCAAATTTTCGATAAACCTTAAAAGACTTTGCCCCTTGATGGGTGACCATTAATTCCAGCCCTTGCACCTTTGTATCGTAGAGATACAGACGCTTATCCTTAGGAGGCAAGGGAAGGGCTTCGATTATTTTTTTTGTAAAGTTAATGTGTTTTTTAGCTCCGCTGATTGTCTCACCTGTGGCTTTCCGGGTATACGCCGGGTATACTACAGACATCAAATTTTGTAAACTTTCGTATAATTTGAGCAGATCAAAATTCAATTAACTAATTGTTTTTTAATTATTCATATAATTTGAAAAATGTAGATAAAATATGTACCGTGAGGCTGTTAACCACTGGGTCGGCGGTTCGAGTCCGTCCCGGGGAGCCAGTGAATCAAAGGGTTTTTCAAGGCCCAAGAAACTCAGATAAAATATCGGTGCCGCACTGGTGCCGCAAAGCTCACCTTAGGTTCTGTGCACTTATCTAAAAATTGAATAAAAAAAGTGGTAACGTTCGATTG
>CALBSK010000093.1 GCA_937967795.1 uncultured Alphaproteobacteria bacterium | reverse complement strand
GAGTTTCTGAGCGGCATGCTTGTGCAGCGCTGGGGGTACATCGATCAACTGTTCGTCGTCCATCTCAAAAAGGGGATGATGAAGATCAGGCCTCATTCGAGCTAGGGTATGACTCTCCTGCTCCTCTTGTAATGCTGAATCACAAAGGATATGCGCTCACTTACTACAGCGCTATTTGATGGCGCGTTCGTGAGCTCATATCCTCCATACTACGAGACTAAAAATGGACCCACTTTCAGGGGCTTGACAGACTTGGAGCCTTGGTAAACTTAGAACATTTAACGCTTGCTGCCTGTCTTCCTGTATCATTTCCAAAAGAAATTTGTCATATTAAAACCCTTAAAATGTTGGATCTTAGAGATAGTACACTTAGAGATATCCCTAATCTTCAGTTTTTAACGAGTCTTGAGGATTTGAATATGCAAGGCAGTAATTTGAAGAAGATTCCCGAAGAAGTGTTAAAAATGAAAAATCTTCGCAAATTTAATATCAGCAAAAACCCCTTGGAGAGTCTTCATAATACAAATAATTCAGAGACTGCTGATCCTCTTAACCAAACGCTACAGAGTAGAGATTCTGAAATTCTTGAAATCCTTAACCCCCACTTTGGATAAGGAAGGAAATATGATAGGCTAAGCCATTCTTAAAATCGCTAAAAAATAAGAGGGGAGCTTAGCCTATGAACTACAATATCACAGCTTTATTTTTTGCCTCGATGAATTTTCCAAATCCTATGAAGAATGGGAAAAACATCGTCTTATTGATACCGGGAAAAAGCGTTATAGATCCTGCGAAATGACTCTTAGTGAGATGCTCACAATCATGGTTCTTTTCCATTTAAGTCCTTGTAAAAACTTTAAATATTTTTACTGCTTTCATATCTGTTATTTTCATAAACAAGACTTTCCCAAACTGTTGAGCTACAGTCGATTTCTCCAATTAATGCCACGTCTTTTTACTCCTTTATGTATTCTCTTGCAGTACTTGTTTGGAGAAGAAACTGGAATTTATGTCGCTGATGCGACGTCTCTCCCGATGTGCCCTAATAAACGTATCAATCGTAATCGTGTCTTTAAAGGATTAGCTGCACGCGGGAAAACGACCATGGGATGGTTTTATGGACTGAAACTTCATCTGGTGATTAACCATAAGGGCAGTATTGTGGCTGTTAAAATAACATCAGGAAATGTGGATGAACGTACTGTTTTGGATGAAATGACCGGCCATCTTAAAGGAAACCTTTTTGCTGATAAGGGTTATATTTCGCAAAACCTTTTTAAAATCCTTTATCAGAGAGGCCTTAAATTGATCACAGGCATCAAGCGAAATAGGAAGAATCACCTTATGCCTTTGATTGAAAAGCTTATGCTCAGAAAAAGATTCCTCATTGAAACTCTCTTCGATATCTTAAAAATTCATATGAATCTTTCCCCTACCAGACATCGATCTCCAAAAAATGCTTGTGTTAATATTCTCTCTTGTCTTACGGCCTACCAACTCAAAGAAAACAAGCCAAACATGAAATTTTATTCACTCGCTCTTATCCAAAGTTGAGGTTAGTTAAGAACTTGAGAATAAACAACCAAGAATATTAGAAAAAAGATCAACTCTTTCATATTATCCATAAGTGTGGAAAGGGACCTTGCTATGCCGCATCTTATTTCTGGAGAGAGTATGAAGCTAGTCATAGATGGGCAACCTATTGTGAAACTGGTTAAAATGAGCGTTCGAACAGTCCAAATACTTCTCGTTATACTGGCTTCTCCTATGCCAAAAATCTTTCCTGGCTCCATTCCTAATGCGGGAGCTGCTCTTTTCTCGGAGGGCTTACGAATATGACTTTGCGATTTACTCCTCATGCCTATATTTTTTCCAAAAAATCTAGAAACTGGATGGCGAAATATTATTTATAGGTTGACTTCTTAAAATAAAAAATTTATTGTTTTTAGCAGATAAATTTATATTTTTGAGGGTAGCATGCGTAGTATTTTTCACGTAAAATATTTGTTTTTTTCTGCAGCAATTATCTTCTTCTTTCAAGGCCCTGGCAAATGTATGGAAGAGGACGTTACGCCTTCTGAAATTCCTAAAAACTCTACGCTTTTACAACCTCCAAAAATTGTTAAAGATTATGAAAATGACTTGAGAAGTGTTGCTGAGTTTGTAAAGCAGAGAAAAGAGAACAACCAACCTGTAAAATTAATTTTAGGAGCTAGAAATTCCCTTAAGGAAGACCAAGTTTCTGATGATAATATAAATCCTGACCGATTTAAGTTTTTTTACGATGGTTCATGGATTTTTTGGGACCGAGGCGAACACGATCCTAATGGTATGCCTTATATTAAAGGCGACTTTAATGATCCTCTTCTTCTTCAAGCAATAAGAAATCTAGCCCCTGAAAGTATTGATGAAATCGTTACAGATGCTTACACTGCTAAGTTTATAAATTTTGAAAATTTAAGTTCTTTTGCCAATCTTTTGAAGAATGGAGGAAAATTCCTTTGTTCTGTAGATAAAAGGCAATGTTTCATTAGTTATGATTTTATACGCGACAAAGATGGGCAGATAATACAAATAGTTGATGATGAAGAACTCATGAATTATTTTTTTAAAGAAAAAACTAACTCCCCTTCTTGGCTAAGCTTTAACTTTAGGGTACCTTTTCCCGATAGTATTGGATTCACACCTGAAGAAAAAAAAGCTTGGCAAAAGGCTGCATTAAATCAGCGCCTAAACTCTCCTAAGGAAGCCTGGCATCTTAGACAGCAATGGACTGACAAAAGAACAATCATTTTAAAGGAAAAAAGCTATAAAAGAATGGTAGCTGAAATAACTAATCACTTTAGAAAATATTTTGATGTAGTCGAAGTTAAAGATACTGCCTATCCAGTACCGTCTAATCATCACAAAGATGGCGAAACAGCTATGCTCCTTACAGCTCAAAAGCTGAAAAGAGATAGTTGAGTATTACAAAGGAGATGACTTCTTCTAAAGCCTTGCGACCTTTCCTTACGGTAAGATATTAATGCTCATGGGTCAGATCAGGTGTCCATACCGCTAAGGAATTACAAGAAAAGATTCCATTAATTTATGGGAGAACTCCTAGCTTCTCTGCCTTTTCTAAGCTCAGGTTGTATAGGTTGTTGGCTATTTATCTCACAATCGTCATCCTCGCAAAATCGCAGATGACGATAAAGACAGGAAAGAAGATATTCCACTCACAAGCAGGGCCTAGAAAATGCACAGAACCTAGAAGATTGTAAAAAGATATATAAGTTTTTGAAGACTCGGCAAGATGTACGGGTTGGAAATGAAGTCAAAACAAGGACTTTTGCAGAAGCCGTTTATTTTATAATGCGTACTGGAGCGCAATGGACCCACTTTCGGGGGCTTGACACAGTAAAACTTGATAAGACAATCAACCGTTTTGAGGCCAGGTTCGCAGCACCGTTGAGAGAACATTTGCGCATTTGAAAATTTTCTTTGAATATCGAGAAGCTTTTTATAAAAAATGGAAAAAGAATCGAGTTTATTTAGACTTATTAATATTTCTTACAATTTGAACAGGAGTCTGAGGCTGATTACAGGATAAATGTGCCAAGATCTTTCAAAAATTCGATCAACACCTCCGCTATGTCTCTTTTGCAGTAGCTTCTATTCTTTGAGTGAACTTTATTCTTTTTTCTTGCCCATATTTTTTGTTGACACATCAAGATAATTTTGTTTAATAAATTAAATCTACAATCTTTATTTCATGAATATTTTTTAGGAGTTAATGTATTATGTTAAAGTCTCTAAGCTCAATTTCTCTAATTTCTGTTTTAGGAACTCTTTTAAGTTCTGTTCCCTCGTTTGCTATGGAGCCAGAAGCTATAAGAGAAGCATGCAGATATAAAGGCCAATATGGAGGTGAAGTAGTTGAAATTTACAAAGACCATTATGAGTTTTTAACTGACGAAAATTTGGAAGATTTAAGAAAAAATAAAGCTTTAAAGAAAATAACTATAGGGGCAGCAAGTGAAAACGTAAATTTGCATGGGTTTCACCCAAATTATAAGAAATATATATGTATTTATCCGTGTTTAGGTGGTAAAGAAAATTTAAAAGAAGTAATTATTCATCCGAATTGGGATTTACTAGCGGTGCTAAATGAATCTTTCAACCTGGAGAGTGAATTTGCTCAATTAAAGAAAAAAAATGCAGAAAAAGACGAAACAGAATGGAAAAATTACGTTAAGGATTCAAAAAAATGGGAAGAGTTTAAAACTCGCCAGACGTCGTTTGAATCATATCTGAATGACAATTCAGAAAAGTTTTTTCAATGTTCAATATTCCAGCCTTTTTATTTTTTAAAGAACGTGGAAAAACTTATTGTGCGTGATTTAGTGGGAGATGATGTGCTAGTAAAATATTTCTATGATCATGTCATCAATAATCCGAAGGTTTTACCTAATCTTAAGATATTTAAACTTACGAACAGTTGCAACTGGTCCACGCCGTCTTTTGATAAAACAACAGAAGAGGGAAATTATTGACTTTAATTTTAATTCTTAAAGAAGCTTTTCTTGATGAATTGTTAGCCTCCCTAAATGCATGTCAGAATGAGACAACTCTTTTGGCTCCAATAAGCATAAGTCGCTGCTAAAGTAAGAGAATTATGCTAAGATGAAGTATGCTAACATGTTGAGAAGTTTAGAATATGTCATTCGCACAACTTTTGGTGAATCAGCGTCGAATTAGTAAACCAAGTAAGATGACCAAACCGGTCCGGTGAGATCGGTTTCGTCATCAACTAAAAACAATTACCCCAATTCTTATCCAAAAGAATCGCTCATTCTCTGTCATTCATTTCGCGCAGGCCTTTTTGCAACCGATTCCATCTAAAAACTATAGTAAAACACATTGTAATCGTACCGAAAAAGAAGCATCGATAGAATTTTAGTTTTCATGTCTTCTTTATCTAAAAGTTCTGTACTTCTTTTTTAAAGTAACCCACTGCTTTTCAATTAGATTGAAATCAGACGAATAAGGGGACAGATAAAATAATTTGCATCCTACTTCATGTTAGGAATTAAGCATTTTCTAACCATTTATAGAATCTTGCCGTGTCCGTATACCCATTGAATACATAAGGCGCTATAAACTCTTTTGCTTAATGAAACCAATTTGAAATAATGAAAGTCCGTTCTAATTTCGTTCTTGAAATAATTATACGAATCTTATAAGCCTTCCGAGGGGCTGTCCTTCAAGCCTCTTTTTTCTTTGTGGAGCCTTAGCCCAGCGCCTTAGCGTGCTCGGCTTATGGAAAACTATTGCCTTCTCTCAAGTCATTTCTGACTCTATGCTCTTTATAACACCTCTGCGAAAATCTATGCTGTAGGCCATATTCTCCGTTTCTTCTCAAGCCCATTACTAGATCCATATTTTACACAAAATAGCACGTTATAAGAGTGAATTATCTGTGCTCTTTTTCTCAACAGATCATAAGAGGTCCATAAGATCCTGCAATTCTTTTATCCGTTCCTTTGTAATTAATGTCTTCCAGCTGTCTTTGCTGATATTTGGGCACTTTAGAGACCCCAGGGTAACCCAACCATCCCTGTACTTTAGCCATGCCCTTTGAGTTTTTTTAATATCCTCTTTGTTGATACAATAAATGGAGGGAAATTCTTTATTTTGTATCTTTTTATAAAGCACATTTAATTGCCTATCTGCTTCTTGATATTGGGTAGTGCTAAAAGTGGGGGTGTTACATTGATTGGTATCGTTTAATGTTTTCAGCAAACGGTCTTTAAGGGCTGTTTCCTCTTCAATCACAAGCATAGCCCTGGCTGTTCCACTTTTATTTATTTCACCGCCTCTTGCTTCTAAATAAGCTTTAAAAGCTTTTTGAAGGACTGCAAAGGTTTTCTGCTCTTGGGAAGTCCAATTTTCTAATAAAAATCTTTGTTGTTTGAGCCGTTTTGCGTCTAGAAAGTGAGCTGCTATAGAAGAACACCACCCCATCATATATCCACTCGTTATATCATCGCAGATATCAAATTCTCCTTTTTGTTCCCCTGCTCTTTTAAGTGCTTCAAGGTGTTTGACGCGCGCTTCAATCTCTGCTGTGGCACCTCCAAATTTACAAGCGTAGTGAGTGGCTATATCAAGATTAAGCTTAACGCCTTTACCGTTTGCATAGAGCATTGCGAGAATGCCATATTCGTGATGGAATTGTGCACATTGGTAAGCTTTTATATAGTCAGGGTCTCGACTAAACCCATAGTAAAGCTCATTAGCATTGCATTTTTCTAATCCTTTTAGGTTTGTAAAATCTGGAATATTCGTTGGAGGAATCGAAATGTTTTCTACAGATTTGCAAATATCCTTTGTTTCCTTAGAAACATGCTGCCAATTCGGGCTTGAATCATATGCGGGGATTTCCTCATTTGCTTTGCTTGATAAAGGAAAAATCCAAATAATCATTAGAAAAAAGCAAAAAAAATTGTGCACGGTCAACCTCCCTTCATAAGAGTTAAAACACTGGCTAGGTAAAAACTTCAATCCAATATATCTAAAGCATCATGAGTGATTATCCTCGATTGAGCAAAGCTTGACACTGAAAATACTGGTTGGCAACTCATTTTTTTCATCAATTGGGTCCCACGTTTGTCAAGCCCCCGAAAGGGGGTCCATTTTTAGTCTCGTAGTATGGAGGGTATGAGCTCACTCACGAACGCGCCATCAAATAGCGCTGTAGTGAGTGAGCTCATATCCTTTGTGATTCAGCATTACAAGAGGAGCAGGAGGGGTATACCCCAAGCTCGAATGAGGCCTTATATGATTGTACTCGTTTACCCGTTCCCCTATAATGACTCTCGCTTCTTCCAACGTATGAAAATATTCCAGGTTGAGACATTCATCCCTCAAGTGGGAGAAGGGCTGTAATTCTTCTAGAGCCGTATCGACCATACTGCTGGGCAAGACGGAGAATATCCTGGGTAAGGGCTTCTTCATCATCCCCCTTTTTGAGATGGACGACGAACAGTTCATCGATGTACCCCCAAGCGCTGCACAAGCATGCCGCTCAGAAACTT
>CALBSK010000092.1 GCA_937967795.1 uncultured Alphaproteobacteria bacterium | reverse complement strand
GGTCCGTGATCCTTTGACCTAAGGTCCGTGATCCTTTGACCTAAGGTCCGTGATCCTTTGACCTAAGGTCCGTGATCCTTTGACCTAAGGAATTTTATGCACAGTGTTATTAAGGCCCGTAATATCCCCCCCAAAAGTCCGTGATGTCCCCCCCTGGTTTTCGTGTCCTTCTTCTTTTATATTTTGGCTAATTTCTTCTGCGATTCGTTCTAGCTTTTCTAATGTTGATAGGCGCTTAAATAAAACAAACTCTTTTTTGGTCTTTTGAATCCACTCCATAGCATATCCAGGTATGTCATTAGCTATTACAGCAGCCTTTAAATCACTTTTAAACTTTTTAAATTCTCTTTCACTTCCTGACTTTTCATGAAGAGTTTCAATTGAAAATTCCCATCCATCTTTATTATTTCCAGCATGTTTACGGGCTGTACGATAAAGAAATCTCTTCAATCCAGATGTTATATCAAAGTAAGCTGGATCTACTTTGAGCAAAGCTCCTTGAGCGCAAATTCCATCGTATAACCATTGTGAAAGGGTTATTTTTATTTCTTTGATATCTTTGCGTTCTGTATATTCCCAACTATCTAAGAACCCAAAATCAGACTTATATCGATAGTCTTCATTTCGAATTGTTGTGTCTATTGCTGTACGCTTTAGCCTATGGAGGCTTTTTTCCAATTCTTTTTGCTGTGTATTAACGTTGTGTTTGTGAATTGCAGTTAATATTTCATGCCTCGGAACGATCATGGTACGTGGAGGAATATCTTTTCCAGAATTAATAATTTTCTGCATTTTGCTAGCAATAAATAGAATGATATCCCAATCATATATGCTTGCAAGAAAATGACCAGTGTGGCGAGTTACCTTAACTTTACGCGTTCCATCTGAGCTTTCATAGATAATTGGATTCCTGCGATTCTTTGAAAGAGATAAAAATGGAATTTCCATCATTTCTATAAGATCTCTGGCGGGATTTTTTTTATAAGGAATTATTTCTGTATTTTTTTGTTTTGACTTACTTTTCTTAGACGCCTTTTTGATCTCAGATTTGGTTTCTTCAACGCTCGTCTCTTTTAAAGTAGCTACTTCTCTTCCCCTAAGTTTTTTACTTAGTGTTTCAAGAATTGAGGCAAGGAATTTTCTCATAAATTGCACTTCTTTTTTATTGGGAGAGGCCTCTCAGAACATACAAGAAAACATATGCTTTCAGGGCCCTGAGAGGCTTTATCTCAAGATTCTTCAATATCTAGCTTCCAGCTTTTATGGACTTGGTCAATATAATTCCAAGTTCCTTTTATAGTGGAAGAAATGACAATTGCCTGAGACGAGAGATTGGTTATCTGAGACGTGAGACTTCTCAGAAACTCCATTTCTTCTTCTAAACGCTTTAATAATTGTTTGGATTTTTGTATATCATGATCAGCCATGATGACTCCTTCTAGTCGTTATGGTTAGCAACGTGCAGGCGCGACAAACACCTGTGCGTTGCGCTCAGTTTATCTCATCATCATATTCATGACAATCTGTTCTTTTTCCTTTTCCTGGGAGTTAGGTAGCATACGCATTTGAGCGGTCTTTCGTGTTGCCATTCTGGCAACGCATATTGCGTATCCTATTCTGGAGAATCAGGTCCATAACGTCTTCGACGGTTTCTGAATAGGGTACTCTACAAACGTCTGGGCATTTCAAGCGCTTTCTGTTGAGGTCGCGTCTGACAAAAGCTTGTAAATTTGTTCTCGTTGCTTGCGACATAGCGCACAAACTTAAAAAGTTTGTATAAGCGCGCCTGAAAAAATTCAGGACTTACTTCTCTCGCTTCCGCTCTCTAATAAGCTATTCATTTTCTCCACACTCCAATCAGCTATGGCGTGAGTTACATGGACGCGTAATGAAAGTTATATAAATTGTTTACATATAAGAAGTAATGTTAGATACTAATTTTAATAGGCATATTATTCATCTATACAATGTGTCTCATTAAAAAACAGGAAAGGATAAACGATATGTCTAAAAAATTTCTCAAAGCGTTAACTTTAATTATTTTACCTATGTTAGGAAACTTTACACATTCGGAATACGTAATGGCAATGAATGATGAGGAGGTACAAGAAAAATTAACTGTCGTCCGACAAAAAATAGCTAGTTATGAACCAGTTCAAGAGTATCCTTGGAGTGAGACTTTGACTTCTAGAACAGAGGGAATTTTAGAAGCAAAAATTGGCGGAAAAGCATTTCCTTTTTGCCATGCTTCCTATCTCGGTATTACAAAGCTGAACTCAGAATTAATACAAGGAAAATGCATCCTAAAAATTCCTGTTGATTACATACCTTATAGTCCTCAACGTCAACAGCTTGGTAACTCTAGTACATACGATGCTTCTAACACAACGTGGTTTGATTAAAGATTAGATAAAATTCTTTACTTGCATTTGTCAATAACACACTACATGATTTCAAAATTGGCGTTTTGAGATCATGTATAGGTACGCGCGTAAGCGCGCGTACCTTCCCTTCGGAGGAGCTACTAAACTTATCTGTCCCTCCTCTCCCCATAAATGCTTCTAAAATCCATCTACAGAAGCAAAAATGTTTTGGATAGGGGAAAAGAGTGGATCTGTCTTTATGAATCATTCCTTACAAATCAAAAATAACCACATAGAGCGTCCATGGATGCATTTTATGGGATTAAAGGCGGGGGAAATACCTAAAAAATTTTTTTGTCTCTGTACGACGATTGTATGAGGTTTTAGAGGTACATTATATAGTAGAGAGATCTACGTTAGAACATCATCCTCTGGAGGTGAGTAGACCGGCGGAACTTCCCCGCCAGCCCCTCTCAGAACCGTACGTGAACCTCTCGATTCATACGGCTCCCATTAGGCAAACCTCAATACCTTACCTTTTCTCCAGTGAACAAACAGCTGAGGCTCCCTCTCTGCAATTCTTTGTATAAAAAGAGCTGCTCGCGTTTTGTGGCCTTCAAGTTTCTTGTACTTGCGCATGGCCCATGAAGCTAAAGTTTTGTTAAAGTGCCCTAGAACAGGATCAAGAGCTGAGGGATAATATCTGCCATAATATTGCACCCATCCTCTTAGGACAGGATTGTATAACGCTGATATTTCCTCTATCTCCAGATCTACTCTA
The DNA here is from genome assembly GCA_937967795.1 of uncultured Alphaproteobacteria bacterium. Classification (GTDB taxonomy): domain Bacteria; phylum Pseudomonadota; class Alphaproteobacteria; order UBA9655; family UBA9655; genus UBA9655. The sequence continues at coordinate 3,935 of CALBSK010000092.1, read as the reverse complement.
TTGCGTAACTTTCGCTCACGAGTTTCTGCCCGCATTGATTTCTGCGCTGCTTTGCTTACTGCTGGCGTGAAGTTTACGAAAAGACTATTTCGCTTATTGTTCTTTACCAGCCGTCGGCGAAAAGTATATCCCAGAAAGTCAAACTGAGTCTGTGGATATTGTCCTTTTCTGCTTCCATCTTTGCAATAGACAATCTTCGTTTTTGTTGGATGAAGCTCAAGTTTACACGCCTCGAACCGTTCCTTCAGCGCTGCATATACATGCAGTGCTTTTTGTTCCGTTCGACAATGCACTAGACCATCATCCGCATAGCGACACCATGGTGTGCTAGGCTGATGTTTGGTCATCCATGCATCAAATACGTAGTGAAGAAATAGGTTACTCAAGATTGGACTGATCACCCCTCCTTGTGGAGTTCCTTGGGTTCTTTCAACCAAGCTTCCATCCGGGAGTTGCATGGGGGCTTTTAGCCACCTCTCTAAGCATATTTATTCGATTGGTAAAGGTTTCTCAGGAATTTTGCCGTATTTTTTGCACCATTCAAGGTACTCATCAATGGAATCCCGAAAGGATTGTTTCATTTCTTTTATGGATTTTCCTTGAAAAGTGATGGGGTATTGAACGTTGGAAACCTTTCCTTGGAAGAGATTTGTCTTTTCATCGAAGGTAAAAGAACCGGTATAACCTTTGTGTTTGATCATGGCTTTTAGGTTAAAGTTTTAACAAAATTGTCAAAATCATGAGGGTGGTAAGAACCTTTAGCCTCCCTTGGCTCATAACACAAGACCTGCGTTAGTAGCCCCCTCCTGCTACTTATGAAAAAACGATAGCAAACCCAAAAATTTTAGGCAAGGGACCTTTTTTGAAATTCATAGAGAACCGTCATGGGAATTTACCCATGCGCGCTTATATGTTGCGAAATGCAACAGCGCTTAGTCGCAAGCGACGCAGACCATTTTTCTTTTTTTCATTCAGGAGAAGACGCAATGGCGTTCTTCTCGCCATTGCGTCTTGGTAAGCAAGAAATTCCGATTCTCGCGCCTGTCAATGAGTGGCCGAAGGCCATCCCTGGAGGGGACGCGTAGCTTTAGCGTAGCGCTCTTGACAGGCATAGCGAGAGAGGAATTACAGAAATTTTTTAATTTGTGAACGGAGCGACCTAGAGAGTAAAATTTATCAACTTACGAGCGGAGCGAGTTAAGGGTAAAAAGTACGCTTAAAAATTTTCGTTTTTCTAAAAATTACCCACAGGAAAATCCGGTTTTAAGAAGTTTTAAATAGTTTTAAATAAGTTTAAGGAGAAAAATCTCTTGTATTTCTGCGGCGTTGAGTGGTGTTTTGGTCCGTGATGTCCCCCCCAACGGTCCGTGATGTCCCCCCCAACTTTTTTTCATACAAAAAATATCCACACACCCCAACGGTCCGTGATGTCCCCCCTAACGGTCATCCTACTCCTTAGACTCTTTTAATATATTGAATTTAATAATTTTTCTTGTTTTTTCTCAAATTCTTCTACAAGTCTGTCTATCTCATGACTTTTTGATCTTTTAAAAACGACAAGCGTTTTTCCATTTTTTTCTGTCCACTGCATGGAATAATCAGGAATATCATTGTCCAGAACTGCAGATTTTAGGTCACTTTTGAACTTTTTAAATTCTCTTTCACTCCCAGACTTTTCATAAAGCTTCTCAATTGAAAACTCCCAACCCTTTTCATTGTTTCCTGCATGTTTACGCGATGTTCGATAAAGAAACCTCTTTAATCCTGAGGTTATGTCAAAATAAGAAGGATCTACTTTTAAAAGAGACCCCTTTGCACAAATGCCATCATAGAGCCATTGTGACAAGGTAATTTCGATTTCTTTGACCTCCTTGCGTTCTGTGTATCTCCAACTATCAAGGAAACCAAATCCTGCTTTATACTTATAATCTTCATTACGAATCGTTGTTTCTATACCTGTTAACTGTAAGCGAGAGAGGGTTTTTTCTAAATCTAAGTCTGTTTTCTTACCATTGACGTCTATGGATGGCTTTTAAAAGCTCATGTCTGGGAACAATCATGCTTCGAGGAGGAATGTCGCTCATTTCATTAAGAATCCTCTGCATTTTACTGGCAACAAATAGAATAATATCCCAGTCGTAGATGCTAGCAAGGAAATGGCCCGTGTGTCTGGTTACTTTGACTTTACGAGTTCCATCTGAGCTTTCGTATAAAATGGAGGATTTCCTGTTTTTGGAAAGAGCAAGAAACGGAACCTCCATTATTTCCATAAGATCCCTTGCTGGGTTTGCTACGTAAGGAATAACTGTCTTTTTTTCTTTTTTTGAGGTTTTTTCTTGTGTTTTATTGATTTTAAGAGAAGGAGACTCATTAATAATCTCATTACTCCCTTCTTCTACAGGTGTTGTTTGAGGAGAAGTTTTTTCAAGCATTTCTGATATTTTTTTAAAGAGCGCACTAAGAAATTTTCTCATAAACCCTGCTTTTTTCTATATTTTAATGCGCCTCTCAGAACATAAGAAGAGTCTTTTTCAAATGCTCTGAGAGGCTTTCTCCTAAGATTCCTCAGTATCTCGTTTCCAGCTCTTATGGACTTGGTCAATATAATTCCAAGTTCCCTTTATAGTAGAAGAAATTACAATTGCCTGAGACGTGAGATTGGTTATCTGAGATGTGAGACTTCTCAGAAAATCCATTTCTTCTTCTAAACGCTTTAATAGTTGTTTGGATTTTTGTATATCATGATCAGCCATGATTGACTCCTGTGTGTTGATCGTGGTTAGCGACGTATAGGCCTGAAACACCTATGCGTCGCGCTTAGCTTATCTCATCTTCAGATTCATGACAATCCTTCCTCTTTCTTTATCTTGTCTTCTTTTTTCCTATTTTTATTCAGCCATTCAGATAGCTTCTTAGAACTTGAGAGGACGTCAGTAGGGATTTTTAGTCCTTTCTTATCACATAAAAATTGAGCAAAAGAGAGTTGCCTTTGACTTGGTTCCCTGTCTTGATCTCCTTCTTCTACCATCCGAATGGCTATCGATTTTATTTCTACAATCCTATCTTTTGGAACCCAAACTTGAACGAGAGAAAGATCGAGTGCCCTCATTTTTTCTCTATATTTTCTCTGCCGCTCTGCGTCTGTAAATCCCATTAATGGTTTTTCTCTCCTGTGTGACTGTCACATCTTAACGATGTTGGTCTAGAAAGTAAAGTGATTGAAAAGCGCATTCCCATTTTTTGGGAATGCATATTGCGTATGTCCTGATTCTGACGAATCACTTTCATAACGCCTCCGGCTATTTTTGAATGTATCTCTTCATAAATGCTCGTATACTTTTAAGCGCTTTCTTTTGAGGTCGCGCCTGACAAAAACTCTCTTTCAATAAACTCACAGCCATAGATCTTATCTCTATGACCTTATCTCTCGGTACCCATACCTTCACTAACGCCAAATGGCGCTTTTTCTCTTTTCCTACAGGCTTCATTTGGCGATTTTCGTTCGCGGCTCTCATCTATATTGCCTCCTCTTTCTCCTCTAAAATTGTCTACTTTTATGAAGCATGCCGGTACATAAACTCAACAGGCAACTGCAAAATCATCAATTTTGTTGTCGGCGTCGCTTGCGACTAAGCGTACGTTGCCAAAGGCAATGTATAAGCGCGCTTCGGAGAATTTTTTTCAAACCCTCCTCAGACTCAGTTCCATAACCTGAGAACAAAGTGAGCGTGCCGTTCCTCTAGAAATTGCAAAATCTCTAAAAGTGCACTTAACGACCTATTTTTGGTGGGTAGATTACGGACAAAACAATCATTAGCATGCTTATAAGCCGCTTCATGAGCTATCAGTAAAATCTCGTACATAAAAAAAATTAGGTCTTAACTGCAGAATGCAAATAGAGCCCATAAAACGCCCTTAATGGCGTTTTAATGTAT
>CALBSK010000091.1 GCA_937967795.1 uncultured Alphaproteobacteria bacterium | reverse complement strand
CAGGATCTCATGAATTCTTCCAGTGCGCTCTCAACTTATCCGAGAAATACTATATAGTATTTTCACTGTAAGATAAGAGACTTCTGAAGGTTTAAGAAGATCCCGAACTCGCCCCTAAACGGGCTCTTCATAACAGCCTCACTTAAAGAATTTAAGATTTTTTGCAGCATCTTCGATGAAAAACAGATGAGAATTTTAAGTTATATGCTCAAATCAGAGTGATCAAAAGTTACGCGAAGTGCGTTAAAATAATCTTTAAGCGCTCCTGGTTTCTTTTGATATATACTCTTCAGGTACATTCTCATTTTAGCAAATCCCTTAGCTGCGGTAATTCTTTTTGCTTCTTCCTCAGACCTTGTAACCGTATTGCTTTTTTCGGATTCATTAAGCACTTCTAATTCACGTTCTAGAATACGTTCGGGTTGCGTTTCTTTCTTAATAAATTCATTTAATTTATCTCTATCACTTAAGTCCCTATGATGAGGCTTTGATTTCAATTCAATGAACGCAGAAATCTCTTTCTTTACAAGAGTTACAGCATCTTTTGCCTGCTCCAAAAGCTCACTATAGCTGAACTTGTACTTTCTACTGCCATGTAGGGCATCAATCTTAATGTGATTAGGATCAAAGACACCTGGATTTCTAACAAGAAGTCTATCTAGACCACACGCTAAATTCCAGATACGCGGTCCGTAATGACCACTAGCATTGTTAATTTCCGTTATATGACCTTTTTCAAACCGAAGCTCTCCTGCAAGCAAAGCATTATCGTTTTTTATAAGGTAAGGATGGGTAGTGCGTTGGTTTATTTCTAGGGTTTTCAAAATACTTTCACGAATATTGGTGTCCGTTGATGTTTCTGCGATACTCCCCCTTCCATCAGGAAGGATGTACAGGTCATCGTTTTGATCAATGGCAAAGATATAAATTCCATCCAGGACCTGTTGCTCGTTTGTTTCCTCTGTTACAGACGAGAAAGAAGCGCTTAGATCTTTATCGTTTGCTTTAAGTAACTTGTAATTAAAGATAGGCGTCATCCCTATACCATTAACAAAAGTCACTTTTTTATCGAGGGCTCTCAATTTTTTCGCTTCCTCATCAATTTCCGAGATTTCTGATGTATCTATACTGTCAAGAAAAATATCTCCAAAAGGGATAATTAGCTGGTGTTTATGGCAAAATGCCCCAGTTTTTGGACGAACAATAGAGAGATTTTGATTGGGCAGAGCAAAAGCGCGTCGATCTATGTTTTGCTTATGATTATGCAAATCTTTTAAACTATCCTTTTTTGAAAATGCAGTTGTTTGAAGAGCCTGAAGAGCAAGACATTCAGGGTGTTGATTTTGCAGCTGAACGCAGGCATCAGCAATTTTTCCTAAGGCCATGATGCGCTTTATGAGGGTGATCGACGTCGTGATTGTTTTTGGAATTTTATGATAATTATCTATTTTTTTCTGTAGGTTTCGAAGGCTTGGAGAGTTCATTTCATGGGAAGGAGGAAGCAACTCAGAGTGTTGTTTCACCAACTCTTCCTTCATTTTCTCAATCTTCTCTTGGGGAACACCTGCTTTCCTAAGATCATTAACTACTTTGTCTATCTCTCCTAAAGGTGTTTGAAAATATCGAAGACTCGAATGCAAGTCCATCCAAGGTTTATTTTTATTCGCTAGAGGAGACTGCAAAAAATCATTTTTTGATAAAATATACCCATGGAGCAGTAGAAAGTTAATGCTTTCACAATGCGTTTCCACAAAGCTCAGACGTGCTTTTGTCATTTCAATTAACATATCACGCAGATTCTCTAGAAATGGCTGATTGCTCTCGCTTGTCTTTAGCAATCCTAAAAGCTTATTAAACTGCTCGAGGGAGTGAGTATACGCGTCTTTAGATTTATAAATGTGCGGATAAAAAAGAAACTGATCTAAAGACGTTAGAAATTCTCTTTCATTACTTTGACATTTAATAAAGAAATAGTGAAAACGTTTAAAAGGAAATGCTTTTAGAAATCCATTGAGAGGAAGCTCTTGCCACGGTTCATAAGATGTCAATTCTTTATGGAATGCATTCGCATCCCCCATGTTGTAGGGGTAACAATTTGATAAACATTCTGTAAATTTTACGTTTCCTTCAATATTCTTTGTGTAGCTTTCTTCTTTTTTCCAAATATAACTAGGACGATTATTACTTAATTTGGAAGAGATATCTTCTTCCATTGAAAAAACAATCTGGGGCAAACAGATTAGGGAAATCGCAAATGAAGAAACACTTAGTTTAAAAATTAAATTTTTCATAAATTTCCCAATAATTAATATTAATTTAGCCAGTATTAAATAAAGTACAGCGCCGCAAAGTGTTTGTTAAAAACACCAGCATAAAAGAGAGTTGCGCTTCATTCGAGAACGGATTTGTTATTTTCCTAAATTAAGAATTAATATTGTAATGAAAAATAAATGTCAAGAGATCATCATTAAAGTCTTTAATGGCTCCCCATTGTTCAAATCTCTGAGAGCTTACAGGCGAAATTAAAATTATTTCTTTCCTTTTTTATGTTGATCCTCCATACTTTCTTTCATGAATACATCTAAACCTAATCTTGAATCTTTAGCGCAACGCCTTATAGCTTTAGCTGAAAAGGCTGGTCATCTTATTTGTCAAATTTATGGTGAGGAGTTTAACGTTTATGAAAAAAGTGACGGCTCTCCCGTCACGCGAGCTGATTGTCAAAGCCATTTCCTTCTTAAAAAAGGTCTTGAACAACTCACTCCACAAATCCCCACCATTTCAGAAGAAGACGAAATTTCTTGGAACCTTAAAAACCCCATGTATTGGCTAATCGATCCCCTTGATGGCACAAAAGGCTTTATTCAAAAAGTGGGAGAATTTTGCATTAATATTGCGCTCATGGAAAATAATCGACCCATTTTTGGGCTTATTCATATTCCCGTTACAGAAGAGACTTTTTATGGATATGAAAATAAAGCTTGGCGACACTATAGAGGGAAAGCTCATCCCATTCATACACGCGCCCGACCTTCTCAAGGAATGACACTTCTTTTAGGAAATCACGGGGGAAAATTTAAAGAAAGACAAGAATTATTCTTAAAATCCTTTTCTATCACGGAAGTTAAAGTTATTCATAGCGCCATAAAATTTTGCTATGTTGCCTCCGGTCAAGCTGATCTTTACCTCAGGTTTGAGGCGTGTAGTGAATGGGATACGGCTGCTGGGCAAATTCTTGTGGAATCTGCAGGAGGGAGTATGACGCGTCTTGATGGGGCGCCTTTTCTCTATGGCAAGCCAAGACGTATTAATGAAGAGTTTATGGTATTTGGAAGAAATTCGTGATTTTTTTACCTACTTCTGAAAATTTTAAAGAAGCTATAAATATTTTACAGAAAGGAGATCTTATCGGTTTTCCTACAGAAACCGTCTATGGTCTCGCCGCGGATGCAACTCACGATCTCGCTATTGCAAAGATTTTCGAAATAAAAAAGCGTCCGACGTTTAACCCCTTAATTATTCATGGCTATTCTCTTGATGCGTTGAAGGGTCATGTGATGTGGAACGATAAGGCAGAAATTCTTGCTGACGCTTTCTGGCCAGGCCCATTAACACTTGTCTTGCCTCGTCTTGCCTCGTCTTCCCTTTCTCTCCTCGCAAGTGCAGGCCTTGATTCTCTTGCTATTCGTATTCCGAGTCACGAGATAGCTTTAAGACTTATTCGTGAATTTGGAGGGCTCATTGCTGCACCGAGTGCCAACCCATCCGGCAAGCTCAGCCCTACCCAAGCCAGGCATGTGAGAGAAGACTTTCCCAATCTATTTGTTCTTGAGGGAGGGGACACAGCCATAGGACTTGAATCCACCATTGTAGATTTAACGACTTCTCCCCCCCATCTTCTCAGGCCAGGGGGAATTCCTAAAGAAGAAATTGAAGCCTTTATCGGATTCGTTCAAGGCGCCTCTTCGGATCCCATTAAGGCCCCAGGAATGATGAGTAGTCATTATGCCCCCACCCTTCCTTTAAGACTTAATGCAGACGCTCCTTTAGAGGAAGAAGCTTTTTTAGCCTTCGGTCCCATGCCTCATAAAGGAGAACATGTCTTAAACCTAAGCCCAACGAAAAATTTAAGAGAAGCCGCTGCTAACTTTTTTAAAATGCTACGACTTCTTGATCGCCCGCCTTTCCGTGGGATTGCCGTGGCCTCTCTTCCCACAAACGGGTTGGGAAGGGCTTTGAATGATCGCCTTATGCGCGCAGCTGCGCCTCGCGGGCTTTAAGAAAAAGAATAAGTAACCCCGCTGTTAATGTTAGGAGAGATAACCAATAATTTCGCCAAAGATTGTGAGTTACTTCAGCCTCAACAAAAGCAAAAATCAAGGTTGCATTGCAAACGGCAACTGAAAGTCGATCTTTAACATTTTTTTCGACCATCCAAAAGAGAGAAGCAAAAAAGAGGGCATATAAAATTCCACCTCCTAATCCTAACTCTACATACGCTTGAAGACTGTTATTATGAGGGTGGAGAGTATTATCATATTCTTCAACAATACGAGAGTTCTCCCATAAAAATCGGCTTGAATCCAAACCCCAACCCAGAAGGGGTTGTTCAAAAAATTTCTTTGAATAAAATTCCCATGCCAAGAACCGATGAAAAAAACTCCGATTTAAAATCCACGTAAAATAGGGAGAATCTAACACCCGTGCGGGAGAAACGAGATAAGCATAAAGAATAGGAGAAACAATTAAAAAAGTATAAGTAGAAATCATGCTTATCCGTGTTACCCAGAAAGGCATTGCGTAACTCAAAATAAAAATACAAGAGGCTAAAAGAAGACCATAAAAAGCGGTTTTGCAGAGTGTTAGGATAATAAGGGGAAAGAAAAAAAGGAAAATATAAATAGAAAAAAATCTCTCTTTCTTTATCCATAAAAAAGCACACCCCACGAAAGCCATTAGACCTAATATTGATCCTGTCGGCTTCATCATATAAGGAATATTTTTGAACTTATTAGAAATTTCGACCTGGAAAGTATCCATAAGAGCCTGAAAAACAACGAGAACCATCAAAATAAGTCCAGAGATCTGCATGATCCTATAAGCTTTTGAAATTAAATCAGGTGAAGCTCGCATGACGCACGAAATAAAAAGGGAAGCAAAGAGAGAGGTAACGCTTAATGCAATAAATGTTTTGAGAGCAGAGGGGAGATTTTCGGCCCAAGAAATACTTATTCCTGTATAAATTAACAAAAGAAAAAGGAAAAAAAGAGGGGGGGATAAATTAAAATGAAAATTTTTTATTCCTCTTTGACTCCAAAAGAGAGAGAGAGTTATGAGAGGCATTAAAAAAGAAAAAAGTTTATAGGAATAAATTCCCGCTATTGCGATGCCTAAACCGAGAATAATAAGTCCTAAGTTTTCATAAGACCGTACTTTACTCAAGGAATACACAACTCCATTTAATTCAGTTTCATTTTGGTATAGAGTCTCTCTATTAAAAAGGCAACTTGAAAGTGAACATGGTATTGAGAGCTCTCTTCCTTCTTTTTCTTCTTTTTCCTTTGAAATTATTAGGTGTTTCCCCTCCCGAAGGCGCTCTCATTCGGGATGCTGAAATAGAAGATGTTCTTAAATCTTATATCAATCCTCTTTTTGAAGCGGCAAAACTTAATCCAAAATCGCTTCACCTTTACATCATCAATTCAAAAGAAGTGAACGCTTTTGCCATGGGGGGGGGACGAATCGCTATAAATACCGGCCTTATCTTAAAGGCAATTTCAGCTCTCCAAGTTATAGGTGTTCTTGCCCATGAAACAGCGCACATTGCAGATAATCATATTATTCGGGGCGTTGACGCTTACGAAAAGGCTCTTTTACAAAGCTTGATCGGAACCCTCGGGGGAATCGCCATCGGACTTGCTGGGAATCCAGAAGCGGGATTGGGGGTTCTATTGGGAAGTCAAGAATTCGTTAAAAATAGCCTTTTAAAATTTAGCCGTACCCATGAAAGTGCAGCAGATCAAGGGGCAATCCGTTTCTTGGATAGCTTAGGCTATTCGTCTCGCGGGCTCTTAGAATTCATGGAAATATTGCGAAATCAAGATATTCTTCCCGGACAATTTATAGATCCCTATGCTCTTACTCACCCTTTGCCGGCAGAACGTATTGATGCCTTTCGTGCCCATCTCAGTCAGTCTCCGCATGCGCGATCTCATCTACCGACAGAACTCGAGGAGAGCTTTAAGCGTATCAAAATTAAAATTGCGGCTTTTACACAAAGCCCCGGGAAAACCTTATCTCAATTAAAACCCACGGATACCTCTCTTCTGGCACGGTATGGAAGAGCCATTGTTTATTTTCAAAGCTCACAAATCGATGAATCCTTAAAGGAAATTGAGTCTTTGTTAAAAGACTATCCTCAAGATGCTTTTTTCTGGGACTTAAAAGGGCAGGTTTTATTTGAATCCGGAAAAATACAACAAGCCATAAAGGCTTATGAAAATGCGGTAAAACTGCGCCCCGATATTCCCCTTCTCCGTGTTTCTTTAGCTCATGCCCTTATTGAAGGAGGGGATAAAGATCAGCTTGAAAAAGCTTTATCCGAGCTTTTACGTGCAACGACAGAAGAGCCGGATAATCCTTTTACCCATCGTCTTCTTGCCATATATTACGGTAAAAAAGGGGAAACAGGCCTTGCTGCTCTCTATTTAGCCGAAATGTCTCTTGAAGTGGGTGATTTTAAAGTAGCTGAGCAGCAAGCGAAAAGAAGCCTCGAGTTATTAAAAAATGATCCTACCAACCATGTGCGCGCCAAGGACATCTTGCAAGAAGTGAAACGACAGAAAGCCCTTGAATGAGAACAGACCAAAGACTCAAAAATAGAATTGCTCTCATAACGGGAGCTTCCAGAGGTATAGGAGCCGCCGTTGCTAAACGATTTGCGCAAGAAGGCGCACAATTAATCCTTGTGGCTCGCTCATTAGCTGATCTGGAATCGGTGGATAATGAAGTCCAAAAGTATGGTCCTCCTGCTGTATTGGTTCCTTTTGATTTGACAGATTTACCGCGTATTGATGATTTTGCAAAGTCGATTGCTGAACGCTTTGGGCGTTTAGATATTCTAATTGGGAACGCCGCCATCTTGGGGGGATTAACACCTATGACCCATATTAAATCCAGCCACTGGCATCACATTATGACAGCCAATCTTCATGCCAATTGGCATCTCTTAAGAGCTTTTGAACCTCTCCTGATGAAGAGTGAAGCCGGACGAATTGTTTTTGTAACCAGTGGCGTTGCCAAAGAGCCCACGGCTTACTGGGGCGTTTATGGCGTGAGTAAAGCCGCTCTTGAAAACATGGCGCAGGCCTATGCAGAAGAAGTCAAACAGCTTGCGCTTAAAGTCAACCTTATTGATCCCGGCGCTATTCGAACTGATATGTGCGCAGAATGGATGCCAGGAGGAGATCCGTTAACTCTTCCTCCTGCTGAGGAAATTACGGAAGCTTTCGTGTGTCTCTCTGAGACCGCCTGTTCTTGGCATGGCGCAATTCTTTCAGCCCAAGATCCAATGTTTTTTAAAGAGTTTTGCACCTCATAAATTTATACATTGTAAGATATGTAAATTTTAGGCATATCATTGAATAAGGGTAAATCTACCCTTCCCTTGAAGGGCTTCTTTAATGCCATGGGGATTGAGAATAGAAAACACAATAATAGGAATATGACTCTCGCGTGCTAAGGAAATGGCTGAAGCATCCATAACTCTCAGGTTTTCCGTTAATACTTGTTGATAAGAGAGATGAGGATAAAAATGCGTATCCTTGCTTTTGAAGGGATCGGCATTATAGACACCATCAACTTTGGTACCTTTCATCAAAACCTGGCAATTGAGTTCGGAAGCCCTTAAAGCGGCTGCGGAATCGGTTGTAAAATAAGGATTACCCGTCCCTGCGGCACAAATAATGATGCGTCCTTTTTCCATGTGGTGAGCAGCCCGCCTGCGAATATAAGGCTCACAAATAGATTGCATCGGAATGGCAGACATAACGCGTGTTTCAACCCCCATTTGCTCGAGCTTATTTTGCAAAGCGAGCGCATTCATGATAGTTGCTAACATACCCATATGATCTGAGGTTGTACGCTCAATTCCTTGGGATTCTCCATTGAGGCCTCGGAAAATGTTTCCTCCTCCAACAACAATGGCTTGTTCAATTCCCATACCATGGGTTTCTTTAATTTCACTGCAGATACGCTCAATCGTCGGGAGGTCAAGCCCATATAGCTGATCTCCCATGAGAGCTTCCCCTGACAACTTTAACAAAACACGCTTATAAAGAGGTTTTGATGGTGTTTTCATTGGATCTGCTGCGCTCCTTTTACTTTTTCAATTGAGCAGCAACTTCCGCAGCAAAATCTGTTTCAGTTTTTTCAATTCCTTCACCCAAAGAAAATCGCACAAAACCCATGAGCCTAATAGGCTGAGAGATCTCTTTCCCCGTTGAAGCAATAACATCCTTAACGCGAGTTTTACCATCCATGACAAAAACCTGTTCTTCAAGCACAACTTCTTCATAAAATTTGCGTAATCGTCCTTCAACCATCTTATCGACAAATTCCGCTGGTTTGCCCGAGGCAAGGGCTTGTTCCCGGAAAATGGCCCTTTCTCGATTAACAGCAGCCGGATCTATGGTTTCAATAGTAAGTGCTGTTGGATGAGCTGCAGCAACATGCATTGCAATTTTCTTACCCAAAGCTTCCAATTTTTCTCGAGGCGCTGAAGACTCAAGCGCCACAAGGACACCAAGTCTCCCTAATCCCGGCGCTGCAGCATTATGAATGTAGGGAACCACCGTACCTTGAGAAACCTCAAGATAGGCTGCACGCCGTAAACTCATATTTTCTCCAATCGTTGCCACAAGATGAGTGAGCTCATCTTCAACTGTTTTACCGGATCCAGGATAGGCCGCCTTCTTCAAAGCTTCTAAGTCGCCTTTTGCGAATACGGCAATCTCGGCTGCTTTGCTGGCAAAAGCCTGAAAGTTTTCATTCCGACCCACAAAGTCTGTTTCAGCATTCACTTCAACAAGTGCCCCCCGAGATCCTTCACAAAAAACAGCCACAAGCCCTTCGGCTGCGACGCGTCCTGATTTTTTGGCTGCAGCTGCAAGCCCTTTTTTTCTAAGCCAATCAATCGCACCTTCTAAGTCACCCTTTGTTTCTGCGAGGGCTTTTTTACAATCCATCATTCCTGCGCCTGTTTTTTCACGCAATTCTTTCACAAGTGCGGGGGAAATATCCGCCATGGTCTTCTCCTTTTTTAATTTACTTTAAGCGTTTTCTTGGACAACTTCCGGAGAAGCTTCTTCCACTGTTAGTGTTACAATTTCCGTTTCCACAAAGGGTTCTTCTTCTACCGTAACGGTTACTTTTTCAGCTGCACCTAAATCAACACCTGTAGATTGCATTTCAGCTTGTAATCCATCCAAAATTGCAGCAGATACAAGAGTGCAATAAAGCTCAATGGCCCGTTGTGCATCATCATTTCCAGGAATAAGGTAATCAACTCCTTCAGGGGTAGAGTTACTATCTACGATGGCAACAACCGGAATATTAAGTTTATTAGCTTCTTTAATGGCGATCGCTTCTTTATTTGTATCGATAACGAAAAGAACGTTAGGGACGCCCCCCATGTCCTTAATTCCCCCTAAAGAAAGTTCGAGTTTGTTTCGTTCTCTCTCGAGAGTTAAAAGTTCCTTCTTTGTAAAACCATGGGCTCCTTGATCCAATTGGTCTTGAAGTTCACGGAGTCGCTTAATCGATTGAGAAATTGTCTTCCAGTTTGTTAACATTCCCCCAAGCCAACGATGATCTACATAAAATTGGCCGCAAAGGGTGGCAGCTTCTTTAATTTTTTGAGAAGCTTGGCGTTTTGTTCCTACGAAAAGGACACGCCCTCCCCCAGCAACAATATCTCGAATGGATTGCAGCGCATGATGCAGCATGGGAACGGTTTGTTGCAAGTCGATGATATGAATTCCTCCACGTGCCCCATATAAATAGGGACCCATTTGAGGATTCCAACGGCGCGTTTGGTGTCCAAAATGAACACCGGCTTCCAAAAGCTGTCGCATCGTAAAGGTTGGCATCATAATAAATTTCCTTTCTCCAGTTGAACCGCCGCAGAGGGAGGGAGGCTTATGAACCACCGGAGGGATCGCGCTCTGCGTGTGAATTTTGTGGCTTATTTTCATCATGAATGAAAACACCACTCTCAGATTTTATATACTCCCTCTTACAGCTTTAGGACAAGGAAAAAATTATTTGTACTTCTCCCGCAAGTTGAGGTAAATCTCCTCATGATTTAACCTCTAACATCAAACACTCAATGCTATGTATGCTGAAATGAAGGGCTTTGGGGCTCTTAACGAGTGGAAGTTTAGTGATTACTAAAATGCATTTTTCTCTTTCTCCTTATATGTTTGTGACTTGGCTTGGGCAGCACCCCTCAGAAGTCTTAACCCTCGCTTTACTGGCAAGCTGTGGCCTTATTATTCTTTTTATGATGCGCCTTTTTGGAAGTGTAGGGCTTATGGTTTACAGTGCTCTTGCAGTGGTTGTGGCCAATCTTCAAGTGCAAAAAGCAACAACTTATCATTTTTTTCATGAGCCGGTTGCTCTGGGAACCATCATGTTTTCTTCAATTTTTATCGTTAGTAGTATTTTGACTGAATATTATGGAAAAGCACAAGCCCGTAAATCCGTGTGGTTGAGTTTCATGGGCATGATTTTAGTCTCTTTCTTTATGCTATTTACAATTGGCTTTAAACCCGCAAAGGGTTTTTATGAAGCTCATCACGCGATGTGCCTCCTTTTTCTCCCCACCCCTGCCCTCATTACCGCAAGCTTGATTGCTTATACGGTGGGACAGTTCAATGATATTTGGATTTTCGCAACTCTCTCTCGTCTAACAGCCAGAAAATTTCTATGGCTTAGATCTTTTCTGGCCACTCTTTTTGGGGCTTTCTTAGATAATTTAATTTTTAGCGTACTGGCGTGGATGGTTTTTGCCCCCCACCCCTTGCCTTGGGAAACCGTCTTCTTTACATATGTATTAGGAGCGTACCTCTTACGGGTTTTTGTAGCCTTGGTAGGTGTTCCTTTTATATATTTAGCACGCATCATGGTTAGATAATGAACATTCCCAACTTTAATTTTGACATTACTTTTCGTTCATCTCATTCAAAAGCACGCCTTGGTAAACTTTCAACGCCTCATGGAACTGTGGAAACGCCTGCTTTTATTTTTTGTGCGACAAAAGCAGCCATTAAAGGGGCTACTCCCCAAAATATGCGGCAAGAAAATACCCAAATTATTCTTGCCAATACATATCATTTAATGTTGCAGCCGGGGGCAGAGATTGTGGCTCAAATGGGAGGGCTTCATCAATTCATGGGGTGGGATGGACCGATGTTAACGGATTCTGGGGGATTTCAAATTTTTAGCCTAGGTCATGGTTCCGTTGCTGAAGAGATCAAAGGACGGCGTGGGTCCTCTCGCCCCAAAAGCCTTTTAAAGATCAAAGAAGAAGGTGCCATTTTCAAATCCTATATTGATGGGAAGAAGCATATCCTCTCTCCTGAAAAATCGATCCAAATACAACGTAACCTGGGGGCTGACCTTATTGTTGTTTTGGATGAGTGCACACCCTTTCATGTCGATAAATCCTACACTGAACAATCTATGCATATGAGCCATAGGTGGGCAGAACGAAGCTTGAAGGAGTTTCAAAAAGGCCCCTCTGGTGTGCAAGCCCTTTACGGCATTACCCAAGGTGGAATCTATGCTGATTTGCGAAAAAGGAGTGCAGACTTTGTCAATAACCTTCCTTTCTTTGGGCATGCGGTTGGAGGATCATTGGGAGCGAATAAAACACAAATGGAGGAAGTCGTTGAAATGGCCATGGAACCTTTGGATCCATCCCGTCCTGTCCATCTGTTGGGCATCGGAGGAATTAGAGATATTTTCTACGGTGTTCAACACGGAATTGATACCTTTGACTGTGTCCATCCCACACGTCTTGCCCGCCACGGAGGGGCTTTGATTCCCTCTACTGTATGGAATTCTCTCGGAGAAGATGGCCAGGAGCGAGAACATATGAACCTCCGTAATTCCCGTTTCCGAATGGATCCTCGCCCCATTGATGAAACCTGCCAGTGTCAAACGTGTCAAACTTTTTCTCGCAGTTACCTTCATCATCTTCTGAAGGCTAGAGAACTTTTGGCTTTACAAGCTCTCACCCTTCACAACGTCCATTTTATGAATCGTCTTCTTGCGTCTATTCGCAAGGCCATTGCCTCAGACCAACTTAAAGAAGAAAAAAAGAAGTGGATTGCTTAAGGGTTTGTTAATCTATAAGTTGCCATAATAACAAAAAATGAAATTTAGGGGGAGAAAACCTAATGAGAGTCATACTTTTTGCTTTATCAGTCCTTTCCATCATAACGATTAAATACACATCCGCTGATCCAGTAACCTGCCAAGCACTACATGATAAATGCCGACCTGCCTCAAAAAATTTAGATCCTACACATCCTGAATCTTGTGGGGAATGTATTGATGCATGCAAGCAAGCCCTAAAAGTTTGCGCCGCTGACAAAGGAAACAATAAATCAAAAGAACATTTTGAATGGGTAAAGGGTTATCTTTTATATTGTGTAAATGCGTGTCCAAAAAATTCTAAAAACGAATGAAAAAAGTGAATTCTCAAAGATAAAATTCATTCGGCTGTAGGTTCTGTTCTCTAATTGCGCTTTTGGAATATTGGCCATCTGACGAAACTTCTTTGGCTTCGTTCTTCTTTCAGGTAAAATTAAAAAATATATGGGCTAAGTTTTTGTTTTTGCTTTTTCCCGACTTCTGCCAAGTTTTGGAAGGTTGAATTTTTGAAGGAAAAAACCATTTA
>CALBSK010000090.1 GCA_937967795.1 uncultured Alphaproteobacteria bacterium | reverse complement strand
TTATTAAATGTTAGTATCTTTTTACTCTCATTATCGAATTCTTCATAAGAAACTATTCTTTCTGAATTGTCATAAGAAAATTTAACTCCTTTTGGCAATTCTATACGAGGAAAAAAGAAATTACATGAATTAAGAGTAAAAATACTTATCACAGCTATAAAAGCTGTTTTGATGAAAATATTTGTTTTCATTTTTTATTTTAATTTGATGATAAAAATGGAGTCAATTTTATGAAAAAGTACATATTGCCGATGGTGGTGTTGCTTATGAGCAATACTTCTTTAACGTATGCGAATCCTTTAAAAGAGGAGTCAGAAGGGCTCTTTAGAAGATTGGTTGTAAGCCGAAAAATTCCCCCTAAAAAAGAAGTTGTTTCTAAAAATGAAGAACTTTCCGTAACAGCTGAAGAAAGGGAAAGATATCGCACTTACTTAACTGAAAGAGGGGCTCTAAACAACAAGTATAAAAAAGTCACACCAGGGGAAGATAGTATGGGTGAAGACAAATTTATAGAGGAGTTGAACGCCCTGGAGAGATCTTACGCGGATGTTATTCAGAAAGCCAATACTCACCCTGGGATTTTTGAAAAAAAAATTGAAGAAGAGAAAACAACACCATCCTCATCAACGACGGAAGTGAAAAAGGAACCATTTGATTATGTAAAAACACGTCAACGCTTTAAAGACGAAATGGACGCCGGCGACATAGCGGATGAAATATATGATAATCAAGTCCGAGAACTTAACAAAAACCTAGTAGAAATTTTAGGAGAACAAGGAATATCCTATTTACAAGAGCGTGATTCCCTCGAAAGTAAACGAAAAGACAATAACATCGACGAAGAAAGCTATCAGGGCGAGCTTAAAAAGCTCGATGAAGGCCTAACAAAAAGCTTAGAAGAAAAGAGCTCGTCCAGCAAAACAGAAGAGGTTCCAGAAGAGAAGAACGAAAAGGAAGTGATTCCCACGGAAGCCAGGAACGAAAAACCTGAGCTTATTTCTCAAGAAGAAGAAATGCAAATGTGTGAAACGGAGCTTAATGCGGCTTGCATAACATTTACAAATGCAATCCTCATGACGAATTTGAACAATACGGATTTCAAAGATCCGAACGCTAAATATCCGGTTGGGAATTCCAAGCTTGGAACAATGAAGGTGTTGGGCAAGCCCTCTTTTTGCTTGAACGTTGGAGGTAAGCGCAGAAAAGCAGATCCCACTACAGGCAGTTTTATTGGTTACACGGTAAAGAATTTCTCTGTTAAGCAGAGTGAATCTAACAATTCCTTCTATGGTGATTACGATAAAAATCCAAAATCATATACAATAAACAATATAACTGCGGACATGAGCAACGGGAAGGATTCTTGTGCGGTCAACTCCACATTCTGTGGTATAGAGGTGAAATTTGACCTTGAATTCTCTTTCAATATTCTTGATAAAGTGACGAATGAGCTGAAATTCAAAAACGCGTACGGCAAAACAATTGAGGTTTCGCTCTAATTCCTAAGCCCCTGGCAATTCCACTTTGGTCTTCAATCAAACTGAGGGTTGCCAGGGCTTTTCTTTTAAGGTGTGTAAAATTTTTGACGGATGCAAACGAATCTTTCCTTATGATACAATAAAAATGGTAAAGGAAAGAAGAGATGGGCCCTTCAGAAAAAATGAATATGAATCCTATGGTAAAGGCACGGGATGTCATTGATTGGAATCTTATGACTTCAGAGTTTCAGGACTTAATTAAGAAAGATCTCGTAAGGATTACTCTCCGCAAACATTAGAGCACCAAACCACCCATAAGTCCATTTTGTTTGCCACGGGGATATTGTTTTCCAGAGAACAAGCGGTCCCTGCTTCTTGACAAAGTTGAGTACACGCTGCACAAAGTGTGAGATCATGGCGTTTATTCAATGCTTTTTCATGGGCATCATAACAAGCCTCAAACGTTGTGAAACAACTCGAAAATGTGGATGTACACGCCATATTTAAAAAAATAAAAGCGCTTGAAAATATAAATAGAGAGCTCCTCATGAAAATCTCACTTTTTTAATCCAGTAGAAATTTTCTTTTTATCCAAAGCTGATTAAATTTTCGTTAATGGCAAGACTTTAAAAAAAGCTATAGGGATCAATGTCAATTTGAATTCGGATAGATGAGGGTAGCTTTAATTGAGAAAGCCAGGCTTTAAGAAGGGGTTGAGGCGGAAAATCTTTTGTTGTTTTCAGAAGAAGCCGCCAACGATGAAGACCCCTTAAAAAAGAAAGAGGAGCCGGCGTGGGGCCTAAAAGATCCGCTTTTTCCGTTAAAGGGAATTTTTGAGCCAGAAAGCGCGCTGTTTTTTCAACTTCTTGTTCTTTTCTCCCGGAAAGAATAAGGCCTGCAAGGCGTCCAAAAGGGGGAAACCCGTGGAGGATCCTTTGATCGGACTCAAGAGCAAAGAATTCTGCCCTATCTTGACGAACCAAAGCCTGCATCACGGGGTGGTCTGGCATATGGGTTTGAAGAAGCACTTGCCCTTTTCGGGTCTCGCGCCCCGATCTTCCCCCAACCTGATGGAGAAGTTGAAAGGATTTTTCAGCAGCTCTCAAATCACTTCCGGAAAGAGCGCTGTCTCCATCAATAATCCCGACCAAGGTGAGAAAAGGAAAATGGTGGCCTTTGGCCATAATTTGCGTTCCAATGAGGATGTCGACCTCATGATTTTGAATTTTGTGAACTTGATCAAAAATCTTCTGGGTCGTTGATAGATGATCACTGGTCATGAGAGCGCATCGTGCTTGGGGCACAAAGGCTTTCACTTCTTCCTCAATACGTTCAACGCCGGGTCCCACGAGGCTGTAGGCACTTGACTCACCGCACGCATGACAGGAGGCGGGGATTCTCATTGCATAGCCGCAATGGTGGCAGAGGAGTTTTTCATGAAATTTGTGGTGCACCAAAGAAACACTGCACTGAGGACACATGAGCCGATCGCCACAGCTGTGACAAAGCATAAGCGGCGCATATCCGCGACGGTTGAGAAAGAGCATGGCTTGCTCTCCTCGGCGGAGGGTTTCTTGAAGAGCCTCACGAAGAGGAAGAGAAATCCAGCTCTGCGTCGCTTTTTTAGCTTTGCGCATGTCAATGAGGTTAACGTCTGGCATTTCAGCGCCTCCATACCGATTCGCCAAATGGATATGACCATACTTTCCTGAACGACTATTCAATTCCGTTTCAAGGGAGGGCGTTGCGGATGCAAGAACACACGTGGCTTGACTCAGTCGTGCTCGGACAATCGCCATATCTCGTGCATTGTAAATCACACCTTCTTCTTGCTTGTAAGACCCATCATGTTCTTCATCCACAATGATTAATTTGAGATCGGGGAGGGGAAGAAAAAGGGAAGATCTTGCTCCTACAAGGACGGGAACTTTTCCTTCAAGAACAGCGCGAAACGTGGATTTTCTTTGGCTTTTTTTCATATCCGAGTGCCAAATAGCTGGTTGAAAGCCAAACCGTGTCTCAAATCGTTGCAACCATTGGGTGGTGAGCGTAATCTCAGGAATCATAACAAGGGCTTGCCTTCCTTTTTGAAGGACATAATCGATGGCATCGAAATAGACTTCCGTTTTTCCAGAACCCGTAACCCCTTCTAAAAGAAAGGTATGAAAAATCTGAGATTCAAGACTTTTCTTAATAGCTTCGGCTGCAACAAGTTGATTGAGGGAGAGTTGCGGTTTTTGAGAAAGTTTCTCAGGAAAAGAGAGGAGAGGGGTTTGTTTTTTTTTCATATCAAAGGCTTCGGGGACGGGCAAAACCATCTTTAGAATGGGGCCGGGAGGGGCCATCGTGTAATTGCTGACCCATTCCATAAATCGCAAAGAAACATCAGGAAGCTGCACGTCTTCAAACACTTTTAAAACGGCTTTTAAGTTCTTCGGAGAAGGGGAGATGCTTTCTTTCCACACAATTCCATAAAGCTCCCGCGACCCAAACGGAACCCTAACCAATGTTCCCGGCGCAAGAGGATGATCAACTTCATAATCAAAAGAATGATTGAGAGGAATGGGTAAAAGAACGGAGACTTTTGTGGTCAGAGGAACCTCTCTTGTGGATACTTTCTAAGGACTTCTTTTATCGTATATATATTCTTATAAAGCCGTTCGCGCCTCAGGGAAATTGAAAAAATATCATTTTCCCTGAGAAAGGCCTATCGGGTTTAGATGCGTGGATAATGATTTTCAGTAAAGTTTGTAAAAGTTCAGAAATAAGTGAGACATAAATAGGAGTTGCTGTAGGGGTCTGTGAAAGGGAGGGTAACGCGTAGCGTTATCCCCCCTTTCACAGACCCTTTCAAGTAACAAAAAAGGCCTCTAGGATAGGAATGTTCAACCCTAATCCAAAGGAGGCCTTTATGCAGATCATTGGACTGCACAAGAATATTTATAAACTCTCTTCCTATGCTTTGTCACAAGAAAAACTTGAAAAGCATCGAATTAAATATGAAAAACAAGTCAGACATTGGCAAAAGCTAAAATCTGAAGGCGTTTCTGATCGAACATGCCAAGAGGATTATTGGCATCAGTCGAGCGACTTACTATCGTTACAAGGATCGTCTCTCTGAACTTAATAAAGGAATTCTTCCCCCTTCAAAAAAGCCTAAAACGCTTCGAAAACCTCAATGGAGTGAGTCTGAAAAACAACTTGTCTTGAGACTTCGTAGAGAAAACCCTACCTATGGCAAAGCTAAAATCTCTGTCATTGTGAAACGCGACCATAGTCTCACTTTAAGTGAAAGCACTGTGGGTCGTATTCTTAAGTATCTTATGAATAAAGGGCTTATCCAAAGATCCCTCTCAGCTCCCAGACAAAGGAGAAAACGGCGCTTTAAAGGTCACGCACAACCTTGGAGGTATGCATTAAAACCAACTCGCCCAGGAGAAATGGTTCAAATTGACCATATGACTACCACCAAAAACCAAATCTCTGGCAAACACTTCCAAGCTTGGGATCCTCTCTCTAAATTTATTCACGCCAATATTTACTCAAATGCTACAAGCACAACGGCTAAGCGCTTTCTCAAAGAGCTCATCGAGAAAGCTCCTTTTAAAATCTCATCTCTTCAAGTTGATGGAGGATCGGAATTTATGAAAGAATTTGAACAAACCTGCCTAGATCTTGGTATTAAGCTCTTTGTTCTTCCTCCTAAAAGACCCCAATAGTAATGGTGGCGTGGAGCGTGGTAACCGTACTTTCCGTGAAGAATTTTATGCAAAGCACAACCTTCTTGCCGATTCTATTGGCTCTTTAAAAGCTGAACTCTCCATAGCTCTCTCCAAATACAACTCTTATAGGCCTCATTTTAGTTTGAAAGGCCTCACTCCTTTCCAGTATATTAACTCTTATTATCCTATGCCTGCTTGAGTCTCATTTACTATGAACCTATACAGTTTAAAAATAAGCCTTGACACATCTTAAATTAAAAATGCAGTGTACTCACGAATTGAAAAAGGAAGGAATGTTTGATGCAGTCATTGTGTACTCGAATATTTGTTGACAGCGCAAATGCCAACGAGATGATTGAGTTTGCTCAAAACCCTATTGTGGCAGGGTTTACAACAAATCCCACTTTAATGAGAAAATCTGGCGTATCTCATTATAGTTCTTTTTGTCAAAATATCCTGGAAAAAATTACAAGACATCCTATATCATTTGAAGTATTTGCTGACGATTTACACGAAATGGAAAGGCAAGCAAGGGTTATTGCTAGCTGGGGGTCAAATGTATATGTAAAAATTCCCGTAACAAATACAAAAAGAATTCCTACAACAGAAATTATCAAAAAATTATCGTTTGATGGTATTAAAATAAACGTTACTGCTATTATGACATTAAATCAAGTAGAAAATGTCATTGCTTCTTCTTGCGCTACGACCCCTATTTACATTTCTGTATTTGCTGGGCGAATAGCAGACACAGGACTTGATCCCTTACCTCTTATGAAAGAATCCTTAAAAATTATTAAAAACAATCCAAGGGCTCGTTTACTATGGGCAAGCCCACGAGAAATCTTAAATATTTTGCAAGCAAATCAAATTGGATGTCATATTATTACCGTTACTGCAGATATTTTAAAAAAACTGTCCCTTCATGGAAAAAATCTAGAAGACTACTCCCTTGAAACTGTTCAAATGTTTTATGACGATGCCAAAAAAGCAGGATATACATTGTGAACGTTCAATAGATACCAAAACAACCATCACTTTTAATAGAAAAAAATGATGCAATAAAATTGCAAATGTTTTTAAGGCCCTATATAAAGGAGATATCTTTATTCTGTAGAGAAGGAGAGAAACGTGATTTCTGTAATCGTTCCCATTTATGCAGAGGAGAAAAATATTGTTCCCTTTTTGGACAGACTTATTCCTTCTCTTACAGGTTTTTCCTATGAGGTAATTTTTTGTTTAGATCCTTCGCCGGATAATACCGAGAAGATTATCATTGAACAGATAAAAAATTTTAAACAAGTTTCTCTCATTAAGATGAGTCGTAGATTTGGTCAGGCGGCTGCTACGTTATCTGGAATTTACCACTGTCGAGGAGATTATTGTATTATAATTGACGTCGATTTACAGGATCCTCCCGAGTTAATTCCCCTTATGGTTAAGAAAGCCAATGAAGGTTTTGATGTTGTGTACGCGAAAAGAAGGTCAAGGAAGGGAGAAACATTTATTAAAAAAATTATTTGTTGTGTTGGCTATGCTCTTATCAACAAAATAAGCGAGACAAATATTCCTCGAAACACAGGAGACTTTCGTCTCATCTCTAGACGCGTTATAGAGCATCTTAAACAGCTTAAAGAAACTAACGGCTTCTTGAGAGGACTAGTTTCTTTTGTAGGGTTCCCTCAGACGTTTATTGAATACGATAGAGAGGAACGATTATCTGGAAAAGGGAACTATAATCGGCTAACGGGATCTTTAAAAATAGGATTCAATGGAATTATCGGTTTTAGTAATAAACCCTTACAATTAACGTCTCTCCTTGGGCTTTCATTTTCTTTTTTAAGCCTCCTGATGGGTTTTTCTTATTTTTTGCAGAAGCTATTTGGAGTTAGCCTAACACCTGGATTACCGACAACGATCATAGCTATTACTTTTTTTTCTGGAATTCAGCTTTTCTGCTTAGGAATTATGGGAGAGTATATTGGTCGTATTTATGATGAAGTGAAAAAAAGGCCAATGTATATCATTGATGAAATAATAGATGAGCAAACCCTGCATGCAAAAACACATGATTTTTTAAAAAAGACAGCAACCTAGGCTTTATAAGCTATCGATAAGCGCTAATACCAAAATTTTAAAGATATGTGGTCTTATGAAAAACTTATTTAATTTACGAGAGCTCCCAGAAATATTAAGATTTATCCTTACAGGATTTCTAGTAACTGCAATTAATGTTGCATCCTATCATACTCTGACTCCATTCATAGGACATGGATATTCTGTTTGTTGGGCTTATATAAACAGTAGTATTGTCGCATGGATGATGGCTCGAGTATTCGTATTTAGGGGCTCAGCTCCCACCGGCATAAAAAGATTGATATATTTTTTTCTATTGAGCCTCTTTATGACAGGGAGCTTATATGGTCTCAGCTTTTTGTTATATGAATATTTTTTCAAGTTTTTTAATATTCATTATTCAAAAACACTTTCTTATATGATAAGTGTAGTCTTTATGGTTCCAATAAGCTTTTTTTTTCAAAAATACGTTTTATTTAAACCATCTCCTCGTATTGGAAGAAAGCCTCTATAAATGGGTACACTAAGATTATTGCTTGTGTTATTGCCTCATCTTCCTTCTCAAAATTTTCATCTTGTGTACGCTCTACTGGGGGTATTCAAATATTTTACATTATTTCTGGATTTTACATGAAAATGGTTGTTCCAAAATATTTAGAAAGAAAAAAAATGGAATAAAATTGTTCTATACGAATAGAATTTTAAGGATTATTCTTAGCTGTTGGACTGTTTTATTTTTTTACACTATCGGTCGGGATAAATGAAATATTGGGTTTGCGTGATAATTTTAAAAAGGTTTTTGAAAATAAAGAGCTATTAAAAACACAGTAGGAGTTAAAATTGGGAAAAACATATTTTGTAACAGGCGCTGCAGGATTTATTGGAAGCCATTTAGTGGATTTTTTATTAGCAAAAGGAAATAAGGTTATTGGCTATGACAATTTTTCCACGGGGTGCGAGAAGTTTATTTCTCATCATCAAGATAACCCCCACTTTAAACTTATACAGGGAGATGTGCTAGATTTTAAGGTGCTCGTCCAGTCTATGGAAGGGAGTGATTTTGTGTTTCATTTGTCTGCAAATGCGGATGTGCGCTTTGGTACACAACATCCTAGAAAAGACCTGGACCAGAATACGATTGCAACATATAATGTTCTTGAAGCGATGCGTGAAAATAAGATTCATGAAATTGCTTTTTCTTCCACAGGCTCGGTGTATGGAGAAGCAACCGCTTTCCCAACACCAGAAGATGCTCCTTTCCCTTGTCAAACTTCTTTATATGGGGCCTCTAAGTTAGCGGGTGAAGGGTTAATTTCTGCTTATTGTGAAGGGTTTGGAATGAAAGGATATATTTTTCGTTTTGTCTCAATCCTGGGGGAGAGATATACGCATGGCCATGTATATGACTTTGTAAAAAGCCTTAAACAAAATCCTAACCATATTTATATATTAGGCAACGGCAAACAAAAAAAATCTTACTTATATATTAAAGATTGTTTGGATGCTATATTTTGTGCCATTAACTTTAATTCCAATAAAAAATTGGACATTTATAATCTAGGAACCAATGAATATTGCATGGTAGATGATTCTTTAAACTGGATATGCGAGTATTTGAATATTAATCCTTTGAGAGAATATGCGGGAGGAGAGAGAGGGTGGATCGGCGATAATCCATTTATTTTTCTTGATACCACTAAAATTAAAAACCTAAGATGGAAGCCCAAGCTGTCAATCCGTGACAGTGTTATTAAAACAGTTAAATGGATAAAAGAAAACCCCTGGATTTATGAGAGAAATATGCTATGAATATTCTTGTTTATGGGTTAGGCCATCTTGGCCTTACAACCGCTGCTTGCCTTGCTGAAAAAGACCATAAAGTTTATGTTTTTGACCCCGATATTAAGGTCATGGAAAAACTTTTGCAAAAAGATATTATCTTTGAACCAGGCTTGGAGGTTTTGCTTCAGAAGGGATCGGACGCAGGAAAGCTTATATACTTAAAACGAGTAGAAGAAGCTAAAAAGGTTGATATAGTTTGGATAACATTTGATACGCCATTAGATAAGCTCGGAAACCCAGACCCTCTCTCTACTGAATCCTATATCGAAAAACTTTCTCAATCGTTGGATCTTAGGGATAAATTTTTATTTATATCCTCTCAATTATCAGTTTCATCCATTAAATCTCTTCAAAAAAAGTTGAAATGTCTTTCTTTTCATTACATTCCGGAAAATTTGCGTCTGGGTGAAGCTATAAACATTTTTAGGAATCAGAATTTCATTGTCGTGGGGACGAACAACAATAATAAACCTTCTGTGGTCGAGGAGGTATTAACGCCATTTTGTCAACGCCTTGTTTGGGTTTCTAATCCTTCTGCTGGAATGGTAAAGCATGCGATAAATTGTTTTCTAGCTACGTCTATAACTTTTGCAAATGAGATTGCTAGAATTTGCGAGATGGTGGGAGCCAGTGCTTATGAAGTTGAAGCTGCAATAAGATGTGACGCAAGAATTGGGGAGAATTCCTATGTTAGTCCAGGGGCTGCGTTTGCAGGCGGCACTTTGGGAAGGGATGTTACATATTTGTGTGAAATAGCTGAAAAATCAAAAATTGATGTTCCTCTATTGCAAAGTATTATGTTAAGCAATGAAGAACATAAAAAATGGTTTTTAAACAAACTAAGATTAATTTTTAATAATAATTTACAAAAAAAAATTATTACAGTTCTGGGTCTTTCTTATAAAGTTAACAGCAATTCAACGCGCTGTTCGCTTGGACTAGAAATTTGTAGTCATTTGTTATCTCAAAGAGCTATTGTTAAGGCGTACGATCCTATCGTTAAGGAAACTGGGCTTGAGAATATAAATGATTTCCATTTGACGGCCTCTTTTAAAGAAGCTATAGAAACAACAGACGCGATTATAGTTGTAAACAATTATGGAAATCTTCAGTTCCCGGAACTTAATGAAGTGAAGAAAGTTTTTATCTTGGATCCAAATCGGTATTGTCAAAAGATTCCAAAATCCTACGTACATGTTTTACTAGGAGAACAGCACCATGAATAAGTCAGTTATTATTATGGGGGCAAATGGAGGGTTAGGGGCCAGTATTTCTAAAAGTTTTGTTGCCAATGGTTGGTCTGTGTTTTTACTAGCAAGAAACAAGAAAAAGCTAGAACTTTTAAAAAACCAACTTGATCAGTTGCGTACTAACACGCAGATTATCGAAATCTATCAAGTAGATGTGAAACAACAAACTCAAGTAGATAAGGCTCTAGATTTTTTTATTGAGCGCTATGGGCCTCCTCTCCGCCTTGTTAATAATGTTGGAGAAAATGGTCCCTTAGGAAAATTAGAAAATGTTACTTGGGGAGATTGGGTTGAAGGCTTTTCAACAAACATTTTCAGTTTCGTATATTTTATGCAAAGAGTTATTCCCCT
This sequence comes from uncultured Alphaproteobacteria bacterium, assembly GCA_937967795.1. GTDB lineage: Bacteria > Pseudomonadota > Alphaproteobacteria > UBA9655 > UBA9655 > UBA9655. Next base: position 35,837 of record CALBSK010000090.1, on the reverse strand, counting down.
AATGAAAGCGCAGAACTATGGACGTATAGTAACCTTATCAGGCGGCGGGGCTACCGCTCCTCTCCCCTATATTAGTTCTTATGCCGCTTCAAAAGCGGCTTTAATACGTTTGGTTGAAACGCTTGCATTGGAAGTTAAAGATTATGATATCCAAATTAACGCGGTTGCACCTGGAGTTATGAAATCATCTATTACTGAAGAATATCTATCTCATGATTCTATTTTACCAAAAGAATTTACGAAAAAGATACGAGAGGCTTTCAATCAATCCGATGAGATTATAAAAAAGGCAACAGACCTTATTTTTTATCTATGTACTCAACAAAAAAACTTTATAAGTGGAAAATTGATTTCGTCTCTATGGGATCCTTGGCCTTTTGAAGAAGGCTTTATCACACATATAAACCAATCAGATACTTATACTCTTAGAAGATTAACTAACATTTGAAATAATTTAAATGAATATGTTTGATAAAATAGGTCTTGTTGGGTGTGGGTCTATTGGCAAAAAAAGAGCTGCGGCGCTTCGCCATAGATCCCATTTAGTTTGCTTCGATGTAAACTCAAAGCTCTCAAAAGATTTTGCAACCCAGAATCCCCATACACAATCCGTGGACTCAGCCGATCAGATTATAAAGGACCCCCAAATTCATGTGATACTTATAGCTACACCACATGATGCTTTGGCAGAATTAATTTTCCGTTCTTTAAAAGAAAGAAAGTTTGTTTTTGTTGAAAAACCTGCAGCAAAAAATTCATTTGAGCTGGATAAAATAATTAAGGCATTTCGTGATGAAGCTCTTAAAAAAGTAAGAGTTGGATTTAATCACCGTTATCATCCAGCTATTCAAAAAGCAAAAGAAATTGTAGATAGGGGAGAACTAGGACGGTTAATGTTTATTCGTGCTAGATATGGGCATGGGGGCCGTCTTAATTATCACAAGGAGTGGAGGGCAAACCCTCAAATTTCTGGTGGAGGAGAGCTTATTGATCAAGGGGTGCACTTGATTGACTTAGCTAGATATTTTTTGGGTAATTTTTCTGAAATTGATGGCTTTGCGCATACTTATTATTGGGATATGCCAGTCGAAGATAACGGATTTCTTTTGCTTAAAACAAAAGATAAAAAAACGGCGTTTTTACATGCAAGTTGCACAGAATGGAAAAATACTTTTTCTTTTGAAATTTATGGAGAACTGGGTAAATTGCATGTAGAAGGGCTTGGTGGAAGTTATGGGGTAGAAAAATTGGCATTCTATTCTCTACGGCCAGAGATGGGACCTCCGGATACTGTAATATGGGAATTTCCTGGTCCGGACACTTCTTGGGAAGTCGAATTAAATGAATTTTTCGAGGATATATCTTTTTCAAGAAATCCAGCTGCTAATCTAAAGGACGCGGTTGCAGCTTTAAATATTGTTGAAAAAATTTACCAACGGAGTAACTATGATTATTACAAGATCCCCACTTAGACTGTCTCTCGGCGGCGGGGGCACAGATCTCTCTTCTTATTACGAGGGGCATGAAGGGTTTTTAATTGCAGCCGCAATTAATCAGTATGTTTATGTAACTGTTACGCGTCCTTTTACGCCTGGAATTTATCTCAAGTATTCTCAATTAGAAAATGTAGAAACAAATGAAGAAATAAAACATCCCATTATTCGGGAAGCATTAAAACTCATGAATTTAAGGACTCCCCAAATTGAAATCACAACTTTAGCGGATATACCCTCGGGTACAGGATTAGGTTCATCGGGAAGCTTTACGACAGCCCTTCTTAAAGCCCTCTATTCCCATTATAGGAAAATATTAACGCCATCTGAACTTGCAGAAAAAGCGTGCACCATCGAGATCGACCAACTGAAAGAGCCAGTCGGAAAACAAGATCAATACATTGCTGCTTTTGGGGGCGTTACATGCTTTTCATTTCATAAAAATGGTGAAGTGTCTGTCTCTCCTGTTCAAATAGCTAATGAAACACTTCATAAATTAGAAGATAACCTTCTTTTGTATTTTACAGGCTTTTCAAGAAGGTCAGGATCTATTTTAAAAGATCAGTATGATAAATCTATAAAAAACGATAAAGAAATGATTAATAATTTACATTATATTAAAGAATTGGGAATTCGGAGTAAGGCCGCCATTGAAATGGGGAATCTTTCCGAATTTGCGGCCATTATGCATGAACATTGGGAACATAAAAAGAAACGCTCTTCTGGAATGTCAAATCCAAAAATTGATGAATGGTATGATATAGCCATGAATAATGGGGCTCTTGGAGGTAAACTCGTTGGAGCAGGCGGGGGGGGATTTTTATTATTTTATGTGGAAGATAAAAATAAGGTGCGTTATGCTATGAATAAGGTTGGCCTTTCTGAAGTTCGGTTTAAGTTTGATTTTGAGGGAACGAAGGTGGTGGTGTCATGACATCTGTTTCATTTGCTGCAAATGCAGTAATTCCAAAGAGGAATAACCTTTTACGGTTGGATGAAAACTGCCTAATTGTCTTAACCTTAATTATTGCATACCTTCCTTTGCTGTTCTTTAATGTTGTAAGAGGCGATGATTTCGTAGCTTTCCAAGGATTCCGGGAGGGATTTTGGCACCATCATTACCACAACGCTATGACATTTGTTTTTATGAGACCGGTTGGCCAAATTTTTCTCGTCTTAAGCCATCACATTATTCAAAAGCTTTCTCATGCTCCCATTGCTTTTTTTCTTAATATTTTACTAGTTGGGTTAATAGGAATAGGAATATTTAATTTCCTTGCTCAAATTGGGTGGCCAGCTCTAAAAAGATTTGTATTTACTGTAACTGCTCTAACTTTACCTTCTTTCCTGGTTTTAGCGTCCCAAGTAACAGGGATGTATGTTATTATAGCCTATAATTTTGCAGTATTTGGCTCTTATTTGTTTGTAAGGTCTTTTAACACAATCGGAATACAAAATTTAACTCAAAAATTTCTTGGCACCATTCTATTGACGTTGTCGATTTTTTCCTATCCACCTGCTACAATGATTGTTTGGTTTTTAGTAGTGGTACTTTTATTTGAAGCTAAGAAGGGCCCTCAAAATATGAAGAAAGCAATGTGGCTCTCTGTTGTAGGATTGTCCTTAATAGGAATATTTTTAATAGCTCTAAAAATCACTCATTATCAATTTTTACAAAACAATGAAGCATATGAAAAATATAGAAGTGTTTCAGTAGAGCCATTAATTCTTTTTAATAAATATTTCTATTCTTTGACCAAAAGCATCCAGTTGTGGGATTATAAACCATATGATATAGGGCCTTATCTGAATTACATTCCATTAATATTAAAAATTCTTTTGCTTTTTTATTTTTTATTAAAAGAGAATTTGCAAACATTATTTCTTATACTTTTATGTCTTTTTCTAAGTGTAAGTCCGGTGTTGTTCTCTTCGACAGGGCTAGAAGTACCACCTTTTCGTGTATTGGGAGCACATTCCTTGATAATTTATTTTATTTTATTTTCGGGGATCTGTCTTTTGCTGGAGAAGCGAAAAAATTCGAAAATGGGCTTTTTAGTTTTTACTCCTGTGTTCTTGATTTCTATTCTTGGGTTATCTCAGTATACGCTTTTAAAATATCATCAACTTCCTTTGTGGTACGAGATAAATTATATACGAAGTGCTTTGCAAGAAAAATCTTTGGCTCTTCCAGTCAAAATTCACGTGATTTGCCCAAAATCGCATATACATGAGTCGACTTATGCTATTGGTGAAGATATGCATGCTAAGACAATAACGCAGCAGCACATTGGTTATATCCCCAATATAATCATAAGTATTTTGAGAGATTTGAAGCCTCACTCAGTATTCAAGAAAAACTTTAAAAATACAATAGCGGGAGATGAAAACTTACAAACTTTTACCTCACCTGAATTAAAAATTCATGTTGTTAAAGATTCAAGTTTTCTTCCTGTGGATAAAGAAGCAATAAAAATTGATATGGATAAATTTCACTTACCAATCTGAAAATGTCAATTAACCATTTCAGGAGATAGTTAGATTATGTTTCCAGCTATAATTTTGGGGGGGGGGGAAGCTACCCGCTTAAGACCTATTACAAATACGCTTCCTAAATGTCTTGTTCCAGTAAGCGGAAAACCTTTTTTGGAACATCAACTTTTGCAGTTGAAACAACATAATATTTCAGAGGTTTTTTTGTGTTTACATTACCGTGCTCAGCAAGTTATTGATTTTATCAAGAATAAAAATAGTTTTGGAATGGACATTCATTTTTTGATGGATGGCGAGAAGCCATTGGGTACGGGGGGAGCTATCTTAAATAACTTGGATAAACTCCCAGAATATTTTTTTGTTATGTATGGAGATTCCTATCTTCAATGCGATTTCAAAAGTGTTCAATCCTTCTACGAGTCTGCTGAAAAAAGAGCTTTAATGACCGTATTCGAGAATAATAACCAGTGGGACAAAAGTAATATTAGTCTGAGAGAAGAAGGAACTATAAAAAAATACTCAAAGATTGCACCAACGTCTGATATGAGATACATAGATTATGGTCTTAGTATTCTTTCAAAAAAAAACTTCGAAGGAAGGGTGCCAGGAAGTAAGTTTGATCTTACAGAAATTTATGAAAACTTGATTCAATCCAATGAATTATTAGGCTTCAAGGTTTCAAAAAGATTTTATGAAATTGGCTCTCATGAAGGCTTACAAGAATTAAATCTTCTCTTAACAAAAGGATAGAATTTTATGTCATTTGTTCATCAATTTATACAAGAGCAATGTGAAATATTGCAAGCATTAGATCAAAGCAAGCTAGAAGAAATGGCTGTTCTTCTCTCAACCTTGAAAAAAAATAAAGGGAGATTATTTATTTTAGGGGTAGGAGGAAGCGCTGCTAATTGTTCACATGCGGTCAATGATTTTAGAAAAATTGTTGGAATTGAAGCCTATGCCCCTACTGATAATGTAGCCGAAATTACAGCTCGTACGAATGACGAAGGTTGGGCGTCGGTCTTTGTAGAATGGCTTAAAGTAAGTTGTCTAAATGAAAAAGATATCATCCTAATATTGTCTGTCGGAGGAGGAAGTATAGAAAAAAATATTTCCTACAACTTAATCAAAGCAATTGATTATGGCCTAGAATGTGGAGCTAAAATATTAGGCATTTTAGGAAGAGATGGGGGGTATACAGCAAAAAACTCAACATGTTCGGTAATTATTCCAACTGTGAACCCGGAGAACATTACACCCCATGCGGAATCTCTGCAAGCCGTCATATCTCATCTTTTAGTAAGCCATCCACTTTTAAAGCATCGGCAAACTATGTGGGAATCGGCTGCATAATTCCCCAAACTCACTAAACTTCGTTTCTCTCTCGGCTCCCTGAGATCTTTAAAACTCCTAAGCTGAGGCACACTGAAGTTTGCTCTTGATGGGGGTTTGCTATAGTGAATTGTGTTAGTGACATAAGGTTTTAAGAGAGTTGCATTTCCTTGTAAAAAGGATAAGATCGTTGGGTAAGACGGCAACGTTAAAAGAAGGTGGTTTGATGAGAAAATTTTCATTGTTATTAATAGGGGTTTTTATTTCGGTTTTTGCTTTTTCTGCACATGCGATGGAACAACATGGTATTGCCATGCATGGAGGACTCAAGTATCCGCCCGAGTTCACCCATTTTGATGTAGTGAATCCCGATGCTCCTAAGGGAGGAGAGCTCAAACTTGCTATTGTGGGAACTTTTGACAATCTCAATCCCTTTCTGCTGAAAGGAACAGCCCCTCCCGGCATTCGTGAAATTATGTTTGAAAGTCTTCTCAAACGTTCTCCTGATGAACCGTTTAGCCTTTATGGCCTTGTGGCAAAGAGTCTTGAGGTCGCCCCCGATCGAGCTTGGATTATTTATAATATCAATCCAAAGGCTAAATGGCAGGATGGAAGGCCCATTACGGCTCAAGATGTAGCTTTTTCCTACCGTACCTTTTTAGAGCATGGGACGCCAGGGCAAAAAATGGCCTATAGTAAAGTTGAAAAAGTAGAGACTTTAAACGATCACACAATCAAATTTACCTTTAAAAAAGTGGATGACAAATACGATGGGGAAATCCCTCTCATGATGGGTACCATGCTTCTTATTCCTGAACATTACTTTAAAGATAAAGACTTTGAGAAAACAGGGCTTACCCCTCTTCTCACCAGCGGGCCTTATAAAGTCGCAAAAGTGGAAGCGGGTCGCTCCATTATTTACACACGAGATCCTAACTATTGGGCAAAAGATCTTCCCGTGAATAAGGGATATTTTAATTTTGATACCCTTCGCTTTGATTTTTATAAAAATGCAGCTGTTGCTTTCGAAGCTTTTAAAGCAGGGAATGCTCATGTTCGAGAAGAATCAGATCCCGGGAAATGGGCAGAAAAATATAAATTTCCTGCCGTTCAAAAAGGGTTTGTCAAATGCCTCGAAATTCCCCACCAACACCAGGTAGGAATGCAAGCCTTTGTCTTTAATACACGTCGCGAGCTTTTCCAAGATCCGCGAGTGCGGCGAGCTCTTGCTTATGCCTTTGATTTTGATTGGCTCAATAAAAGTATGTTTCATGGCGCTTTAACACGCACGACAAGCTTTTTTGATAATACTGATCTTGCGGCAAAAAATCTTCCTCAAGGAAAAGAATTAGCCCTCCTTGAACCTTTCCGAGCTCAATTACCGCAAGAGGTTTTTGAACAACCCTATGCCCTTCCGACCTTTGAAAAAGGGAATCGAGAGAATTTAAAAATCGCACGTGCTCTTCTAAAAGAAGCCGGCTGGATTACAAAAAACGGGAAACTTGTGAATGAAAAAACGGGGCAGCCTTTTGCTTTTGACATTCTCCTCAATGTACCTGAGAATGAAAAAACGGCTTTGGCTTTTGCAAGAAACCTCAAGCAACTAGGAATACAGGCAACTCCTCGAACGGTCGATGCTGCCCAATACGAGAATCTTCGAACCAATATGAATTTCGATATGATTATGCATTTTTGGGGGCACACGATGTCTCCCGGCAATGAACAGCTCTTCTATTGGAGTTCAAAAGCCGCTGATGAACCCGGGACCCGAAACTATCCTGGAATTAAAAGCCCTGTTGTCGATACTCTTTGTAATACCATTACAAACGCTCAAGAACGAGAAGATTTAGTGTCCGCTGTGAAAGCGCTTGATCGGATTCTCCTTTGGGGACACTACGTCGTTCCTTTAGGGCATCGGACAAAAGATTATGTGGCTTATTGGAATGTTATTGATCATCCCCCCGTGGGCCCAACAGGGCTCCCCAGTGTTCACACTTTATGGGCTAAACCAGAAAAGTAAAAACGATCGGGGTTCATGGAAAAAAAGCATCCTTTTCATCTTGTTGATCCCAGCCCTTGGCCCTTTGTTGGGTCCATGGGAGGATTGGTTTCCGCCATTGGCCTTGTGTTATTAATGCACAATCATGGCTTTATCGTTCTTATTATGGGGTTTGCTATTGTTCTTTTCACCATGGGAGGGTGGTGGCGAGATGTGATTAAGGAATCTGAAGATAAAGAAACATATACAGTACCTGTTCAATTTGGGTTACGAGCCGGAATGGCTCTCTTTATCACGTCAGAAGTCATGTTTTTCGTAGCGTTTTTTTGGGCTTTTTTTAATGCAAGTCTTTTCCCGACTGAACCTACGGGGGGGCTTTGGCCTCCGAAAGGCATCCATCCTTTAAACCCTTTTGATTATCCCTATTTTAACACTCTTATTTTACTTCTCTCAGGAACAACCATAACTTGGGCCCATCACGCTCTTCTCGAAAACCATAAGAAGGAAGTTCTAAAGGGAATTGCCTTTACGGTCCTCTTAGGTCTTATTTTTACCTGCGTTCAAGCCTATGAGTATGCCCATGCTACCTTTGGATTTAAGGAAGGTATTTATTCTTCTACCTTTTATATGGCAACCGGTTTTCATGGCGCTCACGTTATTATCGGCACTCTTTTCCTGCTCGTTTGCTGGTTCCGAGCCCGCCTTGGCCAATTTACCCCTGACCGCCATGTTGGCTTTGAAGCCGCCGCCTGGTATTGGCATTTTGTGGATGTGGTTTGGCTTTTTCTTTTCATAAGTATCTACTGGTGGGGATCAGGGCTGTAGAGAACATTTATGAAAAAGCCTTATCCGTTTGGCCAAGCTTCTTTTTTTTTCTTCTCCTTTACTCTGATTTCAATCTTTTGTGGTTTGGGCACTTGGCAGCTTTACAGAAAAACGGAAAAAGACACACTCCTCACAGCTTTAGCTCAAAGCCAATATAAACCAGTCCAAGATATAGATGCGGTTATCACTCCGTCTCTTTTTCAGCCCCTTTCTGCGAAAGGTCACTTTCTTCCTGATAAAACGAGATTTCTTCAGTCCAAAACCTATCAAGGGAAAAGCGGTGTTTACGTTTTGGATGTCTTTCAAACCGAAAAAGGAAAATTTCTGCTTGTCCAACGAGGGTGGTCTCCAAAAGAAATATCTCTTCCTCCTTCAGGAAAATTAAAAATCACCGGTATTGCCAGAAAGCCTTCTTCACCTCATTTCTTTCAGCCTCTCAATTCACCTCCCACTTATTTCTGGATTGATCTTCAGGCCCTTTCTCAAGATCTTAACCTTTCGCTTTTACCCTATTATGTTGTTGCAAAGTCCTCTTTAAACTCCCAAATCTTGCCTACCGATCCTATTCCTTTGCCCTCTAACAACCATTTTCAATACGCAGTCACGTGGTATGGGCTTGCTTTTGGTCTCGCAGTTATGCTTTTGTGGAATTCTAAATATTTCAGGAAGAAGGAAAAATTGTGACAGTTCGTACCACTACACTTGATAATGGATTGAGGATCATTACGGACGATATTCCGGGTATTGCCACAGCTACTTTAGGATTGTGGATTGAGGTCGGAGCTCGTTATGAAACTCCTGAAATGAATGGTATCTCTCATTTCTTAGAACACATGGCTTTTAAAGGAACCACAACCCGCTCAGCAAAGCAAATTGCTGAAGAAATCGAAAATGTGGGAGGGCATTTGAATGCCTACACTTCGAGAGAAAATACAGCCTATCATGCACGAATTTTGGAAGCAGATGTGCCTCTTGCTCTTGAAATCATTGCTGACATCATTCAGAATTCTATCTTTGAGCCCCAAGAGCTTACCCGCGAGCGAGAGGTCATCCTTCAAGAAATAGGCCAAGCCTTTGATACACCCGATGATATTATTTTTGATTATTTTCAGGAAACCGCGTTCCCCCATCATCCCTTAGGACGCCCCATTCTTGGACGCCCCGATATCATTAACAAAATTTCTCGGAATGACTTAAAAGAATATATGGATCGAGAATACACGGCTCCGCGTATGATTTTTGCCGCTACAGGCGCTGTTAATCATGATCAAATTGTAGATCTTTGCCACACACATTTTACTCGCCTTGCCGCTCATTCTACGAAAACCTTTGAAAAAGCCACCTATCAAGGGGGCCAGTTTTTTGACAAACGCCAGCTTGAACAAGTTCATCTTCTCATTGGATTTGAATCTTACCCCTATGGCCATCCTTATTTTTACCCTCTCTCAGTTTTCTCAAGCCTTCTCGGAGGTGGTATGTCTTCCCGCCTCTTTCAAGAAGTGCGTGAAAAGCGTGGTTTGGTTTATTCTATTTATTCCTTTAACACAGCTTTTCGAGATACGGGTCTTTTTGGAGTTTATGCAGGAACAGGAGAAAGCCAAGTCCCAGAGCTTCTCCCGACAATCAAAAATGTTCTAGAGAATTTCTCTAAGAGCTTAGAAGAGATAGAAATCGATCGCAGTAAAGCTCAACTCAAAGCAGGTCTCTTAATGGGATTGGAAAGCACATCAGCCAGGTGTGAGCAATTGGCTCAACAGATGATGATTTATAAGCGACATATTGCCCCTCAAGAAATTATCGACAAAGTAAATGCCGTGACTCGAGAAGATTTGATCGAGGTGGGAGATCGGCTTATTAAAAATACGCCCACCTTTGCCGCTTTAGGGCCAGGGAAAGAAATTAAGTGGAATTAAATTAACCTTCTAAATATTTAAAAAATAGTTAAATTAATTAACTATTAAAAGCAAATTATTTTTGCAATCCTCCACACTTTATGTTATAATTAAATAAAAAAGATTTTACTCACCAGGGAATGCTCACATGTTGAGAGACAAACTTAAGAATTTATGTGCTTGTTTTTTTGTAAAAGATAAAGGTGGGGTAGCTATTCTTACCGGTCTCCTTCTTAGTGCTTTAATTGGATTCGCCGCTTTAGCGGTGGATGTAGGTTTATGGTATAATCAACAACGTCAACTTCAATGGGCAGCAGATGCTGGAGCGATTGGAGGGGGTATGATATTAAATACCCCCCAAAAGGGTTCCGTTAATAGCTATGTTTCTCACGATGTGGCTCTCAATGGATGTACAGGTGCGAATAATTGTACCATTGTGGCTATCAATAATCCTCCCACAAGTGGTCCTAATGCAGGCAGTGCGCAGAGTGTGGAAGTTATTCTTTCGATGCCTGCTCAACTTTATCTATCAGGACTTTTTCTTTCCTCTCCTCCTACCATCAATGCACGAGCTGTAGCTGGTCATAAAGCTGCTACCAATTGTCTTGTTTCGCTCTCTACATCTGGAATCGGTTTAAATGTAAAAGGAGGAGCCGCTTTAAATTCTCCTCAATGCGGCGTTTACGTTAACTCCTCCTCCAGTTCCGCTATTAAAGTACCAGGAAATGCTTCTATCACAACGACCAACGTTAACGTTGTAGGAGGAGTCGATACCTCGGGAGGAGGGATAATTAATGGAACGGTTGCGACAGGCGCTTCTCCCGTTACGGATCCTTACAGTGGCTTTACAATTCCCAGCTATTCGGGGTGTACTCAAAGCAATTATAAATTAACGAACTCGAGTGCTACCATTAATCCTGGCGTTTATTGTGGAGGCATCAAACTGGTAAGCTCAGCTACTCTTACCATGAATCCAGGTGTTTACATTCTTGATAGAGGGGACTTTGACGCTTCCGCTCAATCGAACATTACAGGCAACGGTGTAACCATTATTCTGACAAGTTCCACTGGCTCGGGTTATGGTACCGTCACGATGAATGGGGGGTTAACCGCTAATATGAGTGCTCCCACCACAGGATCTACAGCGGGCATCCTTTTTTATGGAGATCGGGCCTCTTCAGGCCTTAACCAAAAACTTACGGGAGGATCTTCACAAGTCCTTAGTGGCGTGGCTTATTTCCCCACAGGAGATGTGACCTACCATGGTCAAACAGGCACGACAGGGAATCCATGTTTCCAAATTGTTGCCTCGACCATCACTCTAACGGGAGGAGGAAATTTTGGAAATAATTGTACGCCTGAAAACGGTCCTCTTCTACTTTTTGAGTGAAGGAGGGGTAGTATCTGATGATGTCTAAAAATTTCTTTTCAAAAGCAACCCAAGGAAATGCGGCTATTGAATTTGCTCTCATTTTACCAGTTCTTTTTTTGCTTCTTTCGGGGGTTGTGAACTTTGGTCTTATTTTAGCGAATAAAAATCAACTCAATGGGGTTGTGAGCGCCGGGATGTTGTATGCCTTTGGTAACTCCTCCATCCCTTCAGCAGTGCAGAATGCAATGACCGCTTCTACGAATTTAAGTCCTCTTACGGTCAGTGCGACGACATTCTGTGAATGTATGAATGGATCAAATCCAGGGTGCTCAAATACATGCCCCGATGGAAGTACGGTAGGAACCTATGTTACCGTTACAGCTCAAAGCCAAGTAACACTTATTGCTCTTGATTTTATTCTTCCAAGCCCCTTTGTAACAAGTGCTCAGGGTACTATAAGAGTTAAATAGGAAGATGACAGTATGAAATTGTATAATTTCTTAAAATATGCACGATATAATGAAGGGGCGACTCTCGTGGAGTTCGCCATTATTTTCCCTGTTTATCTTTTATTTGTCTTTGGCATCATTGAACTCGGATATGTTCTCTGGGGATATTCCGCATTAGAATACGCAGGATCCTATGGAGCGCGTTACGCCTTCGTCAATCCCACAGCTTCTAGTTCCTCAATCCAAACTTTTATATTGTCCAAAGTTGATTTATCAGGCTCTTCAATTTCTTACAGTGTTACAGTTACTCCCAATGTCTCCGCAGATATCAGTGGAACTTTCACTTATTCTTTCCTTTACCTACCTTTAGATCCTATTACAATTACGACTACCTTCCACCAAGCTCTTCCCACCGCTTCTTAAACTTTTTGTATTGCAAAAGTTGGGTAGTCTTCCAGGCTCACTTCAGTGGGCAATTGTTTCCATAACTTTTATGGCAGCAGGGCCAATAATCACAATATAAATACACGGGAAAATAAAGAGCATCATCGGAAGAGAAAGGAGAACAGGAAGTTTGGCCGCTCTTTCCTCCGCTTCTACCAAACGATCTTGTCGGAACTGTTCTGAGATGGTGCGCATGGTTTGAGCAACAGGCGTCCCATATTGTTCCGCTTGCATTATGTTTGAAATAATCGATTTAAAATAAGGAGAATCTAAACGGTCGCTAAAATTTTGTAAAGCCCGGCGCCGATCTGAAAACATATTTAATTCAATGGATAAAAGGGCAAGTTCATATCCTAAATCAGGAGAAATTTGTGCAATTTCTCTAGCTACTCTTTGAACTGTAGCTGTTAAGCTTAACCCTGCTTCTGAACAAATGACCATAAGGTCTAAAGCTTCGGGAAAAGCTTTACGAATTCGTTCTTGTCGAGACTCCATAAGTTTTTGTAAGATATAGTCTACCAAATAAGAACCTACCAACCCTGCTGCTATAATAGCCAAAATTTTGTATAAAACATTCCAGGTGGTAAAGGTAAAGACAATATATGCTGTAATCAGTGCTGGAGGAAAAATCAAAAGAATTTTTGAAGCCCCATAGAATAGAGTAGCATTATTAGATTTAAGTCCCGCTTTCAGGAACATTTTTCTCAGAGCGGCTTGTTCTTCTTTACCACTTCGTAAAACGCGATCAATAGTTTTTCTTAACCAGGGCAATGATTGATCCTCTGCCCGTAAGTAGACTTTCTTGATAATTGTTTCCTCTTTCAAAAGTTTTTCTTTATATTGCATTAATTCCTTCAGACGTGCCTTAAAAACGTCTTGCTGACGAAGTTTTGAGAAAAGGGCAAGAAAAAAACAAAGGATAAAAAAGGCTAATAAAAAGGAAAGTATGTCCATACTGCTCAACATTTCTTTTCCTCCTTAATAAATTTCTTTCGTTGTCATCCGAACCATTATTCCAATTCCTAGAGAAAGCATTACACCACCTATGATAAGAAGGTAATGGCCGGTTTCAGTATAAAATAAGGGGTCCAGATATTTAGGGCTGCTTAAATATACAGATCCTAATATAAAAAAAGGAAGGGCAGCTAAAATCGCTGCTGTAACACGTACTTCTGCTGAAAGAGCTTTCACTTTCTTTCTTAAATTTTGCCGAGCACGAATAATTTCACTAAAATTTTCAGTAGCTTCAGCCAAACTTCCTCCTGTTTCTCTTTGTAAAACCAGAACGATTGACAACATTCTAAATTCATCAATCCCGATACGATTAGACATTTCAGCCAGTACGGCTTCAACAGGCTCTCCCAAACGCATTTTATCGCTGATTGTGCGAAAAACCGCTGCAATAAGCCCTGACTGCTGCTCGGCGACCATTTCAATAGCTCGATCGGAAGAATAACCCGCACGCAAGGCACGGCGCATGATGTCAAGCGCAATAGGAAACTCATCTAGAAATTGATTTCTCCGTCGAGATGAAAGAAAAACAAGAACAAGCCATGGCAAGAGAATACTACTTGCAGTACCAAATAGAAAGGAAATTAATGCATTCAATTTAAATATAATAAGAAATACAAGTGTTATAATAAGACCTAAAAAAATACAAATGAGAAAAAAAAGAGTGAGATTAAAATTTAACCCTGCATGTTGAAGCCATTGTTGAGGTCCTTCTATTTTCTGCAATTTGCTCTTGAAAAACGTATCTTGAACAGCATCTTCTTTTAGAAGTGAAAGGGCAGCTTCTTTTTCTTCTGGAGAAGCAGCCACAATTCGACTCAGTCTTTTTTTCCAATCAAAATTGGCTCCCCCCTTGTGAAGACGGTAATAGACTATAAAAAAGCCATAAATCATTAAGACGATGAGAGCTCCTAATATCGCAATAAGATTGGCTCCATTAAAAAAGCTCATAAGGTTCCCCTCATCGTCTCTTTTAATTCTTGTTCAAATCCATAAAGCCGAGCTCTTTGAATAAAATGAGGCGTTACGCCAGAAGATCGAAAAATACCTTGGATAAATGTCTGTCCTTTTTCCACATCAACAACGTCTTCCTGATATTCAAATTTAAAGAGGTCATGCGTCATCACGATGTCTCCTTCAATTCCAGTAATTTCTATAATTTCAGTAACGCGGCGAATGCCATCTCTCATTCGCTCTGTATGAACGATCAAATTAACAGCACCCACAATGAGGGCACGAACCACGCGAATGGGCATTTCATAGCCAGCCATTGACATCATGTTCTCAAGACGCGTCAAAGCCTCTCTTGGACGATTCGCGTGAATTGTCGACATGGAACCATCATGGCCCGTATTCATCGCTTGAAGCATATCCATGGTTTCATCTCCACGAACTTCTCCCACAATAATTCTATCAGGGCGCATGCGTAGAGCATTTTTAACCAAATCTCGAATTGTGATTTCTCCCTCACCTTCAATATTAGCAGGGCGGCTTTCAAGGCGAACTACATGGGGTTTTTGAAGACGCAGTTCTGCTGAATCTTCAATAGTGACGATACGCTCATTAGGGTCTATAAGTTGAGACATTGCATTTAAAAGGGTTGTTTTTCCAGAACCCGTTCCTCCCGATATCAACATATTAAGACGACTCGCCGATGCAATTTTTAAGAGAGTTGCCATTTGCTTTGAGATATTCTCATTCTCAATCATCTTATCCAGAGTAATATCTTCACGAGAAAATTTACGAATTGATATGGTTGTTCCATCTAAAGCTAAAGGAGGCATAATGATATTAACGCGACTTCCATCCCCAAGACGGGCGTCCACCATTGGGCTTGATTCATCAATTCTGCGCCCTACGCGACTTGCAATACGTCTTGCAATTTGCTCAAGATGAGCCTCATCATGAAATTTGACGTTATAAATTTTTTCTAGTTTTCCTCTTCGTTCTATATAGACATTCTGAGGACCATTGATCAAGACATCTGTAATAGAATCGTCGTGAATGATATCTTCAAGAGGTCCCAATCCAACCATATCATCAACCAAGGAAATAGCAATTTGCTTTTGTTCTCTTGCGTTGATTTGAATATTATTTTCTGCAGAAAAATCGATGATAAATTGTTCTATCTCATGGCGCAAATAATCAGCTGTCATTTGACTAGCAGCTACTAAATCAATTCTCTCCATGAGAGCTTCATACGCTCGAGCTTTAAAGGATTTAAGGACATCTTCTTGAGATGAAAAAGCAAGCCGCTCCCTTGTTGAGGACAAAAGTGCCTTATTGTCTTTTAACTCTTCATTTGAAGAATTATTATCGCCCGTTTTCCGCCCGAACCCAACCATTTTTTTCTCATTATACTTTGCATGTTTTCCTGAGAAGAATTATTATCATAAAAACCTTAAAATTATTTAAACGTGATCTTTTGAAAAAAACTTTTTAAAACGTTTGACTTCTCCTCTCCCTTTTTTTTTCCTTGAACATCATCCACAATTCCCCTTAGCCCATCAGCAAGAGCGTTATCGATCTCAACTAATGTTTTTCCTCGATTAATATACTCTCTGGGAATCCAAGGATCATAAGGAATATAATGATTAATTTTATGTTTTAAGGTTCCTTCAAACTCCTGAGGGGTAAGATTATTTTTGTTATCTTTTTCATGCTTATTCATCACCAAAATAAGACGCTTTTCAAGTCCGTCTTCCCCAAAATAACGCATGAGTCTTCCTGCATCTCTTAGGCCAGCAAGAGAGGAATCTGTGACAAGAAGCATAATTTGAGTTTTATCCATAACAAGACGCATTGTATCATTCGGATAGTGAGGCATATCAATAACAACATAATGAAAAAGTTTAGATAAAAATTTTAACAGGCTCTCCATCCCATTAACTTTATATTTTAATGGTTCATCAAGCGGTTCTTCTGCTCCTAAGACGAACAAACGTTCATTTACGGGGCTTAAGAGTCGTTCAAGAAAAACTTGGTCGAGACGCTCTGGATCTTCAAGCGCACTGACAAGACCAAAATTAGGCTTCAAATCAAAGTACAAAGATACAGTTCCAAAATAAGGGTCTAAATCAACAATAACGACACGACGGGATTTTTCAGTTGCCAACATCGCCGCAAAGTTTGTTGCAATAAAAGTATTGCCAACACCTCCCCGTGACCCAACCACGGTAATAATCTTTCCAACTTTGGAGTGGGGTTCCTTATCTTTTCCTTCTCCCAAAACCATATTTTTCAGAGCGCGACCTAGAATTTCTGGGAAGAGTGGGCTTACCACATATTCAAAAATACCCAGTTTCATTAAATCTCTGTAAAGGCCAACATCATTCTTAACTCCAACCGCTAGGACACTTACCCCCGGCTCGCAAACCTCTGAAAGTCTGTTGAGATCAGAAGCCGCTAATTCTGACTTTGAAATGTCAATAACAAGATATTGAGGAGATCTTTGGTGTGAAAAAGTTTCGATAGCTTCTTTCACTCCACCTGTAATAATCTCACTATTCTGTATATTAACGCCTTTCAAAGCTTCACGAAGAACTTCTATATCCGCCGGATTCTCAAGAAAGGCCATAAATTGGGAAGAATCGGTTCTTGCACCCGACATCGGTTAATACGCCCCCCCTCCTGAAGTCCCACCACTTGTCGTTCCACCTCCATTTGTACTTTCAGTTTGCCCTGTTTGCCCTGGATCTACGGTGGTCGATGTCTCTAGAAGTTGTTTAACATTATCTTTACGATATCGTTCGACTCCTGCTGCTATAACAGTACCATCGGAAGAGCCAAGCTCGCGACCCTTCAGCAAATCTCGTGGATTGGAAACCATCAGGCCCAAATTAGTTGCATCCGAACACCCATAATTACTGGTATTATAGGCTTGTCGAGAATCTCCAATCGGTTGAGAAAAATTGGCACAAGCGGGGGGAATAACGATATAAAGTTCAATAATGACGTCCACGCCAGAACCTTTTTCTCCGCTTTTATGGTGGTGATGTTTAAGATGTCTTTCTTCCTGATCACCGTCGATTGAAATAAGATCATAAGGAATCCCATATCTTATCAGTTCACGAATAATATCTTTGATCCTTTTTTCAGAGTGCCCCCCATATTCTACAAGAAGAGCCGTTACTGCAGAAGGTCTACGAACATTTGTCTTTAAAAAGCGCAGAAGATTTTTCTTTTCTTTTTCCCTCATCGAACCACTATGAGCAGGATAGTCAACGGTATGAGTAAAAACTGTCCGTTCCACCTTGTTTTCCTTAGGACTTTCAGCTGGAGTCCAGTTCGTAACATCAGGTGTACAAGCTCCCAAAAATCCAAAAAGAATAGCGCTTAATTTATAAATTTTCATGTTTCCTCAATATTTATATCTTATTCGATACTAAAGCCTCCCGGTCCCATCAAACGAGGACCACCGGGCCCAAAAGCCGGAGCTTGACCCTTTTGAACGCCTTCTTTAATAAGACGCCGCTCAAAAATTTGCTCAACAAAGGTTGCATAATTCAAACCATCTGTTGGGGCGAGCATTTCTTTCCCAGAACTAGGATCAACAAGATAAGGGGTCACTATAATGACCAATTCAGACTCTCCCCTTTGAAAAGAATTAGACCGAAAGAGTGCTCCTAAAACAGGGAGATCCGCTAATCCCGGTAACCCAGCTATTTGTGATTTAACCGTATCCTTCAAAAGCCCTGCAATAGCAAAAGATTCGCCACTTCCAAGCTGAATCGTTGTTTCAGCTCTACGCGTTAAAATTCCGGGAACTGTCTGACCACTCACTGCGATCCCGGTCGAAGGATCGAGTTCGCTCACCTCAGGACGCACACGCATCGTAATAAGTCCTCCGTCCAAAACGGTTGGTGTAAAAGCAAGACTCACACCATATTGTTTAAATTCAATCGTGATATTCCCTAATTGCTGGGGAACAGGATAAGGAAATTCACCTCCCGCAAGAAAGCTTGCAGTTTCTCCTGACACAGCAACAAGATTTGGCTCTGCCAATATAGTGACAAGATTGTCTTGGGCGAGCAAGTCAATCGCTTCATTCAAGTTAACCTTGCTATTCACATACCCAAAACCTATGGTGCTTGCATTAACTTGTTGTCCCAAGACCGTTGTAGTTGGCTGAAAGATAGTGCTCACATCATTAGTAGCAATAGGAAGAGCCGTAAAAGGCGCACGATTGCCGAGCATCCCAAACTTAAATTTTCCCCAATTCGCAATAACATCTTGCCAATTGATGCCAAACTCATTAAGGACTCCTCTCGCAACTTCGGCAACTTTAACGCGCAATTGCACCTGTACAGGGGGCTTTATGGTTAGGCGATTAATCACAGATTGGTCCGAATTTTGGGCTTTTTTGAGATACTTTTCGGTTAAAGATCTAATGTCTTCAGCTATTCTGGGAGAATCAACTTGTCCTTCTAAGAGAATCCCTCCTGGAACACTTTTAGTTTCGACAAGACCGTGCGGATCATAAGCTGCAATTAATTCCTTTAATTGAATAAGATTATAAGTAACCACAACATCCGCCTTTAGAATTTCCTTCCCTTTTTCATTAACAGCAAAAAGCTTGGTTGTTCCCGCCGATTTGCCGAATAAATAAGCCGAATGTTGATTACTCAATTGAACATCTGCAATGTCTGGGTTTGCAATAAAAACTTCTGAAACATCACCATCAAATCTGATGATTTCTGCCCCATCAACGTTTATCTTAATTAATTTATCAGCCGTCTCCCCAGATGTGATAGCTAAAAAAGATACCATAATAACAATAAGACTAAAAAGAACATTTTTTTTCAAGCTCTTTAGCCCTTTTATTATTTGCGTTTTCATCAAATCCCTCATTCTCTTTAGTGTTCAATTATGCCCAAAACATGAATCATCTCATTTCTCTGGCACTTGAATTTCAATTTTTTCTTTTCCACGCATTAAAATAATTGTTTTTTCTTTGGGAGGCCCCTCACCCGCATCAACCCTATTGTTTACAGAAATATTTTCAAGACTATGTAAGCTTAAGCTTAACGTTCCTTCCTTAACAGCTGCTGTCACAAGTTCTGCTTGGGCTGGCGTCACTTCAAGCGTCACAATGCGAGGGGCTTCTTTTGGTTTCTCATGGCTTTCTGCCATTTTTATATCTATAGCAAGTACCTTCACATTACGGAGGACAGTTCTACTTTGCCCATACTGATTTCCTGATGCTGGAGAAATAACCTTAGAGAGAATAACATCGACATAATCTCCCGGTGCGATAAGACCACTGCTAGCACTTTGCGGGGTAACATCAATGGAAACAGCGCGCATTCCAGGAGAAAGCATGGCCGCTAGAATTCCCTTATCACCAGCCTTAACAAGATCTGACGCAATCACTGGCTCACCTTTATCAATATGACTTCGCACAATAGAACCCAAAAAATCTTCAACTTTTACAGTTCCTTCTTTTATATAGTTTACGTTTAAAGCTTGTGGTGGCCAGTCTTGCCAGACCAAATCCCCGGGATTTATTTTATCTCCTTCAGTGAGATCTTTGCCGGCAACAAGAATTTTACTTATTTCAGCCTGTTGGACTGGAGTCTCGTGTTTGGGCTTATCTTCCTTAGAAAGAAAAATCCTTGTAAGAAAGGCCACACCTATCGCTAATATAAGGGCTAAAATTAAGCCTATAATATCCCTAAGCCTCATTCCTGTTTTTCCTCTTTATTAAAGCGTTCCATGATGTAGCAATGTCATAATGATGGCTCCCGTTGCAATAGCAACTCCATAGGGAACCACACGTGTGCTGATATTTTCACGCTTACCTCTTTCAGGACCTTCTCCACTCCCCAACCACATATACTGAAAAGAAGGACAATAACTTTCTACTTGTTGAATTTGTTTCCAGGCCCAATCAGACATTCGGACAACGTAATTTGATAAAAGCAGATAAACAATAGCCATAAGACCTCCGACAACCGCAATTAAAAACATAACCTGCACGACCCCCGGGAACCCCGCCCAGAGTGAAATCAGCGCCAAATATTTAGCATCCCCCCCCCCAATAATTTTAGAAGCAAAAAGGGCAAGTCCTATGATCAACACAGTGGCAAAAACAAGGAGAGCAGTAAGAATGCCATCAAACCCAATATAAAGGGGGGCATAAAATCCATATAAAATTAACAATACTGCTAAAAGAAGGTTTGGAATACGATAAAAACTAAAGTCATAGACACCAATAAGAAGATGAATAAAAATGTAGACAACTTTAATAAAGATCAGCAGCATAATTATCCCCTAATACTTCCCCTGCAATTTACGGGTTCCATCCAAAGGTACTGTATTATTTTTAGGGATCAATCCAACACGTTCTTTCGTTTGTTGAATGGCTTTATAGTAATCTATATTGCTCATGACCATATCATCAGGAAGATCCACCCTTCCCATTTTTCTGGCCATTTTCATATCATCCACAAGACCATAAGCAAGTGCTAGATTTTGTCGAATTCGTGGTGTTGCATTTGGAGAATGCGCTAGTCTCTCTAAAATATGAATAGCTTCAATCGTATTTCCCGCAAGAGCCATTGAAAGAGCGAGGTTACTTTCATAAGAAAGATTCGTCGGGTCTAGCTCTAAAGCGGCTCGGTAATTGGCTTGAGCCGCTTCGTAATCACCCAACATATCCAAGGCAATTCCATACCCATTGAAAGCCTTTGCATTCCGAGGATCTAATTTAAGCCCATTCTCAAAGGAGTTAATTGCATTTTCAGGTTGATCAATTAAAAGATAAACGATTCCCATTCCTGTGAATGTTTCAGAAGATTGTGGAAACAGGGCTACTGCTTTTTCAAATGTGTGTTTAGCCTCAACGATTGCATTTGCATCAACAAGAGCCATCCCTAAACCCACATAAGCCATTACACAATTCGGACATTCTTTAATGATGTCTCGATAGTCATGAATGGACTGGGGAACATCCCCCCGCTTTCGCGCCATTTCTGCAGCTTTAATGTTTGGATGATCTTCGTAAGGAGGTCTGAGCAAATCAGAAGTACATGCAGACAAAAAAGCAATGCTATTCATTATACAAAGCGTTTTCCAAAACTTCATAGTTACAACCCTATTAAACAGTTAAATGCTTTTTATCCTTATAAGTTATGGTAAATTTATCATAAATTTTATCAAAGTCACTCTTTTGTCTTAACAGTTATCCTGTTTTTCAGAGGATTGTTGCATAAAAACGACACTTTTGCTTTATTTTTCAGTCTATTCATCTGGACACACTCCTTTTATTTATGAGAAGTACAATGATAGAATGTAGATACAATTAGAAGCTATGACTCAGATTTCCCAACCATCCCTTTCCATTCCGCCCAGCATTTGGGCTTTGGGGAGTGTTTCATTATTAATGAAAATTTCTTCCGTCATCATTTTTAGCTTAACCCCGTTGTTTGTTACTCAAGTTTTAGGCGCAAGCACGCTCATTTTGGGGTTGTTAGAAGGCTTTGTTGAAGCTGTTACTCTTCTCAGTCGTATTTTTTCGGGAATTTTGAGTGATATACTCCACAAAAGAAAAAGTATAATTGCTGTTGGATATATTCTCGCTTTAATTTCTCGCCCGATTTTTGCGCTTACAACATCGATAGTGGGTGTGTTCGTAGGAAGAGCTCTTGATCGAATCGCCAATGGTTTAGATGCAACTCCTCGAGATGCTCTCGTTGGTGACCTTGCCCCCCCTCAAATAAAGGGAGCTTGCTATGGCCTCAGAGAATCTCTGTCCCGGGCGGGAGCTTTTTCAGGGTCACTTCTCACAATTGCTCTTTTATGGTTAACTCAAAATAATTATTCCCTTATATTTTGGCTGGGCTCTATTCCTACAGCGCTGGCGTTACTTGTTCTCCTCATTTTCGTTAAAGACCCCGTAAGTGAAAAATTTCAACACAAAACAAAAAGGACCAAATTAAAATTTAGAGATATTTCACATTTACCCTTAATTTTTTGGCTGACCCTACTTTTAAGTGGATTCTTTATGCTTTCTAACTTTTCTGGAGCCTTTTTTATTTTAAGAGCTGAGCAGACCGGTCTTCCTCTCTACCTGATTCCTCTTGTTATGGTTGTTCAGAATATGGCTACAGCTTGTACAGCTTATCCTATCGGCTATCTTTCTGATAAAATGGGAAGACGTTCCATGATGACCTTTGGAATTACACTGGTCATCCTTTCAGATCTTCTTTTAGCAAATGGTGAGTCCATTTATATTATTTTAGGAGGCGTTCTCCTTTGGGGAGCTCAAATAGGCATTACGCAAAGTATTTTAGCTGTTTTCCTTGCAGACGCTTGCCCTCAGGATCTGAGAGGAACAGGATTTGGTCTTTTTCATCTTGTTAATGGAATCTGTCTAATTATCGCCAACACTCTTTCTGGATGGATATGGAGTGAGTTTGACCCGCCTCTTATGTTTTATACGAGTGCAACCATAGCCCTGTTTTCATCGTTAGTATTGCCATTTATAAATAAAACTTCACCAAAAGTTTTTTATTAAAGCATCTTCACTCAAAAAATAGGACTTGTTTAAGCCAGGGTGAAATTGTATCTTAAAGAAATTTAAAACTATGGGGAGGCTCTTTATGCATTATGACATTTTTTCTAATAGCTCTCTTAAGAAGACATTTAATACATCTTTAGTAATGGGGTTCTTTTTTCTTTGTTTGGAAGGAGAAAAAGTTTGGGGAGATGGCACTTACTTTCCTGAGAATTTTATTGAAAAGCAAGACGTTTCACCAACCCATGCTGCAGCTGCAGAATTCACAAAGATTCTAAATGATGTGCCCACTTCTCCCCCACCTTCAAACAAAAAAGAGCCTTCTCAACCAATTGCACTTACACAACCTTCGGAGTCTCAGAAAGCCTCTCCCCATCCTCCCGTTACAGAAAGCATCCTTCCAACAGCTCAACCCCTTCTCTTAGTGGATGTTCCGTCTCATCCGAAAGCTCAACCTCTCTTAGATAAAGAAGAAACATCAAAATCTACACCTAACAAAGAGGTTATTCCCGTAACGCCGATTACTTATTCTTCAATAGCTAAAGGCAGGGCTCCTTTAGCTACCGTAGACACACAACAGGACATCCAAAATCAACAGTGGTATCTCTTTGCCTGTGCCAAAAGAGCTTCTGGAGCCGTGGAAATCGTGACGATAGGAGGAGGAAAAGAATTAGCTCAAAAGGCAGATCAAGTCAAAAAAGTCCTTGTTGAAAAAGGGCTTGACCCCGAACAAATTCGCATCATCACTATCAAAGCTGAGGAAAATCAACCTAACCAGATTCATATTTTTGGAGGAATATAATTTAGAATCCTCTTAGCTTTTAGAGAGGCCTCTCATCAGCTTAGAAAAAATGAATAAAAAACACGAAAATAGAAAAATAGCCAATTATCATTTACCCTGTAGTATGATAACCGGAATCCACATACTCAATATTTCCCGTAAGGTGAGAAGCAGCATCACTTACTAAAAAGGCTGCCATATTTCCCACATCTTCAATTGAGGCAAGTTGATGAGAAGGAATATCTTTTTGAACTTTGTCAATGAGCTCTTCAAAATCTTTGAGCCCTGCCGCTGCTCTTGTTTGGATAGGCCCTGGAGACAGAGCATGGACACGAATTTTTTGAGATGAAAGTTCATTAGCCATGTAAAAGACAGAGCTTTCCAGAGCCGCTTTAACAGGTCCCATCAGATTGTAATGTTGAATCACCTTTTCAGCACCGTAAAAGCTAATGGTTAAAAGACAGCCCCCTTTTTTCATTAAGGGTTCAGCTATTTTTGCAAGACGGATAAAAGAATGACAAGAAATATCCATAGCCATTAAAAATCCAGACTGAGAACAATCGATAAGTCTTCCCTGCAGGTCCTGTTGAGGAGCATAGGCCACCGAGTGCAAAACAAAATCTAACTCTCCCCATTCTTTTTTTATGGCGTCAAAAACAGCTTCTAATTGACCTGTAATTCTAAAATCACAAGGAATGATCAGAGGACTCTTCAAGTCTTCCGCTAACGGTCGAACGAAAGGTTCTGCTTTTTCATTAAGGTAAGTTATCGCAAGCATAGCCTCTAGTTCATGGAAAATTTTAGCGCAGCCGTAAGCAATGCTTTGAGCATTCGCAATTCCTATGATAAGTCCTTTTTTACCCGAAAGATTGACGAGTGCCTTCATAAAAAACCTTTTTTTAAGAGGGGGGATGAGAAAGCCGCATACGCGAATCAAGAACAAGGATTTTTTTAGAGTCTGTCAAGAGTGGATTAATATCCAACTCCCCAATTTCGGGATGATTTACAAGAAGATAAGAAAGATCGATAAGACATTCAATTAAACTCTCAAGAGGAATAGATTTTTGATCCCGATATCCTTTTAATTGAGCATAGATTCTTGTTTGCTCGATAAGGGTCAGAGCTGATTTTTGAGTCAGAGGAGCCAAAGCTAGGGCTTTATCTTTAATCACTTCAACCGCTTTTCCGCCTGCCCCAAAAATAACAACAGGGCCAAAGGTTGCATCTTGGACACCCCCTAAAAAAAGCTCAAATCCATGATCAATGGGAATCATAGGCTGTAATATAAATCCTTCAATTCGAGCGTGAGAGAGTCGAGAAGAAATCGTCGTAAGCATGACCTCTGCGCTCTTCTCAACCTCATCAGGCGTGTTCAGGTTAAGAACCACACCCCCCACGTCACTTTTATGAACAATATCTTTTGAAGCAATTTTTAAAACGAGGGGAAATTCCATTTTTTGAGAAAGAGTTTTAGCCTCGCCGGGAGTTAAAGCAAGCTCAGTTCGTACAACGGGAAGACCATAAGAGGTAAGAATTTCCTGAATGACATGGTGGTCAAGCCATTCTTGCTCTTTTTTCTCAATAAGTTCTTTCAAGAGGTGGGCGACTCTTGGGTGGACGGCCATTTGTTTTTTTGGGCTTTTATCAATAAAATGCTTTCCTTTTTCACATTGTTGAAGATGCATTAAAGCCCGGATCGCACGTTCTGGGGTAGGATAAATGGGAATATTATTTCGCGCAAAATGCGTAAGTATTTGTTTTTCAATATTTTGCTGCAGAGAAACCATAAAAATATCAGGACGGGAACTTTTTCTTTTCTCAACCGTTTCAATGACAATATCAAAAACGCCTTTTGAAGGAGAAAGAGAGGTTGGGCAATGCATAAGAAGGATAGTCTCGAGCTCCGGATCATCCATTAGAATCGTGAGGCTTGTAGCGTACCTTTCAGGGGGGGCATCTCCAATAATATCGATTGGATTTCCTTCCGACCACGTGGCAGGAAGAACAGTATTTAATTTGTTAAGAGTGATGGATGACAAGGTGGCAAGGTTACCTTTTGTGGCTATAAGGGCATCTGTTGCCAGAATTCCAACGCCTCCTCCATTTGTTAAAATGGCAAGATTATCTCCTTTAACCTTTGTAAGGTGGTTCATCGTCAAAACAAGGTCATAGACATCTTGAAGTTCATAGATTCGGCACATTCCCGCTTCTCGAAAAGCCGCTTCGTAAACGGCATCACTTCCAGCAAGGGCCCCTGAATGAGACCTTACGGCTTGCGCTGCACCTTTAAATCGCCCTGATTTCATCACAGCAATAGGTTTTTTCATAACTGTTTTTTTGGCAACCGTTAAAAATCTTTGTGCATCCGTAATAGCTTCAACATATAGAACAATGGCTTCTGTTTCTGAATCATCTTCGAGATATTCAAGATAGTCAGCGAAATTAAGATCGCTTAACCCTCCCACAGAAACGAGTTTAGAAAACCCAATTCCCATGGCGGACGCCCATTCTAACATAGAAACAAGAAGAGCTCCTGATTGAGAAATAAAGGCAACTCTTCCTTTCGTTGAGGAGAGAGGAGAAAAAGTTGCGTTAAGATGACAAGCCGGGTTCATAATCCCTAAACAATTTGGTCCGACGATGCGAACGCCATACTTTTTGGCAACTTCTATCATCTCTTGTTGAAGACAAGCGCCTTCTGGACGCCCTCCTTCTCCAAACCCTGCCGAAATCACGACAGCTACTTTTGTTCCTTTTTTCCCAAGATCTTCAATAATTGAAGAAACAAAGGATGCAGGCGTACAGATGACTCCTACATCAGGCTGAATGGGAAGGTCTTCGACAATTGAATAGCAAGGTAAGTTAAGTATTTCGGTATAGTTCGGATTAACGGGAAAAACCGTTCCTTCATACCCTCCTTTGAGAATATTCTCAAGAAGAGCTTTCCCAAGAGCTCCTTCCTTGGGGCTTGCTCCAATTAATGCCAATGATTTTGGCGAAAACAAAAGATCAAGAAGTTGGAATTCCATAAAAAGAAAGCCCCTGTATTTATACAAACGTTTTATCTTGCAAAAGATAAACAGCTCATGAAATTATCTCATACTCTTCCTAAAAGAGTGTTAAAATTGTCTCACTCTCTTCATTTTTTGAGGCGTCTAAAACATTTCTGTATGAATCTCTTAATAAAATGGTAAAAATTTTATGAAATTTTTGCTTAATATTAAGGATATTTTAAATTTATGGTGATTATCTTGCAAAAAGGTGAGGACTGAGGGTGAAATAAAAAAAGAATAAAGGTTTGAGCAATCTGGGTCTAGGTTAATAACAAGGGAGTCAAAAATGAAAAATAAATCTTTAGCATTACGTGTAAAATTAAGCAGCATTATAGCTTTTTTGGCAGCAACGGGTTGTGCAGAATATCACAAAAGAGTTCTGCATCATACGGAAGAAAAAGGCCCCGAATTCACACGAACACTCGCTCAAGAATATGAAACCCTTGGGAATACCGAGCAAGCGATCATGTACGATGAATGTTCTGCCAATTATTATTTCTGTAAGGCTATCCGCGCTAAAGGAGGTTGCCCCGTACAGCCTACACTGTTAGATAAGTGGACTATTGAAGAAGAAAAGTTACCCGAACTTATGGCAGCTCGTGAACGTTTAATACAAGACTTACAATTTGGAGGATGGGAAGTGGCTCCAAAAATGGCAGCCCATGCCCAAGCTCATTTCGATTGTTGGGTAGAGCAACAAGCTGAGAATTGGCAACTCCAAGATATTGCAAGCTGCCGTTCTGAATTCTATAATGCTATAGCTGAAGTTGAACTAATGCTTATGGGAGGAATCCTCAATGTTCTTCCCGCTAACATGGTGTTTTTCGATTTTGGAAGTACTTATATCAACGCAGACGCTATGACTGTTTTGGATCAAGTTGCAAACATTGCAGCAACAAAGCAATTTATAGGCCATCTTCTTTTGGTAGGCCGTACAGATAAAATTGGGGATGCCAATCATAATAAAAAGCTTTCTGAACAGCGCGCAATGATGGTAAAAAAAGAACTTATCCGTAGAGGAATCCCTCCTCACCGTATCTCTGTAAAGGGTGTAGGTGAGAGCCCTGGGCCAAAAGTAGACGCTCACAATCGTCGTGTGGACATCTTGTTTTTAGAACATAAACCCACAAAAAGGCATCGCCCTAAACCCTAATCTTGGGAAACCCTCTTATCAACAGGCGCTCTTATGGAGCGCCTTTTTATTTGTTATTTGGAGACGAGAGTATTTCGTTATTAGGTTGATAGACTTTTAAGAAAAGTTTAGGTATAAGGAAGGAATGGCAAGAGCATATTCGGAAGACCTCCAAAGAAAGGCGATCTCCTACGTTATGAGCGGGTGCAGTAAGCGGGAGACAGCAAGAGTGTTTAACATTGAAGAAGCTACAGTATACAATTGGCTTAGGCTTCATAAAGCAGGGAGCCTGAAAGCGACCTTCCGTGTTATGGATAATTCTTTTTGAAAAAAACGTTCAACTCTTCGTAAGGCGGCTTTGGGATTAGGGCTATTAACATGTGGTGCGAGAACTTTGATGGTGGACATTCCCCCTGCTGAAGGCCCCAAAAATCAGGGAAGCTCATGTTTTTTGTTTTGAGGGATGGAGAGAAAAATGCTTTGATAATTTTTGAGTAAGAGAATTTGATTTTATCATTTTGAAATCCTTTTTAACAAAATTAATTTCAATGAGTAAATTGTTGTTCCTTACTTTTCAGTATGTTATAAAAATAACGGGTGGTGTGGAAAAAGTGATAAAGGTTAAAAAATTAAATTTGATTATTAAGTCGACCGTTAAAAACAGGGTAACGCATTAAAAATATTAAGAAAATTGCCAAATAAAGCTTTAAAAAAACGCAGGATTTTGCTAAGATTCTAATCAGAACCTTGCAAAATGGAACAAGAAATTAGGCGTCCAAACAAGCAAAATGATGTCGGTCAGCAGGACCTCTTCCGCAACCGCTTAGATCAAATCATCGACCTCAATCATCCCCTCTCTCGCCTAGCCAAACTGGTAGATTGGGAGCGGCTTCATAAAGAATTTTCTGTTTATTATTCGTCTGTTGGACGTTCTGGATCACCAGTTCGGTTAATGGTAGGACTCAATCTTTTGAAGCATATCTATGCTCTTTCTGATGAAGAGGTCTGCGCTCGCTGGGTTGAGAATCCTTATTTTCAATATTTTTGTGGTGAAATCTTTTTCCAACATCAGGTACCTATTGAACGATCGGGCTTGAGTCACTTCCGTGACCGCATTGACCCCGCCTCCTTTGAGAGCATTTTGCAGGAGAGCCTTGCGATTGCTTGTGAGCTTGGAGCCCTTAAACTTAAGGATTTGAAGGCGGTTGCTGTTGATACGACCGTCCAAGAAAAAAATATTTGTCATCCAACGGAACATGGTCTTTTGCGCAAAGCTGTAGATAAACTGGCTAGTCTTGCCCGGAGGTCTGGAATAAAACTTCGCCAAAGCTATACACGAGTTGTGCAAAAGGCCGCTATCAAAGTAGGACGCTATATCCATGCAAAGCAAATGCGGCGCGCTAGGCGAGAGCTAAAGTTTATACGGGTGCGCTTGGGCCGACTCATTCGAGATATAGAACGGAAAGTCAAAAATGTGACCCACGAGCTACCCATTGATTTTGATACGACCTTACGTAAGGCCAGGCAGGTTTATAAACAGAAACGAGGAGATCCGGACTATCTCTATTCTTGGCATGCACCAGAGGTTGAATGCATTAGCAAAGGCAAAGCACGAGCGCCTTATGAGTTTGGCGTAAAGGTCTCAATGGCTACAAATTTACGAGCATCCGGGGAAAAGGGGAAGCATTTTACTTTCCTTTTTTAAAGGCCTGAGAAACATAGGCTTTAGAGGCGTAATATTGAGCCCGTTTGATAAAGCCTTTTTCTTCCGCAACTTGCATTTCCACAATGTAGCGGTTATCTTTATCGTCTGTACAAAGGACATCCACAATACTTGTTTTTTTAGCTGCCGTTTCTGGATCTTGAATGGTTTTTAGGAAAGTAACATCTTTGATAGGTGCTCTTTCTTTGAAAGTAAGTGTGTCGTTTAAAAAGTGGATCAAAATGTCTTTATTTTTTTCCGAACCAAAGATTTTTCGAAAAGCGACATCATTTTTAGGGTCTAAAAACTTCGCAATCATCATTTACTTTACTTTCTTTACTTATAACTTAGTATATCACATATTGTTCTAAAAATGACAAGATTTTTGGGACACGCAAGGTAAGATAAAAGGAGGAGGTCCTTAAGGACCCGTCTTAAAAAACGTCTCATCTCAGACCTCCGCTAAGGTTAGGCCTGCTTCTCTGATCTGACTTTTTGAGTTGCGTCTTTGAGAAATAGACTCGCTTGCCGCATTTCAAAAGCCAAAATCTCAAGCTTATCAGAAATAATCATGATTTTTTGGATTCTGTTCTCTCATTCTTGCCAAGAAACTTGAGGTACGGTTATAGTATTTTTTAGCATAGTTAACCTCCACTGTTAGGTTGATTATGTTAGCAATGTATGGGTGTTTCCTGCACCTATACATTGCGTTTAGTGTATCAATCTTATTGAAGCACATCAACCCTGTTTTGTAAAAAAATTTGTTCTTAAGATGTTCTTTATTATCCGCTTTTGCCAAAAACGATTTATTCGCTCCCCTTTAAGGAATTCAACATAAGACAACTCATAACAATATTTCACTCAGTGAAGTCTCTTTCCTTGCAAAAATCTATAGAACTAACTGGAGGAAAAGAGCGCATGTTGCAAAATACTCTTTATAGACTTTGAACGATAATAGCCTCTGTTACCAGAGGTAATGTAATGATAGACTATTCTCCTTATAAAAAAAGTGGAAAAACTTTTAAATAATAAATAAATTTATAGTTGGAGGTTAAGTTGATGAGAGTGAACATAGACTTGGACAAACTAAAAGTATTTTATTATGTGGCAAAAGCAAAGAAATTCACGACTGCTGCAGACCTTTTAAATATTAGCCAACCAGCCTTGAGCCGGAGCATTCAACTTCTTGAAGATCGTCTCGGTATAAAATTGTTTTATCGCCATGCAAAAGGCTTAACATTAACTGCTCAAGGAGAACTTTTGGCGTCTGCAGTTGGAGAAATTCTTAGTAAACTCGAGATTGTAACAGAAAAACTATATGAGGAAGAAAAAGAGCCGAAAGGTCCTCTTAAAGTGGCAGCAACAGGAGGATTAGTTAACTTATTTCTGTTGCCTTATATCCCAGAATTTCTAAAAAAACATCCCGATATACGCTTAACCCTTATTGCAACTGATGCCATTCCCGCTTTTGAATTTGGTGAAGTTCATGTCATGATTCGTCCACCTATTCATGGGCCTGAAGCTGCCGATCTTATACAAAGGCATTTGCTTACTAATTACGTGGGTCTTTATGCGAGTAAAAACTATCTCCAAGAATTCGGAGTTCCTCAAGCGCCTGAGGATCTTGACGCCCATAGGCTGATTGCATTTGGTGATCATGCGGAGGCAGGATATTTCAAGCCGATGAATTGGCATTTAGCACTTGGCACAGAGCATGGAAATGTAAGGGATCCTTTCCTTCAAATAAACTCTCCACAAGCAAGATTTGCTATGGCTCAAGCATCTGTGGGTATAATAGCTCTTTCTAAAGAACACCCCGGTCTTAAAGAATCAGGGTTAATCCAAATTTTGCCTCATATTCCTGGACCTGTTGCGGAGACTTATTATATTTATCCTAAAGAACTTCAAAACTCTAAAAAAGTAATTTTATTTCAAAATTACTTAGAAGCCGCTTTCGCCAAAGACTACGGAAAAGAACCTCAAAATTTCAAGCAATTAAAAATTTCTTAATTTTTAGCTTTGCAGAACATCTAAAATTTATATTAAATAGAAGATAGTTTGTAGATAATGAAAATATTTCTTACATAAGCGTATATGTCATTTGTTAATTTAAAACAACCTGAAGCAAGAGATGCTCTTATTGTAACCCTTAATCGTATGGGTTACATGCTTTCCAAACCTGAAAAATACATTCAGGCTTTTATAGATTTTGCTCCTTATGCGCCAGGCCCTTCATTAGATATTGGAGCTGCTTATGGCTTAGCCACCATCCCCGCTCTTGAAAAAGGAGCTTATGTTATCGCCAATGAT
This sequence comes from uncultured Alphaproteobacteria bacterium, assembly GCA_937967795.1. Lineage (GTDB taxonomy): Bacteria > Pseudomonadota > Alphaproteobacteria > UBA9655 > UBA9655 > UBA9655. The sequence continues at coordinate 4,032 of CALBSK010000090.1, read as the reverse complement.
CTTGAGGAAAAACATTTACACATTCTGAAGAACAAAGTTCCTTCTCCTCTTTTAGATCATCTTGAAATTAAAAAAGGGAGGATGCCAAATGAGCTTGATTTTGAAGAGAATAGTTTGGGAGCCGTATTAGCTTCGCGTGTTCTTAATTTTGTACACCCGCACGAATTAGAAATCTCCTTGGCAAAAATATTTAAATGGCTAAGGCCAGGCGGAAAATTCTTTTACTTGGGAGGGAGTCCTTATATGGGTAACTTTCGAAAGTTCTTGCCTACTTATTTAAAGCATAAAATGGAAGGAGAAGAGTGGCCTGGGCTTATTGAAGATATCCCATCTTGTGCTCCTGCTGAGCGAGCATGTGACTTGCCCATCTTTATTCATCTTCTGGACGAAGATACACTTACGCAATCTTTAATTAAAGCAGGATTTATGATTGAAGACCTAGGATATAGTCCAGCAATTGAAGAACATCCTGAAGACATGAAACTCGATGGGAGAGAACAAATCGGAGCTATCGCTCTTAAAAACTAGGAGGCTAAAATGAAAAAAATAAAATCAAGCAAAATCATCACGGCGGCAATGGTAGGTAACTCTCTGGAATATTATGATTTTACCCTATTTGTTTTTCTTTCTCCTATTATTAGTCCCCTTTTTTTTCCTTCAGAAAATAAAATAGCCTCTCTCATAGCAACCCTTGGAACCTATGCAGTAGGATATTTCGTTCGCCCCCTTGGTGCTACTGCATTTGGATATATTGGTGACATCTATGGTCGCAAACGTGCCCTCACTCTTTCCATCATTCTAATGGCCATTCCAACATTTATGATTGGACTCCTCCCTTCTTATGCGACTTTAGGCATTTTAGCTCCAATAGCTTTAATCTTATTAAGAGCTCTTCAAGGATTTTGTACGGGCGGAGAATATAACGGCGCTGCCATTTTTGCTGTTGAAAACGTGGAACCCCATAAGGCAGGCTTTGCCGGAGGAATGGTAACGGCCTCAAGTTCAATTGGAGCCCTTATGGGATCAATAGTGGCGTCTCTATGTACCTTAGAGCTTATGCCCTCTTGGGCATGGCGCGTGGCTTTCCTATTTGGAATTGTTGTAGGGCTTATAGGGTTCTATATTCGGCAACGTATCACGGAAGTATATTTCATAAAGTTTCTCGAAGAAAACAAACAAAAGCCTAAATTTCCTTTAATTGAAGTTATGAGGAAATATCCTTCCGCCATTTTTTGCACGATGGGAATTGCTGCTTTTTCAGGGATAGTCTATAATATTTCTATGTCATATGTGAGTGTGTTTCTCACAGTTTTTCAAGGTTGGTCTCCCTCAGAAGCGTTATTTGTGATGTCTTTTGGTATTTTATCCTACATTGTTTTAGCACCATTAAGCGGGTGGATGTCAGATAAATATGGTGGGAAGATAGTTATGATCCTTGGGTGTATAGCAACGCTTTTAGGAATTTATCCTTTTCTTTTTCTCGTAACATCAGAGACAAGTATCTTAGCGGTTATTATCGGGCAGCTCGCTCTTGTTATATTGGCAGCGTGGTTTCAAGGACCTATGAATCTTTTCATGGCAGAGCTTTTCCCGCCAGAAACGCGCTATAGTGGTCTTGCATTCGGTTATTCTGTAGGAATGGCTATTTTTGGAGGGACGACATCCATGATTGCTACTTTCCTTGCCAATTGGACAGGTAATCCCCTTGCTCCTGCATTCTACGTTATCTTAGGTTCAATTATCGGTCTTGTGAGCGTTGTTTACTCTAAGAGAAAGACACCTCTAAGGAAAAGCGATTTTCTTCATAAAACAGCTCCGTCCCCTCTTTTAGCGGCTACATAAATGGTTAATCTCCTTCATATGTGGGAGAGTTAATCTATATAATTTTGGAACATACTCTTCATAGAAAAATTAAATTAGCAATAGAACATCCTTTCTTCTAAGATAAGAATGAACCAGAGGGGTCCCCATTATTAAAACCTTTTGGTTCTATCTATTAAGAATAGAAGTGGTGTTGGCAGTGTTCCCGAAGAGTGGTGTGGTGGTAGTCATTAACTCCCTATATAGGTGAGAAACTGCAGAGTGTTCCTTTTGCCTCCCATAAGAACACTCTGCCAATTTTAAACAATGAAGGAGAATGGTGGTGTTGGTTTTTCCTTCATATTATCAATATATAAATGAAAAGGGAGAAATGAGCAATAGCTTTTTATTTGGTTTTTGTTGAGACTCGGAGATGTTTATGCAAGATGTTAATCTACACTCACGTAAAATATCAGCCCGTGTTGCGTATTTTCTAAACAAAGCAATCTCTCCAACCTTCCCGTTGAAAGAAAAAGAGAATTTTTCAAAGAGGAAAAAAGAGTTCGAAAATAGCGAGGGTTTATTTGAAGACCTTCACTTTCAAGCTAACATCTCTATTTCTCTTATCAAGGACCCGCTATGGAAGCGTGTTTGCACAGAAATGGTTAACATGATGGGGCCTTTGTCTGTTCTTAAAATTGGGAAGTGCAAATTAGGTTCTTTTCCCTCTCAAGAAAGTATTGTAGATGTTGAGTGTCCAACGGAAGAAGCAGTTCAATTTGTTCAGCAACATGCTTTTATTATTCGTGGGTGCCTTCAACAGTATTTTCCATATCTAAAAGAAATAAGAGGCGTCCTACCGTCTCCTGCTGATAGAACGCTATTTTAAAGATTCCTTTTCAATAATCCATCGAGCAAAGCGAAGATCTATTTTTTTGGCTATCAAAATAATTTTCAATCGCAATCCGAGATTTTTGTTTTTTTAAAAGGTCTAAAAGGACAAACGCGCATTCTTGCATCAGGTCAAGATCCTCTAAGAGAAGCTTTCTTTTGCCTCTCATTCCTTCGGGCGCAAGGCTTGGAGGGAGAGGAGACACAGAAAAACCAAGAAGGTCCGTTGTTGAGCATTCTAAAACTTCAGCTATAGCTTGAAGAAATTGTATACGTGGTTTTTTTGTTTTACCCTTCAAAAAATTTCTCACAGAATGAATACTTAACCTCAATTTTGGATAAGAGAGAAGGGATAGAATTGCATAGAAGGCTTATTTTCTTTGAGTTGATATGCAGTAAGACAAGAAAGGATATTAACACAAGCGTTTGTGGGAGAGCGATGTCTGGTATGAGAAAGATTCATATGAATTTTTAAAATATCAAAGAGCGTTTCAACAAGAAATCGTTTTCTGAGAAGGATTTTTTCAATCAAAGGCATGAGATAATTCTTCATGTTGCGCCTTATACCAGTGATTAATGTGAGGCCTCTATGAAAAAGTTTTTTGAAAAGATCTTGAGATATAAACCCCTTATCAGCAAACAGACTTCCCTTCAGATGATAAGTCATTTCATCTAAAACCGTGCGCTCATCCACATTACCTGGTGTAATTTTAACAGCGACGATGCTCCCTTTATGATTAATCACGAGGTGGAGCTTGAGTCCAAAAAACCAGCCCATTGTTGTTTTGCCTCGTGCTGCGAGTCCTTTAAAGACACGATTGCGGTTGATACGTTTATTATGGCAAACAGGAAGGGATGTGGCATCAGCGATATAAGTCCGTGTTTGTTCACCAAATAAACTTTGCAGCAGTATGCATAAAGGAACAAATAGACGAGGCATTAGCTGAACAAATCGGCTATAGCTCAGCAATTTTGGAAAATCTTGTTTGTGAAAATGAGAGACGTGAAAAATGTAAAAATATTTAAAGTTTTTACAAGGGCCTAAATGAAAGATAACCATGATTGTCAACATTTCGCTCAAACTCATTCCACAGGATCTATAACGCTTTTTTCCGGTATCAATTAAGCGGTGCTTTTCCCATTCCTCAAAGGATTTGCAAAATTCATCGAGGCCAAAAAATAAAGCTGTGATATTATATCTCATTGGCTAAGCTCCCTTCTTATTTTTTAGTCGATTTAAGAATGGCTTAGCCTACCATATTTTCCTTTCTTATCCAAAACTGGGGTTCCTTACCATAAGTCGAATCTTCTCGACGTACTTTAAGCACAAGCTGCATTTCT
>CALBSK010000089.1 GCA_937967795.1 uncultured Alphaproteobacteria bacterium | reverse complement strand
CTATTGTCCCTATGTTACAATGCGGCTTCTTCCTCTCAAATCTCTCTTTTGCCATCGCTTTTTCCTTACTTCCTCAAATCTCAATGTCTAGTTATGGAGCGGGTGAAGGGAATCGAACCCTCATAGCCAGCTTGGAAGGCTGGAGCTCTACCATTGAGCTACACCCGCTTTAAAAATTTACCGAAATATTCGTCAGCAGATTTTAAGAGTCTGCACCCTTTGGCTGCTTGATCATCCCTCTAGACAGCCACTCCCCACGAAATAGGAGATTTGCCAGCTCATGTCAATTGGGAATTGCGATTAAGTTTAAAAGGTACAAAACTCTCCTTCTGAAGCGACAGTTTTTTAATTATCTATTGACTCTACACAATCAAATGTATTTTATGTATGAATAAAAAGAAATAAACATAAAAAATGCTACGGGAGAGTTTATGAAGCTGGCTCGCTTATCTGCTAAATTTATTTTTACCTCTTTTTTAAGCATTCTTAATAGCTCCACACGTTATAGCATGAATGAAGGAGATGAATTTCTTACGAATAAATCCTCTCCACCAAATCAACCCCATCCTAAATCTATAACGGCAAGGCAGTATTTTAATAAATTTACCTCTGGAAATCCTTTCACTTCACTTGTACGCAATCGTTACCTACAAAGAACCTTTCGTCCTTTTTCATCTAAAAAGGCTTCCTATACGAAAATACTCTTAGGGAGAGTAGGCGTTCTTACAACTGGAGGGGTGCTTGGAAAAAACTTTCGACGAAAAAATAAATTATGGGGTTCAAAACCTCCCCGAATTGCTTAAATCGCTCCTTTGATTTTGAGGAAAATTTTATACGAGGATGCATAATTTCTTTTTTTGTAAGCTGGAAGAGCTAAAATTTCTATATTTTTAGAATGTCATTTAAATTTTTATTTTGATAACCCGTAGAGTCATCTACGCAGAAAACAAAGGGAGGGAAAATGAAACGCAAGAAAAAACTCAACCACTCACCGGCTGCTGTACTGAAGCAGGCTAAGAAGCTTTCCAGCTCCAAGGAAATGTCTTGGGAACAGAGGAAAATTATCGTATCCGCGATTATAGGAAACGGGTTGGAATTTTATGATTTTGCTCTTTTCGGAGCCTTTTCTGTTGTCTTTTCCCAGCTCTTTTTTACAGGAGACAGCGTTTCTTCGCTTCTAAGCACCCTCTCTATTTTTGCCGTTGCTTTTTTTGTAAGACCTTTGGGTTCGATATTTTTTGGATACCTCGGGGATCAATTTGGAAGGAAGAAAGCTTTGGGGTATTCCATCATTTTTATGGGTGTTTTTACATGTCTTATTGGATGTCTTCCCGTTTATAAGGATGTCGGGTATTGGGCTCCCTTTCTTCTTTTATGCTGTCGCTTAGGTCAAGGCTTTTGCTTGGGGGGAGAAAATAACGGATCGGCCATATTCCTCTTAGAGCATCTTAAAAAGAGAAAAGGGTATGCAGGTGCCTTTATTTTAACTGGAGGGGCCGTAGGGACACTCTTGGCGACTTTCTTCTCTGGTCTCGTCTCTTTGCCCTTTATGCCTGACTGGGCTTGGCGTTTGCCTTTTCTTTTTGGCATTTTCATTGGCCTTTTAGGCACTTATATTCGACGGTCTCTCGAAGAAACGCCAGAATTTCTGGAGGAAAAAGAGAAGAAAGATCGAACAGCCCCGCTTATTTTTGTTTTAAAGAATTATCCTCGTCAATTTTTATGTGCGATCGGAATAGGAGGCGTAAATGGCGTATTTTCCTATACACTTGTAGTTTATATAGGTGTGTATTTAAATACAGTTGTAAAATATCCCTTGGCCAATGCCCTTTTTTATTCTTGTATGGGGTTAATTCTTTTTGGATCTCTTTCCCCCTTCGTGGGGCACCTTGCCGATAAGATAGGAGAAAGAAAAATCATGAGCTGTTCTTGTATTCTTGCGATCGTGTTATCTCCCCTAACTTTTTTTCTGCTCCAACAGCAAAATCCAGTCTCTATTTTTATAGCTATAGGAATATCCGCTGTTATTATGAGTACCTTTAACTCTCCTACCAATGCTTTCCTCCAAAAACTTTTTCCTACAAAAGTAAGATATACAGGAATTGCTTTAGGATATGCCGTAGGAATTGCCCTTTTAGGAGGAACCCAGCCTCTTATTTGTACATCTCTGATTGAGATAACCCAAAATCCTTTTATTCCTGTTTTCTATATTATGTTCGCCGCATGTATAGGGAGTCTTTCATTGGTCTTTTCAAGAGAAAGCAAAGGAGACTTTAAAAGCTTTTCACAAATGAGTCCTGAGTATTCTCTACCATCTAGTTTTAAATCAGGAGGAATTTCTTCGCGTGAAAAAAAAGTTGAATCAAGGACGTGAAATCCAAATTTTAAAGCCAAACGCCTTAATTCATGAATACAAAATACAATGTTCCCTTTAGGCAGAAGATGAGCGCGGTGAGGAACATATTGAGCAATATCTTGGATATGTCCGGGCCATTCCTCAACCGATCTCTTTCTTTCATAGGTTGAAACAAAAGAAGAAAGAACGCGTTGATAAGGGCTGCTTGTGGTAATAAAAAGCCGGCCGCCTTCTTTAAGATAGAAAAAGAGGCTTCTAAAGGTTTTTTCGATGGTTTCGGGCGGAAGAAAATGCAAAACCATCGATAAATTAATAGCTTCAAAAGCATTATCTTGAAAAAGGAGAGTATTGGGAAAATGACCGACTCGCGTTTTTAAAAATTGTTTTTTTTTCTTTGGAACTCTGCTTATGAGGATATCTAAATGCCTTTGGTCAAGATCACAGGCAATAATGTGGCGTTTTTTTTCCACGACAGCAAGTGTTGCAATGCCAAATCCACATCCAATATCTAAGAAAAGGCCAGAAGGGTTATCTTCACAGTAGTTCACAAAAGCCATTTGAACTTTATCTAAAGAAGGTGACATGTATCCCATACGGTTAAGCGTGGGTATATAAGAATTGATACCGAACATATTGATTATTTTCATATATAAGATTTATACTTGAAATTAATCCCTATTTTATTCTTAAAAAGAGATAAAAGTAAAGGTAAAAGAGAATTTTTTTAGAAGATTCTACCTATAGTCTTCTATTTTTCTCTTGAAGAATCAGAGGGAAAGTGTTTTGATATAATCGTTAGGCTATTTCTCTTTGCCCCTTAACAATTTATACAAAATAATAGGTTGTAATGCTCAATAGGATTTCTTCTCAACTCATCCCTTGGGAGATTCAAAACAAACTGGACTTATTTTTTGGAGATTTACGAGAAGTAGGAGTCTCTTATATCGGACATGGTGTTGTAAGCGATGGGGGACATCATACGGGATATTTTAGCAATGAGAATTGGGGGCGATTTTATATAGAAAATAGGTATTTCTTTTCTGAACCTATTCTTACAAATTATGAAAAGAAACACTTAGATTTGATCCCTTGGCTTTCTGTAGAGGATCGTCATTCCATAGTCCGTGTTAGAAATGAATATATCAATGTAAATTCAGGCATGACCGTTTGCAAAAAAGAGGGAGAATTTAATACTTTTTTCAATATCGGTTTTAAAGAAGGCATTGATATAATAGATTTTTGTTTTTTTAAACGGGACCTCTTGCTGGCTTATTTCACCATATTTAATAATTACCACTTAATGTGGAGGAAAAACCAGAGCATCGATAAAAGCTAAGCTCTCATAAAATCAAAGAAATGCAATACCAGTCCGTTCTAAAATAAAAAGCGTGGATGAGACAAATTGCCTAAAGAACTTGGGACAGGCAGAAAAGATACAGAAGAGAAAAAACAACCCCATATTTTGATCATCACCAACAGATTCATCTTGTTTAAGATTAGTGTTTCTTATCCATCTATTGAGCTTTCTGTCTAAAAAAATTCACAAAAACCATCCATAGAGTTATTATTTGAGCTTGAGGTTAGAAAGCAGGATTTTTAAAAAACCTAGGGATTGAGAGTGGTGGAGGGAGCAGGATTCGAACCTGCGTAGACGTTCGTCGGCAGATTTACAGTCTGCTGCCTTTGACCGCTCGGCCATCCCTCCATATAAATGCTTCTCAGGGAATAAGAGATTTGGCAACACCTGTCAATTAGGAATTGTATCTTTAAGCGCAATTGAATGAGTTCCGATAGAAGTGAGACTGTTTTAGGCAAAAAAAACCTACAAATTTCATAAGAACAATCCTGTCTCATTTCATATGAACCCGTACATTAATAAACTAAATTATACTATAGTATTTCCACTATAAGATAAGAGACTTCTGAAGGTTTAAGCAGATCCTGAGCTCGCCCCTAAAGGGGCTCCTCAGGATGACAATTATGTCATTTTTCAAAGAACTAAACGTCATCCTGAGACCCGCAAAGCGGGGACTCAGGATCTCATGAATTCTTCCAGTGCGCTCTCAACTTATCCGAGGAATACTATATCACTCTTGATCGGTCGCTTTCTTTTAAAAAGCGACAAAATGCTTTAGAAGATAGCAATGTACATGAAAGTAAAACGCAAGTTTATGAAGCTCGCACTGCTGCTTTAGCCAAAGATACCTCTCTTTCTTTTAAAGATAACTATAAATCGGTAAAGGATTTTCTTTATTCATGTAACAAGAAAGATTTAAAGCAGGCTCTTCGACTTTTTAAAGAAATGTGCAAAGATTCTGCTCATGATAAGAAATTTCTCTTGAATTTTATGATCATCAGAGAATATACGGCAATGGAAGAAGAAGCAAAGGTTAAGTCTCAAATTGAGGATTTAAGGAATTATACTCTTCCTATTCAGAGAGAATCGAGGCTCTTTTGGATTAATGCTTTCGTCGTATGCTTTTTTTCCTTTGTCATACATATAAGCCACTGCCTTCTCATTTTATTTTTTCCTATAGAAACCTCCACAAAAGAGGCTTCTATGGCAAAAATTTCTGATAAATGGATGCTAAGAATTTCCTATTTAATCTCTAAAAGTTCTACATCAAACACCAGAGTAGCATTGGGGGGAATCACCCCACCAGCACCCCGCGCCCCATAAGCTAAATCCGCAGGGATAATTAACTGGCGCTTGCCGCCCACTTTCATGGTAGCAACCCCTTCATCCCAACCAGCAATCACTTGTCCTTTGCCAATTTTAAAACTGAAAGGTTCCCCACGATCGACAGAGCTATCAAACTTTTGATCGTTTTGTTTAAGCCAGCCTGTATAATGAACAATAACGGTTTGTCCTGTTTGAGGCGTTGTCCCCTCCCCTACTTTTAAATCCTTATAAGCAAGCCCCGAAGGGGTTGTCACTACTTTAGATTCCATACACTTACACTCCTTTCCGCACGCACAAGGCGCTTCATTTGCTTTTTTGTCACAGTTACAGGCATTAGCTGGCGTTAAAAGAGCTAACAATGCTGCAATTATTGCTGATTTCATGAAACAGATTTCCTTTCTGGTTGTTTATTTTTTATTTTAAACTCTTCCATAGCCTTCACAAGCTCTTGGCATATCCCGGGCTCAAAAGCAGAATGATTCGCATCAGGAATGATCCGATAATCTACTTCTGGCCACCTCTGAACAACATCATCGGCTGAAATCACAGGACAGACAATATCATAACGCCCATGAACAATAACACAAGGAATATGACGAATGCGATCAATTTTGTTTAAAAGATCATTCTCGGGTAAAAAAATATCATGAATAAAATAGTGGGCTTCCATCCGGGCAAGACCAAGAGCTAAGTTGTCTTTAGCAAATTCGGCCACCACCGCAGGATTTGGCAAAAGAGTCGCCATGGTTCCTTCATAAACGCTCCAGATTTTCGCTGCCTCCATGTAAACAACCGGATCAGGATCGGTAAGGCGTTTGTAATAAGCTTTTAAAATTGTTTGCCAGTTCTGCTTTTCCTCCGGTTTTAAAGGAGCTACGAGTTTGCGAAATTCTTCAGGATAAAAAATTTGAGCTCCCCATAAAAACCAATCAAACTCTGACCTACGACATAAAAAAATGCCTCGAAAAATCAATCCTGAACATCTTGTTGGATGCTCTTCAGCATAGGCTATTCCAAGGGTTGTTCCCCACGATCCCCCAAAAACATACCATCTGTCGATATTTAAATGAACCCGCAATTTTTCCATATCCGCAATGAGATGAGGTGTCGTATTATCTTTAAGCTCTCCATGAGGAAGAGATTTTCCCGCTCCCCTTTGATCGTAGAGAATAATTCGATAATAGGAAGGATCAAAAAAACGACGCTGAGACGGTGAAGTCCCTGCGCCCGGTCCTCCATGAAGAACAACCACAGGAACTCCTTCAGGATTTCCCGACTCTTCCCAATACATTTGGTGAAGCCCGTCTAAATCCAGATAATCCATTTTATAGGGTTCTAAGGCCGGATAGAGTTCGTCTCGCACTTTTGTTCCTATACTTTTAATTGGTCTTAAATTTTTGTAATTTACATTGACAGCAAAGAAAATTAGCATTATTCATTTTTTAACTATCCTTTTGAAAGAAAAGAAATCTTTTTTAAAAGTGATAAAGGAACATCAAGCCTCCACTTTATGAGATAAGAAGACCCGATGGCTCACAAAACTCTTGTCGTTATTCCCGTTCGTTTGGCCGCATCCCGTCTCCCTCGCAAGCCTCTTGCCGATATTTGTGGTAAACCTATGGTCATGCATGTGTGGGAAAAAACCACCAAAGCCAATATTGGTCCCGTCATTGTGGCATGTGGTGATCAAGAAATCCTAGATGTCGTAAAATCTTTTGGAGGTGAAGCTATTCTCACAGATCCCTCCCTTCCTTCGGGAACCGATCGGGTAAAGGCTGCCGTTGATCAATATGATCCAAAAGAAGAGTATGACTATGTGATCAATGTTCAAGGGGATTTGCCCACATTAGATCCTTCTCTGTTGCGTGCTGCCTTAGATCCTTTGACTGATCCCCTTGTCGATATGGCCACACTGGCCACCCTTATTGAAGACCTTGACGAGCTGAACGATGAGAATGTCGTCAAAATTGCCTTGTCCCTAACAGAAGGTGAAACGATGGGGAGAGCCCTTTACTTCAGTCGTTCCCCCATTCCTTCGAAGGGAGGGCCTTATTACCATCACGTGGGTCTGTATGCTTATCGAAGGGCGGCTTTGAACCAGTTCGTCTCTCTTCCTGTCAATTCCTTAGAAGTCCGCGAAAAACTGGAACAGCTCCGCGCCTTAGCCCATGGAATGCGTATCGATGTAAATGTTGTCCAGGCAAAAGCTCCCTTTGGGGTCGATACCCCTGCTGATCTTGAAAAAGCAATCCAACTCATAGAATTTAACAGGAACACATAAAATGTTAAACTTCCGGACGTTGGATGATCTTAATCCCGATGGGAAACGGGTCTTGGTGCGCCTTGACCTCAATCTTCCCCTTCAACAGGGGAACATTACTGATCTTACGCGTCTTGAGCGGTCACTAGCGACGCTTCGCGAACTGATTTCAAAAGGTGCGAAAGTGATTATCATGACCCATCTCGGGCGTCCTCAAGGAGAAAATAAATCTCTCACCCTAGACCCGATTGTCCAGGCCTTAAAAAAGGCTGTTGCACCTACATCTGTCTTTTTCTGTCAAACTTGTCAGGGGCCAGATGTTCTGAAAGCTATTGATACACTTCACAACGGTGAGATTCTCGTTCTTGAAAACATTCGTTTTGCGGACGGAGAAGAAAAAAATGATCCTGCCTTTATCCAAGAAATGGCAGAATGGGGGGATGCTTATGTGAATGATGCCTTTTCAGCCGCTCATCGCGCTCATGCCTCAACAGAAGGAATTGCCCATCTTCTTCCTGCCTATGCCGGACGGCTGATGGAAGAAGAGCTGAAAGCTCTTGACCTTTCTCTCACCCATCCGGGACGTCCTCTCATGGCGATCGTTGGAGGCTCCAAAATTTCGAATAAGCTCCCTCTCCTGGAAAATCTCCTCCCCAAAGTGGATGTTCTCGTCATTGGTGGGGCCATGGCGAATACTTTTTTGGCCGCTCAGGGATATAATATGGGAGCATCGCTTTATGAGCCTGATCTTCTTCAGACCGCACAAGACCTTCTGGCAAAATCGCAAGAGATTCTTTTACCTCAAGATGGAAGTGTGGGTCAAAGTCTCGACGATAGAAAGACTATAAAAACGCGGCTTATTTCCGAGATTAAAAGCGACGAAAAAATGTTTGATATTGGTCCCCTCACCTGTCAAAAAATTATTGAGAAAATGAAAAGGTGCCACACTCTTCTCTGGAATGGACCCCTTGGTGTTTTTGAAACCCCTCCCTTTGATCAAGGCACAATAGGTGTTGCCAAAGAAGCCACAAAGCTAACACGGGAAGGCTCCCTTATCTCAGTAGCCGGTGGAGGAGATACGGTTGCAGCGCTCGCACATGCAGACGTCCTGAAAGATTTCACTTACGTCTCAACTGCAGGCGGCGCTTTCCTCGAATGGTTGGAAGGAAAAACTCTCCCTGGAATCAAGGCCCTTTTATACTAAAACTGTGAGAAAAGACAAATTTTGGAGCATTGAACCAACAATTCTCGGAAAGTGGTGAGGCACTTTTCGCCTCAACACTCGAACCCGATAAAAGGTTTTCTTACTTGTATAGGCAATCCCATCCCACTGTACACCCGGGATGGACCGATTCAGGATGATTAATGGCGACACCCACACGATCAACAACGTGAGCAGGAAGAGGTGACCGTGCAGCCACTGTTCCTGTGAAGTGAGGCGCAAGCTGATAGTAATGCATGGTTTGCGGGGCCAAGGCATTGGCTCCCGTCATGCTAACGGTCCCGATAACTAAGGCTACTGTAAAAATTTTCTTCATTTGGATCTCCTTGCCAAACTTATCGGTAACAAAAACCATCACTGAAGAGTCTTGATATTTCGGATGAGTTTTGTGAAC
>CALBSK010000088.1 GCA_937967795.1 uncultured Alphaproteobacteria bacterium | reverse complement strand
ATGCTTGCATAAATATTCTCTCCTGCCTTACGGCCTATCAACTCAAAGAAAACAAGCCAAACATGAAATTTTATTCACTCTCTCTTATCCAAAGTTGAGGTTGAATTAACAATTTGATGAGTTTGTTTGATCACTTTACGTAAGGCCGTCTTACTTTTAGTCAGGACAACCCAGTTAGAAAAATCAGTTGCCAAAAGTGGTTACGGGTATCAAATTCGGCGATATCTCAAGCCATGAATTAAAACCGTGTTTTCTCTCACGTCCACATAGCCTGATAAAGACATTTAACAGAGGCTCTTCATCAAAAATGAATCACACTTTATCATGCACTTCCCAATGATAATCTCTGATGGGTTGGAATAGTGATGTTAAGTGAGCTATATAATCAATATTTAATCTGTCAGTATTTAAAGTGCCCCAGCCAACAAGAAACGTTTCAATATAATTTTCTGGCCTTCTAAAAGAAAAAATAATTCCTTCTTTTACCTTATTTCTTTTCATTCTCTCTTGACCACAAGGATTTAAGGTAGAATCAATTCCCCATGAAATAACCGCAAAGTTGTTTTTTTGAGTAGCCGCATGGCCTATTTTTTCTGTTATATCTTCATTACGATATTTATCCCAATAAAGGTCGTGCCAAGCTTCATGATTACAGAAAGTACTGACGACGTGCTGACCTTTTTCTCTATAGTTTTTGATAATATTATGGCCAAAATATGTGGTATCTGTACTCTTTATAATGGTGTTTAATTGGTCATTAAACTTATCATAAAAGTCCTTTCGCATAACTACTTTCATATCTGGATAGTTAATAATTTTAGGTTCTCTCATATAACATTCCTTTTTGGCGCTAAATAATCAAAAATTTTTAATTTTCTTTTAAACATCAATAAAAACCCCAAGTATAAGCAAGCTAATAAAAATGGATAAATGGCAGGAGACCATAATACATCGGTTTCTTTAATCAAATAAATAGCAAGAAAAGGTTGAACTCCCCCTAATAACGCTTGAGCTAAATTATTACTAAAAGCTGCCCCTGTATACCTTTCGCTCGTTGGGAAGGAGCTTGCTACGAGATGAGGTCCACACCCAATTAATCCTCCCATCGGAAGAGCAAGAAGAAAAAGGGCTAGATATATACAGCTTTTTTCTCCTGACGCTAAGAGCCAATGAATGGGAAAGATTAAGAGGATAAGAAAACAAAGAGACAAACTGAGCGTTTCATAAAGACCCAGAGCGTCACAGACCCTTCCTCCTAGCCCGATAGCTATCATAACAAGGATAGTCCCAAATGCGGCGCAGGAAAGAGAGAAAGAAGAAGAAAAATTTAAAAACTGGCTTAAAAATAAATTTACAAAGGTAAATCCTGTATAAGTAAGGCAAGTTCCCACACCTACACACAATATAATATTAAAGATATTGAGCTTCCTTTCTTTTAAAATCCGTATCAAGGGCATGTATTGATTGAGATTTCTAGAAGATTCGTGAGCAAAGGCAGGAGATTCACTCACAAAAGACCTTAAATAGAATCCCACAAAAGCTAAGCTCGCTCCAAATACATAACATAACCTCCATGCTTCTTCTGAACCCTGTGACGTAACAAGCATGCTAATAAAGAAAGCTAACAACGCTGCAGCGCCATTTGAAGTCGTAATTAATCCTCCTTTAGCACCTGGCTTAACACCCCGATAATGTTCCAAAACAAAGACAAAGGCTCCCTGACCTTCTCCTCCCATACACAATCCCTGAATCATCCTTAAAAAGACAAAGAGGATAGGAGCGAAAAGAGAAATGGAGCTATAAGTAGGCAAAATGCCGATACAGGCCGTTGCCATTGCCATCCCAAAAACGCTGAGAAGAAGAGCTTTTTTACGCCCATAGATATCTCCAATATAGCCAAAGAGAATCCCTCCTACAGGCCTCATGAAAAATCCCACAAGAAAGGTTAAAGACCCTGCAAGGAGGACCGAAATTTTATCTTCAAGAGGAAAGAATAATTGAGAGATATAAGGAAACATCATGCCTGTAATAAGGAAATCATACATTTCAAGCATATTACAAATATAAGCGGATAAAAAAACTTTACGCGTGGATGAAAAAGCGCTTGAAGGCGCTAAGGAAGAGGGAATAGCTACGGTTGTCATACGTGGTTTCCTTTGAATTTGTCTGTGAAGATACAAAACCCTGTAGACCTACGAAGAGACGGATAAAAATAAAGGTTAGTTTTATAAACTAATAACTTCTCTTGTCTCACACCAATACCTTTTACTGTACATTATACATTTATGGATACTAATCCAAAAAAAAATTAAAGTCTATAAAAATTTAATTACTTTTTTGTAAATTTTAGATTCTCTTCCCAAGATCTCTTTCTTTCTACCCAACAACCATACTATAATATATGATGCTCTCTTATTGAGAGCGATCCTCAAATTTTCAGAAGGAGAAAATGTATGCCGTCTATGACACCCGAAGATATTCTGCCTGCTGGAGAAGATTTTGTGAACATTCAAAATCAAAAGCTTAGAAAAGGCACGGTTGCAGCCGTTCTTGCGAATGCGAGTATTTTAGAAGCCCCAGCAACAACCGAGGAAGAAAAGAAGCAAGCTTTAGAAATAATCCGATCGCTTGTGCCGTCTCTTATCGCTCTTAAAATGCATCACCATGTTATCTGGAAAAACCCTCTTATTCAGAGCTTGATAGAAGAAGCACAAATGTATTGAGAAAAATGCTGATTGATTTCTCTTAAAGGAACTAAGTATCTCATTCCCCCTCCCCTTTCATTTAAAATGTAGTACGTAGAACAATATGTGTTAAGATTTTTCAGAGGGGGTTAATTTTTTACAAAGTAAAGAAAATGTTGAATTTAGAAAACTCTTTAGAAGAGGTCTTTTCACATGTGGCTTGATCCTCGTCTTGAATCGGATTCTTCATTTGTAATCGATTTAGAATTATGCCACGTGCGTTTGAGTCATAATGCAGCATTTCCCTGGATCTTTTTGATCCCTCATCAAGCAAGTATTTTTGAAATTATTGATCTCTCCCCTTCCGATCAAAAGCAATTGATGCAAGAAATTTGTTTGGCCAGTGTTCTTATGAAATCCCTCTTTCAACCGACAAAACTTAATGTTGCGAGTCTGGGAAATATCGTTTCGCAGCTCCATATTCATATTGTGGCGCGCTATAAAAACGATAAAGCGTGGCCCGGGCCTATTTGGAATAGTGGCATCAATACCATGTATCCTCCAAAAGAAAAAACTGAACGCATATCTCGCATTAAAGAAGCTTTTTGGGAACTTGTCCCTTCTTCTTCCGACAACGTTTAGAACTTCTCCAAAGATTGGATAATTAGCCAATTCATGAATTTCTTTGGCCTTTATCTTTATTTCAGGCATACTGATACTGTAAAGATAAAATCAACAGGGAAAGAGGGAGAGAATTATTCATCTCTCGAAAGAGGAGCTTCGTGGAACAGGTAGAATCCGAACCTCGCTATTTCAACCGGGAGCTTTCCTGGCTTGCCTTTAATGAACGGGTGCTCGCTCTTGCTCGTAATGAATCCATTCCTCTTCTTGAGCGGCTTAACTTCATCGCAATTTCTGCCAAAAATTTGGATGAATTTTATATGGTTCGGGTTGCTGGGCTTAAAAATCAGGAAGATGCCGGCATCAACATTGTGGATACAAACGGACAGAATCTAAACGAACTCCTTGACGCAATCCATACACGTTCTTTAAAATTAATTCAAGCCCAACAGGCCCTCTTAAAGAAGCTCAGGGCAGAACTTAACCATCATCATTTTTCTATTGTGGTTAGTCAAGACCTCTCCAAATCCGATGAAAAATGGCTCAAAAATTATTTCATACATACTCTTTTGCCTGTTTTGACACCTTTGGCTTTGGATCCAGCACACCCGTTTCCTTTTATTCCTAATATGGGACTTGCTATTGCTTTAGAACTTTTCGGCAAGCTTGACAAAGAAATGAAGGCCCTTATTCCTATCCCAACGCAGATTGCACGCTTTATTCAGCTTCCGGGGGAAACACAACGATTCATTTTGGCTGAAGATGTCATTCTCTCTTATATTCGTGATTTATTCCCTGGTTTCCAGGTCCATTCTTATGGATGTTTCCGCGTCTTAAGGGATAGTGAAATTGAGTTCCATGAGGAATCGGAAGATTTCGTTCGCTATTTTGAGGTCGCGCTTAAAAAACGAAAAAGAGGAGCCGTGATTCATCTCGAGATCGATGAAAACATGCCCCCGAAGCTTCGGAAATTCGTTGAAGAAAATCTTAATCTCGAAATTGGAAATGTCATGACCATCAGCGGCATCTTAGGCCTGGATGCTCTAGAACACTTGGTGACTGCTCATCGCCCTGATTTACGCTACCCGCTTTATAATGAACGCTATCCTGAGCGTATTCGAGGATTTGGTGGCAATATTTTTTCTGCGATTGCTTATAAAGACCTGGTAGTTCACCATCCTTATGAGAGTTTTGATGTTGTGGTAGAATTCCTTAAACAAGCTGCGCGTGACCCTCAAGTTGTATCTGTTAAACAAACCCTTTATCGAACCTCTAATGATTCACCGATTATTGCGGCGCTCATTGAAGCTGCTGAAAATGGAAAAAGCGTAACAGCTGTTGTTGAAATTAAGGCCCGTTTTGATGAACAAGCTAATCTTCAATGGGCACAAGATTTAGAGCGCGCTGGTGTTATGGTTCTTTATGGAATTCTTGGATATAAAACTCACGGAAAAATTTCTCTCCTTACCCGACGAGAAGAAGCGGGACTTCAGATCTACACCCACCTTGGTACAGGAAATTATCATCCGGTCACCGCTCGTATTTATGATGACCTTTCCCTTTTTACGGCTGATCACGAAATAGGAGAAGAAACTTCTAAAATCTTTAATTATCTCACAGGGTATGCTCATCCCAAGAAAATAAAGAAACTTGCTTATTCTCCTATCACCTTAAGGCAGCACGTCGAATTACTTATAAAGAAGGAAATTCAGTTCGCTAAAAAAGGAGAACCCGCTTTTATTTGGGCAAAAATGAATGCTCTTGTTGATCCCAAAATCATCGACCTTCTCTATGAGGCGTCCGATGTTGGTGTTTCCATCGATCTTATCATTCGAGGAATGTGCTGCTTACGTCCCGGTGTAAAAGGTCTTTCCCAAAATATTCGCGTAAAAAGCCTTATTGGAAGATTTTTAGAACATTCTCGTATTCTCTGTTTTGGAAATGGATATTCTCTCCCCTCTCCTCATGCTAAAGTTTTCATTTCTTCTGCAGATTGGATGCCCCGCAATTTTGATTGGCGATTTGAAACCCTTGTTCCGATTGAAAACCAAACTGTGAAAGAGCAAATTCTTAATCAGATTATGGTGGCCTACCTTAAGGATCACGTTCAATCTTGGTATCTTGAGAAAGATGGAATTTACACACCACCCCCCGAATCCGGAAAAGGGTTTAGCGCTCATGAGTATTTTATGAAACACCCAAGCCTATCAGGGAGAGGCGATGGAAGTCAGGAAAGTGTTCCTCATTTAACGTTAGGATCTGATGAATGATAAGAGAAAAAGCAACCATTTTAAGAAAAAATTGGCAGAAATTTAAAAAAGCTCTCTTGATTTTTGAAACAATAGTTCCTATATGATAAATTATGACACAGAGTAAATTCACAAAAAATCCTTGTTTTCTTTATAAACGACCGCGCCGCGTCTAATCCTCATACGACACTATTGAAATTATATTTACTATTTACAACTGACCTTAAAAGGAGATTTATCAGTGTCTACAACTATAACTTATGACGATTTCTCGAAAGTGGATATTCGTTCAGGAACAATTATTAAAGTAGAACCTTTCCCTCGAGCCCATAAACCTGCCTACAAAGTATGGGCGGACTTTGGTTCTGAACTGGGGGTTTTTCAAACCTCTGCTCAAGTAACCATCCATTATACGCCAGAATCTCTTGTCGGCCGTCAAATTTTGGGAGCTGTTAACTTAGGGAAAAAGAACATTGCTGGATTTGAATCTCAATTCTTAATGCTGGGATGTTCGGATCAACAAGGGGCCGTTTGTTTAGCAACTATTGAACCAAAAGTTGAGAATGGTAAAAAGTTATTTTAAATTGATAAGTAAAGGAGATTTCATGAATTTTCTTAAATACCCCCTTTTGCTTTCTGCATCTCTTTTTTTAGGAATCCAGGGAACAGGGGCAATGGAGCATGACGAGCTTCCTTCAAACGCTATCCTCATTAAAAAAGTTGAGAACTTAGAGAAAACAGTCCAGGAATTACAGCTGCAAGTAAAACAACTGACTAAAGAAAACTATGAATTACAAGACAAGCTCAATCCTTCCAGGAGATTAAAAGCTAAGTTTAGCTCTAACGTTGGATGGAAGCCTTATCCCAATACTCAATGGGCGGCCGTAGAATTTAATGTCTTTGAGGGAAATGGGCTGAAAAGAAATCAAGAGAATCCCTCGGCTATAGATATTCCTGAAGATGGGACATATTTACTATCTGCTGAGTATTACTGGGGGGCACGAGGGGGAAACACACAGACGAGAACGGCTATAGCCATCAATTATCCTGAGAATATATCCAATGACTGGCATCATCATAACCTCCCTCAGGGGACAGATATAAAAAATGGCATAAGGCGACAAACTTTATTGAAGAAAGGAGACAAGGTCATGGTTTCTATTCAAGGCTCGCCAAACGCAAACATTTTTCTCGGGCATTTTGAATTTAATGTTGAAAAGCTACCCTAGGCTCTTTTTAAAAGGAATGGTTTTATGTACAGAAGCTGCTGCAAAACTCATTTTGGTGGTGAGGATTCTGGATTACCATGCCCTCTCCGAGGGCTCGCGATGACGATGTCGCTAAGTTTTGCGTCATTGCGAGGCGCCAAAGGTGCCGCTGCAATTGTAAGATGAAAGTGTGTTATAGAGGGGTTAAGAGAGAACTCTCGAGACGTTTGGATAGTTGCATGGGACATTTTTATGCACCCGTTTGCAATCTAAAATAATTATAACTTCATAAACACTCCAGAATCATATGTCACTCTATCAAAACTTTATCGGAATCGATATCGGAAAATTTACCTTTGTTGCTGCAATGCAGGACATTTTTCTTTTACCGAGGCAGGCGCTAAAAGCGGCCTTACAATTTTTTCAAATTCT
>CALBSK010000087.1 GCA_937967795.1 uncultured Alphaproteobacteria bacterium | reverse complement strand
AGTGTTAAATTATAACAAGTTAAAAGAGATGACACAGTTATTTAAACACTACCGAAATATAAGTATTTGAAACCAGGGATAAAGATGAACAATACAAAAGAAAAATTTCAAATAGTTGATGAGCATTGGCAGATGTTTGAGGATATATCTCAAACTGAAAGTTATAAAAATTTAAAAGCTCATGCCAATGAATTGGGTAAAACTATGAAAGATGCTTTTGCTAATGTATTAGAAATTCAAAAAACTATTAATGATGATAAGTAGAGATAACTTTTTTTACAAAAAGGCGGGACTTTCATTCAATCTTTAATATTTTCAATTAAGTCTGATTACTGATTCCCAGACTTAAGAATGCTTTACTTAAATGCTTTTGCTTTTTCAAAATGCATTTTAAAATCAATAAGTTCAGCATTGTGGCTCTGGTTCTCGTTAAATGGATCTGAAAATCGATAAGGAACACAATTGAAAGGCACAATATTGCGATAAGGGTCAAAATTCTTATCAATTAAAAATTTGCGGCACTGCTTGCGGATATTGATTTTCGCAATAATTGGCAAGTGCTCATAATCCGGCTCCGTTGCAAAAAAGAAAAGCTGTACAAAAAAGCAATTTCTGAATAGATCTCAGCCGTAAATTCCAAATTGTTCATTAATAAATGAACTCTCAGTTCGGTTACCATACATCCAAATATTGAACTGACCTTTTTTAAACATACGCATGATTTCAAACCCCCTGATGGTTGCATAAGCAGTTTTCATGGATTGAAATCCCCTGACGGGATTGATGAGACGCTTAAGCTTTCCGTGATCTGCTTCCAGTCGGTTATTGCGGTATTTTATCTGCAGATGACTTACGTCAGAAGCCAGACTTCCCTCCTGTTTCAATTCTTTAATGGCCTGGCCATAGGCTGGATTTTTATCGGTATTGATGATACTGACATCACAGGTGGGATTAGACCTGATGAGCTTTTTGAGGAAGCGTTTCGCAGCCTTTGTATTCCGGCGATGGGAAAGATAAAAATCAATCGTATTTCCTAGTTCATCAATGGCACGATACAGGTATTTCCATTCACCTTTTATCCTGATATAGGTTTCATCAAGATGCCAACGTCTAGCATAACGTTTCTTATGCCAGTCAAGGCGTTTTTTTAATTCAGGAGCATAATGCTGAACCCAGCGGTACAAGGTTGTATGGTCAATTTCCACGCCACGCTCCGCCATCATTTCTTCCAGATCACGATAGCTGATTCCATATTTACAGTACCAGCGAACACACTGTAAAATCACTTCACCATGAAAATGACGCCATTTAAAGGCTGTAGGTTTCGTTGAGCGCATTTAGGATCCCGTCCAATAGTTTTATTTGAAGTATAAACTATCGTTCGTTTTTGCAACGGAGCCCCATTATCTTATTAGATAATTATGGAGCAATTAGAGGCGGAAATGATTTAGAGGCCCGTCACTATTTTGCCAGTAAGCTTGGATTAACCAAAATACCTCCGAGCCTTAAAAGTAATGTGGCGGCTTTTTTTGTCCATCATAAAGAACTTCACGAACAAAATAAGAACTTGCCTGAGGAGCTACAGGAATTTATGAGGTATTTTTGATTGGCTTTGTGGCTTGGTTATGTGCCGAGCATAAAGGATATAAAGGAGGCTTGCAGTGACTTGTTTTCTGTTAACCCGATTGATAATTACACTGGGATTATTCGTCCAAGGGGCGTTATTAATGTCCCGCTTATTCGAACATATAAACGAGGCATCTTACGGGTTCTGCTGTCTTTACTTATGCAAGAAAACACTCAAAGCACCATCGTTAAGAAAATAAACTCTTCTGCTCGCTATACAGGTCTCAAAAAAGCTTTGTTTGAGTATAACAAGCTCTTAAAGAGCATACACGTGCTTAACTTGATTGATAATATGACGCTTAGAAAAGCCATCAGAACAGCAAGAAATCGCACGGAAGCATATCATCAGTTGCAGGGACTCATTCGAAAAATATATAAAGGGGTTTTCAAAGGGAAGAAAATAGTCAACAATCGCGTCAGTGCTCATGCAGTGAGGCTTGTTGCAAATAATATCATTGCGCATAACAGCGTTATTTTGAATATGATATATGAACAAATGCTTGCCGAAGGTGTTAGCCAAGATATTATCGATAAGTTTGCTCGGATCTCACCTATTGCTTGGGCGCACATTGCTTTTACTGGTAAGTATAATTTTAAAAAGAGCAATGGTGAAATTGACATAAATGCCATGGCTAGTGCGATTGAGAAGCATCTAAAAAAACACTTTTGGAAGGCGGCCTAAATCAGAATTAACACTTTTGGTGGTTCTTCCACACGACCCCTACTAAGATATTTTTGATATTTATCGCAACAGAGCATCTTAAATAAGGCTATGACCACTTTGCGCATCCCATAGATTTTTATAAAAACCATTTAGAGTAATTAGCTCACTGTGGCTACCTTGCTCTATGATTTTACCTTGATCCATAAC
>CALBSK010000086.1 GCA_937967795.1 uncultured Alphaproteobacteria bacterium | reverse complement strand
AATAGGGTTATTCACATTCCTATTCTTGAGGCCTTTTTCTTTCCCTGACAAGTTGGATGAGCTGAGCGCGCCATCAAATAGCGCTGTAGCGAAGCTCATCCAACTTGTCTCTCTTCTATCTGAACTCGCTCATAACAGATTTTTCAGAGGGGTGAAGGTTAGGAGAAGAGAAAAAGCACCCATTAAATGATCTTTTATTGACTTTTTTTCTTAATCTCTTTAACGAAATGGTAAGGCCCAGGTGGCGGAATTGGTAGACGCGCTAGATTCAGGTTCTAGTGGGCGAAAGTTCGTGGAAGTTCGAGTCTTCTCCTGGGCACCAATTAAAGGTATACTTCTCATAGAAATCATACAACTTATTGAAAGCAAAGCATGAAAATTCATTATCATCGAGGTGATATTCCCTCTGACTTAGATTTTGGTCGTTCTGTTGCCATCGACACGGAGGCCATGGGGCTTTATATCCCTCGTGATCGACTCACACTTGTTCAGCTTTCTTCTGGAAATGGTGAATGTCATCTTGTGCACTTTCCCTTGAATTCTTCTTATGAAGCTCCTCACTTAAGAAAGCTTTTAAATGATAGAGCTCTTGAGAAAATCTTTCATTTTGCTCGCTTCGACTACGCCATTTTAAAATACTATTTAAAAGCCGAAGCTTTACCGTTATTTTGTACGAAAATTGCGTCACGACTCTCTCGTACATTCACAGACAAGCACGGCTTAAAGGATCTCTGCAAACAACTTTTAAGCGTTGAAATCTCAAAACAAGAACAAACGTCTGATTGGGGATCAGAGCGTCTTTCAGAAAAACAAATGGAATACGCTGCAACGGATGTTCTGTATCTCCATCGACTCAAAGCCCATTTGCAGGAACTTTTAAAACGGGAGGGACGTGAATCCATTGCAAAAGCTTGTTTTGAATTTATTCCTTCTCGCTGTGAACTCGATATTCAAGGATGGAATGAGGTTGATATTTTTCAACATTAAGTATAAAGAAAGAAAACTATAATTATTTTTGGAATGTAGACTTTAATGCAACAAGCAATCGTAACACCTCTTTTTCCCAAAGATGATCTTATAGAAGGACGCCGTGTTTTAAATGTTGAAGCTGAAGCCCTTCTTCAACTGGCTCAAAGTCTAGACGAGTCGTTTGAAAGAGCCTTAGACCTTTTGGTTCAAACAAAGGGCCGTGTGATTCTTTCTGGTATTGGGAAAAGTGGACATATTGCCAACAAAATTGCCTCTACCTTTTCTTCTACGGGAACACCCGCTTTTTTTGTGCACCCTAGCGAAGCCAGTCACGGGGATCTAGGAATGGTCACCCCCGGGGACACTTTGATCATGCTTTCCCTTTCAGGGGAAACTTCTGAACTATTCGATATGATCAATTATGCAAAACGTTTTGATTTTCCCATCATTGCCATTACTTGCAGAGCGGACAGTGTTCTGGCTAAGGCAGCCCGTCATACCCTCCTTCTCCCTCCTTTCACGGAAGCCTGCCCCATGGGGCTTGCACCCACTACGTCAACGACTCTTATGCTCGCTCTTGGAGATGCTCTTGCCATTTCCCTTTTGAAGCGTAAAGGATTTTCGCAAAAAGACTTTAAAAATTTTCATCCCGGAGGGCAATTAGGTCGAAAACTCTTGCATGTTGTCGATGTTATGCGACCCTTTGAGGAATTGCCCCTTGTCTTAAAGGGTACTTTAATGAGTGAAGCTCTTGTTATCATGACGAAAAAGGGTTTTGGATGTATTGGCGTTTTGGATAAAGAAGCAAATCTTGTCGGCATTATTACGGATGGAGATTTACGTCGCCATATGAATCCTTCGCTATTAACCCAAACAGTTGAAGATGTGATGACCCCTTCACCTAAAACAATTTTTTCATCTTCCTTTGCTATAGAAGCTTTAGGGTTTATGAACCGAAAATCTATTACTAACTTATTTGTCTTAGAAGAGACGAGTGGCCGGCTTGTAGGTCTTCTTCGGCTTCATGATTGTTTAATAGAAGGTCTTGCTTAAATGAGATCCTCTTTACCCCGGGGTTACTCGCGTTATGTGAGTTCAATGAAGGTTCTTCTTCCCTTAGGAATTGTTCTCTCTATAGGCTTTGCCATCGGCTGGCCATACCTTGCCTCTCTAGGCAAGGAAAATCCTGGTGTTGTTGATTCAACTCACCCCGAAATTCGAGAAAATCGCATGGTACATCCCCAGTATCTCTCGACAGATGAAAAAGGACAACCTTTTCAGGTAGATGCGGAATGGGCACAACAAGAAACAGAAACCTTTACCAAGCTTATAAATCCCCATGGTTCTATGACAATGATAGAAGGGCAAACTTTTAACGTTCAGGCTCAAAAAGGACATTATGATACACAGATCAAAGCTTTAAATCTAGAAGGAAAAGTGACGCTCACGAGTACAGATGGCTATTATATCGAGACAGAAAGAGCTCATGTCACCCTGAATGATAAGGTCATTGAAGGAGATACTTATATTGCAGGAGAAGGACCTCCTGGAAAGTTTATAGGGCAAAACGGATTTAAGATAGAAAACCACACTCAAGGGAAAAAAGTGATTACTCTTAAAGGTCCCTCTAGAGTTGAGATTAAGAAATCTTCTATAAAAAAGAATAAGAAAATTCATGCGCAATAAATTCCTTTTTCTCCTTGCTTTTCTCAACTGTAATTCTTTGGGGTATGCCCATATCCAGGATAGTTTATCTAACAGTAAAGATGACTCTCCTGTTATTATTGAAGCTGAGGAATCCGTTGTTTGCGATGAACTCGCCCGCAAATGTGTAGCCAAGGGACTGGCTAAAGCACAAAAAGGAATAAACACCGTCTATGGTGATTTGTTGACCGTTTATTTTTCGGAAGAACGAGACATTACATCAATGACGGCCGATGGTCACGTACGTATGGAAACACCTACCGAAAAGGCTTATGGTGAGCATGCTCATTATGATGTTGCTCTTGATCGGGTCTTGCTAACCGGAGGAAATTTAAAAATTGTGACACCAAAGGAAACACTTACAGCCAGAGACTCCATTGAATACTGGCATTCAAAAAATCAAGGGATTGCGCGGGGGCATGCAGTCGCTCAATTCCCCGAGAAAGAAGAGGTTATAGAGGCAGATACTCTTATTGCCTATTTTAAGCCCTCTTCTGAAGGCATTGAAGAGAAACGAGAAAAATTAGCCCTCGATCGGGTGGAAGCAGAAGGGAACATATTGGCTTCTGGTCCAAAGGGCATTGTAACCGGCGATCGAGGCGTTTATTCTTCTCAAACAGAAATCGTTGAAGTTTATGATAACGTTACGTTGACTCAAGGTCAAAATGTCATTAAAGGCGGGTATGGTCAATTCGATTTTAAAAGAAATGTTGCTGAAGTATTTCCTCAACCTCCTCATCTCTCTCAAAAAGAAGGGAACAAGCGTATTTCAGGTATTATTTTCTCAAAAGATGCCGAGAAAGCACAAGACAAACGATCTCCTTCAAACACAAAGCCCTCTCTAAAACAGAAAGATAGACGTGGCTTCTCTCTTTCTGCTAAGAAAAAACATACTTCATCTTCGGAAATAAAGTAATGTGAGTGATTGGATGTCATTATCAGAAAATAGAATTGCTGTTACAGAAGGGTTGCACGCTCAAAATTTAAGAAAAGCTTATTCTGGACGCATCGTAGTTGATAACGTCAACCTTTATGTCAAACGTGGCGAAGCAGTAGGGCTTTTAGGCCCTAATGGAGCGGGAAAGACAACCTGTTTTTCTATTATTACGGGCTTAATTAAAGCCGATTCTGGTTCTGTTTTCTTAGATAACCATAATATTACTTTTCTTCCCATGTATCGGAGGGCTCGTTTAGGCATTGGATATCTTCCTCAAGAAACTTCCATTTTCCGCGGCCTTTCTGTTGAAAACAATATTAAAGCCATTTTAGAAATCGTAGAACCCGATTATGATATACGAGAAGAACGCCTTGAAATACTTCTTGATGAATTTTCAATTAAACACATTCGTCATTCTTCCGCTCTTTCTTTGTCGGGAGGAGAAAGGCGCCGCACTGAAATTGCACGCGCTCTTGCCAGCAATCCGCATTTTATGTTGCTTGATGAGCCGTTAGCCGGTATCGATCCAATTGCTGTTGCAGAAGTTAGGGCTCTTATTTCTCATCTTAAGGATAGAAACATTGGCGTTTTAATCACGGATCATAATGTAAGAGATATGCTTTGTATTGTGGACCGAGCGTATATTATTAAGGACGGGCTTGTCCTCAAAGAAGGGGAGCCTGAAGAAATCGTTGCGGATACCGTTGTTCGTCGTGTTTATTTAGGAGAAGAATTTAGGCTATAAGGAGACAATAAAATATGCGTTCCTCCCTTTTTTTCTATCCAACTTTAAAAGAAACGCCTCAAGAAGCGCAGGTTGCCTCACACAGATTGATGCTGAGATCAGGTATGATCACACAAGTTACCTCAGGCATTTATTCATGGCTCCCTTTAGGCCTTCGGGTTCTTAAAAAAATTGCACAAATAGTTCGAGAAGAACAAGATCGAGCAGGGAGCCTCGAAGTCCTCATGCCCACAATTCAACCTGCTGAACTATGGGAGAGGAGCGGACGTTACCATGATTATGGAAAGGAAATGCTCCGTATAAAAGATCGTCATGAACGAGACATGCTTTATGGCCCTACTGCCGAAGAAGTGATAACAGAAATTTTTGCTCGGTTTATCAAAAGTTATCGAGATCTTCCGAAACGCTTTTACAACATCCAATGGAAGTTTCGGGACGAAATTCGTCCCCGATTTGGCATTATGCGAGGTCGAGAATTCCTGATGAAAGATAATTATTCTTTTGATCTGACGATCGAAGGGGCAAAAGCGTCCTATCAAGCGATGCTCGAAGCTTACGTAAGAACTTTCGCGCGGATGGATCTCACAGCTATTCCTGTTCGTGCATCATCGGGAGCGATTGGAGGGAACCTTAGTCATGAATTCCAAATTTTGGCCGAAACAGGAGAGAGTGAAATTTTTTATGATGTTGATTATGAAAAATTAGATGTCAATACGCTTACCCTTGATCATTTGCAAACTCTTTATGCAGCTTCAGATGAACTTCATGACTCTCAAAACTGCCCTGTACCTCTTGAGCGTCTGAAGACAGCCCGCGGTATTGAAGTGGGACACGTATTTTATTTTGGTACAAAATATTCGATTCCCTTCAATGCCTATGTAATGGGACCGGATGGCAAACAAATTCCTGTTGAAATGGGCTCATACGGCATCGGTGTCTCTCGTCTTGTCGGAGCTATTATTGAAGCTCACCATGATGAAAGGGGTATTAAATGGCCAGAAAGTGTTGCTCCCTTTAGAGTGGGTCTCCTCAATCTGAATATGAAAGATGCGGCTTGTTCTCAACTCTGTGAAGATATTTATTTGAAACTCCTTCAGGGGGGTATCGACGTTCTCTATGACGATCGTGATATGGGGCCAGGAGCTAAATTTGCGGATATGGATCTTATTGGCCTTCCCTGGCAAATTATAGTGGGTTCTCGGGGTGTGGCTTTGGGCCAATGTGAAGTGAAAAATCGTCGCACAGATGAAAGGGTTCAACTTTCCATTGAGGACGCATTGAAGTGGATGCTTTAGAAATTAATTGGGAAATTCTAGGATTTACCTGTCTTCATCACTCAATCTTATCTTCGCAACATTCATTATCCGAGAGAAAAGTTGACTTAAGCATGCCCATGAGAGCGAGAAGGGTGGCATGGCGAATATCTTCTTCTGCTTCAGCATTAATTTGGTCTGCTTTCGCCCGGAAATAAGAAACATAAGCATCCACAAGATTAAGAAGAGGAAGAGCTACAAGCTCAAATTGAAGGAGGTAAGCGTGCTCTAGTTTTTCATCGACTTCAACTGCCTTTTTTGCATCTTTTGTCTGTTTATGTGCACTTATAAATGTCCCCCAGGCAGAGCGGGCTTGTTTCGCCGCATTGCGCCTTGCTACATCTAATCTTTTTTTAGCTTCAACAACGCGTTCTCGAGCAGCATTACGCTGAGCCGTGTTTTTACCTCCGCTATACAAATTATAATCAAGAACAAGTTGAGCTCTATGCGTGGTAACCTTTCCTCGTGTTCCAAAAGGATTTAAGTTAGGACCGTTAGTACCAGCTTCTACACGTAGAGTTGGAAGAAAAGGAGGTAAGGTTTGATCAAATGCTGCTTTTTGGATTTCAAGACGGGCATTCGCAAGAAGAATGCCTGGATTGGCCTGAGATACAGTCGTAAGAATTTTCTCAACATTGGTTGAGAGTAAATCCTCCGGTATGTGGGGGTGTTCAAGCGCTTCGGGTCGAAATCCTACAACATCAATAAAACTTGCAAGAGCTTCTTCTCGTTGACCTTCAAATCTATCTTTAATGACAATAGCATCTTTAAGACGGGATTCAACTTGATAAACATCGGCAATTGTACTAATCCCTCCTTGAACCCGTTTTTTAACTTTTTCAAGAAGGTTTGTGTGCTTTTGAATGTTATAATCAGCAAGATTAAGAAGCCTTTCTTGAGCACGTAAATTCGCATAAGCCGTGATGGCATCAAGCGCAATTTGCTCAGAAGTTTGCCCTAAGACCGATTGAGCTCCTTGAACAACTTTATGGGCATATTCCACAGCATAAGGAGTTGCCAGTCCATCAAAAATCGTCTGAGTTACCGTTACTGAAGGAGTAGTAACAAAACGAGTAACGGTTGTTGAGAGGGGGCCAGAGACAGAAGAATTCTTTTCTCTAAATCGGATATTTTCATAGCCGCCCACACCTCCCGAAATACCTACTGAGGGAAAGTACCCTGCTCGTGCTGAATCGACCTCCCACTGACTTGCACGTACTTCGGCTTCATCAGCGCTAATTGTAGGGTTTGTTAAAAGAGCAGATTTCACAGCTTCTTTCACATTTGTGGCAAGAGCCTTAGACTCTAAGGCACTACAAAGACAAATCATTACAAAAAAAAGTCTTTTAGCCATCCTTACTCGGTTATATTTTTATTAACTTTCTCGGATTATGATACATTTAACGTAAGATATCTATGGGTTTTCTGGTTTCATTTTAAGTTTTCCTTCCGACTGGAAAGATAAAAAGGCGCACTTTAAGAGAAAAATAATAAAAAGGTACTCCTCATGCTTAAAGATATCAAGAATTCAAAAGGAGCTTTCGTTAAACATCTGGATCCTCTTTTAGAATGCCTTGTTATTATCACTAAGCTCTATGATTGTCCTACTTCAGCATCTTCTCTTAAAGTGGGGATGCCTCTTCAAGAGGGCCGATTCACCCTTGAAATTTTCAAAAGAGCCGCTCGGCGGGTCAATATTAACGCAGAAACTGTACCTAAAGAATTTAAAGAAATTTCAAATGATATTACACCTTGTGTTCTTTTATTAAAAAACGGAGACGCGTGTGTTTTGAAAAAGCTTAAAGAGTCTGAAGCTTTCGTACTTTTCCCGGGAGGTGGAGATTCATTCCGAACGATTCCCCTGCAGGATCTAAAAAAGAGATACAGTGGGACGCTTCTCTTGACTCATTACGGTCCAGAAAATTTCGGACCTTCAGATAACGTGACCCCCAGTTTATCTGAGAATTGGTTTTGGGGAACCTTGCTCCAATTCTGGCCCATTTATTCCCAGGTGATTTTTGCTTCTCTTTTTATTAATTTTTTTACGCTTGCTAGTAGTATCTTTGCCCTCACCGTTTATGATCGTGTTGTCCCTAATAACGCAACGACAACTCTTTGGGTCCTTGTTATTGGTGTGCTTGTTATTTTTATATTTGATTTTATTTTAAGGCTTTTGCGAAGCTATTTCCTGGATACGGCAGGGAAAAATGCAGATGTCCTTTTAGCAAGTCGCCTTTATGAGCATATTTTAGGAATACGACTCGAAGCTCAACCTAAATCTCCTGGGGCATTAGCACATCAATTACGTGAATTTGAGACCCTCCGAGAATTTATTTCTTCTGCCACTCTTGCTGGGCTTGTGGATCTTCCCTTTATTTTTCTTTTTATTTTTATCATTTGGCTTATTGGAGGTCCCGTCGCCTTTGTCCCCTTAGGCATGGTGCCTATTGTATTACTTGTCAGTTTTCTCCTTCAAGGTCCCCTTGGATCTTCTATCAAAAAAACCTATCAAGAAGGGGGGCAAAAACAGTCGATTCTTGTTCAATCAATTCTTGGTCTTGAGACAATTAAAGGACTTAATGCAGAAGGGAAAATGCAGAAAATCTGGGAGGATTTAGTGGCTCAGTCAGCTGATTCTACCAATTCTGCTCGTTTTCTCTCTATGTTCGCCCTTCATTTTTCGGTGTTTGTACAAAATCTTACAATTGTGGGGGTTATTACTGTAGGGGTTTATCAGATTGGGGACAAAAATCTTACCATGGGAGGTCTTATTGCGTGTTCTATTTTATCTGGGAGAGCCATGGGCCCTCTTACACAAATGGTATCTCTTTTAATGCGACTTAATCAATCCCTCGAATCTTTGAAGCGCTTAAATCAACTCGTTCGTCTTCCTATTGAAAGACCAGCCACCACTCATTTTATTCACCACCCTTCATTTCAAGGTGAAATCGAGTTTAAAGATGTAAATTTTACCTATCCAGGTCAAAAAACGCTTACTCTTCATAACATGTCTTTTAAAATTAGCCCTGGTGAAAAAGTAGCTCTTGTGGGCCCCATAGGATCTGGAAAGACAACAATTGAAAAACTCATAATGGGATTTTACACGCCTCAATCTGGATCTACCCTGATCGATGGAACGGATATTCGCCAAATTGATCCTGCTAATTTAAGAGCTAACATTGGCTATATCCCTCAAGATATCTTTCTTTTTGGAGGAACAATTCATCACAATCTTACTTTAGGAGGAGAAGAGGCTGATGATCAAGCGATTCTGAAAGCTGCAACTCTGGCGGGTCTTCATGATTTTCTCTCTCGCCATCCTTTAGGATACGATCTTTCGGTTGGAGAAGGAGGATCTGAACTTTCAGGAGGGCAACGCCAAACAATTGCAATAGCACGGGCACTTGTGAGTAATCCCCCCATCCTTCTTTTCGATGAACCCACTGCGATGATGGATGCTGTTTCAGAGCAGAAATTTATTTACCGACTTCAAGAAATGATAAAAGAAAAGAAGACACTTCTGCTTGTGACCCATCGACTCTCTCTTCTAAAACTCATCGACCGTATCATTATTGTTGATGGGGGGCGTATTGTGGGCGATGGTCCTCGAGATAAGATAATTGAAGCCCTTACATCAGCTGCCACAAAAACAACAGACCCCTCCCATGATTAAATTTCCACGATCTTTCTCTGAAACAGAACTTCACTATATGTCTCCCAAAACGGCTGCCGTTCGACGCCAAAGTAAGACATTCTCTCTGATAACTTTGGGGATAATTTGTGTCTTTGTGGTCTTATTTTTCCTCTGGGCCGGCTTTTCAGAAATCGATGTTGTTACAAAAGCAACAGGACACATTATTCCCTCTCAAAAAACTCAAGTTATTTCCCATCTTGAAGGAGGAATTATTAGTGAAGTTCTTGTTAAGGAAGGAGATCTCGTCGAAGCAGGACAAGTACTTATGAGGATTGATCCTACCATTCCAGGAACACGGTATACCTCTCATCATCAACAATATCTACACTATTTAGCAGCTGCAGAACGCCTTCAAGCGCAATTAAATGAGGAAGACTATGAGGTTCCTGAAATCGTAAAAATACAAGCGCCGGACATTGCTATGGAAGAAATGGCATCTTTTCAAGAATGGAAAGACCATTTTGAATCAAAGAAAGCGGTCGCCCACGAAATTGTTATTCAAAAAGAACAGGAGATTGAAGAAGCCAAAGCTAAAATTGCTCAAGCTCAAGATCAATTGGGTTTATCTAATCAAGAGCTCACCATGGTAGCTCCTTTGGTTAAGGAACAGCTTATCTCGAAGAGAGAAATTCTAAGACTCAAACGGGACGCGGCTAATTTAAAGGGAGAAATAGCTATTGGAAAAGCAGCTCTTCTCAAAGCTCAAGCAACACTGAAACAAGCCCAATATGAATTAGAACAGATTCCGCTGCGCACACAAAATGAGAATCAGGAACAATTGAGAGATATCCTTATTAAGTTGAGTGAAACAAAAGCAGCCATGCTCGAGTCTAAAGATCGCATGATACGAACCGAATTAAGGTCGCCTATTAAAGGAGCGGTGAAAGAAATAAAAATGAAGACCTTGAAAGGAGTTATTCAACCTGGTCAAGAGGTTATCAATATAGTTCCCTACGAAGATACGTTGCTTGTTGAAACTGATGTTTTACCAGCGGATATAGCCTTTCTTCATCCGGGGCAAGAAGCTATAATTAAGATCACGGCTTATGATTATTCTATCTATGGGCCTCTCAAGGGGAAGCTGCTCAACATTAGTGCTGATACGATACATGATCCAGAACAAAAAAAGAATTTCTATCGTGTGATTCTTATCTCGAATAAAAATTATCTTGAACACAAGGGGAAGAAGCTCGAACTTCTTCCCGGTATGGCTATTGAAGCTGACATTTTAACAGGAAAAAGAACCGTACTTCAGTATCTCCTTAAGCCCCTTATTAAGGGCCTTAAAGAATCTTTTACAGAAAGGTAGCTCTTCTTTTTTAAGAATTGAGGACTCTACGATGGCTGCATTTCATTTTAGAACCAGCCTAACATTCCTTTATATATTAACTCTCTAAAATATCACTAAATTTCCTTCAAATTTATAGCTAAATTTTAATTTGTATTGGATCGCCTTGGTCGAGGTTAATTATTATAATTCTTAATTTATTAAGAATGGGTTAATTTTTTAAGACCACGCTGAAAAAAGGGAGGGAGCTTCCTCATAGCGTTGACGTAGATCAATTGCGCTTTCACGACCTCTCTTAACTTCTCAATGGCTTTATAATGAAGATTGGTATCTGTTGGGAAGGCGATGGTTGGGGGTTGAGACAACTATTTCCCTAAAGCAATTTTCCTCCCTATCAAAGCTTTCCAGAATTCCCCGTGAAAGATCAAAATTCCAGGCATGAAGGGAAAGAGTCCCTTTATTTACGCGCTCCGCAATACAGGGGAAAGTTTCTAAATTTTTCAATGAATTAATAAGGGAGTATTGACCACAAAGAGTTGCTTTTTCCTCAAACGATTTTTCTTGATGGAATTTAACAACGGCTTCATGAGCGGGTTTGGCAAGTTCCATCCATTTTGAAATAAAGCTCTTAGGTTGATTGCGTTCACAGCTTTTTTTTAAAAGAGCTTGAATCCCTCCACATTGAGTATGGCCAAAAAGGATAATATGGCGTATGCTCAAATCACATACCCCAAATTCTAAAGCTGCGCTTGTTCCATGGTAGGATTGATCCTCTTCATAAGGCGGCACAAGATTAGCCACATTACGAATGACAAACAAATCACCCGGTTGGCAATTCATGACAAGAGCGGGATCTACTCTTGAGTCAGAGCAAGCAATCATAAGAATTTTGGGCCTTTGGCCCTGACGAACAAGAGTTTCGAAAATCGAATTCGAATCGCTAAAGTAGTGTCTTCTAAATTTATGATACCCCTCAATAAGGGTTTCAATCTCATTTGACATCTCGCTACCTATAAAAAATATTAACTTAAAGAATTTTACAGACTTCGTCAAAAGAAAGACGCGGAGCTCGAGGTCCGGGAAGGCCCGCGGAGTCTCCATAAGCTAAGTTACAGAGGAAATTAGATTTAAATCGTCCCTCTGGAAAGAATTCCTTATCAACGCCTTCATTGGAAAAACCTGACATAGGCCCGCAATCAAGACCGCAAGCACGTGCGGCAAAAATAAAGTATCCTCCTTGAAGGGTGCTATTGCGAAAAGCGGTTTCTTCAATGAAAGAAGGCTTTCCTTCAAACCAAGATTTAGCTTCTGCGAAAGGAAATAAGTAAGGTAAGTTCTCATAAAATTGAAGATCATAAGCTAACAACGCGATAACGGGAGAAAGCATTGTTTTTTCGACATTTCCTGGGTTAAGATAGGGTTTGAGACGCTCCCTGGCCTCTTTCGATCTCAAAAAAAGAATTCTTAAAGGAGAACAGTTAGCACTGGTAGGACCTAACCGCATAAGATTGTAGACATCTTCTAAAATCTCATCAGTGACAGGTTTATCCTGCCACTTATTATGGGTCCGCGCGTCAAGAAAAAGCTGTTTAAGACAAGCTTCAGCAATTTTTGCCATTTCTCCCCCTCTAAATTTTATCTCAATTTTTATTTAGTGTAGGATGAGAAAGTTAAAACTTCTTAAAGATAGGGACATCTTCTTGCTTTTAAGGCTTTAGTCTCACATGCTGCTCATCATATCCGCCTAAGCCACGCTTGCGGATTAAATCTTGAAGATCTCTTGTATAAGCTGTTCCCCGTTCTGAATATTTGAGGAGACAAGAAGCTAATTTGATTCCACACAATTTCTGATTTTGCGTTCTTAAAGAGGCGCGTGTTTTTCGGAAATGGGCATAAGCAGAGTGACGATTAAGATTCAGAGCATAAGCTTTTACACTCGCATGAAGGCTTTCAAATTTCGCAACTTTCGTTTTAGTCGCCATATGGCCAAACGTTGAATTCTTGGTAAGCGCTGCAGGAGATCTTCCTCCTCCTGTTTCCAATATACCCTGCGCCAGCGCTAAAGAAGGAGGAATAATATCAACGTGTTTAAGTAAAGATTCGATTTTTGTAGACTTGCAACGATATTCAGAAGCTAACTTCATAATCCATATTTTTTCTGAAGGTCGCAACGTGTGCCCTCCCTTTTGACGTTTTTGCATTTCTAAAAGACGGTTTCTATCGGAGAGAATTTGCTCGTTTACTTTTAAAATATGGGGCAAAAGAACTTGGATGAATGTAAAATTTGAAGATTTCTTCTTTCTCTTCATATCCTTGGGGAGCTTGGCTAAATAAAGACGCGGAACTTCCCCCTTAGTCTTTGTCTTTGTAAGAGTATAATCACAGTTATCAAAAACTTGATCGAGTTCTCTCACACTAGAGACACAGAAGTGCGTGTCCTCGGAAAGAGTAAGACCGAAAGATTTCGCCGATCCCGCACGCGCGATTTTCTTTTTTGGCATTATCTGAAAAGAGGAGCGGGAGGAATAACTCTTATAAAGAGAAAATCCCATTTGGCCTATTATCATCAATCCCAAAGTAACAACTAGGGAAATCTGAGTTTTCGATTGTTTCAGCATTATCTACTCCTAACTCTCTACTGCTCTGACTTCAGTAACCTCTGGCACGTAATGACGAAGCATATTTTCAATGCCTGCTTTTAACGTTGCCGAGGAGCTCGGGCATCCCTTACAAGCCCCTTGAAGGTGCACATAAACGATGCCTTCTTCAAAACGATCAAACACGATATCTCCTCCATCCATAGCGACGGCTGGACGGATGCGCGTGTCCAAGATCTCTTGAATTTGGACCACTATAGGGTCTGTACTCCCTTTTGAAAAGGTAGGAACTCCATCTCCATAAAACAAGGGTTGGTACGTAATAAAATGCTCAAGAATTTCTCCTAAAATGAGAGGCTTAAGCACGGCCCATTCAATGGTCTCTTCCTTGGAAACCGTAATAAAATCCGCACCAAAAAAAACACCTTTCACTCCCTTTATCTCAAAAAGCTTAAGAGCAAGCGGAGATTTTGAGGACTCTTCCCGTGATCTAAAATCTGCCGTTCCTTCTGACATGAGGATACGACCAGGAAGAAATTTTAATGTGGCCGGATTGGGTGTTTCTTCTGTTTGTATAAACAATGGTCCCACTTATCCTTTTGAATATTGACCCTTTAATACTCAAAAAGAACTTTAAAAGCAACCCCTTTTCTTCATAAGTCTGATTTAAAAGAATAATTAACCAGCAAGCGACTTCAATTGAATTAAATCCTCTACGACCGTAGGGTCAGCTAAAGTTGAAGTATCTCCAAGAGAAGCACTTTCCCCTGCAGCGAGCTTTCGTAAAATGCGCCGCATAATTTTTCCTGAGCGGGTCTTTGGGAGACCAGAGACGAAAAGAATATGATCAAGAGTCGCAAGGGGACCTATCATATGACGGACATGAATTATAATTTTTTGTTTGAGGAGAGGGCTTATCTGAACCCCATTTTTTAAAATAATAAAAGCAAAAATCCCTTGCCCTTTAACTTCATGAGGATACCCTACAACCGCAGATTCTATAATATCTGGATGGCTATTAATAGCATCTTCAATCTCAGCTGTCCCCAAACGATGGCCAGAGACATTGATTACATCATCTATTCTTCCCGTGATCCAATAAAACCCTTCCTCATCTCGCCGCGCGCCGTCCCCTGTAAAGTAATAACCAGGATAGGCTTTGAAGTATGTGTAGATGAACCCTTCATGATTTTCATAAAGGCTCCTGGCTTGACCGGGCCAAGACCTCGCCACACAAAGAGGGCCTTCACTGTTTCCTTCGAGAGGAGCATGGTTCTCTCCCATGATGACAGGTTCAATTCCAAAAAAGGGTTTAGAAGCTGACCCAGGCTTTGAAGGCGTAAGATGAGGTAGGGCTGAAATCATAATCCCTCCTGTTTCCGTCTGCCACCACGTATCTAATATTTGGCAAGAATGATGACCAATAATATCATTATACCATTCCCAGGCTTCCACATTGATGGGCTCGCCAACTGTTCCAAGAAGACGGAGAGACGTGAGTTTTGCCGTTTGAGGCCAATGATCTCCTTCTTTCATGAGAGAACGAATGGCTGTAGGAGCCGTATAAAAGAGAGAAACATTATGTCGATCTACCATTTCCCATAGCCGTGCTGGCGTAGGATACGTAGGAATACCTTCATAAATAAGTATTGTTGCTCCATTGGCAAGGGGACCATAAACGACATAACTATGGCCTGTAATCCATCCTATATCTGCCGTGCACCAATAGACATCCTTTTCGTGAAGATCAAAGACTTTCTCATGGGTGAGAGAAGCATAGACAAGATATCCACCTGTCGTGTGCAAAACTCCTTTTGGTTTCCCTGTTGATCCTGACGTATATAAAATAAAAAGAGGATCCTCGGCTTGCATCTCCAAAGGTTGAGAGAGGAGAGGGGCGGTTTTCATTAATTCATGATACCAGAAATCACGCCCTTCCGACCAATTCACTTCTTCTCCTGTACGACTTACCACGATACATGTCTGAATTGATGGGCTCTCTTTAAGGGCTTCATCCACATTTCTTTTTAAGGGAATTTTTTTCCCTCCCCGAATACCCTCATCTACTGTAATAATGACTTTTGAAGCAGAATCATGGATTCGATCAGCAAGGGATTTTGCTGAAAACCCCCCAAAAACAACGGAATGGATCGCTCCAATTCGTGCACACGCTAGCATAGCGACAATAGCTTCTGGGACAAGTGGCATATAAATCGTTACGCGATCTCCCTTTTGAACGTCTTTGTCTTTTAAGACGTTTGCAAAACGGCACACTTCTTCAAAAAGCTCTTGATAAGTGTAAGAACGATGCTCATGAGGCTCGTCTCCTTCCCAAATAAGGGCTGTCTTATCAGCCTTTTTTGGGAGATGCCTATCTAAGCAATTCTGAGAGGCATTTAATGTGCCGTCACGATACCACTGGATTTGCACATTTGCCGTAAACCACCACTCTTGGATTTTAGTATAAGGCTTAATCCACTGAAGACGTTGTCCTTCCTGACGCCAAAATCCTTCAGGATCATCAAGAGAATTCTGATAAAGATCCTCATAGGTTTTCATTGCATCCTCCCTTATGAGTGAGGATGTCCCATGAATTTTCATCTATAGGCATGACTGAAAGACGAGATTGCCGAATGAGCGCCAGAGAATGAAGGCGAGGATCGGCTTTAGCTTCTTTTAATGTGACAGGGAAAGAGAAGGGTTTGACAGTCTTAACATCAACCATTCCAAATCGTCCATTAGAGTCGGAAGGATCTGGATAATAAGGTTTTATGACTTCTACAATTCCCATAATCTGACGTTCCCCCCCAGAATGATAAAAAAGAGCCAAATCTCCAACTTTCATGGCTTTAAGGTTATTGCGAGCTTGATAGTTACGCACCCCATCCCAGAAAGTTGTTCCCTTCTTCACTTGATCTGCCCAAGACCAAACATGCGGTTCACTCTTAATAAGCCAATAGGCCATTTATGCAGTTTCCTCTTTTAAGGGACAACCGAGAAGATTCTCAAGGAGTGTTTCTAAGGTTCCCCCTTCATTTAGAAATTCATTCATGGCAAAAGTAATCGGCATATTTACTTGATGTTTTTGCGCAAGAGCCACCGTCCCTACAACTGTATAAATGCCTTCTGTTAAGGTTTTTTTATTGGCTAAAAGTTCTCCGAGAGGAATACCACCTCCCAAAGCAAGGCCAAAGGATTTGTTTCGTGATTGAGAACTTAAAGAAGTTAAAGTGATGTCCCCAACACCTGATAAACCTAAAAACGTCTCAGACTTTCCTCCCATCGCACATCCAAGCCGTGCAAGTTCGGAAAGACCTAGTGTCATTAACGCCGCTCGTGCATTATCTCCCAGTTCTCGGCCTTCAATAATTCCACAGGCGATCGCGATAATATTTTTGCAAGCGCCTCCTACTTGCGTTCCAATAATATCCTCGGAAGCATAAAGGCGGAAATGTTGGCTACTGAGAAGCTTCGCAACCTTTTGGCTTAAGGAAAGATTTCCAGCGGCAAGAGTGATAGCCGTAGGCAATTTTTTTGCTACATCACTTGCAAAACTAGGCCCTGAGAGAACCAGAAGGGGGTTTTGGGGGAAATATTCTCGAATAACCTCGGACATTAAAAGAGATGTCCCATTTTCTATCCCTTTCGAGGCAATGATAAGAGGGACATGAGGGGAGAATATATCTTTAAAGGTTTCACACGTACTCCGCATATATTGAGCGGGTGGCACTAAAATTACCATGTCTGCGCACGACATTTCTTGGGGATTCGTTGTTGCTCGCAAAGAGGGGTCGAGAGCAATTCCCGGAAGACGATAAACATTTTCATGGCGTCCATTAATGATTTCCACCTCATCTGAGCTAATGGACCAAAGGGTAACGTTGGCTCCAACGCGCCGTACAGCTAAAGCTAAAGCTGTTCCCCAAGCGCCTGCTCCCACAACAGAAATATGACTCATACAAGGGGTATCCTTAAAAAATTATCATTTCATCTTTTACCACAAGAAAACGCTCATTCTCAAGAATTACTCGTCATTATTTCATAGGTTCATAAGAAAAAGGGGCCTAAAGGCCCCTCTCCCTCCATGGCTAAAGGTTTTTAGGAGGCTTTTTCAACAGCGACTTTATTATTTGAAGCGGAAGTTTCTTTAAGTTTCTTATTTAATTCTTCAGCACTGATATAGCCGGGCAAAACCGTTGATTCTCCTATAATTAATGTTGGCGTTCCATTAATTCCGAGGGTCTTTGCAAGCTCAAGATCTTCATCAATGCGAGCTTGTGTCGCTTTGCTTTTCATATCGGCTTCAAGCTTCTTCGTATCAATACCGAGAGAAGCAGCTAACTTTAAAAGTTGTTTTTGAGTGAGATGTTTATCCGATGCAAAAATAGCATTTTGAAGTTGGTCATATTTTCCCTGTTCTTTTGCTGCGATCTTAGCTTTAATGGCTTCAACAGAATCATCTCCCATGATAGGAATGTCTTTAAAGATAATTTTGACGTCTTTATTCATGCTTAAGAGAGGTGTTAATTCTGCATGGAATTTTTTGCAGTACCCGCAATAAGGATCCATGAAGACAACTAAGGACTGAGTCCCCTGAGGATTCCCCCCGACAGGAGAAGATTGTTCTTTAAAGATTTTGTCCTTATTATCTGTCACTGCTTTTTCCATTTTAGCAACAGCTTCTTTTTGTTGTTGTGCCATTGCAATTTGGAAAGAGTTCATGATGACGTCAGGATGTTTGGCAAGATAGTCTGCGACAATTTTTTCAATTTCTCCCAATTGTGCAGGGGTAAAACTGGAAGGTGCTGTTTGAGGTGCATTTCCTGCAAAACCCTTCTCAACAAGAGTTAAGCTCGCAAAAGATAATAAAACCACATAAATTTTTTTCATTTCTTTAGTCTCCCTTTCATTAAGGTTAAAGGAGTAGTCAATTTTAAAAAATTTTACAAGTAAAATTAGTATATTCCATATCTTGACATTTTTGTAGGAAGCCTATCAAATATATGATTTCTATTGTAGCATGGGACCGCATTGGGACAATTGGCAGAAATAACTATCCATGACTCTCATCATGTGTGTTTTGTTATTCTCAAGTGTCCCATAGAGCAATTTTAAGAAAGGAGAGACCTACGAAAAGCTCTTTGAAACTGGCGGAGGGAGTGGGATTCGAACCCACGGTACGCTTACACGCACAACGGTTTTCGAGACCGCCCCGTTCGACCGCTCCGGCATCCCTCCTAAGTGTTGAAGCTAGCGGAGAGACGGAAAAGGATCAAGAGAGAACATGGTGAAAGAGGCATTTCAAACAGGATTTTAAGTTAGCTTTATATCGATAATAAGTTGCTCTGCTGATTTTACAAACTCCTTGGCAAGTCTTATCTGATACCCGTTCAGACTTTAGCTGTTCCCAGAGTTTTGCCGGCTTTTCGTATTTTTTCGATGAACCTCACGTTTTTCTTGTGACAATACATATGAAGAAAGTTTATAAATATTTTTGTGCAATCCTTTGATTTGCATAAAGGCCTCCTTAGATTAGGGTTTTAGATCATTCCTATTCTTGAGGCCTCTTTCTTTGTCTGCAAGAGGAATGAGTCTCCCTTCTATCTGAACCCGTTCAGTATCGGATTGCTCTGTCAAAGCATATGAACCCGCACACTTTCATCTTTGCGTCCTTAACAAGGCGTGGTAAGATTTATTTTGAAAATGGAAAGGAGCAATTTTTCTCTTGCCACGGCTAAAGCATAAAAAGAGTTTTCATGGGATCTAACCAAAAACAATCAACAACATATTTAGAATTTGAAGATAATAACCTTCTTATTGAGCTTTTTGGGAGTCAAGAAAGCAATTTAAAACTTCTCGAAAAAGAACTTTCCGTCTCTATTGTTACTCGCGGAAATCAAATTGTTATTCAAGGCGAGGAGGAAAGTACTCACATTGCAGGGAAGACGCTGGCTTTTCTTTATTTGTGCCTTCAAGAAGGAAAGCCCATTGATGCAACAGATGTGATGGCTGCTCTTCGATCGACGGAGAATCAAGAGTCTCCTGAAGAAACCTTTCTGACAACAAAACGTCGTATCATTACCGCTCGATCTCGGCAACAAGCAGGATATATTAAGGCTTTAAAGGAAAATGAACTCGTCTTTGCAGAAGGCCCTGCAGGTACGGGGAAAACCTATCTGGCTGTTGCATTTGGGGTTGAAATGATGATGAAGGGGCAAATGGACCGCCTCATTCTTTCGCGTCCCGCGGTAGAGGCAGGAGAACGACTCGGGTTTTTACCGGGAGACATTCGAGAAAAGGTTGACCCTTATTTGCGCCCTCTTTACGATGCATTACATGATATGCTTTCTTTTGAACAAGTGACAAAAAAAATAGCTCTGGGGGAAATTGAAGTCGCGCCTTTAGCCTTTATGCGGGGAAGGACTCTTTCCGATTCGGTCATTATCTTAGATGAAGCTCAAAATACAACCGACGTTCAAATGAAGATGTTTTTAACACGCCTTGGAAATAACTCACGAATGATTGTAATGGGGGACTTAAGTCAAGTTGATTTACCCAAAGGTACTCCTTCTGGCCTTCGAGAAGCGATAAATGTTTTGGAAGGCGTGAGAGGAGTCGGATTTATTAATTTTACCGAACGAGACGTTGTCCGCCACCCCTTGGTTTCACGAATTGTCAGAGCCTATGAACGCAAAAAAGCCGTCTATTAACTTGATTCTTCTTAATAAGTCATGGGTACAGATTTCCTCGGATTGGAAGAAGGAAGTATCCTGGGCGCTTGAAAAAACTGCAGCAATCGTAGGAAAAGATTTTTCTCACACAGAGGTCAGCGTGGTTTTTTCTGACAATCAGGAAGTTCACAAGCTTAATAGTACTTTTCGTCATAAAGATAATCCCACAAATGTTCTGTCTTTTCCTTCCGAGGAAAAAGGAGAACTGGGAGATATTATCCTTGCTTATGAAACGATCTTGGAGGAGGCTAAAAAAGATGAAATTTCTCCTCTTGACCATACCCTGCATTTGATTATTCATGGTTTTTTGCATCTTTTAGGGTATGATCATCAAGAAGAAAATGATGCTGTAGAGATGGAAAATTTAGAACTTCACATTTTAAAAACCCTCAACATTTCCAACCCTTATGAGGAACGATGAAGGAGTGGCTGGATTTTTTTCTTTCTCTTTTTAAAAAGAAAGAAGGAGAAGGCTCTTTACGAGAAACCTTGGAAGAGCTTATTGAAGAAGAAGAAATTGCCGATACTTCAATCGCTCCCGACGAAAGAGAAATGCTTACCAATATTCTCAATTTGCGCGATTTGATGGCTAAAGATCTTATGATCGCCCGCGCAGGGATCATCGCTGTTCCCTATGAAATCACTTTAGAAAAGATCAAAAATGTTTTCAAATCTAACAAAGTCATGCGGTTGCCTGTTTATCGACAAACTCTAGATGATATTTTAGGATATATTCATTTGCGAGATCTTCTGGAGGCAACCTCCAAAAATTTTAAAATTCAAGACTATCTTCACAAAATCAATTTTATTTCCCCTTCTATGCGTATCTTAGATTTACTTTTGAAAATGCGTT
Organism: uncultured Alphaproteobacteria bacterium; assembly: GCA_937967795.1. Classification (GTDB taxonomy): domain Bacteria; phylum Pseudomonadota; class Alphaproteobacteria; order UBA9655; family UBA9655; genus UBA9655. The sequence goes on along the minus strand of CALBSK010000086.1, from coordinate 44,579 downwards.
CAACAGGAGAGAAAATTGCTATTGTGGTTGATGAATATGGAGGTGTAGACGGTCTTGTGACCATGAGTGATTTGGTTGAGGAAATTGTGGGGGATATCCAAGATGCAGCTCAAATGTCTGCTTCTCTTGTTTTTTTTCGAAGACCTGATGGAGTAATCATTGTAGATGGTCGAATGGATATTGAAGAACTGGAGGAAAAAATGGGGCCTCTTCGAACACCTGAGGAAAAAGAAGAAGATATTGATACAATTGGCGGACTTGTTCTCCACCTCACCGATCGCATCCCTCAACGAGGAGAATTGGTTTCTCATCCCTCAGGAGTTGAATTTGAAATTATTGAAGCTGATTCACGGCGTATTAAACGTGTAGGAATTCATGAACGTTCCTCTTCTCTTTCTTAAAATCTGGCCACAACGGGGACTTGCCTTTGTCTTAGGAGCCTGTGGAGCTTTGGCTTTTTCTCCGCTTTTCCTTTTTCCAACCATTCTCCTTTCTCTAAGCGGGATATGGTTTTTACTTCGTTTGAATATTAAGAACAAGGCCTCTTTTCTTACTGTCTTTTTGTTAGGCTGGTGGTTTGGGTTAGGGCATTTTACAGCGGGGCTCTATTGGATTGCTCATGCCTTAACTGTTGATATAGCGGCTTTTTGGTGGCTCATTCCTTTCGCTCTCTTTGGAATTCCTTCCCTTCTCGCGGTTTTTACTGGATTATCTTTTGTTCTGACAAAGGTTTGGCCCTATAATGGCATTAGTAGGGCTTTTGCCTTTGCAGTCATTTGGGTTAGTATTGAATGGCTGAGAGGCCACGTTTTTACGGGTTTTCCATGGAACTTGGTAGGATACACATGGGCGTTTAGTTCTGAGATGGTGCAAATTGCTTCTCTTTCAGGAATTTACGGACTGAGCCTTCTTACCCTGTTAATGGCGATTTCCTTGGAATATCTTATGGGGAAGAAAGCGTTTGAAAGAAATATTTCTCTTTGTATTTATTTAGGTGTTGTTTTTTGTTGGATTTGGGGAAAAGAACGTCTTCAGCATCCAGATGTTTTGATTGGTTCCCCGTTTGCCATTCGTCTTGTGCAGCCTAACATTCCTCAAACTTTAAAGTGGGATCCGGTTCAAAGAGAAGCTAACTTTCAGCTTCTTTTAGGGATGACAGCTGAGCCTTCCTCTTTTCCTCTTAAAGCGATTATTTGGCCAGAATCTGCCGTTTCTTTTTTTCTGGAACAAGAGGATTTCCGTCGCACATGGATGGCTAAGGTCATGCCTAAAGGGTCTCTTTTATTTACGGGAGGGCTACGACGAACACCTTTTGGGAAAATCCCCCTTCAGGTTTGGAACAGTCTTCTTGTTCTTGATGATCAAAGTAATATTGTAGCGGTTTATGATAAATCTCATCTTGTCCCTTTTGGAGAATACTTGCCCTTGAGAAATACTCTAGATGCTCTTTTCGGTAAAGGATCCATCAAAAAAATCACTGCAGGAAATATAGATTTTACATCCGGCTCGGGGCCTGAATCCATCTCTCTTCCCATGGGCTTTCCTTCTTTTAGTGGTCTTGTGTGTTATGAAGTTATTTTCCCACGAGCTGTTGTTAACTCTCTACAAAAGCGCCCAGCCTGGATGATTAACGTTACGAATGATGCGTGGTATGGAAAGACCTCAGGTCCCTATCAACATCTGGAAATGGCTCGTTTTCGAGCTGTTGAAGAAGGAATTCCTCTCGTCCGTGTTGCCAACTCAGGCATTTCGGCTATTTTTGATGCTTATGGTCGAATGAGAGGAAGTATAGGACTCGAACAGAAAGGGATTCTGGATGGCTTTCTTCCTTTCCCCCTCCTCTATCCTCCCCTCTATGCTCGCTGGGGAGATTGGATATCTTTATTTTTAATTATAGGAGGGTTAATTTTTTCCTTCCTTTTTTCTTTAAAAAAATCTTCGGACGACTTCCGCGTGGCAAAATTTAAGTAAAAAAGCGATAACCTTTTTTCTTCACACGAAACACTTCATCCGGTAAAGTTAGAATATGCTTTGTAATTGCTCAGTATTACTTATATGCATGTTAGAAGCAATTTTAAAAGAAAGGTATGAATGTTGAAATGATTCTCGTTCCTCTTACAAGACTACCTCATGGAGAAGGCTTGCCTCTCCCCTTCTATGCGACGCCCCAAAGCGCGGGAGTTGACCTCATCGCTGCCCTTGAAGATTCTTTTCGGATCAAACCTCTCGAACGAAAACTTATTCCGACTGGAATCTCCATAGCTCTTCCGGTGGGTTTTGAAGCTCAAATTCGCCCTCGTTCGGGCCTTGCTTTAAAACATGGGATAACGGTCTTAAATTCTCCCGGAACCATTGATGCGGACTATCGAGGAGAAATACAGGTGCTTCTCATCAACTTTGGCGCTGAGGAATTTTTAATTGAAAGAGGTTTTCGAATAGCCCAGCTGATTTTGGGCCCCGTTTCCATTTTTTCCTGGAAAGAAGGGGCTCATCAGCAGGATGTTCCTTGCAATTATCGCCAAGGAGGCTTTGGGTCTACAGGATTGAAAAACAGCGCATGAGATTCTATATTGCCCTTTTTTTAACTTTTTTTATGATTACTGCTTCTTTTGGAGCTGAAAAGAATAGAGTTCCTCGTTTTGTTTCTTTAAGGCCTAATGAGGTGAATGCCAGAGTGGGGCCTGGACCTCATTATCCTATCGAATGGGTTTATTTGAAAGCAGGCCTTCCTGTAGAAGTAATCGCAGAATTTGATACTTGGCGAAAAATTCGTGACTGTGAAGGCGCTGAAGGGTGGGTTCATCAAAGCATGGTTTGTTCTAAAAGGCATGCGATTGTTCAAGGAGATGACATTCTCATATATAAAACAGAAGATAAGAAAAGCCCACCACTCGCACGTCTACAGCGGGGAGTTATTGTTAACCTTCTCAAATGCCGAGACGATTGGTGTCAAGTACGCATCAGTGGCTTTAAAGGATGGATACAGCGCCATTTACTATGGGGAGTCTATTCTCAAGAAACTGTGGAATAACGCTAAAAATAGTCGCCGCTTGAATTCTAGAAAGAAGTGCAACACCTTTATCTGAGATTGCAGTTTAATGACCTCTGTGGGAGGTTGGAATCCTACAATTTTTCTTGGAAAAGAATTCATGTTTTTGCGAATCCAATTTGTAATGGAGAATATTCGCCTTCTGACTTATAAACGCCTCCAGAATATGTATGCCCTTTTTATGGCAGCGCTTGTCTTTAAAAAAGTTCCCAAGCCTCATCTTAAGCCCCCACAATCTTCCCTATATTTGCAGCCAAGGTTACTTTAAAAAATGGGAAAGGTCCTGGATAATATTCTCGTTGACTCGCACGGCTGGCCCATGACACTCTGTTTTGAGTGCATAAGGTATCTTCTGAACAGCCTCGAAAGACACTGTTCGTTTTACCCTTTTTGTTTTCAAAAATTCTCAGGAAGACTTATCTTTTTTACAAAGAACCCCTTCAAGACGCCATAAAGACTCACTATTATCCAGGTTATTTCCATAATCGCAGCCGCCAGATTCCAGGAATACAATAATGAGATGAGAATCATAACGGCGCCCCCTAAGTTTAACAAAGAATAAAGAAGGCTGTTTGAGTCCAATTTCCCCATTTGAAGTAAAGCATAAGCAATCAAAATAATAATCGCACCGACACAACCCATCACATCGGGGAACCAATCATAAAAAACGTTAAATGAATCGAATATAATCATCTTCTTTTATAAGTCCTTATCTAAAAACACTTTTAGCCCTTAAAGGGTTACCTCAATTCTTAAGGGGAAGAATGAGCTTCTTAGCAAGTTTAAGTTCTCCTTTCCAAATAATTTGTTCCGCCGGATTTCCTGCGTAAATTTGTTTTGTGGCCTCTACAATGAGAACGCCCGAAAGATTTCGAAACCACGTGTAGCCTATTTTTTCCCAAGCGCTAGCCGTTGTTAAAAAAAACCTTGATTGAGAAGGCGGAATATAGAGAGCAGATTCAGCGCGGATAGGCGTGAATGTATTTTCCTTTAAAAATTGAGTGAGTTGAAAAAGGCTATAGGGATGACCTTGTCCAAATGGGGTTTTTTCGATACGTGCCCAAATTCCTGATCGATTGGGAACAATCAGAATTAATCTTCCCCCATCGGCTAAAACACGCCAAACTTCGCGAATCATCTCCCGCGGATTGGATGTAAACTCAAGAGCATGAGCAACAAGCGCAAAATCTATGGATTTGTCCGCAAGAGGCAGCTGGTTTTCCTCCGTCAAAACGACAATATTGGGTGTTTCCCCTGACCACGAGAGGGCCCCTTGTTCTGCAGGCATAAGGGCTACAAGACGCTGGGCTTCTTGCCGATAATATCTTAAGAAAGGAGTCGGATAACCAAGGGCCATCATCTGGCGCCCTTTAACATCGGGCCAAAGTTCGCGAACTTTACGTCGAATCATTCGCCGGACGACATGCCCAAGAGGCGTCGTATAAAAATCTCGCAACTCTATAACATCAGGCCACATATCATTATCCTTTCCGCTTTATTTTATCACAGCGGAGTAAAAATATTATAGAACCTTCATTGAAGAAAATGAAGGATTTCAGACCTTCCCTCAAAATTCATGTTAGCTGTTAAGTTTTCCGTTGGAGATGAAAAAAGAATCTTGGCAAGCTCTCAAAGAGGATCTGCCCTCTCTTCTTTGAAGTAAACACCTTCATTCTCTCAACACTAGCTTGATAAGGGGAGATTAACTCAATTCAAATAGGCAAGTTCAGATAGAAGCCATCCATGGTCGTCTCTATGATGGCCATACTCTGTCAAAGGCAGGAGAAAATATTGAAGAAATCATTGGCAGGTTGCCAGAGCGCTTTATTGTGGATAAAGGTTATAAGGAGCCTAAATGGGAAGAGCCATGGAGCAAGGTCTTTCAATCCGGGCAAAAAAGAGGTGTAACACAAGCCATTAAGCAAGATATCAAGCGTCGTGCCGTTATTGAGCCCATCATAAGTCATACCAAAAACGACGGCCTCTTGCGGAGAAATTATCTGAAAGGCCGAAAAGGCGATGAAATCAATGCTATCCTTGCCTCAATCGGGTTTAATTTCCGTCAAATCACAGCTACATTAGCCGCCTAATCCATAATTTCTCCCCATTTCTAGACCATAAAAAAAATTCCACTTCCCTTAGCAGAATTTTTTTCTCTACTCTCTTTCTGATTTTTCATTTTTAACGGTCGACCAGACAACCCGTTCAAAAAAAACTGTCACCTATGTCCTCAGTGCGGACCAGATGACGATGGCGCGCCCTGCAGGATTCGAACCTGCGACCTGCGGCTTAGAAGGCCGACGCTCTATCCAGCTGAGCTAAGGGCGCATGAAGTCTTCACCATACCAAAAGTTCTCAGAAAGTAAACCAAGTTTAAAATCAATTCGCTTGTTTTTTCGATGAAAGAGCTGGTATTGTACTTTAAAATCCATGTTAAGTGGGTGTGGGAGATAAAAAAGTATAAAAACTATGCTAGAAAATACATTACAAGAAAATACGATCCCTTCGGTAGGACAGATTTTAAAATCAGCACGTCTGTCAAGAAGTTTAACACTTGAAGAGATCGCAAAAAAATTGCGTATTAATAAACGCCACTTGAGTCATCTTGAAGAAGATCAAAAAGATCTTGTCTGTGATGTATATACCTTAGGATTTTTAAAATCTTATGCTCAATACCTCAACTTAGATGAAAAGGATCTTATTAAAAGGTTCAAAAAAGTTACTCTTCATCCGTCGACTTCTTCTCCTCCTTTTCCCACCCCTCTTCCGCATAAGAAGTTGCCTCATTTTCGTATTTTTTCCTTTTCTCTTTTTGCTTTTATTGCCCTCTGCCTGGGGTGGGAATGGTTTGGATATTTCAATTTACCCAAATATATCTCTAAAAAGGAAAAAAGAAAGGAAGACCAATCCATTTTTAACACAAAAGTACGTGCACCTAATCTCGTTCCTTTGCGAGAAGAACATCTTCAAACTTCTGCTCCAACCGAAATGGGTCCCTCTCTGACAGAACACCCATCAATCCTTCCTCCTTCGTCGGTTCTTTTGAAAGTTACGGAAGAAGCGTGGATAGAAGTTAAAGATCAAAAAGAGAACGTTATTTTAAAGCGCCTTTTTCAACCGGGAGAAAATTACGAGTTTGAAAACCCTCATGATCTTATCTTAAAAACAGGTAATGCGAAAGGAACGGTGCTCATCTATGGAAACAAAATCCTCTCTTTTCCGGAAAACGCGGGAACCATTAGAAGCAATATTTCTCTTGATCCTGAAAAATGGGTTGAACAACTTCCCGAGACTCATTAACTAAAAGAATAAATACATTACAATTTTGCGAAACAAATGACAATTTTACAGCCTGTTCGAGGAATGCATGATCTCTTACCCCAAGAGCACCAAAAATTTTCTTATGTTATTAATACGGCACGACAACTAGCAGCTCAATATGGTTTTGCTGAAATGGCAACACCTATTATGGAATTTAAAGATGTTTTTAAGCGCACCTTAGGTGATGTATCGGACATTGTCACAAAAGAAATGTATGAGATTGCTGATCGAGGAGATGAAGAGATCGTCCTTAGGCCTGAAGGAACAGCTGGGATTGTTCGTGCCGTCATTTCCAACGGTCTTACTCAATCTTTGCCTTTGAAATTTTTTTATGCAGGCCCCATGTTTCGCTATGAGCGCCCTCAAAAAGGACGTTTGCGACAACTTCATCAAATTGGCGCTGAACTTTTTGGCGTATCTGATCCTGTAGGAGATGTTGAAGTTATTGCTCTCGCTTTTGAGATTTTGAAAGCCTTAAAATTGAGTCACCGCGTTATCCTAGAGATGAATACTCTGGGTGATGATGAAAGTCGGAAACGATATCGGCATCATTTAGTTTCTTATCTGAGAGATCACCATGCCCATCTCTCACCCGAAAGTCAGCTTCGTCTGGATCGAAATCCTTTGAGAATTTTGGATACCAAAGATGAAGGGGATAAAAAGATTTTAAAAGGGGCTCCTCTCCTCACAGAAAGTTTGACTCCTTTTTCTCAAGAGATTTTTTTGAAAATTCAAGAAGGACTCAAAAGCTTACAGATCCCCTTTCAGCTTAATCCCCATCTTGTGCGGGGGCTTGATTATTATTGCCATATTGCCTTTGAATTTACGACCACAGAACTTGGATCACAAGGAACCGTACTTGCTGGGGGACGTTATGATAGCCTTATGGCCACTATGGGAGGGCCCTCAATTCCTGGAGTGGGATGGGCTGGCGGTATTGACCGTATGGCAATGATGCTGCAGGAAGACCCTCTTCTTTCCTCCGCGCGCCCTCTCGCGATTGTTCCTATGGATGAAGCTTTTGATATGAAGGGGCTTGAATTAGCCCAAACCCTGCGTAAGGAAGGTTATATGGTGGAAATGACATATGGGGGTGGCTTAGGAAAGCGTCTTAAAAAAGCGAATAAGATGAATGCCGAGTATGCCTTAATTTTAGGTGAAAAAGAAATTTCTTCTTATACAGTGACGTTGAAAAACTTAGATACAGGAGAACAAACACAGCTTTATCAAAATGACATTTGTCATCAGCTTAAAAATAAGGGTGTTTTGTGAATTTTGATCAAAAACTCAATCAAGTTTTAACTCATTTTGAGGAGTTAAGGGAAAATCTCTCGTCTTCAATGGCAGACCCTGCAGAATTCGCTAAGCTTTCCAAAGAATATTCTGATCTTACTCCCCTTGCTGAAAAAATTTTAGAATGGCGAACCTCCACGGATGAAAAAAAGGATTTGGAAGACCTTTTAGCGGATGCGACATTGGAAAAAGAGTTAAAAGATCTTGCTCAAGAAGATTTCCAACATGTTAATGCGCGTCTCCTGGAGCTTTTGCATGAAATACAAGTCCTTTTACTTCCTAAAGATGCGGATGATGATCGAAACGCTATTTTAGAAATTCGCGCGGGCACAGGAGGAGAGGAAGCCGCTCTTTTTGCAGCTGATCTTCTCCGCATGTATCAAAGATATGCTGAGATTCAAGGATGGCGTTTTGAGCTCATGCATGAAAGTGATACAGGCCTTGGAGGAATTAAGGAAGCCTCGGCCTCTATCTCTGGCAAGGGCGTCTTTGCAAAGCTTAAGTTTGAGTCAGGTGTGCATCGTGTTCAACGTGTTCCGGAAACCGAAACGGGGGGGCGTATTCATACATCAGCTGCAACTGTTGCTGTTTTGCCCGAAGCTGAAGATGTCGATATTCATATTGAGGAAAAAGATTTACGAATTGACGTTTTTCGTTCAAGTGGACCCGGTGGGCAGTCAGTAAATACAACCGATAGTGCCGTCCGCATCACTCACATTCCTACAGGCGTTGTCGTTCAACAACAAGATGAAAAATCACAACATAAGAATAAGGCAAAGGCTCTTAAAATTCTTCGAGCCCGTCTTTATGAACACCAGCGAGCTCAAAAGGCAGCTGAACGGGCAGCTAGTCGTAAAAGTCAAGTGGGGAGTGGGGACCGTTCAGAACGTATACGGACCTATAACTTTCCCCAAGGACGAGTCACAGATCATAGGATTAACCTTACCCTTTATAAACTTGATCGGATTATAGATGGGAGTGCTCTTGATGAGATGGTTCAATCCTTAATTTCCGAAGATCAAGCAAGTCGGCTTGCTGAACTTGGGGAGATGACTTAGTGAAACAAATCTTAAATAACGCATCACGTCGTCATCCTGAAGCCTACGAAGGGAGGATTCAGAATTTCCTTTCCAAGAAGATCCCGAAACAAATTCGGGATGGCCGAGGAGAGGTATATCCCATTTTCATTCATATTAACTCTAGATTTTTCCATGAAAATTACCCTGCCTGAATTTGAAGCGTCTTTAGGAGAGGTAACTTTTCCGATTGCTGTGGCTACCTCGGGAGGGGCAGATAGTTTGGCCCTCTTGCTTCTTACTCATAGATGGGCACAACAAAAAAAAGGCCGAGTAATTGGTTTGACTGTTGATCACGGTCTTAGAATTGAATCAAAAAAAGAAGCTTTGTTTGTCCAGAAGTGGGCTTACAAAGAAGGTATTGAGCATATAACTTTGAAATGGGAAGGTGAAAAACCCACTTCTCGCCTTCAAGAAAAAGCACGAGAGGCCCGTTATCAGTGTTTAATAAACTGGTGTAAAAACAACCATATTTCCACTCTTCTTTTAGGTCACCATCAACAAGATCAAGAAGAAACTTTTTGGTTGCGCCTTTCCTCAGGAAGCGGGCTTGATGGTCTTTCAGGGATGAAAAAGAAGAGTTTTCGAGAAGGGATTGTTTTGCTTCGCCCTCTTCTCAAATTTCCCAAAGAGCGACTGAAAGCTACGTTGCTCGCAGAAAATCATATATGGATTGAAGATCCCAGTAATCAAAATCCTCGGTTTTTTAGAGGGCGATTGCGTTCTTTTTTGGAAAAAGAGGGGCTTTCACAAATCCGTCTTTTTAATATTATGGAAAAACTTCAAGTTGATGTCGACTTTATTCGTAATTCCCTTCAGCACATCATAAAGACATCCGTTCAGCTGTGTGAGGGAGGGTATCTTACACTCCAAAAAAAATCTTTCGAAGAATTACATCCCGCCCTTGCAAAAAGACTTATTCCTCTTCTTATGCATTGGTTTTCAGACATGAATTATTCTTCCCGTGCCACTCAAGTCACAACCATTTTAGGCAAGCTGAAGTTATCTTTTCCTTTTACAGCAGGAGGAATTTATTGGATTCCCCAATCAGAGAAAATTCTACTCTTGCGTGAAGTTTCTGCCATTAAAGAAAACTTTAATCTTTCCCATTTACACAAGGAAACCCTTTGGGATCAGCGTTTTTGGATTGATCCTGAGATTAAAAAACATGTTCCACCTGAAACGTACATTGCTCCCTTGAAAGCATTTCCTCTTTTAAGAAAAAAAGGAGATTCTCCTATTCCTTCTTCCGTTTTCCCCACACTTCCTGCTCTTTGGACGAAGGGAGAGGTTGTTTCTATTCCCCACTTCTGTTACAATTTAACCAGTGAAGTGGATTTACAAAGGTTTTTTTATTTAAAGCCCTTCTTTCACGATTCGTTAAGATTTACTATATAAAATATTACATTATTTCTAACGTGAGAACAGCATCCCATGAACCGTAATTTAGCCCTATGGATTATTATTGGACTTTTTTTAGTGGCCGTTTTTAACTTATTCCAATCTCCTCCTTCTCAAAGGCAACACACCACCATCGATTATTCGACCCTTTTGCAAGATGCTAAAGAAGGTCGAGTTCAAGAAGTTCTTATCCGAGGCGATTTAATTAGCGGGCACTTAACCGATGGAAGTACCTTCTCCTCTGTTGTTCCACCCCATGATACCCATCTTGTTGACCGACTTTTAGAAAGTAATGTGCGAATTAAAGCCGCTCCCATTGAGGAAGAAATGCCTACTTTCTTCCAAGTTCTTATTTCTTGGCTTCCCATGATTTTACTTATTGGAGTTTGGATTTTTTTTATGCGGCAAATGCAGGCCGGAGGAAACAAAGCCATGGGCTTTGGAAAGTCTAAAGCGCGACTTTTAGATGATAAAGCGACGCAAGTGACTTTTAAGGATGTTGCAGGCGTTGATGAAGCTAAGCAAGAGCTAGAAGAAGTTGTCGAATTTCTGCGGGATCCTCAGAAATTTCAACGACTGGGGGGGAAAATTCCTCGAGGCGTTTTACTGGTAGGCCCTCCTGGGACAGGTAAAACACTTCTTGCCCGTGCCATTGCTGGAGAGGCAAATGTTCCCTTTTTCACTATTTCAGGTTCTGATTTCGTCGAAATGTTTGTCGGTGTGGGCGCAAGCCGTGTCCGCGACTTGTTTGAGCAAGGAAAAAAGAATGCGCCTTGCATTATTTTTATTGATGAAATCGATGCTGTGGGGCGTCATAGAGGGGCCGGTCTGGGGGGAGGAAATGATGAACGTGAGCAAACTCTCAATCAGCTCCTTGTCGAAATGGATGGATTCGAAGCAAATGACGGGGTTATTCTTATTGCAGCAACGAATCGCCCCGATGTTCTTGATCCCGCTCTCTTAAGGCCAGGTCGTTTTGATAGACAAGTTGTTGTTCCTAATCCTGATGTTTTAGGACGTGAAAAAATTCTTGCTGTTCATGCACGTAACGTTCCTTTAACCGATGATGTAGACCTTAAGGTGATTGCACGAGGAACCCCTGGTTTTTCGGGTGCGGATTTAGCCAATCTTGTTAATGAATCTGCTCTTCTTGCGGCACGTCGTAATCGTCGGAGCGTATCTATGGCCGAACTTGAGGAAGCAAAAGATAAAGTTATGATGGGAAGTGAACGTCGTTCAATGGTCATGACGGAAGAAGAAAAACGTCTTACAGCTTACCATGAGTCGGGGCATGCTGTGGTAGCTTTTCATTCTCCTGCTTCAGACCCCATTCATAAGGCAACAATTATTCCTCGAGGACGAGCGTTAGGTATGGTCATGCGTCTTCCAGAAGGAGATCGTGTTTCGATGTCCCGCGAGAGACTTTATGCAGATCTGGCTGTTGCTATGGGAGGGCGCATAGCTGAAGAGATGATTTTTGGCCCGAATAAGATAACCACGGGAGCTTCTTCTGATATAAGCATGGCGACGCAAATGGCACGTCGCATGGTTACTGAATGGGGAATGAGCGACAAGCTTGGCCCCATAACCTATGGTGAAAATACGCAAGAAGTTTTCCTTGGGCATTCAGTGGCCCAGCATAAAAATGTTTCTGAATCAACAGCTCAGCTTATTGATGAAGAGATCAAACGCATTGTAGAAGAATCCTATGCAAAAGCAAAAAGTATTCTCACCACGTACCGTGATCATCTTGAGCTTCTTGCGAGAACGTTATTGGAATTTGAAACTCTCAGTGGAGATGAGATTAATGTGCTCCTAAAGGAAGGAAAACTTGATCGTATGAAATACGCTTCAGGTCCAGAAATTCCTAAGTCTTCTTCCATTCCATCGGGCGGCAAAAAGACATCTCCCAGAACAAAAAAACCTTCTTTAAAAAAAGCTTCGAAGGGTTCCCCCGCGCCACAAACGGGGATTTAGGTCCTATTTTTTGACCTTTCACGAAAAATTATTTTATCTCAACGTTCTTCTGGGAAAGACAAAATTTATATAATATGCATGGATAAGTTATTTTAACAGTCGGCTGCTGGAGAGTTTGCGTATTTTTTCAACAGCTTCCTTCAGTGAACCTACCTTATGGTAGGGGGGAAGAGGTTGCTTTTCATTGTAGCCATAATCAATCCAAAAACTCTCGCATCCTATTGCTTGTGCAGCCTCTATATCCCTCCATCTATCTCCCACAAGAAAACTCTTTGTAAAATCCAGATCCCATTTTATTTTAGCTGAAAGCAACATTCCCGGCAAAGGCTTACGACACTGACATTCATCCTCATCTAAATGAAGACAAACAAAAATATCATCGATAACTAAATTGCTTTTAATAATTTCGTGCATTTGCTCCATAGTTTCAAGAGAGTGATTTCCCCTTGCTACATTAGGTTGGTTTGTTACAATAATATTTAAAAAGCCCATTTTTTTGCTAAGGATTAAAGCATCTTTTACGTCATTAAGTACAATAAATTCTTCCACATGACAAGGAGAGTGGGGTTGCCCATTATGAATATAAGACTTGTTGATGACGCCGTCACGATCAAGAAATAAAGCTTTTTTTTTATGATTTACCATACCCTACTTGACTCTTGTTGATGAGTGGGCAATAGGATTTTTTTAAAATACGACCAGATTTTTTTGGAAAATTAAAGGCGTATCATATCCATGTTCCTTACTGGAATTACCATTATTTCTCTCTTTTTACAAACGTTTTCTGTAGCAGATTAGGAAAACAATGGTATTTTGGCCATTTTCAAAGCATTCAGGAAAGATAAATAAACTTGATAGAGAACCTCTAAAAATCTCCTTTTCATTGTAAATTCTCTCCTCACAGAAATTGTTGAGTTTTCTCATCAGGAATGTTAAATTCCTTAACAACTGATTCATTCTTGATTCGTGAACGAATCTCTTCCCTTTGAATATAAATCAGCGTTAAGTTGAGAAAATAGTGATGCGGCCCTTTGTAAAACCAGAAAATCCTCTCTTTTCTTCAGGACCAACGAGAAAACGACCCGATTGGGCTTGTAAAAACCTCAATCTCTCATCATTAGGACGTTCTCACCGATCTTCTTATGGAATTGAGCGTATTCGTCATCTAATCACTCTTACGCGAGATGTTCTCGAAATTCCTGATCGATATGATGTGGCGCTGCTGCCTGCTTCTTGTACGGGAGCTATGGAAGCGGCTCTTTGGTCTCTTCTGGGGCCTCTTCCCGTCGATTTCCTGACCTTTGATGTTTTTGGAGAGCTCTGGGTTCATGATGGATGTCATGAGTTGAGGCTTCAAAATACCAGAGTTTTTGACGCTGTTCCGGGTTTTCTTCCAGATTTTTCGGGGATTAATCCTTCTCATGACCTTGTCTTCACCTGGAACGGAACGACAACGGGTGTCTCTATACCTAACGGAAATTGGATTTCCTCAGACAGAAAAGGGCTTGTTATTTGTGATGCAACATCCTCTCTTTTTGCAATACCCTTTCCCTGGGAAAAAATGGATGCTGTTGCTTTTTCATGGCAAAAAGCTTTAGGAGGAGAAGCCGCTCACGGCATGCTTGTTCTAAGCCCACGAGCAATTGATCGTCTTAATTCTTATATTCCTTCCTGGCCTGTTCCCCGCATCTTTCGATTAGCCCATGAAGGAAAGTTTTCCAAAGAAATTTTTGAAGGAATGACCGTCAATACACCTTCTCTTTTGTGTATTGAGGATTGTATTGATGCTTTAAGCTGGTGCATAAGTTTAGGGAGTCTTCCTTTTCTTATCGCCCGCTCTCAAGCCAATTTAAAGGTCGTAGAAGAATGGGTGGCTGAAACACCTTGGATTGATTTTGTCGCACAGAATCCACGCTATCGTTCCTCCACTTCTATCTGTTTGCGTTTTAAAGAAGCTCCAGAAGATTGGGAATTGCCAAAAGCCATTGCAACTCTTTTAGAAGAAGAAGGAGTTGCTTTTGATATCTTAGGGCATATTCGGTCTGTGCCTTCTTTGCGCCTTTGGGGAGGACCTATGGTTGAAACAACAGACATTCAGGCTCTTCTCCCCTGGATAAATTGGGCTTATCAAAAAGTGATATAAAATGATCTTTCCAAAGCCACTTCTCAAGGGATATCTTTTAAAGCGTTATAAGCGGTTTTTAGCTGATATTGAACTTGAAGATGGAACGTTCATCACAGCCCATTGCCCAAACTCAGGGGCTATGCAAGGTCTTACACATGCAGGAACACCCGTGTGGGCATCCTTATCCACAAACCTCTCACGTAAGCTTCCTTATACATGGCAAATGGCTAAAGTCGATGGGACTTTTGTAGGCGTCAATACCTCAAATCCCAATGATCTCGTCGAAGAAGCCCTTCGTGCAGGCATCATTCAAGAACTTCAGGGATATCAAATTCTTCGACGAGAGGTCCCTTACGGCAAAAATTCCCGTATTGATTTTTTGTTAGAAGATCCTTTTAAACCTTTAACCTATGTGGAAGTAAAAAACGTTCACTTAAAAAGAGGAATAAATGCCGCCTTTCCGAGCTCTGTGACAACGCGCGGAACAAAACATATGCGTGAGCTTGCCGAAATGAAACATCAAGGCCATAAGGCTTATATTGTTTATATTGTTCAAAGAAATGATTGTGAAGGATTTGAAATTGCGGATGATATTGATTCCTTATATGGCCAAGAAACACGAAATGCCTTTAAAAATGGGGTTCAGCCTCTTGTCTATGCTTGCGAGGTAAGCCCAAAAGCTATTACAATTACCCATCGGATAAATTTTAACTCTTCACGCTATGATTGAATCTAATAGGAATATAGTCCTTCATACATCTTCTGATTTTGAGGGAATGCGGAAAGCGGGAAATCTTGCGGCTCGCACCCTTGACTTTATTGCCCCTTATGTCAAAGAGGGCGTGACGACGCAAGAGCTTAATGACCTTTGTCATGAGTATATCATAAGTCATCACGCCATTCCTGCTCCCTTAAATTATAAAGGATTTCCCAAATCCATTTGTACGTCTCCAAATCATGTCGTATGTCATGGAATTCCAGGACCTAAAAAACTTCAGCGCGGGGATATTCTGAATATTGATGTAACGGTCATTTTAGAAGGGTGGTATGGGGACACGAGTCGAATGTTTTCAATTGGAAAAATTTCTCTCAAAGCGCAACATCTCATTGAGGCAACCTATGAAGCCATGATGAGGGCCATCGAAGTTGTGCGCCCTGGTGCATGTTTGGGCGATATTGGCTATGCTATTCAAAATTATATAGAAGCCAGGGGATTTTCGGTTGTAAGAGACTTTTGCGGTCATGGATTGGGACGTGTCTTTCATGATGCTCCTGAAATTCTTCATTATGGAAAACCACATACGGGAATTGAACTTAAGGAAGGCATGTTTTTTACGATCGAGCCTATGGTGAATGCAGGGCGGTATGAAGTTAAAGTATTAAACGATGGATGGACGGCCGTTACACGGGATAAATCTCTTTCAGCTCAATTTGAACATAGCCTAGGTGTCACAGCATCAGGACATGAGATTTTTACCCAATGACAGACCATATAGGCCACCGCAAGCGCTTAAGAGAACGTTTCCTCAAAGGGGGGGAGAAAGCCATCCCCGATTACGAACTTATTGAACTGCTTCTTTTTGGGGTTATTTCACGAGGCGATGTGAAGCCGCTGGCCAAAAAACTTCTTCAAGAATGCGGAGGGCTTTCAGGCCTTTTGTCAGCAGATATGGAAAAACTCAAATCCATTCCGGGTATGGGAGACGCAACCATTGCGGCACTCAAAGCGACTCATGAAATTTCTTGCCGTTTTATAAGGGAAGAAGCAGTCGCCCAACCCATTTTGCAGTCGTGGCAAACGGTCATTGATTACTGCCGAGCACGGATGTCCCATTTAAGGGTGGAGCAATTTCGCCTCTTGTTTCTGGATCAAAAAAACAAAATTATTGCCGATGAAGTTCAGCAACAAGGAACGGTGAACAGTACCCCCATTTTCCCCCGAGAAGTAGTCAAACGTACGCTCGAGTTAGGGGCTTCCAGTCTTATTATGGTCCACAATCATCCCAGTGGAGATCCAACACCCTCTCAAGCCGATATTGATATTACTCGGAAAGTGATGAAAGCTGCGAAAGAACTCGAAATTCACGTTCTCGATCACCTCATTATCGGACGGTTTGGTCATACCTCTCTCCGAGAGAAAAGATTGATTTGAAAGTTATGGTCTTCGCGAACAAACTCTTCTCCCTTTTCTTTAAAAGAGCAATTGCTCACAACGATGGTTTTCCTTTTTTGTTTCTGGCATACTGCAAAAAAGATTATGAGAGGACAAAGCGTGTTTTCAGCTTTTGAACGATGGGTGGCGTTTCGGTATTTAAGAGCCCGACGGCAAGAAGGGTTTATTTCTGTAACAGCTTGGTTTTCTTTTCTTGGCATCGCTCTCGGTGTGGCTGCCCTTATCATCGTTATGTCTGTGATGAATGGATTTCGCCATGAACTCCTCAGCCGGATCATTGGCATGAATGGCCATTTGGCCATTTATAGTAATATGGGATCCCTCTCTGATTTTAACGTATTGACAGAAGAAATAAAAAAACTTCCGGGAATTACAGGCGCTAACCCCCTTGTGGAAGGGCAAGCAATGGCAACGGCTCACGGGAACGCCACAGGTGTTCAAGTTCATGGAATGAACCTCTCTGATCTGGAAGTCCGAGAAACGATTGCAAGAAATCTTGTGGCGGGCCAATTGCGTCTTTTCGATAGACCTCATTCAGCTATAGTGGGTAAACGCCTTGCAGAAAAATTAGGATTAGTATTGGGAGATAAAATTACCCTGGTGGCGCCCGAAGGAAATGCCACAGCCTTTGGGACCCTGCCTCGCACCCGAACCTTTGAGATAGCTGCGGTTTTTGATGCGGGAATGATTCAATATGATTTAACTCTTGTTTTTATTCCTCTCGCATCAGCTCAAAAGTTTTTTCGGCTTGGAGAGGGGGTCACAGGAATTGAAATTTTTACCGAAAACCCTGAAAAAATATCTTCCTATAAGACAGAAATTCTTTCCCTTCTTCAGGGAAGAAATATTCGACTTTTTGATTGGCAGCAAGCCAATAAGGACTTTTTTAGCACCATTAAAGTTGAACGCAATGTGATGTTTATCATTCTAACCCTTATCATTTTAGTCGCTTCTTTTAATGTGATTTCCACCTTGATTATGTTGGTCAAAGATAAAGGTCGCGATATTGCTATTTTACGAACCATGGGTGCAACCCAAGGGATGATGATGCGAATCTTTTTTATTGCAGGATCTTCTATTGGAGCTTTCGGAGCTCTTACAGGAGCATCTTTTGGTCTGTTATTTTCTTGGAACATCGACTTTATTCGAAAATTTATTGAATCTCTTTCGGGAACAGAGCTCTTTCGTGCCGAAATTTATTTCCTCTCGAAACTCCCTGCTCGAGTTGATCCTTATGAGGTCTTTCTTGTCGTCATTGTTGCTCTGTTATTAACGTTTCTTGCATCCTTATATCCGGCCTGGAGAGCCTCTCGTTTAGATCCCGTGGAGGCCCTTCGTTATGAATAAGCCTATTCTTTCTTTAAAAGCTGTAAAACGCACTTTTCATCAAGGGTCAGAAACTCTTCACGTTCTGAAAGGAATTCACCTGGATCTTTACCCAGGAGAGATTGTCGCCCTCGTCGGACCTTCAGGATCTGGAAAATCGACCCTCCTTCAAACGGCAGGGCTTCTTGAAAAGGTAGAGGGCGGAGAAATCATTATTGAGGGGAACCCGTGTACGCGTTTAAACGATACTGAGCGTACACACATTCGCCGAACAGTCTTAGGCTTTGTTTATCAATTTCATCACCTTCTTCCCGAATTTAATGCTGAAGAAAATATTATTCTTCCTCAAATGATTGCAGGAAAGTCTTTTAAAGAAGCCGCTGTCCGCGCCAAAAATTTATTGAAAGAAGTGGGTCTCTTAGAAAGAGCGACTCACCGCCCAGCCCGCCTTTCAGGAGGTGAACAACAAAGGGTAGCTATTGTAAGAGCTTTAGCCAATCGCCCTCAGATTCTTCTTGCAGATGAACCTACAGGGAATTTAGATGAGTACACCGCTCAAGCCGTATTCGAAAAACTCATCCAGTTTGTCCGAAAAGAAAATCTTGCCGCATTGATCGCCACCCATAATATGGATCTTGCTAAACGCATGGATCGTACTCTTATCCTTCATGAAGGAAATCTTGAAGAAAAGAAGTAACTCTTTGCTCTCTCCCCCACGGTCTGGAGAAGGTACGGGTTGATCTTTTTAAGGGACTTTCCTGTTGTTTCTGAGAGGATTAAATATTATTTTTAGTCGAGATCGGCTAACGAACTTAACCTCATTAAGAGCCCGTTTTTGAAGCATGTC
This sequence comes from uncultured Alphaproteobacteria bacterium, assembly GCA_937967795.1. Lineage (GTDB taxonomy): Bacteria > Pseudomonadota > Alphaproteobacteria > UBA9655 > UBA9655 > UBA9655. The sequence continues at coordinate 25,991 of CALBSK010000086.1, read as the reverse complement.
CTATAAAACAAAAACTATCATTCATTGAGCGTCTTTTATAAAACTTTTCATCAGCTTTTTGATACCCGTATGGTCAAAATCAATTTCAAGTTTATCTCCTTCGATTTCAATAATGCGACCATAGCCAAATTTTAAATGAAAAACACGTCCCCCAATCTGAAAATCCTTTTCATTTAAAGAGGGAGAAGCTGTTTCTGCTGCTTGAAGTTTAGGTGCGACAGTTCGGCGAATAAAAGGCTGATGAAGTTTCCCCATAAGGTTCCGTTCACTATGCGCAGAAGGAAGTTCTGCGATAAAACGTGAAGCTATGCTTGACTGCCACTGGTTGTGAATCCGCCTATTAGCTGCAAAAGTAATAATGACCTTCTCTCGTGCACGGGTGAGACCCACGTAAGCCAAACGCCGCTCTTCTTCGAGGCCCCCTTCCCCTCCGTCCCGCATGGTGCGGGGATGAGGGAAAAGCCCTTCTTCCCATCCTGCCAGAAAAACTGTATTAAATTCAAGGCCTTTTGCACTATGAAGGGTCATAATATTCACCATTTCTGCACGGGTGCCTCGCGTATTTTCCATCACTAGACTCACATGTTCTAAAAAGGCGGGCAAACTTTCAAACTCATCAATAGCGTTCACAAATTCTTTGAGGTTCTCAAGACGCCCCGGCGCTTCAGGAGATTTATCTTCCTGCCACATAGCTGTATATCCTGATTCATCAAGGATGAGGCGTGCAAGCTCTCCATGGGAAGTTGTCTCCAACTGTTTGCGCCACCTCTGAATATCCAACAACAGGTTATGAAGAGTCATTTTGGCTTTTCCCTGTAATTCATCCGTATCCATAAGACGCAGGGCAGCTTCTGTAAGAGAAATTTCTTCATAACGCGCATATTGATGAAGGATTTGAAGTGTACGCGTCCCTATACCTCGTTTAGGTGTATTGATAATACGCTCGAAAGCAAGGCTATCGCTAGGTTGCACGACGATACGCATATAAGCAAGCGCATCCCGAATTTCTAATCGTTCATAAAAGCGAGGCCCTCCAATGACGCGATAGGGAACACCAAGGGTGATAAAGCGTTCTTCAAATTCGCGGGTTTGGAATCCCGCTCTCACAAGGATAGCCATTTCATTAAGAGATTGTCCCTTTCGATGGAGCGCTTCCACTTCATCCCCTATGAAACGGGCTTCTTCTTCCCCATCCCATATTCCTTGGATACGAACTTTTTCTCCCCCCTTTTGTTCGGTCCATAAGGTTTTCCCAAATCGGCCCGCATTTTGAGCAATAAGTGTTGAGGCTGCCCCTAAAATATGAGCGTTTGAGCGATAGTTTTGCTCCAGACGAATAATAATGGCACCTGAGAAATCTTTTTCAAAGCGCAGAATATTTCCCACTTCAGCGCCTCGCCACCCATAGATCGATTGGTCGTCATCTCCAACGCAGCAAATATTCCCCGTCCCTTGAGCCAAAAGCCGAAGCCAAAGATATTGAGCCACATTTGTATCTTGATATTCATCCACAAGAATATAACGAAATTGAGTGGTGTAGTGAGCAAGAACCTCCGTATGTTCTACAAAAAGTTTTAAACAGTAAAGAATCAGGTCTCCAAAATCGACGGCATTTAAAACGCGGAGGCGATCTTGATAAATTCCATAGACATGAAGAGCTATTTTTTCAAATTCGGAAGCTGGCGCTAAAACTTTTTCCGGGGTGAGCGCTCGATCCTTCCAACGGCTTATAATCGAAGCCAAAACCCGGGGTGGGTATTTTTTTTCATCAATCTCTTCTGCCTTAATAATTTGTTTAATAAGCCGTAATTGATCATCTGCATCTAAAATCGTAAAGGAACTTTCGAGTTTTAAGAGTTCTGCATATCGTCTTAAAATGCGAACACAAATGGAATGAAAAGTTCCTAACCACAAACCTTCTGCCGATCCCCCTACCAAACTTGACACGCGCTCACGCATTTCATGGGCTGCTTTGTTGGTAAACGTCACAGCTAAAACTTGTGAAGGCCAAGCTTTCCGGCTTAAAAGAATGGCAGCGAGACGTGTTGTGAGAACGCGGGTTTTCCCCGTCCCAGCTCCCGCCAACACCAAAAGAGGGCCTTCTGTAATGTCAATGGCCTGTCGTTGGGCAGGATTTAAAAAACGGAGTTGTTCTAAAAAGGCAGGATTTGTAATTTCTTGACCTTCAAAGGACATATTTTTAAGCGGCGCAGGTATCATTTCTTGATTAACTTTAATGAAACAGTTTCTCCCTTTGGAGTCAACCCTCTTACTCAAACTAATGGCGATAAAACGTCTGAGAAGCTTCTCTGCAACTATCGTCTCCTCTCATTGTCTAAGCCCTTCCCAAACTTTTAAAAAATCTCTAAACTCTCTAAAATATATAAATAAGGAGACCCATGATGGCTTTTGCACTTCCCTCTCTTCCCTATAAAGAAGACGCCCTTGAGCCTCACATTTCGGTACGCACTCTTCAGTTTCACTATGGGAAGCATCATCAAGCTTATGTCACTAATTTAAACAACCTTATTCTGGGAACGGAACTTGAAAAAAAATCTTTAGAGGAAATCATTCTTGCTTCAGCTCATAATGCCGATAAGGTGGGTATCTTTAATAACGCTGCCCAAGTATGGAACCATACCTTTTATTGGCATTCCATGACACCTCAAGGAGGGGGGGCGCCTAAAGGATCTTTAGAAACAAAAATCACAAGGGATTTTGGAAGCTTTGAAGAGTTTTGTAAACTTTTCAAGCAAACTGGAGTGGGACAATTTGGGAGTGGCTGGGCATGGCTTGTTTTGGATAAAAATGGCACCTTAAAAGTGACGAAAACCCCCAATGCTGACCTCCCCCTTGTTCATGATCAACGGGCTCTCTTAACATGTGATGTGTGGGAGCATGCTTATTATCTTGACTATCAAAACCGGCGTCTCGATTACATTGATATTTTTCTTACCCATCTTGCAAATTGGGACTTTGCTCAAAAGAATTTTGAGGAAAGCACGAAAACTTAAAAGGGAAAGCCCCATTTTCCTATTGACGGACAAGGGAGCGCCGCTATGATACACGACACAAGCCCCTGTGGCGGAACTGGCAGACGCGGCAGACTCAAAATCTGTTATCTGAAAGGATGTGGGAGTTCGACTCTCCCCGGGGGCACCAACTGAAATACTTAAAATTTTCGCTAAGAAATATTATCTACCTTACCAAAAGGCACTGACCTTCTTATGGATAACGTGGCCTTTCATAAGTCAGCAAAAACTAAGAAATTAATTGAAAAATTTGGTGTCAATGACACGTGAAGTTGACCGACCTAATTAGCATTTCCATTGACTGAATTTAATGGGCTCGCTTCGTTACGCCGCTATTTGAGAGCGCGCTCTGCTCATCCCTCTTCTACCACTAACGACTCTCCCTTCTATCTGAACTTGCTCACCATAAAAAAATATTCAAAAAGATCCTAAACAAGTTCAGCATGACAGCTTTATGGTCTTCTATTTACAGGGGGGTTCTAAGGCTCGCGATAACGATTTTTTTAGTTTTCCCCGGGCATCTCTGCGCTTTTGCAGAGATGCCCGGGGAACCATCAGTATTCTTTATGTTGAACTGAGATTATTCTTTAGACACTTTTTTCTTGGCTGGTGCCTTCGTCTTTTTTTGGTTTTCTTCTAAAACGGATGTATTCCCCACAGCTTTTTTCTTAGTTTTTTTAGGAGGTTCTTCGGTTGCTTTTATTTTTACTTGCTCAAGCGCCACTCCTAAAATGTCACCCAAACTTGCGCCACTATCTGTGGATCCATATTCAGCCATAGCCTGACGCTCTTCTTCTGTTTCACGAGCCTTAATAGAAAGGGAAATTTTTCGATTCGCTCGATCGATTTGAGTAATCTTTGCATCCACCTTTTCTCCTACAGCAAAGCGATCTGGACGTTGTTCGGCACGGTCCCGCGAAAGTTCATTCTTTCGAATAAATCCGCTTAAGCCTCCGGCAAGGGCCACTTCAATTCCCGTTTCAAGAATTGCTGTGACTTCACAGGTTACAACTGAATTTTTCTTAAAACCAGAAATGCTTTCTTGAAAAGGATCTCCTGTAAGTTGTTTAATACCAAGGCTCACACGCTCTTTTTCTGGATCAATATCCAAAATTTTAGCACGAAGTTTCACTCCTTTCTTATAGGCTAAAATGGCTTCTTCACCAGGCATATCCCAAGAAATATCAGACATATGGACCATACCATCGATATCATCCGTAAGTCCTACGAAAAGTCCAAACTCTGTGATATTTTTAACTTCCCCTTCTATTTCCGATCCCACCGTATACTTTTCCTGGAGAGCAGCCCAAGGGTTGGGAATACATTGTTTCATACCCAGGCTGATTCTTCGCTTTGACGTATCAACATCAAGAATCATTACTTCAACTTCTTGACTGGTTGAAACGATCTTACCGGGAGGCATGTTTTTCTTTGTCCAACTCATCTCGGTAACATGAACCAATCCTTCAACTCCTGGTTCTAGTTCTATGAAGGCTCCATAGTCCGTGATATTTGACACGCGACCCGTAACCTTTTCTCCTACTGAATATTTAACCTCAGCTCCTGCCCAAGGATCACTTTCTAGCTGCTTCATTCCTAAAGAAATTCTTTGATTTTCAGGATTAAAGCGAATGATTTGAACCTTCACAGATTGTCCAACTGTAAGCATTTCAGAGGGATGATTAACTCGATGCCAAGCAATATCAGTCACATGGAGAAGGCCGTCTATACCTCCCAAATCAATAAAGGCTCCGTAATCTGTAATATTCTTAACAATTCCTTCAAGGATTTGACCTTCTTCCAGACGAGAAACAAGCTCGCTTCGAGCTTCCGCACGGGTTTCTTCAAGAACAGCTCGCCTTGAAACAACGATATTTCCGCGACTGCGATCCATTTTCAAAATTTGAAAAGGTTGAGCAACGCCAATGAGGGGAGAAACATCTCGCACAGGTCGAATATCGACCTGACTTCCTGGCAAAAAGGCAATCGCCCCCTTAAGGTCAACAGTAAATCCACCTTTTACACGACCAAAAATCACCCCATCAACATGTTCATTCTTCTCATGAGATTTTTCAAGGACCTTCCAAGCCGCTTCACGCCGTGCTTTTTCGTAAGAAAGAATGGTTTCTCCATTTTTATCTTCGAGACGTTCCAAATAAACTTCAACAGTGTCTCCTAAATTTAAGTCCGGTTCTGTACCCGATGCTGAAAATTCCTTTAAAGAAATACGGCCTTCTGACTTTAATCCTACATCAATAATCGCAACATCATTTTCGATGGCAATTACTTTTCCTTTGATTACGCGACCTTCAAGGCTCTGAGATTTCCCAAATGATTCTTCCAAAAGAGCTGCAAAATTTTCTGTGTCCTGTGAAGGAACTCCTCCAGATAAAGAGGTTTTTTCTGTCATTAATAGGTTTCCTTAAAAATATCTCTTCTTTATGCTCGGCCCATAAAGAATAATAAAGTTAGATGTTTCATCAAATAGAAATGCCGACGTTTTCTATTCAAAAGACGAAGAGGTCCTCTTATAAGCCTTAGGATACTTTGAGTCCACAAAAAAACAAGCTTTTTCAACAACTTCGCCTATGTTAAGTTCTGATGTATCGAGAATAAAAGCACCTCGAGCAGGCTGCAAAGGAGAAACTTCTCTTGTCTGATCCCGTGCATCACGAACTTTAATATCCTCAAGTACAACTTCATATATACTGTTAATTTCCTTTTGATGCAACTCTTTGAGTCGGCGGCGTGCTCTGACCTCGGGAGAAGCTGTGACATAAATCTTACAGAAAGCCTCCGGCAGTATCACAAGACCAATATCACGACCATCTAAAACGACACCTTTCTTCTCTTTTGAAGGAGTGTTCGCAAAATCCCTTTGAAAGGTTAAAAGAACTTTTCGGACTTCAGGAAAAGTAGCAATTTGGGAGGCCGCATCCCCAACTGCCTCATCTCTTAAAGCCGGGTTCTTAAGAGTATCCATCCTTAAAGACGAAGCTATTTTTATTGCGGCTTTCTCGTCCGTAAGATCTTCGTTCTCTTCTAGCATTTTTAGAGCAACTGCACGATAAAGAAGGCCTGTATCAAGATGGTCTAAGTGATAAATCTGAGCCAAATGACGAGCTAGTGTGCCTTTTCCCGCGCCTGCCGGTCCATCAATGGTGATCGTAATAGAAGACATTTTCTCTCCAACAACTCAAAATGCTAATGGCATAGTTTAAAGAAAAAATCGACAAAAAAGTAATTCAGGTTATTGACAGAAATGTTGACTCGTGACAAAGCCCTTATCCATATAAGTGTGATAGAGAAAGGAAATGAAACCTATGTCTAAACCAAAATGGGGTCTCAAACGAGCTTGTCCAAATTGTAATGCTCGTTTCTATGATATGTGTCGCCAACCCATTACTTGTCCTAAATGCGCCAGCACTTTTGACCTTGAAGCTTTTATAAAAAAGCGTCGTGGCCGCCCCCCTGTATCTGATGCAAAACCTCTTCCTCTTCCTGCTGAGTTAGACGAAACATTAGTTTTAGAACTGGAAGAAGAACTAGAACCTCTTGAAGAGAGCGATGCTATTCTTGAGGATACTTCTGATTTTGGGCAAGATGAAGATGTTGTCGGGATTGAAACCCCTACAGATGAAGATTGACGAGCTTTTTCGATTAAGGCTCCTCATTACTGGAACGTTAACTTGTATGAATTTAATGTTGTCATAAGAACCTCTTTAACAAAAAAGGAATTTAGGCAATAATATCAGGAATTAACTTTGTTTGAAGTTTGGTGATCTCATCTTTCAGTTGGAGTTTTCGTTTCTTTAATCTTTGAACGCCAACCTGATCATAAAGCGGTGTTGTCATGAGACATGCAATTTCGTCATCCAAAGCCCGATGTTCATTTTTTAGATTATTGAGCTTGTGCTTTAGGTCTTCTCTCGTCATCATACCACTTAATTTTTCATTAAGGTCGAACTATATCAAATTTTTTTGGTAAAATCCGCAAAAAATTTCTTGATGTTATTGAATTGAAATAATGGTTAAATAAATTAAGGAGGTTTACTCGATGAAAAGAATCGGCATTTTGACAAGTGGCGGAGATTGCGCGGGACTTAATGCCGTCATTCGTGCGATTACTCTGAGAGCTATTCAGGAATACGGATGGGATGTTTATGGTATTCATCAAGGCACACATGGCCTTATGCGTCGTCCCGTTGATGCGGTGAAACTCGATCTTTCTTTTTGTACGAGCGCACTTTTGCGCCAGGGAGGAACTGTTTTGGGAACAACGAATAAAGGAGATCCCTTTGCTTATCCCCTTACAAATGGACTAATAAAGGATCTCTCTCAAAACGTTATTGAAGGATACAACCTTTTAAAGCTGGATGCATTGATCGGCATCGGAGGAGATGGAAGTCAAGATATCCTGAGACGTCTTGCACAACAAGGAGGATTAAATCTTGTTGCAATTCCTAAAACGATCGATGATGATCTGAGCCATACCGAACATTCGATTGGTTTTATGACGGCCGTTCATGTAGCCACAGAGGCCCTCGATCGTCTTCAGCCTACAGCGGCAAGTCATGATCGAGTCATGATCTTAGAAGTCATGGGGCGAGATGCAGGACATATCGCTTTGGTTACTGGTATTGCTGGAGGAGCTGATATTATTTTAATTCCTGAAATTCCTTATCAAATAGAAATAGTGGCTCATAAGATTAAATCATTGCGAGAAGGAGGGCGTAATTTTGCTCTTGTTGTTGTTTCAGAAGCTATTGGGATGGAAACAGGAGAAAAAGCAAGAATCACTGACATAGAAGGGAAAAGTCGGTATGGAGGCATTTCTCAGCATCTTGCAAATCGCCTCACAGAACTTACAGGTGCTGAAACGCGCTTTACAGTTCTAGGTCATGTACAAAGAGGAGGGCAACCCATTCCTCAAGATCGGATATTAGCTTCTGCTTTTGGCATTCATGCCGTCGATTTGATTGCTCAAGGAAAATTTGATCGTATGGTGGCTTGGCAAAATCGTCAAGTTGTTGATGTACCCATCCAACTTGCTATTGCAGGATATCAAGCCGTAGACATTGACGGTTCCCTGGTTAAAACAGCTAAAGGGCTCGGAATCTGCTTTGGAAATGAGAAATTTTAAGAATTTTATTTTAGAGAAAAATAACCTATGATTAAATCACTTAAGTTAACAAATTTTAGAGAAAGGTGAGAGCACAATGACTGCGCCCCTCATGCCTAAAGCCACAGCTGTTTGGCTTATCGACAACACAACATTAACGTTTGAACAAATTGGAGATTTTTGTAATTTTCATCCTCTGGAAGTCCAAGCCATTGCCGATGGAGAAATAGCGGTGGGGATGGTAGGCCACGATCCTATTTCTTCTGGACAACTTACTCTGGATGAAATTGAACGTTGTCAAGCTGACTCTTCAGCCAGGCTGCGCTTAACAACGAATATTCACAAAGGGAAAATTCGAAAAAAAGCGAAATACACCCCTCTGATTCTTCGTCAGGCTAAACCTAATGGGATTGCATGGCTTTTAAAGGAAATTCCCACCATTAACGATACGGATATTATCAATATCTTGGGGACAACCAAAAATACAATTCAGACAATACGATCAAAAACCCATCGGAATATCAATGAGATCAAACCTGCAAATCCTGTTCACTTAGGTCTTTGTAACGCCGAAGATCTTAATGAACTCCTCCAAAAATATAAAGTATGACTCTTGAGCTCACCCTTAAAATTTTGTTAATCGGAGCGATGGCTGCAACAGGAGGAGCCTTAATATTAGGACTTCTTAACATGTTTAAAGAGGGAAAAGAGGCTGAGGTGCGCAGCAATAAAATGATGCGGCTTAGGATCCTCTTTCAAGCCTTTTCTATTTTAATTTTTTCACTTCTTCTCTTTTTAAAGGTGAAATAAGTGGTTCTCCTCACACGTATTTATACAAAAGGAGGAGATAAGGGGAAAACGTCCCTGGGAACAGGAGAGCGAGTTTTGAAGAGCTCTCCTCGTATTGCAGCTATTGGAGATGTTGATGAAGCGAATGCTTCTATTGGCGTAAGCCGTATTCACGCAACAGGAGAAATAGATAAGCTTTTATTTCATATACAAAACGACCTTTTTGATGTTGGTGCAGATTTGTGTGCGCCTGAGCACAAATCACGAGAAGAAAGACTTCGTCTCCATCCCCATCAGGTGGTTTTTTTAGAAGAAAAAATTGATTATTATAATGCATCCTTACCCCCTCTTCACTCTTTTATCCTGCCGGGAGGATCAACTTTATCTGCAGCGCTTCACCAAGCACGAGCTGTGGTTCGGAGAGCAGAAAGGGCCGTATGTTTTTTAAAAGAGTCTGAACCTGTGAATACAGTTATTATCCATTACCTCAATAGACTCTCGGATGTCCTTTTTGTACTTTCCCGTTATGATAATCATCAAAACGCCGGGGATATCTTGTGGATTCCAGGAGCCAATCGCTGAAGAACCCTTATTTTTCCAGCTTTGGGGGGGCCAAATTAGGACGTTCTGTGGAGAACGGTGGGGGAGATGAGGAAGCCTTTAAAATAGCGAGAACTTCAGAAATCCCACGATCCAACTGAGGATCAATTCCTTTTTCATAATCTTGAGGTGATATTTCAACCTCGATGTCAGGAACGACTCCATAGTTTTCAACACCCCAGCCCACATCATGAAACCAAAAAGAAAATTCGGGTTGAGAAGTGCCCCCTCCATCAACAAGGCTATGACGAGGCCACATGCCGATAACCCCCCCCCACGTTCTTTTGCCGATGAGGGGGCCAAGTTTTAGCATTTTAAAACTATGAGAGAAGATATCACCATCAGAGGCTGAATATTCATTGATGAGCCCAACCATAGGTCCCATAGGAGATTCCAGAGGATAAGGCATAGCTCCCCACCAACGGCTTTGATCGTATCCAAGGCGTGTACGACCGAGCTTTTCAAGAAGAAGGGACGATACATTTCCACCCCCATTAAAACGGATATCAATGATAAGGCCTTCTCGATTCAGCTCTGCTAAAAAGCTTCGGTGAAATTCTGCAAATCCGTTGACTTTCATATCTGGAATATGAATATAACCTACTGAATCTTTCGTTTTTTCATGAACATAAGCTTTGTTTTTTTCAACCCAATCCCTATAGCGAGCAGGGATTTGTGAAGCAAGGGTTTTAACGAAAACATTCTTTACCTTTTTCTTTCCCTCTTTTACAAGGAGTGAAACGGTGTTGTGGGCTTGATTAACCAGTAGCTTTTCTGGAAAAGTGGTTTCATCAAGCTTCTGGCCATTCACGGCAAAGAGGAGGTCTCCTTCACCAATTCCAAGGCCCGGCGATGTGAGAGGAGACGTTTGAGAAGGATTCCAACGATCTCCCTGAGCAATATTAGAAATGCGGTATGATTTCTCGGATTTATCATACACAAAATCAGCCCCTAAATCTCCGATAGGGTAGTTGGGAGGATATCTATAATCACCACCGAAGACATAAGCATGAGAAGTGCCAAGCTCACCATGCATTTCAGCGATAAGGTCGGTGAGTTCACCTCGTGTTGCAATGCGATCTAAAAGGGGTCGATAACGCTTATAGATTCCTTTCCAGTCCACCATAGACATATCTTCTGTCCAAAAAAAATCTTTTTGGAGCCGCCACACCTCTTCAAAAATTTGAGACCATTCTTTAAAAGGCGTCACAGAAACCTTTACACGCTTCAGATCAATCCACCCTCCTTTACGATAGGAAGGATCATTATCGAGAGGTTTTTCTCCTGCTTTCGTTATCCTAAGCTTTTTAGCTCCATAAGCGCATAACCATTGAAAATCCCCCGAAAGGGTAAAAGAAGAAACTTGAGTCATGAGGGTATCTTCTTTTTTTAGGACAAAGTCATAACACTCTAAGTTTCCCTGTGAGGTACCGTTTTCCTCTTTTTCTATAACGCTTTGGAAAGGACGAGAAAGGTAAAGTGCTTTTCCTGGTATGCCACGAATGGTTACATAATCCCCTTCAGAAACAGGGAATTCGAGGATACGATCTTCGATCCCCTTTAGATCAATTTTAATGTGTTTAACTCCCTTTTCTTTTTTTTCTTTCTGAGGCTTTCCCTCATCTTTCCTGGGTTGAGGAATAAAAGGAGAGAAAAGCGTTTCATCAAGAAGAATAAGATAAGGTTTTGTTCCTTTAGGAAAGCCCATTTCAAATTGAAGATTATCTGAATAAGGTGAATACGTTCGCTTTGAAAGAAAATAAATATACTTTCCTTCGGGGTCAAAACAGGGACAAAAATCTTCTCGGATAGGACGTGTAATCACATGGGTCTTAAAATTTTTCATCTCGCAGAGCTTAATGGCTCGCAAACGATCATTAATGGGATAATCATAAACAATCCACCGCCCATCCGAGGACCAATTTAACCCTCCCATATCTCCAAAAATGCTTTTATCGATAAGAGTAAGTTTTTGGGTCTTTAAATCAATGTGAAAAAGTTCACAGCGATGATTAATAAGAATACCTTCATCTCGGACGGGAGATGTTTTGAGGGAGATGATCCGCCCCAAATCCATTTTTTTAAGAATTTTTGGCTCTTTCATAGGGTCTACTGCATGAATTTCCAGCCGGTCTTCTCCTTCCCGGCTGCTGACAATTAAAAGGCGTTTATTATCATAAAGCCAGGAAACAGATTTATATCGAATATCATCTTTCTCGCCATATTGATTGACCGCACCTTCCCAGTTTGCAAATGAAAAAGGCCGCCCCCTTGTAATGATGGTAAGGTGAGAGCCTTTTTGATCAAGGCTGTACCCTGAAAGATAAGAACTTGCATCCACGAATTTTCGTGCCCGTTGAGAGAAAGAAGAGATAAAATCAACGTGGATTTTTTGGGAAGGTTTTTTTTCAGGAGAAAACTGAAAAAGATCGCCCCCCGCCGTATAAACAAAAGACGTTTCATGGTAAGCGAGTCCTCTTACAAAGTAATCTTCGTGAGAGGTATGACGTTTAAGGTCTGTCCCCTCGGGTGTACAAGAATAAACATTTCCATGGCCCTGATGATCACTGATAAAATAAATGCGATTTTGGATCCAGAGGGGACGCAAAGCGTTACCCTTAATCTCAATGAGCTTTTGAAACTCTCCTCTGCCTTGACGATCAATCCACAATTCACCTGCCGTTCCTCCCCGATAGCGCTTCCATGAAACGTATCCATGACCATGACGTTGAATGACACATCCCTTGCCTTTGAGCTCATAGGAGATGAAGTTTGCAGGACCGCAAGAAATGGGTTCTACCCTTCCCGTTTTGATATCCGATTTATAAAGAGAGCGTATGCGAAAAGGGTTATTTTTAGTTGAAGAAAAAATGACTTCGTTGGCTTGTGTCCATCCCACAACCATCGAACCCTCAGGAATATAAGTAAGACGCGTGGCTTCTCCACCTTCTGAAGGCATGATATAAACTTCTGCGTGGCCTTCAGAGGTGCTTGTGAAAGCAAGCCATTTCCCGTCAGGAGAAAAAGCGGAATCATTCGCTTCTCCTGCCCCTGCTGTGAGTCGTTCGGCTTTTCCTCCTGTAAGAGGAACTTCCCATAAATCATCGTCCGCTGTAAAAACAAGCTTATTCTTCCATAGGGTGGGACTCCGATAATACCCTTCTTTTTCCATCTAAGCCTCATTAATTGCATGGAGGTTATACTACCGAATTTTAAGAAAAAGGAAACTCTTCCTTCTTTCATTAAATTATCCGATTAAAGTAAAAATTTGGTAAAGAAAAACCCCTGCCGAAACAGGGGTTTTAAAGGAAACGTACCTTTATAAAAGGCTCAAGTTTTAATAGACAACCTTAGCTGTCAAAGCAAACTTGTTATATTGAGGAGTCTTAAAGCTGCTCTTCAGAACATCTCCATCAGCATTTGTCGTTTTTGAATTAATCTTGCCTGCGGAGGTTCCTGTGTACTCAAATCCAACAACTACATGTTTTGTTGCTAAGAAATCCACACCGAGCTTCCACATCAAAGCATTCAAACGCTTGCTTTTATTTGCGGATATGGTGGTAGTTGAAGGTGAATCACTCGTAATAGTTCTAGAAATACTGGTCTTGTGAGCCCATTTGGAGTTATCCCAACCAAGAGCGACGAATGGCATGGCTTGGTTACCAATAACATAGCCTGCGCGTGCATAAAGTTGAAGGGAGTTTTTCAAACGAGCATTCCCTTTTACTGTTTGCGACTCTTCCGAGTCAGCAACGCCAGTTGTTGTAAATCTCCCCTTGGTATTAGCCCAATTGGCATCAAAAGCAATGCCAAGTCCCCAATTCCCAAACCGATGAGTATATCCGGTGCCAATACCACCATCAACTCCCTTAAAGCCTAATCTATTGCTGAAAGTTGTGCTTTCACCACTAAATGAGCTGTCCGTTTCTGAGTTAGTAAGAGTTCCTGTTTTATTAGCAGTGCCTACACCGTATCCGATGTTACCACCGAGATGGAAACCTTGGAAGCCCTTTGGGCAAACATCTGCAACTGCAGGGGTTGCAAGTGAGGCAGCAAGTGCGAGTAAAGAAACTTTCTTCATGTTTCATATCCTTTCTTGAAAGTTACCGAGTTTATGTAATACCATGCACTAAGCTCCAAGATTAATAAAAAAGTAAGGATTGAAAAAAAATCTTTTAGAAAGTTGCAAAGATACAACAATGACAAAATTACGATTTGCCCCTTCTCCCACAGGCTATCTCCACCTTGGAAATACCCGAACGGCCCTCATTAATTGGCTGTATGCGCGTGTTCAGGGGGGACATTTCATCCTCCGTCTTGATGACACAGATCCCGTGCGATCTCAAGAAAAATATGCGGATCAAATCAAGGAAGATCTTGTCTGGTTAGGGCTTCATTATGATGAAGTTATCCAACAATCCGACCGTCTCGCGCATTATGAGAAAGCTGCTAATCTTCTTAAAGCTCAAGGAAGGCTTTATCCTTGCTTTGAGACGCAAGAAGAACTTGATTTGCAAAGGAAAGTCCAACTTTCAGCTGGAAAGCCTCCTCTTTATAATCGAGCGGCGCTTTCCTTAACCCCTGCGCAAATCGAAAAGTATAAGGAAGAAGGCCGAAACCCTCATTGGCGATTTAAAATGGAAAGAGGAGAAATAAAGTGGCGTGATCTTATACGAGGAGAGGTTCATTTCCAAGGAGAGCTTTTAAATGACCCCATCTTGATTCGAGAAGATGGATCACCTGTCTATATCTTAGCTTCTGTCGTTGATGATCTCGAGATGGAAATTACTGATATTATCAGAGGAGAAGATCATGTGACAAATACAGCTATTCAAATTCAAATCATGGAAGCACTTCAGGGAAAACCTAATCTTATTCAATTTGGTCATTTAGCTCTCATTTCGGGTCGTGAAGGTGAAGGTCTTTCAAAGAGAGAGGGAAGCTTAAGCCTTATACAGCTTCGCAAAGACGGGCTTGAGCCGATGGCCATCAATAGCCTTCTTGCAAAGTTAGGGACTTCGGATCCCATTACGTCTCACTTAAGTCTAAAGGGTATTTTATCTGAGTTTGATATTCAAAAATTTGGAAGGTCAATGCCCAAACTTGATCCTGAGGATTTGTGGCAAATGAATATAAAAATTCTGCAAAGTCTTTCTTTTGACCAGGTTAAATCTCGTCTGGAAGCCATGGGCATTAAAGACGCCCCGCCCGAATTTTGGAGCCTGGCTCAAAAAAATATTACAAAATTCCGAGAGATTAAAGAATGGTGGACCATTTGCTATGGGCATAAAATGTTTTCGCAAGAAAACAAAGGCCTTTTAGAGGTTGCGGAACACTTTCTGCCGATTGAACCTTGGGATGAGAACACGTTTAAAACTTGGATGAATGACGTTAAAGAAGAAACGGACCTTAAAGGAAAAGACCTCTTTATGCCAATAAGAAAGGCTCTTACAGGAAGGGAACATGGGCCTGAGCTAAAAGACTTGATTCTTCTCATGGGACGCCCCAAAGTACTTAATCGACTTCAAACCGCAAGAGATTAGAAAGATGCCGTTGCTTTTATACAATACCTTAACTCATCAAAAAGAAACTTTTACTCCTTTGATTTCTGACCATATTCGTCTTTATGTATGTGGGCCTACGGTTTATGATTTTGCCCATATCGGTAATGCTCGCCCTTACGTCATTTTTGATGTTTTAAACAGACTTTTACTAAACCTATACCCCAAAGTGACCTATGTGCGAAATATCACCGATATTGATGACAAGATCATTAAGGCGTCGCAAGAAAACGAAGAGGAAATTTATGATCTTACCCAAAGAACCGCTCGATATTTTCAAGAAGACATGAAGGCTTTAGGAAATATTCCGCCTCACATTGAACCTAAGGCTACCGAGCATGTAAATGAAATGATCTCAATGATTCAAACTCTTCTTCAAAAAGAACATGCTTATGAAAGTGAGGGGCATGTTCTTTTTTCCGTCAAAAGCTTTCCTGATTATGGTCAGCTGTCCCGTTGTCAGCACGAAGAGATGCTGGCAGGGGCACGTGTTGAAATTGCTCCTTACAAACGGGCACCAGAAGATTTTATTCTTTGGAAGCCCTCGGCAAAAGGAATGCCAGGCTGGGAAAGTCCATGGGGATATGGACGCCCGGGGTGGCACATAGAATGTTCAGCTATGTCTTTAAAATACCTAGGAGACACTTTTGATATTCATGGAGGGGGGCAAGATCTTATTTTTCCTCATCATGAAAACGAAATGGCGCAAAGTCAGGCGTGTTTTGGCCCCCAAACTTTCGCTCAGGTATGGGTACACAATGGTATGTTGACTGTAAACGGCGAAAAAATGTCCAAATCTTTGGGAAATTTTATCACTGTTCATCAGCTCCTTGAAAAAATGCCAGGGGAGCTTATTCGCTTTGTTCTTTTATCTTCCCATTACCGTCAACCTTTGGATTGGAACGATCAGGTTGTTTTCCAAAGCCGACAAAGTCTTGACCGTCTTTATAATGCTTTAAGAGGACGAACAATAGATCCAGAAGGAAAAGTTTTTGAGCCCCTTAAGACGGCTCTTGAGGATGATTTGAATACCCCTCATGCCATTTCTGTTTTGCATGATCTCGCAACACGTTTGTACAAAACTTCGAATGAAAAAGAAAAAAATAAATTGGCGTCCACTTTAAAAGCGAGTGGGACTTGGCTGGGGCTTTTTCAGCAGGATGTTGAAAGTTGGTTTAAAGGAAAATCAGGGATTGACGAAGCCAAAATTTTAGCGCTTATTGAGGCACGTGCGCTCGCAAGACAACAAAAAAATTTTACTGAAGCCGACCGCGTGCGTCGTGAACTTTTAGAGGCAGGGGTTCTTTTAGAAGATGGTCCTCAAGGGACCACATGGAGACAACAATAAATTGAGGATTTGTGGCCGAAAATACATTAACGATTATTCTTGTCGAGCCTCAGCTCGGCCAAAACATAGGTGCTGTTGCAAGAGCAATGTTAAATTTTGGTCTTACTGACTTACGATTGGTGAGACCTCGTGATGGGTGGCCTAATCCTGAAGCAATTCCCCTCGCTGCAGGTGCTGATAAAGTTCTTGAAAGTGCACAAGTTTTTCCTTCGACTTCAAACGCGATTCATGACTTACATCGCCTTTTTGCAACGTCCAGTCGTATTCATGACATGATCAAATCCATTTATACTCCGAAGCCAGGCTTAGAGCGTCTGGCTTCGTCAGAACAACAAGGCCAAAAGGTTGGTGTTTTGTTTGGAGGCGAGAGATGTGGCCTTTGTAGTGAGGATATTTCCTTGTGTGAAGCGCTTATTAAGATACCCACAAAATCTGATTTTCCTTCTCTTAACCTTGCCCATGCGGTGGCAGTAATTGCTTGTGAATGGTTCTCGCAAATTTCTTCTTATCCTTCTCAAATTTTTAGAACAGGACGAACCTGCCTTGCAACACGTGAAGAACTTGGAAAATTCTTTAATCATTTGGAAGAAGAACTGGATCGTACCGGTTTTCTTCGTCATCAAAAAAAACGAGCTACCATGGTTCATAATATTCGAAATATTTTTCAGAGAGCTCATTTAACAGAACAAGAGGTTCGCACATTAAGGGGGATTATCAGAAGCCTTGCTGGGGGGCCACAAGAAATGCAAAAATCCAAGGTTATATGAGGCGTTAATTAATTTTCACTCGGGGAACTTTTAAAGACCCATTCCCTTTGTATAAAGAAGTTAAAGAAAAAGAGAAGAATGTCGACCCCAATTTTAGAATAAATTGTAAAAAAACCTTGAAAAGATATATATTCCATTGAGGAATACCCAATATAAAGATTGGAACAAAAAAGAACCATATATTTTAAAAGAGAGTGGGTGCTTGCTCTTTTACTCCGAAACACAAAAGTTTTGTTCAAATTGTAATTCACAAAAAAAGAGACTAATCGAGCGACAATAAAGGACAACCCTACGCCAAAAAAGGCTAATAAAATATAAAAAGCCATATAATCTACGGCTGTAGAAATAATAGCTGAGAAGGAATATCTGAAGAGAACGAAATATATTTTTAAGGAATCCAAAAAGGGGTTAAAGTGAGATCCTCGATTTTGATCAATATAAATTGTTTCAATAGGGACTTCTACTAAGGGCATGTTTAACTCGTTTGCTTTTAAAAGCATTTCCATCTCGAATTCATATCGATTGGGTAAAATATGGAGGCAGCCCTTCATCAGCGAGGAGGGAATTCCTCTCAATCCCGTTTGAGTGTCTGTGATTTTCGATCCCATTATAAGACGCCATACCAATCGAGTAATAATATTTCCTAGACGGGATTTTAAGGGAATTTTTTGGCCCGATAAGGAAAAGGATCTGGTTCCTAAAATGAGCGCTTGGCTGCTTTGTCCTTTTTTAGCAATCTTAAGAGCATCCGAAATCGCATGTTGGCCATCGGCGTCCAGCGTTACAACTGACTTGATTTGAGGAAAGTGTGTTAAAACGTAATTAAAGGCCGTCTTTAGAGAAGCGCCTTTGCCTAAATTAATTGCATGATGAAGAAGACTGACTCTCTTGTTCTGAAAAATCGAATCTTTAAAAGGCAGGGTATTTTGACTCCCATCATCCACAACGCAAATACGAGCTTGTGAGTTCTCAAGAAGTTGTCGTATCAGATCAACAATTCTAGCATCAGGTTCATAAGCGGGGATAATGAAAAAATAACTCATAATTTTTGAGTTTGTACTCTGTTATTCTTTTTGTAAAGAAGAAATTGAGCGTATCTTCTCGTATCAAGCCCCCAATAAGTTTTAAGATATTGGTTAAATTTATCGTTTGTCTCTCTTACAATAATTAAATTATTCTTACTCAACATTTTTTCAACGTCTTGATCGGAAAGGTTATCAAATGAACGAAATTCAAGTTTTTGAACCCAAGGATACAAATGGTATCTAAACCGCCAATAGCCATATTGAGGAACAAGAGAACCAAGAATAAGGACATTTTCATGTTGAGAAATGAGGGAAAGCGGAATTTTTGCAATCATCTGGCCTACATAATCCCTTTTAGATTCATTATATCCTTGATAAAAATAAGAAGCACCAATGGTAAAAGAAAGGACGGCGATTCCTAACCGTATACGAGAGGGCTCAATTTTTTTAGGTTGAATTTTTATTTTTTCTAAAATTTTCGAAAGAAGGATAAACAGGGCTAATACATAGGCGGGGTAAAAGACGGATGACATATACCTGAGGAAAGAAGCCAACTTTAAAGCTTCAATATCAGAAAAAGAAAAAAGATAACTCACTATCAAGGCCATTATAAAAATAAGTGAGAAAATTATATAAAAGATAAATAATCTTTGAGATTCTCTAAAAAATAAATAAAGGCTTATCCCAAAAATAAGAAAATAAAAAAAATTCTCTTTAACTTTTTGAAAGAAACAAGAATAAACAAGAAAAGCTTGCGAGCTTGAAAAACTATTGATGGTATGGCCTGGCGCTAATAATTCTGATGTTCCATAAGTTTTAATTTTCCAAGAGATGACAAAAAAACAAAAAATCCCTAAAAAAACGAAGAGCTGTTTTTTATAATTTTTCACCCACAGATACCATAGAACTGAGGGAAGAACAGCTATCATGGACTTTTTAACCATATAAAGAGAGAGCGCTCCGATTAAAAGTAAAACAAGAAGCTCTTTTCCTTCTCCCTTTTCCAGAGCGTAAACGACAAAAGAAAGAGAGGCGATGAGCATACAAATTGGAAATTCAATAACAAGGTGCTTATTAAATTTGGAGATTATCAAAAGAGTGAAAAAAGAGAAAAGCAAAAAAATTAAATTATTAAGCTTAAAAGTTTCTTTAAGAAAAAATAAAAAAGAAATAAAAATCCCTATTTTAAGAGTTGCTATCACAGATTCACTGAAATTTCCTGGCGTTAGAAATTCAAAAAACGCAGCTTGAAGAGCCCATAAAGGGGTATACCCCACGCCAGAAGTTACAGCGGCAGTAACCAAATTGTTCGTTTCTACGTAAATTTTAGGTAACAACACCCAGTGACCATATTCATCACAAGAAGAGGGTTTATGCACTAAAAAGAATACAAACGGTATCAAAAAAAACAAACAAAAGACATAATTTGATTTCAAGATTTCTCGAATTTTTCCTGTATTTATAAGACGCCCAATTCCCACAAGGGAACCCAGAAAAATTAAATAGCAAGCTATATTTAAACGATGAGGTATTGTAAGAGCGAACAAGTAACTTAAAAGCATAGCAATCCAGAATCCCCAAAAAATAGAGGTTCCTATTTTATCTTTATCACACTTAATTTTGAAAAAAGGAGAAAGTAAGGAGAATGTCCCAAGGCTAACGATTTGAAAAAAAAGAAAAGAAATTAGATTTTGCATGAGAGATTCAAATATTATATCAATTAGGATTATTAGAAGCTAATTGCATGTTGGCCATCTTACTTACCTTCTTTCAAGGTTCTTGCTTCGTCAATCAGCATAATGGGAACGCCGTCCCGAAGGGGATAGGCTAGTTTTGCATAAGGACTGATAAGTTCATTCTTATTAGGATTATACTTGAGTGGCCCTTTGGTAAGAGGACAAACGAGCATTTCAAAAAGCTTAGGATTTAAGGGCGATTTTTTTTTCATGACAGCACTCCCTAATGAAGGATAGATCGCCCCCCTCCTTTTATATGAGGAGAGGCAACTTCCATTAAAGCAATCATCATATCACACCTATCAGAAAGGGAAGAAATTTCTAAAAGAGCTTGTTTTTCAATAGGCTTGAAGGGACAGGCCATACTGAGAGAACTGATGATAAGATCATCACTGGCATGATCAATTTCTTCCCAATTTGCTATGATGTCTTGATCTTCTAAGTAGTTCTTTAAAAGATTCAAAAGCCGAGGGCGGTCTACAAAAGGATCTGTGATAGATTCCTCCAAATCGTTCTCATAGCCCCGATAATTAACTCTCGCTTTTTTTACGGGCTCTTCTTCGAGAATCTCTTCTATTTTAAAGCGGCACAGTCCTCCTAGAGTAATGAAAATTTGAGCTCCATCTTGAAAGCTAATAATTCGTCCTACGCAGCCCTTTTGAAAATGTCCTCCTTCTGGGTTGGCTTGAATAACGCCAATAAGTCGATGTCCTTCGCGAAAGGAATTATCGACAAGCGCTTTTTCGTCATCTCTCTGCAGCATCAGTGGAAGTTGAGCTCGCGGAAGTAAAATTGTATCATTGGCAGCATATAAAGGAAGAATAGAAGGAAAATCTTGAAGTTTCATCACAATCTCTTTTTTAACTTGATAGTTTTTATATAGAGATTTAGGGGGGATTTGGCAATAATCCTTATTTGTATTTTTATTGAATAGGGTGTCAAAAAATGTCTATCCTTAAAAAACTAGAAAAATGCTTCCGCTATTTTTTATGATCCGCTTTTCCTTGACTCTAATTGATTCCTGAGGAATCATGAGATAAACGGTATATGTTGAACCGCTAAAATAAAAAAGAGGCGCTCATGATTAAAAATATCCTCGTCACTCTTGATGATTCTGAATCGAGTGAATCAGCGAAAAAAATAGGAATTGAATTAGCTTTATCTCACAAGGCAGCTCTTACGGGAATTGGTGTTTTAGATGAACCCTGGATTGCAGCTCCTGAAGCTATCCCTTTAGGAGGGGCGGCTTTTAAAGTTGAGCTGGATGAACAGCTTCTCGAGAATGCAAAACATCGTGTTCATAAACTTGAAAAAAAATTTTCTGATCTTTGCAAAACTCAGAAAATTTCATGCTCTATTATTGATGCAACCGGTGTGCCTGCTTATGAAATTGAGCACTTTCTAACGGAATATGACTTGTTAATTATTGGAAAAGACGCAAACTTTCATTTTACGCCTACTGAAGAAACAACGATTTCCGTTAAACAAATTATGAGGGACAATCCCCGTCCTATTATTGTAACGGGCCCTACGCTTTCTCATCAAAATAGTCCCCATATTCTTGTTGCTTTTGATGGGACTCTCGCTTCCTCAAGAGCCCTCCATATGGCCATTCTGCTTAGCATTTTTAAAGGAAAAACGGTTCATATAGCGAGCGTTAGCTCGGATGAAAATGAGGCGCGTGACCGAGCTAATGCCGCAGCAAAGCTTTGTCAAAATCATGATGTAAAAGCCCATATTCACCCCATAATAAGTTTTCAAAAACCGGTGAAGTCTATTCTCGAGTTAATCGAAGATCTCAAACCTTCTTTAATTGTTATGGGAGCTTTTGGGCAAGGAGGGGTCAGTTACTTTTTTATGGGATCTTTTTTAAAAGATCTTTTAAAATCAACAGATGTTCCTCTTTTTGTTTATCATTAATTAAGAGAAATATGATTAAATGAGTTCTTCCCTTAACTTTTTCCTTACGTAGGATGTCGATGCCATTTTTAAAATTTATCCTCATAGCTTTATGCATGTCTATCGTGATGACGGCCTGTAAAGAAGCCACTCAAGTTAAAGAAGAGTCAAAATATATTCCTCTTACCCGTGAAAAAAAGATTGAGAGCTATGCTTCAGTTGTGAAAATGGTAGCGCCTGCTGTTGTTAACATTTATGCTTTTCATCAGGCTAAGTTCGAATACCCCGCGTCTCCTTTTATGGATGATCCTTTCTTTAAACAGTTTTTTGAACACCTTCATCCTGGGGAGAATGAGGCTCAAAATTCTCTGGGATCAGGCACCCTTGTGAACAAAGAGGGGCTTGTCCTGACGAATGATCACGTTATTGAAAATGCCGACATGATTCATGTGGTCCTTTTTGACAAAAGAGAATACGTTGCAACGGTAGTTGTCAGGGATAAGAAAACGGACCTGGCTCTTTTGCAGATTGAAGGAGGAACGAATTTTCCCTTCCTCACAATTAATCCTTCCGAAGATATTGAGGTAGGAGATGTTGTTCTCGCTATTGGAAATCCCTTTGGTGTGGGTCAGACTGTTACAAGCGGCATTATTTCCGCTCTTGCTCGGAGTCAGGAAGGAATCAGTGATTATCGATCCTTTATTCAGACAGATGCGGCCATTAATCCTGGAAATTCAGGAGGGCCTTTGGTTACAACTGATGGGCGCGTCGTGGGAATAAATACAGCTATCTATTCAAAGAGTGGAGGATCTGTGGGTATTGGTTTTGCGATCCCAACTAATATAGCTATGTCTGTGATTGAAAGCGTGAAAAATGAAGGGCGTATTATACGGCCTTGGTTGGGTTTGGAAGTTCAATCTGTAACGGCGGATGACGCCCATGCTTTAGGTTTGTCTCGCCCTTATGGTGTACTCGTAAAAGAAGTTTATCCAGAAGGCCCTGCGGATAAAGCGGGGGTAAAAGTGGGGGATTTTATTGCTGCTCTTGATCATAATGAAATTGAAGATGATGCTTCTCTTGATTATCAAGTCGCTATTTCTCCCCTCGGAAAAAAGGTAGATCTTACCATTCTGCGTAAGGGTGAAAAGAAAAAACTTTCTATTATGTTAACTGAGCCAATGGATTCAAAAGACTCTTCATCTTTCACGATAGAAGAAGTTAATCCACTTCGTGGAGCGAGGATTCAGACGCTTTCTCCTTCCCTTGCTGTTGATTTGGGGTTAAATCCTATGCAAAGAGGTGTTGTGATTACAGAAGTCTCAGAAACAGGACCCGCTGCTCAGCTCGGAATTCAGCCAGGAGATGTCCTTGAATTCATTAATAAGAAAAAAATCAAAACAAAAGAAGATGCGATGAGGCTTTTAAAGAATGCAACGCGTGAGTGGACCCTTATTCTTCGGCGAGGGGATCAAGTTCTTACCTTTGAGGTAACAGGCTAGTGCCAAAAAAACCTGTTCCTCTTGCCGAGCGCTTGCGCCCTCGTTCTCTTGAAGAAGTTTCTGGACAGCGCCACCTTATAGGACCAGGAAAGCCTCTCTCTCGTATGGTAGGGAAGAATCACCTCTATTCTATGATCTTTTGGGGACCTCCGGGAACAGGTAAGACGACCATTGCTCACATACTTGCTCAATCTTGCGGAATACCATTCGTCTCTCTTTCAGCCATTTTTTCAGGAGTGGCAGATCTTAGAAAAGTTTTTGAGAAAGCCCAAAAAACTTTTGAAGAAGGAATTCCGACTCTTCTTTTTGTTGATGAAATTCACCGTTTTAATCGCTCACAACAGGATAGTTTTTTACCCTATGTAGAAAAGGGAATGATTATCCTTGTAGGGGCAACCACGGAAAATCCTTCTTTCGAGTTGAATAGTGCTCTTTTGTCGCGCTGTCAGGTGTTTAAACTTAATAGGCTTTTACCAGAAATTTTAGAAGAGATCTTGACGCGCGCAGAAAATTATTTAGAGAAAACTTTACCTCTAACGCCTGAAGCGAAAGCGCTGCTTCTTGAGTTTGCCGATGGAGATGGGCGAGCTCTGTTAAATTTGGTGGAAGTGATCGAAGCAGAAGCTCTCAAAACCCCCCTTGATTCGTCTCGCCTCATTGAACTCGTGACAAAAAGGGCACCTCTCTATGACAAGGCTCAGGAAGGACATTACAATCTTATCAGTGCTCTTCACAAATCTTTACGAGGGTCCGACCCAGATGCAGCTCTTTACTGGTTTTCCCGCATGTTAGAAAATGGAGAAGACCCGCTTTACATGGGACGCAGAATGATTCGTTTTGCGGTAGAAGATGTGGGACTTGCTGATCCTCAGGCTCTTGTCCAAGCCCTTGCGGGAGTTGAAGCTTATGAAAGACTTGGATCCCCTGAAGGAGAGCTCGCTCTTGTTCAAACCTTAGTATATCTTGCCACTTCCCCTAAATCCAACGCTCTCTATCGAGCTTTCCCCCAAGCCCTTAAACAAGCGCGAGTGTCAGGTTCTTTACCCCCTCCTAAACACATTCTTAATGCACCTACCGAATTGATGAAAAAAGAAGGATATGGTGAAGGATATATTTACGATCATGACACACCAGAAGGTTTTTCAGGTCAACATTATTTTCCTGAAGAAATGGAACGCAAGACCTTTTATGTGCCTTATAAACGAGGATTTGAACGTGAGATTCAGAAACGGCTTTCCTACTGGCAGAAGTTAAGAGAAAAAAAGTAAATTCCCGTTGAATTCTAGAAGGAGGCGCAACCCTCTTAACTGTGGGAAGTAGAGGATAAAGCCTAAACGCGAGAAAAAATCTGCGCTATAAGGATTGCAAGGCATTACCCAAATTCTTCTATTTTTCTTTTTACATTAAATTTAACTTTCCAAGTCATATAAAAACAAACGGAGTGCATTAAAAATATGTAAATTATTTTCCCATTGAAAAAAAATTTCATGTGTTTTAAGGCCTTCTTAAAATTTCTTTTCTGAATATGAAAGAGAACTTCCTTTGCCTTTTCCCAAGAATGCCACGCTTGAAAAAATCTTTTTAAACGCTTTTGCTTGGTCCTTAAAATAAGTTCACGTGAGAGTTTTATATGTTCTTGAATAATTGTAATATTCAATCTTCCATTATTATTAATGGTTCCTGATCCCTCATGTTTCAAATAAACAAGGATATGCTGAGGAACAGAAATACTTTTTTCCCCCCCTAAAAGAAGCTCTGCAATAAATCCTCTATCGTTTGCAATTTTAAGGTCATGACGCAATTGTCCAAATTGCTCAAAAATTTCTCTTTTAAAAAAAGTAGCGTTAATCCCGGTTCCTCCGAATACCAAAGTTTCTACGTCCAGCATATTATGAAATAGAGGTGCTTTGTATATTATTTTTTCTTTCTCTTCTACCATAAAACTTCCCGTAAACAGTCTTATATCTTTAAAATGAGAAAAGAACCTCCCCATTGTATGAAAAGCTTCCGGCAAAAAATAATCATCAGAATTAATAAAGCAAATGAGGTCGCCTTTAGATTTATCAATGCCAAAATTTTGAGCTTCTGTTGCTGAGCATTTGAAGGAGTAAGTTTTAATATTTTTATACTTATTTAAAATCTCTAAAGTACCGTCGGTTGACATCCCATCCACAATTATATGTTCGTAATTTGGATATCCTTGATTGATAACACTTTGTATTGTCCGTTCAATTAAAGAAGCTCTATTAAGCGTTGGTGTAATCACACTTATGAACGGAGTTTCACATCTTGTTTTCATAATATCAAATGTTCCATAAACTGCCCATCTCTGTCTAGGTCAATTTTGTACGAGTTCATATGAGCTCATACACAGAAAGGAAGAATATCTCCAGTGATTCCCGCTTAGAGGAAGAAACGAAGGGAAGGCCGGGGAGTTAGAAATATTTTTCGCACTGCTTTGAGAAGATAGGCGTGAAAAACGTTCGAATTTGGAGTATATTAGCCTCAAAAAAATGAGGCAAGTGTGAATTGTACGGGTTCATAAGCATGCCAGGGCAGTCTAATACAAATATTAGATATTTAAACAAAGTATTTTTTCTATTTTCATAGAAT
>CALBSK010000085.1 GCA_937967795.1 uncultured Alphaproteobacteria bacterium | reverse complement strand
ATGATGGTGATATTTAATTCTAAAAATGAATGCGACAGTGCGACAAATGCGACAATCCCCCTTCAAGCCGCAGAAAACCTAGATTTCTGGTGTCGCATTGACTTTTGAGGAGAATGCGACACAGTGCGACAGCTTATAAGAGATATAAGTAGTCAGAATCAAGCGTTATTTGATGCTTTAATTCTACCCCCTGGCGTTACCAAGAGGTAGAATAGGACGTGTGATTAGAGATTAGGAAAATCCTTGACGAAACCAGCTGTAACAGGGTTCGTTAGCGCCTGTTGATAATATGTTCGATAGGCAGGAAGAATATTTCCTGTGTTTAAAGGTGTTTGAGCCGGAGGATTTTGTTGACCGTGGGTATTAAGTGCAGTCGGCTGCAAACCGTTAGGAGCAGATCCTCTGGGAGCTTGATATCCCTGTGGGACTTGCCATACATCTGGTAAGTATACTGTTTTCCATATTGTATCAGCAACTGGCAGATCGGGTAAGTTTACTGTTCCATATTCCGTCCTAGTAGGATTTCTACGGATATCTTTACGTAGCCTAGCCTCTACTTTTCCCTTAGTAAAGATGCTCATGACCTTGCTCCCCCACCTAATCTCCGAAGCTAAATCAGGATATAAAGCACACCTAGCGTCATCACTTAGGCTGTCCCACTTACTGTACATCTCAGAGTCGAAATCTCTGGGTACTTGATAGGGTTGTTGCTCTGTACGACCTGTAATCCAGCGGATTGTCGGATATTGTTCTTGTGTCGTACGACCTGTAACATGAGTTCCCTGACAATGTCTTCCATGTACGCCGCCTGTCCCACCTAAGCCCGCACTTCCATGAGCTCCAACAGCTCCATTAGAAGAGGTTGACGTCCAGGCATTATAACCATCAATAACAGAATAACCTTTATATCCCCCTGCTCCTCCATGGCCGCCTTGACCCCCATTTCCACCAGACTGTCCATCTGTTCCTGGATCCTGATAATAATAGGTATTTCCCGACGGTGTCCTTACTGAAAGATCACCATCGCGTCCATTTGCCCCATCACTTCCTCTCGCCCCATGGCCTCCGGCGCCCCCAGAACCTCCATGGGTATGAACGGTTAGAAGATTAACTTGATAAAAATCTTCTCCTTTCCCATAGAAGGGTCCGCCATTACCGCCAGCTCTTCCTGGTGAGCCATCCACTCCCGCACCTGAACCATCCGCTCCTGGATGCCCCGCAAGGCCGCTTATATTGATGGTTTTGCTACCATCAACCTTCCAAGAGGGAGCTATGAGGTTAAGTAAAAGCCCTGGATGTGTAACGTTTTCATCGACTATAATTGTATTGAATGCGAAAATGTCTGCGTGTGTAAAAGGTCGCTGTATGGCGTTAAGATCGCTGGTTCCTATAAGAGCTCCTTTTATTTTGAGAACACCATTCGTAACATTTGTGTCCAAAGCTGTTAAAGACCTCACTTTGTCGATAACCGTGCTCCAACTCTGCGCCCAAGCACCCGCATTGTATTGAATCGTGTTCTCTATGGTTTTAAGAAAAGAGAGGGCTTCGATCATCCTTCTAAGAGAAGCAGCCGGAGGAAGGGCCATTATGTTTTGTGTAAAAATAGTATTTAAATAGGCTGTAAGATTGTTTCCCTGAATATTGGGAAGCCCTAAAAGACCCGTTTTAAATCCGTCTAAATATCCTTCCATCGTTCTAAGGGTTGTTCGTAAGTCCCTTACAGACCCTGTATGATTATCTATTTGGGTATTACAATAAGAAACAACGGCTTGAGATCCTACTCTACGAATTAAATTCACGATCTTGTCGTTAAGGGTTTGCGCATAGTTTCTCGCGAGAATCCGTGCATTTGCAGATACAACGAGATTGACCCTGGGATTGTCGATAGGTTGCACCGCATTAATGCTCGCTAATATTCCAGTTCGATGAGTAACAGGATAAGCTCCTAGCCCTGTCGGTTCAGGAAGAGCAGCATTTCGATTGTTGGATTTCAATAATTCAACAAGATCTCTGACAGCACCTGTACGAAATTGATGAGGTGGATTGCTGTTATCTAGTTCATCAGCAATGTTTTGCAAAAGACCCGAAGGATCAGTCCGTTGTTTTGTAATCACGAGCGAGATTCCTTGGGAAGGGGGATTGAGCTGCGCAGAGTTAGGGAGCACCTCAGAAATTCTCTTTAATAAATTGAGAAATACCTCGCCACGACCACCATCAGCATCATTTTCTTCGGCAACAACGACAACTTTAACGCGTGTAGGACTTTTAAATAGTTGGTGAATAGCGAAGGCATTTGCAATTTCCTGCACATGCCCTCTTGAATCTTTAAACCCCGTACAATCCCAGTAAACGACGTTATTTGGTTGATCATACCAAGAAGAAGGAAAAAGTGTTCTTGAATTAATAGTGCGTGCTGGTCCGGTAGATCCATTAAGAAGGTTCTGAGGGTCAACATCAAGAAAATATTTCGTACTGTTAGGGACTTGTTTTACATCGAGGTTTTTTCCAGCCAAATAATGCAGAAGGGTCGTCTTTCCTCTCCCTGTATCGCCGACAAGAATCACTTTTGTGGCATTTCTATTATAATCAGGGTTTTGATGTACTTTTTTAATAGCTTTTTGGATTGAATGATCTAATTTTTGCACTTCGGGATCCATTCCCCAAAGCGGTGTTGATTGAGAAAGAAGAAAAGTTAAAAGTAATAAATGTTTGCGTTTCATGTTGTTTCCTTTCTTAATATTCTACTAAGTTGTGAAAAACTGTGCCTTGGAAACAGGGGGGGACGTAACAAACCAAGACACTCTGAAAATTATACGTGAGAAAATGGTTCGTTTTTACCGGGAAAATTTACTTCAGGGTGCCCTGGAGGGAAAAATACCCTAGTCAGGAGGAGGAGGGTTATTTAAAGTCGATCCAGATTAAACAAAGAAAAAACGCTAAGTTAAGGGAATGTTTTAAGTACTCAGATTAACAAACAGGATAAATAACTTTATGGAGAAAAATTACAATTTGTCTCTGCTTGTCCCTTTCTCTACACCTGTCGGCACCATCAATGGCATAAAATTCTCTTCTCGAGAAATAGACATACTTGCGTGTATCCTTGGGGGGCGAACCACAAAAAAAATAGCCTCCTTCTTAACACTTTCGCCTAAGACTATAGAAAACTATATCCGTAACATTACATTAAAGCTTGAATGCAACGCACGAGAAGGTATCATCGACTTTGTTGAACAATCAGATAAATTTTTTTTTATAAAAAACCATTATTCGAATCTTATTCTTCAAGCGGGATTTGAAAAAAGCTTAGAAAATATTTCAAAACTAAACATCAAAAAAAATGTAAGTTGTTCGCTGATGTGCTGGGAAAAGGCAGATATTGACAAACCTTTTATTCATTCTCTTCAAAAACATTTAAAGCTTGTGGGCTTTGTCGTTTCTGTAGAACCTCAACAGAAAAGTGAACTCTTTACTCAGAGCCTTATTAGTTTTTCAGAAGTAGGCTATATGATATGTATTGTTCCTCAATCTATTGTTGAAGAAAAATCGTTCATTCAACTTTTTCAAAAAAAGGCTCGGTCATCACAGAATGTTCTTTTTCTTCTTCCTGAAGCGGATAATTCTAAAGAAATAAAAAACTTGAGTTCTTTAAATTTTGTAGTTGAAAAAAATTATTACTTTTTAGTTTTTGAAATTCTTGAGAAACTTCTTCTTGATCTTAATCTGGAAAAGATAATTTCCAGTTTTAAGGAAAAATATGAAAATATTCAGAAGGGAACTCACCACATAAGTTCTTTGGAAGAACAAAAAGTAGAAAGAATAGCTCAAGAAACAAAGAAACCTGCGGTGCTGAAGATTGTTGTTGAAAAAAAATGGTATTTACTATCGGCCATTACTTTTATGATATTTTTGAGTCTTAGCTTTTTGGTTATGGATGGGTTCCAAGATCAAAAAGGACTTAACAGGAAAGATTACATAAACACTTCTCATTCTATCCGGTCTGATCTTATTCTCCCAGCGAAAGCTATTATTGTAGATCGCCCTGAACTTACGGCAAAAATAGAAGAAAAATTAAAAGGACAAGAAGACATCCAGACAGTTGCTCTCGTGGGTATAGGAGGCGCTGGAAAGACCACGTTAGCAAGAGATTATGCTCGTTCACAACCCTTTCCTCTTATCTGGGAAATCAATTCCGAAACCCATGAAAGCCTTATAAGTTCATTCGACGATCTTGCACATACTCTTGCAAAAACAGAAGAAGAGAAAAAGAACCTGAGAAACTTACAAGACATAAAAAATTCGGAAAAGAGGGAAAATAAGCTTCTTTTGTTTATAAAAGAACACCTCAGGGAACATTCAAAATGGCTTTTAATTTATGACAATGTAGAAAAATTTGCAGATCTCCAAAATTACTTTCCTCAGGATGGGGGCCCATGGGGGCAAGGAAAAATAATTTTAACAACCCGAAACAGCAATTTTCAAAATAATAAATATGTTAATGGTATTATTTTTATTGATGAGTTAAATGATCAAAAAAAATTAGAGCTTTTTATAAAAATAATGCATAATAATAACACGAACTCCGTAACGCCTGCTCAATATGAGGAGAGTAGAGAGTTTTTAGAAGCCATTCCTCCCTTTCCTTTGGATGTTTCCGTTGCCGCTTATTATTTAAAAGCAACGCATATTCCTTATAAGAACTATTTAGAGAATTTGGCTAAATATGACAAAGAATTCCTGAATGTACAAGAAAACGTTTTAAAAGATTCAGGAGAATACATTAAAACACGATATCATATTATTACTTTGTCTTTACAACAGTTTATCAATCTTCACAAAGACTTTGCGGATCTTCTCTTATTTATAAGTTTTCTTGATTCTCAAAGCATTCCTAGAGAGTTGCTGAGTAGGTATAAGGACGAAGCTGTGGTTGATAACTTTATTTATAATTTAAAAAAATACTCCCTTGTTACAAATGAGGCAAATTGTCTTTCATTAGGCTCTACTTTTTCGATTCACCGAAGCACTCAAGAGGTAAGTTTAGTGTATCTTATAAAAGCATTAAACTTAAAAGACGATAAGCAACAACTTCAATCAATAGCTCATATTTTCGAGCAATATATATATGAAGCCATAGAAAAAAAGAAATACTCAGACGCTGAACTTTTAGTTAATCATTGTAAGGTATTTTTAAAGCACAATAATTTACCAGAGAATGTTAGAGGCACAATAGAAAATGCATTAGGGCGCATTTACTGTTATTTGCGCGATTATAAAAAAGCTAAGGAAACCTATGAAGATGGCCTAGCCCATTTAAAGCAAGATAAAGATAAGAATAATATACAAATTTTCCAGTCTCTCTCTTCGCTAGGAGACGTTTATAGAGAGTTGGGCGATTATAAAAAAGCTAAAGATTTACTTGAAGAAAATCTTATTACTTATAAGAAAAATCTCCCTCAAAATCATAGTAGTATAGCGCAGGGTCTACTTCATCTAGGAAATATTTATAGAGAAGTAGGAAAGTATGAAAAAGGGAAAGAGCTTCTTGAAGAGGCTTTAAAAATATATGAGACATACCATCCTGGCAAACCTGTCGAAACGGCATGGACATTACTGCATTTAGGAACCGTTTCTAGAGAATTAGGAGGTTATAGAAAAGCTAAAGATTTACTTGAAAAGAGTCTTAATTCTTATCAAAAACATTTTTCTAAAAATCATATATATGTGGCAGGGGCTTTAATTTTTTTAGGAAAGGTTTATACAGCATTAGGGCAGTATGAAAAAGCAAAAAGCTTGTTCGAAGAAAGTATGGCTATTCAAAAAAGCTGCCAACCGGACAATCAAATTTATCCAGCATGGATTTCTCAAAATTTAGGAGAAATCTATAATGAGTTAGGCGACTACAAAAAAGCTCAAAACCTTCTTGAGCATAGTTTTAAACTTTATAAAGATAATTTACCTGATAATGATGTATACCTCACGTTAGTTTTGATAAACTTAGGAAATGCTTATACGAATTTAGGTCAATATGCAAAAGCAAAGAGCTTACTTGAACAATCCCTTAGAACTTATGAGAATCATTATGGTAAAGAACATATTGAAACTGCTCGGGTTTTAAAGAACTTGGGAAAGGTTTATCTTCTTGAAGGTCACATGAAGGAGGCTGAGAATCTCTTTATGAGAGCTTTGAATATATTTCAAAAGAGTAATCATCCTGATATTTACATGGTTTTTGAGGGCTACGCCCAATTTTACCTTAAGAGATCTAAAGATGAAGAGAATGAAGGCAATTTCAATCAATCTCAAGCCTTTAAAACTAAAGCTATGGATTATTTGAAGCAAGCCCTAGAAGTTGCAAAGGCTAACTTTCCTGAAGAGTCGCCACATATAGTAAGAATCAAAAGTAAGCTCGAAAATATTAACGAAAAATAAAAAAAGTCCAATTTTATAGTTATCTTTCAGCATAAAGATAAATTAATCATTTGAAATAAAATAAAAAATCGTCTATAATTATTTCATAATTTCTTTAAAAAGAGAGCTTATGCAAAATCCCCTGATCCAAGACTCACCCAACCAAAACTTCTCTGACTTTGAAAAGGAAGCTTTGGGCGAGATGGTTTTAAAATCGGTTCAGTCTGATCTTCAGCAGTACCTTGATAGGTTCCACCACCAGCAAATAAAGGATCTGGAAGAAAAAATGGTGAGCTTTGAAAAGAGGTGCGCTGAGGAGATTCAAGACGCCATTGCAAAAAATATAAAGATACAGCTGGACGCCCATTTTAAGAGCGTTGTTCAAGCTTGCCAGAAGGAGATTTCTCAAGCGACCTCGCCGCTCTTTAAACGTGCCGAAAGAGACGTGCAGAATCTGGCTCATACCATCACGAAAGCCCAGGAATTTTGTAAGGATATTCAAGCTCAATATGCCTTCAAATGGGATAAGCCTTTCTTCACTCTCTTTTGCGCAACGGTATTTACAGGGGCTGTGATGGGGCTCTTTCTCCTGCTTTTGCAAATGCCCTTCGTGTCTGTCTTTCTGATGAATTCGCAAACCCGAGAAGCCTATGAAGCAGGTTTGAGTCTCCTGACCTACAGAAAAGAACTCGAAGCTCAAGCCAAAGCGCTTGAATCTCAGCCCGTACGGGAAGAGCCCGTGGCTCAAAAGGCCCCTACCATGCCTTCGAAGAAAAAGAAGAAAAAATCAAAGTGAGTATCCTCCTCTTCCGCGACTTAAGGAATGGAAGTGTTCTTCAAGGTTTTTGCTTTGGGCGAGCTGTTGGATTTTTTCTGCTTCTTCCTCATCTCTTAGTTTGAGATGGCTCATAAAGGCATAATCTTGGGCGAGCGTCTTGCTGAATTTCTTTAAATCCTCTTTAAAAGGCTCGGGAATATAGCGCGTGTCTTTCAGCATATCGTATAAGCTTTTAAACCGCAGGTAGGTGTCTTTTATATGTTCGTGATGGGCTTGCCGTTCTTTTTCAGCCCGTTCTTCTGCCATAATTTTTTCTTGCCTTTCCCGTTCTTCCGTAGCCAGTCGTTCATATCGTGCGGCTTCCCTTGTTTTTACTTTTGTCAGAACGTTCAGCACCCTTCCTGGATCTTGCTGTGCAAGCGTACGGGCCTCATCTTTCCACCCCTCCGTAAGACGGTTTAAAAGAGGAGAGCTTAATTCTCTTTCAACTTTTGTAAGAGTTTCTTGATAAGTCTGCAAAAAGCCTTCTTTTCGTTGGGTCCAATAGGCCAGGGCTTGTTCTTCACCATGAACTTTAAGACCTTTTTCAAAGGCTTTCTTAACGATGGTGGCATTATTGAAGGCAGGATGTTTCATTTCTTCATAGATGGCCTCCAACGCTTGTGAAGACTCCTTACACTCAGAAAGAGCTGCTGGCTCTTGAGAAGGAGTTTTTTCTTTTTTAAACTGGTAAAAGTCCTCATTTCGATGAAACTTATCTTTTATTTTGGTGACCAAAGCTTCTGCCGTCTCTTTCACCGGAGACAAGAAAGTTTTCCCCTCATTGCGTTTTTCAATGTCTTTGAGGGTGTCAAAAACAAGGCTTGTACCGCGTTCTTGTTGCCGTTCCATTTGACGAATGAGGTGAGCTGTAGAAGGAGTTTGATCCTGAGAGACATAAAGGGATAGTGACTTTGTTTGTCGGGTTAGAGCCACATAATTTGTAGCTTGATTAGTTGTGTGACTATGGAGAACATAGACCGAACTTAAGGTGGCTCCTTGAGTTTTATAAACCGTGGCGGCATAGCCATGGCGGAGGCCATCGTAGGTATTGGGATTCAGCTCTTTGACTTCTCCATTGTCCAAATGAATCGTCATATTTTTTGTTTTGAGATCGATTTTCTCAATTTTACCAAAGCTTCCGTTCATAAACCCTTGATTTTTATCGGTTGTTGTGAATTGGATGCGATCTCCTTCTGCAAAGGCTACCCTCCCTCGCTGGGTAGAACAGACTATCTCTACTTCTCCTAATTGGCCCGACTGACGAAGAATATCTCTGGCGCCTTGGTTAAGAGCATCTACATCGATGTTACGTTGTGCAATGATTTGGCGTGCTTCATGAGGATTGAGCAGAAAGTCTTTCGCCCAGTCTTGGAGGAGATTCGCAAATGATTCTTCTTTCGTAGGGCTCCAAAAAAGAGCTTTATGCTCTTCAAGCAAATGAACGGCTTGTTTTACATTGTTTTCTGCAAGAGCTTCCGAAACCTCTTTTTGCCAACCAATGGTTTGACGTCTGACTTTACTTAGCTCTGCTGCTCCATAACGATCGCTTAAAAATCGAAAAGTTCCTCCTCGTTCAACAGAACTTAACTGACGATCATCCCCCATAAGAACGAGCTTAGCGCCGTTGTTTTTAATCACATTAAAAAGTTCAACAGAAAGAGCTGTTCCCAACATGCTTGCCTCATCCACCACCACGAGCGTCTTGGAATCAAGAGTCTCTCTGTTGTTTTTATAAGCAAACAAAAAAGAATGGCAGGTCTTAGCTTCAAATCCTTCTTCCCTTAAATCTTGCACAACTTTGTTTGTGGGCGCGAGTCCTAGAACACGGTAACCTTCGTTCTCATGGGCGATTCGAATAGCATCTAAAAGGTAGCTTTTGCCTACGCCAGCTCGGCCTTGAATGATACTAAGATTTTTCTCCGAATAAACACAAAGGTCATAGGCTTTCTTTTGCTCATCACTTAAGGTTCTGCCTTCCAACCCTTTCTCAATAGCAACTGTAGATAATCGAACAGACGATCTTTTGGCAAGATTGTCCGCAAAACGGATGAGTTTTTCTTCTTCCTCTCTTACGGATTGAGTTGTGAAATAGCCGGTTTTCTCTTGCGTTTCTTTGTCATAGAGCGGAATAGTTTGAGAATGCTCTAACACTTTTTTTAATAAATCTTCTCTTTCAGCAAGGGGCACATGCTTTTGTAAGAAAAGAGTCACATCCTTCTCTGTAAAAACCGCTTGGGTTCGTGTCATTTCCTCCAGAATACTTAAGGGATTTTGGGAGATTTTCTCATTGGCTTTTTCAAGGAGCCGGGCTCGCAAAACAGCCTCATTGAGGTGATGGCGCATACGGACAGGACCCAGGTGTTCTTGAGGAACAATTCCGATAGGATCAACCTTAATCTCATAACCTTTTTCCTCAAAGAAACGATTCTGAAGATCTCGCCAAACCTCTCCCCAGAGATCAGCTTCAACAACTGTCCTGCTTCTGATGACGGGATCAAGGTCCGTTGCTTTTTTCTCATGAAATGTAAGCCCATCTTCCGAAAAGCGTCGTGTGGTCACGAGTAAATGGCCATGCCAGTTTTTCTCTCCCTCATGAGGAGCATGGACGTCTATTTGAGCCGCGACACCTCGCTCAACAAAAATATTACCAAACCGTCGGGTGAGCTCAATTCGATCTTCTAAAGTCACCTCTGCATTGTCAGGAAGAGCAATGACAAATTCTCTGGCAACCTGACTATCTTTGCGTTTTTCACACTTCTCTGCTTCGTTCCATAGTACCGAGCTATTTTTAAATTTTTCATCTGCCCCGGCTGGCAAAAGGATTTCATGGTGAACGTTGCCTCCTCGCTCCTTAAAGGAAAAAAGTTCCCCTGTCCGTTCACATCGGATTTCTTCTCTTTGGTTATAGCTCGCCTTACGACAAGCATTGCCTCCTGAGCTTCGTGAAACGTATTGACAGCGAGCAAATTGAATGGCCACGTCTTACACTCCTTTACAAAATGACCAGGCTTTTGAACTTTCTGAAATCGTAAAATAGGAATAGGTATAATGTTATGAAAATCTATATAACTTAACTACAGCTAAATGAGCTTTTTTTATTGTAATTCCAGTCTTTTTATGAGATCTATTCTATCAGAACGCAGTGTTGGTCACAACACATATTGCGTAGTCGTAAAATTTTTCAAATTTATCTCCTAACGCTATGCGCGATATTTCATCAAATACTTTCATTTATGATGTATTTTTATGATGATTTAAATCGAAGTTATTGATTTTTAATCTCTATTTCTGTATACTCTTCTTAATAAAAAGCTTTTCTGTTGGAGTAGCCTATGACAAAAACAAACCTCATTGAAAAACGAAAAAAGCTCGAGCAACGGAAAAACCGTCTCAAGCAATTGGAAGCCTCTTTAACGATCCAAGAAAGAAAAAATCGAACCCGACGGCTCATTGAGCTTGG
Source organism: uncultured Alphaproteobacteria bacterium (assembly GCA_937967795.1). Taxonomy (GTDB): domain Bacteria; phylum Pseudomonadota; class Alphaproteobacteria; order UBA9655; family UBA9655; genus UBA9655. The sequence goes on along the minus strand of CALBSK010000085.1, from coordinate 5,003 downwards.
CGGACTCGTTTCAAAAGCCCAACTTGACACTTGGAACGCAAATGCCCTTTTAGGAGGGCTCCTTTCCCTTAAAGAAAAGGAACTGAATGTAAGCCAAATGAACAGCTGGATTCATAAAGGAGGAGAGGCGTTTTCTAGGGAGAAAGTGAATTCTTAAAAGCCTTAGTTGAGAGAAGCATAATCAGCTACTCTTCTCAAAAAAATCTTCCATTACGACGACTTGATAAATATGGCTCTTTAAATCTCTTAATATGTTTTCTTCCGCTAAGTATAAAATTGTTATACTCCGCGGAACAGGATAAATAAATGGGGATTTAAATGTGAAAGCATCCCCAGTCACAAAATTTTTGCACAAAAAGAGCATTTATCGATTTTGTGGTAAGAAAATGTGTTCAACCAGGCATCATCAAAACGACAATTGCGATAGAAAAAAAGAGAAGCTACAAAGCGTAGCTTCTCCCTCCTTTTATTTATCACCGGTCTATTGCTTGGGTGGGAGCTCTTGCTCTAAGTCTTTTTCTTTCAACCACTCATCATAAGTCAATGAAAGGCTTCTTAATGTATCCCGAGCAAGTCCGAATTCGACCCATGCTTTGGATGTAAGATGCTTAACAGTGCTTAATTCTTCAGAGAGTTGTTGAGAAAGATACTCAAGTTGAGCTAAGGTGAAGTTAGTCATAATGGATACTCCTGTATCTGTTGTGATTAGCGGAGCAATTTGTGCTGCTAACACAGTTGCTTCGCGCTATCTCGATTGAGATAACTATATTAGTGTATGTACATCTTAAAAAAGAATCAAGAAAAATTTTGGAAAAAATGTAACTTTTATGGTGTTCTAAGGTTAGTTAGTCATTTTTTTATGTTGTAATATCAACATAAAATTTGAATTTTATGCTTTTTCCTTCCTTCTGAAAAAACTGTAGATCTAGAACGATAATACATGATATTGAATTAACTTTCTGCTTCAATTATGCTCTCAAAGAGAAGAATAAGCTAAGGATATTAACATGCCCATTATAGGACGTAAGGCCGAATTAAATCTGCTAAAGAAGATGCTCTCCTCTAAGACTGCCGAATTCTTAGCCATCTATGGACGGCGAAGGATCGGAAAAACTTTTCTCATTCGAAGTTTTTTTGAAGATAAGAAGGTTTTCTTTTTTAATGTTACAGGCGTTCAAAATGGCCCTCTAGAAGAACAAATTCGGCATTTTACCAAAGAGATAGGGCGGGTCTTTTACCATGGGGCTCAATTAAAAGAAGGAAAAAATTGGGATTCAGCTTTTGAAATGCTTACAGACGCCTTTAAATCTCTCTCAAAAGCTAACAAAATTGTTCTATTTTTTGATGAGTTTCCCTGGATGGCAACTAAAAATTCCAGATTGCTACAAACCCTCGAGTATTATTGGAATCAACATTGGTCAAGAGATAAGAGAATTAAGCTTATCATTTGTGGCTCGTCGGCTTCATGGATCATAGAAAAAATTGTTAACAATAAAGGAGGTTTGTATAATCGAATAACACGTAATATTTATCTTGAGCCTTTTAATTTAAAAGATACAAGGCTGTTTTTAAGTTCTCTAGGAGTAAAATTAAACAACGAGCAAATCCTCCAGATTTATATGGCAACAGGAGGTGTGCCCTACTATCTCTCAAAAGTTGAACGAGGGTTGTCTGCCTCTCAAAATATTGAAAAGTTAGCGTTTGATCGCAAGAGCTTTTTGGTAGAAGAGTTTGATAATTTATTTTCTTCTCTCTATGACGATCACGAGACTTATATCAAAATTGTGCGGCTTATTGCCAAGCGCCGGTATGGAATAGGGCAAGAAGAACTCCTCGCTCATCTCGGTAAAGCTTTTCATGGGAACGTAGGTTTAAAAAGATTAAAAGATCTTCAAGATGCAAGTTTTATTATTGCCTTTAAACCTCATTTTCATAGTAGAAAAGGAATTTATTATAAGGCTATTGATGAATATACTCTTTTCTATCTTGATTGGATTGAGCCTATTAAATCGACTTTGCTCACAAAAGGCTCCATGAAAGGATACTGGGAAAAACAACAAAGTTCTCCTGCCTGGTATAGCTGGTCAGGATATGCCTTTGAGTCTGTCTGTTACAAACATCTTTCCCAAATTAGTCGAGCTCTTAACATGAGCCCTACAGCTATCCCCAATACTTGGCGCTATACTTCAAAGAAAGGTGCACAGGAGGAACAAGGGGCGCAGATTGATCTGTTATTTGATCGAGAGGATGATGCAATTACGATTTGTGAAATCAAGTATACAGACAAACCTTATGTAATAGATAAACAAGAAGCTGCAAAATTAAGGCAAAAGATCGCAGTTTTTAAAGCAAAAACGCGAACCAAGAAGCAGATTTTTCTTGCTATAATCTCAGCCAATGGTCTTAAAAAAACGGTTTACTCAGAAGATATGGTGGATGGTCTGGTTACTTTGGATGATTTGTTTACCAAAGGGTAAGGATTTCACTTATTCCTTAGCACTTTTTGAAATAAGGTTTCCAACCTTTGTACCAAATAATTCCGTGGCTTGCCTCAAAGGCTCGTCAGCAAGATGCGCATACCTTTGAGTTGTGGAAGCCTGCGTATGCCCAAGCAGCTTGCCAACAATACTCAAGCTTAGCCCACTTGAAACAAGGTGAGACGCATGGGTATGGCGTAAGTCGTGAATACGAACATCTGGAAGACCCGCTTTTATTCTTAGCGTGTGCCAAGCTTTTTTGATTTCTTGAAGCGGTTTTCCCGGCATATTGCCCGGAAAAAGAAAGTCAGAGTTTGATTCTTCCTTCATACTTTTCAAAATATCAATGGTCCGCGTTGAAAGAGGGAGGTGCTCCATTCTTCTTTGTTTTGTGGTGTGCGCCGGCTTTGTCCATACACCTCTTTCTAAATCGAATTGATTCCATGTAGCATGTAAAACTTCATTACGCCTTGATCCTGTTAAAAGGAGAAGGCGAATAACGTTTGAAACCTTTTGGTTAGGGTAAGTGTCTAGAACAGGCCATAGCCTTTGAACTTCTTCATCATTTAACCAACGATGCCTCTTATATTCCTTATATTTTTCAACACCTTTAACCGGATTATCTGAACGCCAACCCCATTGAATAGCGAGATTAAACATTTTGCTTAAAAGATCTCGAAGTTTATTAGCCTTATAGGGGGTTTCTTGAAGCTCCGCATGGATTTTTTGAAGATCTAAAGTTGATATTTTTTCTATATTTAAGCGTCCATATTTCTTTAGAATGATCTCATTTAAAAAATACTCATCTTCTTTATAGCCTTTGGGCGTTTTTTTAATCTTTGCATGAGATTTTAAATATTCTTTTGCCAAATCAGAAACTGTTCGAAAATTTTTCTGCATCCGAGCGTTAGCGGAAGGATCTTCTCCCTTAGCAATATCCCCCAAAAGTTTTTTAGCTTCTTCTCGTGCTTGTTCAGTTGTTAGAATACCGTGAACACCTATCTTTTTACGGCGAGTATTTCTGGATTGATTTCGATATTGAACAAAATAGGTTCGTCTTCCAGTTGGAAATATGCGAACGCCAAATCCTCTTAGCTCAGCATCCCAAATAAGTAACTCATCTTTTTCATGAGGAGTAATACTCTCTACAAATCGCTTCGTTAGTTTTTTTCTTATATCCATTTAGTACTCCTTTTATCATGGCATTAAGATCAACTGAGTTGCTAATGGCATTTTAAAACGGAAGCAAAACGGAAGCAATAGAGAAAGATTCAGGGGTATTTTTATATATCTTCATATATGTTTATTCCAATTTAACCTATTGAATTATGTATGTAAATATAAGTAGATAAAACTAGGTAAATACTAATACTCTCTCGTTTACACCGAGAGGGTCGGGGGTTCAAATCCCTCATCGCCCACCAGAGATTATAAGGGTTTCAGGGATTTTGCGAGAGGTGGTAATTCTTTCGGGTATACCCCGGGTATACTTTGGGAGTGAGTGAGTAAAGAGGATGTTAAAAAAGTTGCTTGAAAGAAACGAATTTGTAAACGCTCTTCTTGAGAAGATGCGCCTAGAAACCCAGTACTCTCCCCCTATTTATAATGAAGAAACATTAACAATTAATTGGAATGGTTATCAATTTTTTCTTGGAAACATCTATGAAGATTATTCACGCCTAACAACCAAAGAAGCAGCTAAATCGCTAGAGACTACTTTTAACCGCATTAAATCTCTTATGGAAAACGAAGGTACAAGATTTCCTTCTTTTGAGAAGGAAATTTCATCATTGTTACCTGTGATTCGTTCACGATCATACGTTGAAAGCTTACAGCAAGATGAAAAAATACCACATAGACTGCTCAACGAATACATTGCAGTTGTAATATCTATCGATACTGAAAGTTCAATTGTTATACCAAAAGAGAACTGGTTTGAAGAAAATGATTTGGATTTTGATAAGGCATTTAATTATGCGATTCAAAATTTAGAAGCTATTAATGAGGCAGAATTTGAAGAGATCTTTGATGGTGTGTGGAGATCTCCATGGAAAGATGGTTATGATCCGAGTAGAATACTATGCGGAATTTATATAACAAAAAATCTTAATATCAAAGGAGATCCGGTTATTTTTATTCCTCATCGGGAAGTTCTGATCATTACGGGAAGTGAAGATATTAAAGGTATGGATAAAGCCATTGAATTCTGTGAAGAATATCATAATTTAAATCGTTCAATTACGAGTATACCCTTTACAATGCATGAGCGAGAAGATGGAAATTATAGTTTGGATGTGTTTACGGTTCCTGAAGAGCATTCTTTATATAAGAAAATTTCTTTTCTCACACAACATCTAATCCAATAAAGTTGGAAAAATGAATAGTAACGCCACCATCTACGTCGGAGATTCCTCCCTCATTGGATCAAGATTATTTGATCAGTTCTCGGAAATCAAGAAGGTTAAACCATTTGTGCGGGTTCATATATTTTGAGACTCAAGGGGCCTGAAGAATATTGTTGTTAAT
>CALBSK010000084.1 GCA_937967795.1 uncultured Alphaproteobacteria bacterium | reverse complement strand
ATCACTATGGATAAATTTTGTGAGGATCTCTCAGGGACAAGCCGCGGCACGTAGGGGTAGGTGAAATGTCAACAGAACCTAGAGAACAATTAGAAATTTATGCTGAATGTGCTATTAAATTTTATTTATATGAAAAGCTCAAATAGCTGGAAATCAAATCCGAGACGTTGGGGCATTTTCTCCTTCTTCTCCTTCTGGTTTATTTATCTGCCGGTCCTTAAATTTGTTTATGCCCTCTTTGAATTGTTTGAAGTTATTATATGCATGTGATCTAGTAATTTTTAAATGTTGTTGGCTTTTAGGTTCCTCTTTGGGCTTATCGGGTTCTAAATGGACTTTTTTGCCATTGTCTAAAATAGCCATCTTATTTAATTGAGTTATTAATTGCTCTAATTCAGATTTTACGTCGTTTATTAAAGGTCTTTTATTGGGATCTTCACTAAGTAGTCTTTCAATCAAATCCTTAAGTTGCTCGCCAATTTCCCCTTTAAAAGATGGGTGTTTTGCATTAAATTTTAAATTCCCATTCTCATCCAATAAGTTATGGAACTCATGTTTTTTTTTGTGAATATCTCTTGTTGACGATTGTGTGAGAAAGCAATAAAGACCAACCCCTAAGCAATAGGAATGCCAGCCAGAAATATTTATATCTCCATTATGAATAAATTCCGGAGGCTTATAGCCCTGCGAGGTGGGAAAATCATTACCCATTGAGTCAATTCTAACTAGTGATTTTGTATCTGCTACATGGATTCCCATATTCGCATCAAGTAAGAAGTTAGCAAGCTTCATATCAGGGAAAAATATACCTTTTTCTTCTAGGGTCGATACAAAATCTGCCATCTGAACAAATATATTGCAGGCTTCATTGATACTTACTTCATCTTGACGAAGCCCATAATTAGCAATATCACCATTCTCATAAAACTCTAATATCTCTAAGTTACTATTGCTATTTTGCAGCGAAAAATCATCGAACTCTACACCAATATAGTCTCTATAATAGGGGTGGGAGAGGTACTTTTTTACATTTGTTTCTAACAATTCCCGCACGATTGGGCCCGATGTCTGATCGGGATTCAATTTAATAATAAAACTTTCATTATTATCTAAGTTTGTTACCTTAAAATTAAACGCATTGCCTCCTGCTAAAATCTTAATCTCACTATTTTCTAATGCGTGTATGAAATAGGGAGCATTATCTGCAAGATTTTGGGTTACCTGCTCTTTTAAGAGGGTATTTTCCTGCTTACACAAATCTAATCTCTCCATCGCATCTTGTATTTTTTGGCAAGCATCCTCTGAAATATTGAGCTCATGTACTAAATCATATTCCCAATTATTGATATTAAAATTCTCCTTTTTCATCTGGCGCTTTATAAATCTTTTACTTTCATTTGGTATATCAGGATTATTGTTTATTCCCTCCGCAGTTGCGTCCCAGAGACGTTCATATTCTTTATACGCTGTTGCTTGATCCTTTAAAGCCATATATAACTCAACAATTTGTTCCCTGTTCGCTTTAAAAAACAAAAAATCAATTAAATTTCTACTACTATGGTTAGAAATCCTATTGTCGAATAATTTATCAACTCCTAAATTGTACTTTTTCATTTTTTTAACTAAGCCAGCATTAAAACTTATAAGTCTATCTCTTAAATCATCATAATAACCTTTTGTTTTCGCAAAGGTCTTAGGAAACATGGATATAAGAAAGAGATTAGGATCTAATAACAAACTAATTTCTTCAGAACTTTGTTTTAGCTGCAAAAGAAGCTCTCTTTTCACACTCTTACTAGTGCCAAAGGCATTATATTTTTTAACTAATTGGTTGTGCTTCTTTAACTGTGCTTGTATTTTTAGTGCAGCGTTATGAGCATCTCTTTCACTTCTCTTTTGAGCATCAAACTCTATGGAAGGAGCCAATATTTTCTTCATAAGAAATCCTTTTTCATCAATATAAAGCTATAAAGTAACTTATCGAAAATTTAATTAATTGAATAATTTCAGTTCATATTGATTTTATTATAGCAGGGCTTGTTGTCCTTAAGGTTTTATGTTGGTCAATTCGCTTTAATTTGAATCATTTTGGGTTGATTGTGTGATGTAACAATGAAGAGTTTCCGTACTAACTAGAAAGTTCGAAGATATTCGCTTATTTCTATATTTTGGTGTTGATTAGCTTAACGTACCTTATCTATTTGGACTTTGGATTGATAAGAGGCCGTCGAGGCAAAACCGCTGTCTCGAAA
>CALBSK010000083.1 GCA_937967795.1 uncultured Alphaproteobacteria bacterium | reverse complement strand
GGATCTCATGAATTCTTCCAGTGCGCTCTCAACTTATCCGAGAAATACTATAGTTGTTTTTACGCAAGCCCAGTGAAAGGGAGTACATCGACTATTCTTGTGAGGGTCTCTCCTTATTCCCAAAGACTTTTTGGAATTCAAAACACTCTTGCAATGACAAATTTTATATTTATCTTGTTATAAAGATATTTTGATTAATTTTTTTAAAAGGTGATATAAAAATGGTAAAGATAAATACAGTCAATAAAATCAGTACAACAGGTCTTGCCCTCGGGTGGATTGCAATCTTCTCTTCTCAACCTGTTTATGGAATGGAGAACCAAGAAAACATTGATACTAGAGTGCAAACAGTATTAACCCAGACACAATCACGTCCAGCTTTCGTCGTTCTTAACGAAATAACGACGAAACTAAATCTTGAAAAGAGACCACCAACAGACTGGGAGAATTTCCTAATTGAAAGCGTGTATTCTTTTATCACAAATCTTCAAAAAGACAATGAAAAATCGAATGAGTGGATTAAAAACCACAAAGAAATCATAGGAAAAAAAAAGCGTCTTCGAAGCGTAAAGATAGAAAATCCTGAAAAAGAAGAAAGTGTGTCTCAACTCCAAAACCGTTTAGCTATCTTAGGCAGCGCCCTTCCTTTCAACAAAACCCGTGTTTTTAATGAGTATTTGAAACTTAAGGAAAAATATAAGGCTCCTTATTTTCCAAGCAGCTGCTACATTTTCGAAACTCATCAAGATTATATTGCTAAATTTTATGCTGAGCGATTAACTTTTATTGTTCCTGAAATTTTAAGAGACGAAACCCTTAACCTTGACCTTCGAGCGCGAATCGAGCTTGCTGATCGGCATGAAAGCGATCTTAAGGCCTTTAATCGAGAGGTCAGATGGAGCTATAAAACACCCCCTCGTGTGGCTGAATTTTATAAATCTATTGCAGAAAAGGAAAATACAGAGCTTGCGGATTCTGAAAAATTTAATATTTTAAAACGTCTTTTTACTCTTTCAGAAGAGGAAGGGAAAAAAATTATTTTGAAGCTTTTAAAAACCAAAAACACTCCTTTTGGTTTAAAACACAAAGTGGCTCACTTTATAAAGGAAACTTCTGACAAAGAGTTAAAAGAAGTAGCACAAAACTTCATTAAGACACACAGCAAAGAAATCCTGAAAGATGCAAAGATGCATTATAAGAATCTTACGACTCTTTCAAAAATGGAAATTTCACTTCTTCATATCAAAGAAGCTTTAGAACAAGGTATTACCGTTGCCGTTTGTGATACTGGATTTTTCAAAGTTATTCCTTCAACCCATACATCAAAACTGATGACCGAATATGGAACAGACGAAAGGTCCCTTCAGTGGAAACTTCTTCATCAAAAGCGTCTTCTTCCCGTAAAAACTTATGATGCATCGTGGTTAACCCAAATTAAGAACTTTTCCTTTCCTTACCACGGTAGTGAAATGAGTGATCTTGTGGTAACGATTTCTCCTAAAACACAGGTCTTACCTGTAGCTATAGATACAAATAATACTCATTCCATCATTGAAGCGTTGGAAATTTTAGCACTAGATAAGACGGTTCATATTATCAACTGCAGTTTTGGTTTGCCTCAGGATTACAATCAAAAGGTTCCTGTTGTGGATCCAGAGGTGAAAAACAGTATTCGCAAGTGTCTTGAGAATAACAAACTGCTTATTTTGGCTGCAGGGAATAGTGGACTCACAATACCAGAAAAACCTGAAATGCCAGAAAGAACAAAACCTTTAGATACCATAGGAGGTGGACTATCTGGCATCCTGTTCGAGCAAGAGGTTGCCTGTCAACCAAGTGTTATCAGTGGTCTTTTTGAAGGAGAAGAAGAAAACTCACCTTTCTTCACGAACCTCCTTTTGGTCGGATCTTCAAAAGCGAATTCTTTGGAGCTGCATGATAAATCTGTCAGGCCAGGAAACGGCCCTGCGCAAAAACGATTTATTTATGCTGATGCCGACGACATGCGAAACTTTTTTGATGAGTTGCCCAATTGGGGAGGAACATCAGCAGCAACAGCGATGGTAAGCGGTATTTTAGCAGATTTGTGGGGTCGGGTGAAGAACCCTAATGAACAGACGGCAGCTCGTGTTTCCCGTGCGCTGCTAGAAAATACGGATATTAATGAAAATCTTCCTTTAAGTGTGAGAGGGCTTGGAAAAGTGAATGCTGGAAAAGCACTTGAAAAATTAGATAATTACTAAGCTTTTTCGGTTCTATCTTATCTGCAGAAGGCTCGGAAGGATTAAAAAATTTTGAAATCGCTAGTGTAAAACTCATAGCTAAACACGCGAACGTAAAATTTTCGCGAGGATGACAATAAAGGTAGGAATGGGAATATTCCACCGACAAACCGAGCTTAGATAAGTGCACAACCTAAAGAGATTAAAAAAAGCGGTTGGGAATTTTAAGGTTTTTCTTCTTTTTGAAGACGAGTCTGCTGGTATGATGTTGGTATACTCTTCAGAGTTACAAATATTTTTTCATTCCTTGGTTTGCATTCGGATAAAATGGCAGCACTGTGAACCAAAGTATTTGTAATTTTAATTAAACTCTGTTATGAGAGGGTGGATTGAACCCGGAAAAGGATTATGGCTAGAATATCGCCCCTTGAATTTATACGCCAAGTGCGCCAGGAAGTATCGAAGGTCACGTGGCCGACACGTAAAGAAACAACGATAACCACCATTTTGGTATTTCTAATGGTGTTTATTTGCGCGACTTTCTTTTTAATTATTGACCGGGCTCTTGCATGGGGTGTTTCTTTGATTTTAGGAATGGGGGCTTAAGAAGACAATGATACAGAGTTCCCGCTGGTATGTTGTAAATGTATATTCAGGTTTTGAGAGAAAAGTTGCTGAGCATATTCGTGAACAAGCAGCAAAAAAAGGCCTCTCTGACCAAATCGAAATGATTTTGGTCCCTATGGAAGAAATTGTAGAAGTTAAAAAGGGGGCTAAAGTTACTTCTGAGCGGCAATTTTTCCCTGGGTATGTGCTTATGAAGATGGTATTAACGGATGAAGTTTGGCACTTGGTCCGCCAGACACCTAAGGTTTCTGGATTTTTAGGAGCGCGTGGAAAACCCACACCCGTTAGTCAAGGAGAAGTTGATCGAATTTTAGCACAAGTTCAAGAAGGTATTCAAAAACCAAAATCGACGATTAGTTTTGAAGTGGGTGAGCAGGTTCGTGTTTGTGATGGTCCTTTCAGTTCCTTTAATGGAATGGTGGAAGAAGTGGATGAGGACAAACAGCGTCTTAAGGTGGCTGTTTCAATTTTTGGCAGAGCAACCCCTATAGATTTGGATTTTATTCAAGTCGAAAAAATTTAGTCCTTTATGAAAAGGATGCTGCGGGAGGCGGGCCATCGCCGTACCGCAAACTCAAAAGAAAGAGGAGTTAAATGGCAAAAAAGATAGAAGGATATATTAAATTGCAGATTCCTGCAGGGAAAGCAAATCCGTCCCCCCCTGTAGGTCCAGCCTTAGGTCAACGAGGACTTAATATTATGGAATTTTGTAAGGCTTTTAACGCTCAAACTCAAAGCATGGAGCCGGGAATGCCTATACCGGTTGTGATTACAGCTTACCAAGACCGAACATTTAGTTTTATAACAAAAACACCACCCGTAAGCTATTTCTTAAAAAAAGCGGCTGGTCTTCAGAAAGGGTCTAAAACCCCAGGCACGGGAACAGTGGGAAAAGTGAACATGGGACAAGTACGTGAGATTGCGCAAGAAAAGATGCAAGATCTGAATGCGAACGACATTGATGCCGCAGCTCAGATGATTGTGGGGTCCGCTCGATCGATGGGCATTGAGGTTGTGGAGTAAGAAACATGGCAGGAAAACGTATTCGTAAAGCCTATGAAGGCCTTGATTCTTTATCTGTTTGCAATGTTAAAGAAGCTGTGCGTATTGTTAAAGAAAGAGCAACAGCAAAATTTGATGAAACTGTTGAAATTGCGATGAATCTAAATATCGATCCTCGCAAATCTGAGCAGAATATCCGCGGTGTCATCAAACTCCCTTCAGGGACCGGAAAATCTCTTCGGGTTGCTGTTTTTGCAAAAGGGGCTAAAGCTGAAGAAGCTCTTAAGGCAGGAGCAGATATCGTAGGTGATGAAGATTTAATCGAAAAGGTTCAAGCAGGGCAAATTGACTTTGATCGTTGTATTGCAACTCCTGATATGATGGGATTTCTTGGAAAGGTGGCGCGTGTTTTAGGACCCCGTGGTCTTATGCCTAACCCAAAGCTGGGAACAGTGACGATGGATGTGGCAGAAGCTGTAAAGGCAGCTAAGGGTGGGCAGGTCGAATATCGACCCGACAAAGCCGGGATTATTCATGCGGGAATTGGAAAAGCAAGTTTTTCTAAAGAAGACATCGAGAAAAACTTGCGTTCTTTCGTAGATGCGATTATGAAAGCTAAACCAACGGGTATAAAAGGATCTTATATAAAGAAGGTTTCTCTATCCTCTACGATGGGGCCTTCTGTAAGAATTGAAATTGCGGATTTAGTAGTTAGTAGTTAGTAACTTGTTATTAGAACACTCTAATAACTCCTCTCTAATCACTAATAACTAGAGTAAGCCTGTCCAAGACTGTGGGGATCTAGATCCCTCGCTTTTGCGGGGGATAAGGTTTAAAGCGACAGCCCCTACATAGACGGGAGAGTCGGAATAAGAAGGCAGGAGCCTCTCAATGCCGATTTTCGCGGACGGGTCAAACCAGTGAAAAGCTGGATTTTAATGTAACCTAATCTTTGGAATTTCCAAAGGTTAAACTATGGAGACGTATCGTGGACCGTAGCGAAAAAGAACAGCTGGTCACCTCATTGCGTCAGGGCCTTGCAGAGTCAAGCTTGGTCATTGTCACCCATCAAACGGGACTGACTGTGGCAGAAGTTTCTGACTTAAGAAGGCAAATGCGCGAAGTAGGGGCACAGTTTAAGGTTGCCAAAAATACATTGGCACGCTTGGCTGTTGCTGGCACACATAACGAAAGCATAAATATTTTGTTTTCGGGGCCAACTGCGCTGGCTTATTCAAAAGATCCTGTTGCGGCTGCAAAAGTAACCATAAAATTTGCCAATAGTAACGAAAAGTTCAAAGTTATTGGGGGCGCCTTAAATGGTAAGGTTTTGAGTGGAAAAGATATTGAAACTCTCTCAAAACTTCCTTCTTTGAATGAGTTAAGAGCAAAAATTGTGGGTATTATTTCAACTCCGGCAACACGCGTTGCTGGTGTTTTGCAGGCCCCCGCAGGTCAATTGGCTCGGGTATTTTCTGCCTATGGAAAAAAGGCATAAATATCCCTACATCTAACAAAGGAGTAATAAAAGATGGCTGCAAATCTGGAGAAAATTGTAGAACAACTTTCTGATTTAACTGTAATAGAAGCCGCTGAACTTTCGAAAATGCTTGAGGAAAAGTGGGGCGTAAGCGCTGCTGCTCCTGTGGCAGTCGCAGCAGTAGCAGGAATGGCTGCAGAAGCTGCACCTGCTGAAGAAAAGACCGAATTTGACGTTATTTTAGCGGCTGCGGGTGATAAAAAAATCGAAGTCATCAAAGAAGTTCGGACCATTACGGGTCTTGGACTAAAAGAAGCGAAGGACCTCGTTGAAGGAGCTCCCAAACCATTAAAGGAAGGGGTTCCTAAGGCAGAGGCTGAAGAAATAAAGAAAAAGATCGAATCTGTGGGAGCCACGGTCGAGCTTAAATAATCGTATGCACTGCTTCAGTGTAGCTATATTCAGAGATCCTTTAAGGATAGAGCGGATAAGTTCTTCTTTAATAATCTTCTTTGGATAGAGCTACACTGTTGTGCTGTGTATGACTCTGTTTTTTTACTGAATTTTGAACACTGAATACGGGAACAAGAGGTATCAATGGCAAGAACCTATACGGAACGCAAAAGGATTAGGAAAAGCTTTGCACGCATTTCCGAAGTGGCCCCTTTGCCTAACCTGATGGAGCTTCAGAAAACATCTTATGATAATTTTTTGCAAATGGATGTGCTGCCTGAAAAAAGAGAATCAACTGGATTACAAGAAGTATTCCGATCCATTTTTCCGATCAGTGACTTTGCAGGCAAGGCGCAGATTGAGTTTTATCGTTATGATTTTGATCTTCCAAAATATGATGTGGATGAGTGCCGTCAAAGAGGAATGACTTTTTCCGCTCCTTTTAAAGTGACTTTCCGCTTAGTTGTATGGGATATTGATGAAGAGACCGGTTCAAAATCCATTCGAGATATTAAAGAACAAGAAGTGTACATGGGTGATATTCCGCTCATGACCGCAAATGGAACCTTTGTGGTTAATGGCATTGAGCGTGTCGTTGTCTCTCAAATGCACAGATCTCCTGGTGTTTTCTTTGATCATGATAGTGGAAAATCTCATTCTTCGGGGAAATACCTTTTTTCTGCTCGTGTTATTCCGTATCGGGGATCCTGGTTAGATTTAGAATTCGATGCAAAAGATCTTATTTATGCGCGTATAGACCGCAAACGGAAACTTCCCGTTACAACTTTTCTTATGGCTCTGGATAATGCAGAGACAGAAGAAAGGAGGAAAATTTTAGAAGCAGAAGGCCAAAAATTGGATCCACTTGAAGCTCAGGGTATGTCTCGAGAAGAGATTTTAAATACGTTTTATGACACTATAGAGTATATTAAATCTGGTGAGCATTGGAAAACGTCCTTTCGACCTGACAGTGTAAAAGTAGGAAAGCTTGCCCATGATTTAATTGACGCCAATACGGGCAAAGTCGTTGCGGCTGAGGGTGCCAAAATGAATCCTCGATTTGCTCGAAAGCTTCAAACAGAAGGGTTGAACGAGGTCCTTGTCTATCAAGAAGATCTTGTCGGTCGCTATATTGCCAATGACTTAATTAATGAAAATACCGGTGAAGTTTATGCTGAGGCTGGAGATGAAATTACACCCGCTATGCTTGAAATTTTTGCTGGAGCAGGCATTCAAACAATTCCTACTTTAGACATTGATCACCTCAATGTGGGGGCTTACCTTCGAAACACATTAATGGCTGATAAGAGCATGAGCCGTGAGGATGCTCTTATGGATATCTATCGGATTCTGCGTCCGGGGGAGCCTCCAACGATAGAAGGGGCGGAAGCCCTCTTCCGTGGTTTTTTCTTTGATTCGGAGCGCTATGATTTATCGTCTGTGGGTCGGGTAAAGATGAATTCAAGGCTTGGATTAAAAACTCCTGATACGGTACGCGTCTTACGTAAAGAAGATATTGTCGCAATTATTAAAGTGCTTTTGAACTTAAAGGATGGTCGAGGTGACATTGATGATATTGATAACCTTGGAAATAGACGGGTAAGGTCTGTAGGCGAACTCTTGGAAAATCAATATCGTATCGGACTTTCCCGTATGGAACGGGCTATTCGAGAGAGGATGAGTTCGGTTGAAATTGATACCGTCATGCCACATGATCTCATTAATGCAAAGCCTGCAGCTGCGGTTGTGCGAGAGTTTTTTGGTACATCTCAGTTGTCTCAATTTATGGATCAAACGAATCCGCTTTCTGAGATCAATCACAAACGACGCTTGTCAGCTTTGGGGCCGGGAGGTTTAACGCGTGATCGCGCAACCTTTGAAGTTCGGGACGTGCATCCCACACATTATGGAAGAATTTGTCCGATCGAAACGCCTGAAGGACCAAACATCGGTCTTATAAGCTCTCTCGCAACTTATGCGCGGGTCAATAAATACGGCTTCATCGAAACTCCGTATCGTAAAGTTATTGAGGGGAAAGTTACAAAAGAGATGATTTTCCTCACGGCTATGGATGAGAGTAAGCATACGATTGCTCAAGCAAACGCTGAATTGGACAAAGAAAATCGATTTGTTGCCGACTTCGTTAATTGTAGGCGGAATGGAGAATTTGTGGTTGCGCCAGCGTCTGAAATTGATCTGATGGATGTTTCGCCTAAACAGATTGTCTCGGTTGCTGCTGCCTTGATCCCATTTGTTGAAAACGATGATGCCAATCGTGCTTTGATGGGATCGAATATGCAGCGTCAAGCTGTGCCTTTGCTTCGAACGGAAGCCCCTTTTGTTGGGACTGGAATGGAAGGTCCTGTGTCGCGAGATGCGGGGGTTGCTGTAATTGCAAAAAGAACAGGTATTGTCGATCAAGTTGATGCTTCTCGTATTGTAATCCGTGTTACGGACGAGAGTGTGATGACGACGAGCAACGTGGATATTTATAATCTTTTAAAGTTTCAGCGCTCCAATGACAAAACTTGCATTAATCAGAAACCTCTCGTAACCGTTGGGGATACGGTTGAAAAAGGGGATATCATTGCCGATGGTCCATGCATGGACTTAGGTGAACTTGCACTGGGTTCGAACGCTCTCGTAGCCTTTGTTTCATGGAACGGATACAATTTTGAAGATTCGATTGTCATTTCTGAACGTATCGTAAAAGAAGATGTCTTTACATCAATTCATATCGAAGAATTCGAAGTTGATGCACGTGACACGAAATTAGGGAACGAAGACATTACGCGTGATATTCCTAATGTTGGAGATGAAGCCTTGCGGCATTTAGATGAAGCGGGAATTGTTTATATCGGTGCTGATGTAAAGCCTGGGGATATCCTTGTAGGAAAAGTAACCCCAAAGGGTGAAACGCCCTCAACTCCAGAAGAAAAACTCTTGCGGGCTATTTTTGGTGAAAAAGCCTCAGATGTAAGAGACACATCCTTAAGGTTGCCTCCTGGTGTTCAGGGAACCGTTGTAGAGGTGCGTGTCTTTTCAAGGCGAGGTGTTGAAAAAGATGAACGTGCATTAGCGATTGAACGGGCCGAAATTGAGCGTTTTGCAAAAGATAGAGATGCGGAAAGGTCTATTTTGGATAGAAACTTTTATGCAGCTTTGGAAGGCCTCCTCGTGAAGCAAAAAGTTGTTAGCGCACCAGCAGGTTTGAAAAAAGGCACAACGATTACAAAGAATGTTCTTGATTCTTTGTCTAAAGGTCAGTGGCGCCAAATTACTGTTGAAGATGATGCTGTTGTGTCAGCCCTCGAATCGGCAAAGCAGCATCATGATGAGCGAGTGACGGCACTTCAAGTTCGCTTTGAGGACAAGGTTGAAAAGCTTCGTCGAGGGGACGAATTACCCACGGGTGTTTTGAAAAAAGTAAAAGTCTTCGTTGCTGTAAAGCGCAAACTTCAACCCGGGGATAAAATGGCGGGTCGTCATGGAAACAAAGGGGTTGTTTCACGCATTGTGCCTGTAGAGGACATGCCTCATCTTGAAGATGGTACACCCGTCGATATCGTTTTAAATCCGCTAGGGCTTCCTTCTCGTATGAACGTAGGTCAAATCCTTGAAACTCATTTAGGATGGGCAGCGGCTGGGCTGGGACGCCAGATTAATGAAGCGCTTGCGAAGATGGCGATTGAGGAGCATAAGGATACTCATATTTTAAGAGCAGCTCTAGACCATGTTTACGAAGATAATCAAATCGTTAAGGAAATCAAGGGGATGTCTGACAATGAAGTGGTAGAGCTTGCAACGAACTTGACGTCGGCTGTGCCCATGGCAACTCCTGTTTTTGATGGAGCTCATGAAACCGATATTAATCATCAGCTTAAAAAAGCGGGGCTAGATACAAGTGGTCAAGTGACATTGATTGATGGACGCACAGGCGAGCCTTTTGATAGAAAAGCAACCGTTGGATATATGTATATGCTTAAGTTGCACCATCTTGTGGATGATAAGATCCATGCGCGTTCTGTGGGGCCTTATAGCCTTGTTACTCAACAACCTCTCGGGGGCAAGGCTCAATTTGGAGGGCAGAGATTCGGGGAAATGGAAGTTTGGGCTCTTGAAGCTTATGGAGCTTCCTATACTCTTCAAGAAATGTTGACCGTTAAATCCGATGACGTATCTGGCCGGACGAAAGTGTATGAATCTATCGTTCGAGGAGATGATAATTTTGAGTCAGGTATTCCCGAGTCTTTCAACGTATTAATGAAAGAGTTGCGCTCTTTGGGATTGAATGTTGAATTAGGATTAACGGAATAAAGCGATGAAGAGGAGAAGAGGGACTATTTCTTCTTCCCTTAAGCAATAGTGATGTACTTTAGGAGAACGGCATGCGTGATGTAATGAATCTCTTTGGCCAGGTTGCAGGACCTCAGCATTTTGATAATATTCGAATTTCGATTGCAAGCCCTGAGCAAATTCGTGCCTGGTCCTTTGGGGAGATTAAAAAGCCTGAGACCATAAACTATCGAACCTTTAAACCGGAAAGAGATGGGCTGTTTTGTGCGCGGATCTTTGGTCCCATTAAGGATTATGAGTGTTTATGCGGTAAATATAAACGTATGAAATACCGCGGCATTATCTGCGAGAAATGTGGGGTTGAGGTTACGCTTACGAAAGTTCGTCGTGAGCGGATGGGTCATATTGAACTTGCGTCTCCCGTTGCCCATATTTGGTTTACAAAGTCTCTACCGAGCCGGATTGGCCTTCTTTTGGATCTTATGCTTAAAGATGTAGAGAAGGTTCTTTACTTTGAAAATTATATTGTGCTTGAGCCCGGATTAACGTCCTTGAAAAAGGGCCAGCTCATGAGTGAAGAGGAATTTTATAGAGCTCAGGATGAATATGGAGTCGATTCTTTTGAAGCGGGGATTGGTGCAGAAGCTTTGCGCGACATGCTCAAAGCAATCGATCTTGAGAAAGAACAGATTCAGCTGAGAGAAGACCTCTTTGAAACAAAGTCGGAATTGAAGAGAAAAAAATATGTTAAGCGACTAAAGCTTATAGAGGCCTTTATTCAATCAGGAACGCGTCCTGAATGGATGGTTATGGAAGTGATTCCTGTGATTCCGCCGGAAATTCGTCCTTTGGTTCCTTTAGATGGTGGACGGTTTGCGACTTCTGATCTCAATGATTTGTATCGGAGAGTTATTAACCGAAATAATCGTTTAAAGCGTCTTATTGAACTTCGGGCGCCTGATATCATTGTTCGAAATGAAAAGCGTATGCTTCAGGAGTCAGTTGATGCCCTTTTTGATAATGGCCGCAGGGGGCGGGTTATTACGGGCACGAATCGTCGTCCTTTAAAATCTCTCTCTGATATGCTGAAGGGAAAACAAGGGCGCTTTAGGCAAAACCTTTTAGGAAAGCGTGTTGACTATTCAGGGCGTTCCGTCATTGTGGTGGGGCCCGAACTCAAACTCCATCAATGCGGGTTGCCAAAGAAAATGGCTCTTGAGCTCTTTAAGCCTTTTATTTACTCGCGACTTGAGCGTTATGGTCTTGCGAATACAATAAAAGCGGCGAAACGTATGGTCGAAAAAGAGCGACCTGAGGTTTGGGATATTTTAGAAGAAGTGATTCGTGAACATCCCGTGCTCTTGAATCGGGCGCCGACTTTGCATCGTCTTGGAATTCAGGCTTTTGAGCCCGTTCTTGTCGAAGGAAAAGCCATTCAGCTGCATCCCCTGGTCTGTACAGCCTATAATGCTGATTTTGATGGTGATCAAATGGCTGTTCATGTGCCTTTATCTCTTGAATCACAGCTTGAAGCGCGTGTCTTAATGATGTCCACGAATAATATTCTTCATCCTGCAAATGGTAAGCCTATTATTACCCCGTCAAAGGATATCGTTTTGGGACTTTATTATTTGTCCATGGAGCGTGAAGGGGAACTTGGTGAAGGTACTATTTTCTCCTCTCTGGCTGAAATTGAACACGCTCTTTATCAAAAGACAGTTTCTCTCCATGCAAATATTACTGCAAGATATGAAGCAATTGATGAAGAGGGTCAGAAGGTGATCCATCGAGGTCAAACAACACCAGGGCGCATGCTCTTGTGGGAGATTATGCCAAAACGACCAGGCGTAAAATTTGAAGCCATAAATCAATTATTGACTTCGACGGAAATTTCTAAACTTGTTGATATGATTTATCGTAGCTGCGGTCAAAAAGATGCGGTTATTTTCTCTGATCGTTTGATGGGACTCGGTTTCCGCTATGCGACTATTTCAGGTATTTCTTTTGGAAAAGATGATCTCGTCGTACCAGAAGAGAAGAAAAAGCTTGTAGCTGATACACGCGAGAAAATTGGTGAGTTCCAACAACAATACATGGATGGTCTAATCACCAATGGAGAGCGCTATAACAAGGTAACAGATGCTTGGACAAAATGTACAGAAGAAGTTGCCGAAGCTATGATGGAAGAAATTTCTGAAATTAAACCAGGAGAACCTGTTAATTCTGTTTATATGATGGCGCATTCCCGGGCTCGAGGTTCAGCCGCTCAAATGCGGCAGCTTGCAGCTATGCGTGGATTAATTGCTAAAACTTCAGGAGAGATTATTGAAACTCCTATTATTTCCAACTTTAAGGAAGGACTTAACGTTCTTGAGTATTTTAACTCAGCCCACGGAGCTCGAAAAGGATTAACGGATACAGCCCTAAAAACAGCAAATTCCGGTTATTTAACGCGACGTCTTGTAGATGTGGCGCAGGATTGTATCATTGTTGAATCCGACTGTGGCACCCAAAAAGGGCTAAGTCTTCGTGCAGTTGTTGAGGGAGGTGAAGTCATTACGCCTTTGGGTGATCGCGTTTTAGGACGCACGGCGGCCGTTGATATTATTGATTCTGTGGCGAATAAGATAATTATTTCTGCAGGAATGCTGATTGAAGAAGCTGATGTTGAAGCGCTTGAAAAGACAAGTATAGATGAAGTCCTCATCCGATCAGTTCTCACTTGTGAAACGAAAGACGGGATTTGCTCTAAATGCTACGGTCGTGATTTAGCACGTGGAACTCCCGTCAATTTAGGGGAAGCTGTAGGGGTGATTGCGGCTCAATCAATTGGTGAACCTGGGACGCAGCTAACCATGCGGACCTTCCATATTGGGGGAGCTGCCCAACTTGCTGTTGAACAGTCGAGTATAGAAGCCTCGGTTGAAGGTACGGTCCTTATTAAAAACCGCAGTGTTGTAAAAAATGGCAAAGGCGAAAACATCGTTATGAGTCGTTATTCTGAGATGTGTATTATGGATGCAACTCATCAAGAACGAGCTCGTTATAAGCTTCCTTATGGCTCGCGCCTTCTCGTTGATGATGGGTCGCATGTAAAGCCAGGTGATAAACTGGCTGATTGGGACCCTTATACCCTGCCTATTATCTCGGAAGTGGGAGGAATAGTCCATTATGTGGATTTGGTAGAAGGCCTTTCAATACGAGAGAGTGTTGATGAAGCCACTGGTTTAACCAAACGTGTCGTTGCTGATTGGAAGCAATACACAAGGGCTGCGGATCTGAAGCCTCGCCTTGTCTTGCGAGATAAGGAAGGTAACCCATTGCTATTTGCTAATGGAGCGGAAGCGCGTTACTTCTTGTCTGTGGATGCGGTGCTCGTTGTTGAGAATAATTCGAAGATCCAAGCAGGTGATGTATTAGCGCGTATTCCCCGGGAATCTACAAAAACCCGCGATATTACAGGAGGATTACCTCGTGTGGCTGAACTCTTTGAAGCACGCCGTCCGAAAGATGCAGCTATTATAAGTGAGTATGATGGACGCATTGAATTCGGAAAAGATCATAAAACAAAGCGCCGTGTTCTTATCATTCCTGATGATGAAACATTGCAACCCATAGAATATTTAATCCCTAAAGGAAAACACATTTCTGTTCAGGAAGGAGAGCAAGTCAAAAGAGGGGATATCATTATGGATGGGAACATGGTTCCTCATGATATCTTACGTGTTCTCGGAATTGAAGCTTTGGCGAGTTATTTAATTAACGAAATTCAGGAGGTCTATCGTTTGCAGGGTGTTCCCATTAACGATAAACATATTGAGGTTATCGTTCGTCAAATGATGCAAAAAGTTGAGATTATTGAACCTGGCGAAACAACTTTCCTCTTAGGAGAACAAGTGGACAAGCAAGAATTTGAGAAGGAAAATGTTCAAGCTATTGCAGAAGGACGTCGTCCGGCTCAAGCGTATGCTGTTCTTCAAGGAATTACAAAAGCGTCACTACAGACGCGCTCCTACCTTTCTGCAGCTTCCTTCCAGGAAACAACACGTGTTCTTACAGAAGCTGCAACCTCAGGTAAGGTTGATAAATTGACGGGGCTTAAGGAAAACATAATTGTTGGACGTCTTATTCCTGTGGGAACAGGAAGCATTGTGAATAGGCTCAAACACATTGCAGCAGAGCGAGATCACGAACTTCAGAATGCAAAGAGTGCAAAAGCGGCTGCGATTGTTCATCAACAGCAAGATGAGCAAGTGATGCAACAATAAGGGCCGAAAAAAGAATGAGGAAAAAATGCGGAGAATACTTGACTCCTCATGCTGATCCGATTACCATTCGCCCGATATTAAAGAGTTGGTGGTAGACAAGCAGTCTAGACGCAGCTCGAAAGATTGGCTAAAAGGAAAAACATATTTTTAGACGGGTGAGAATACAGTTCACCCTTGTCTAAGGACAGTTGCTATTATTTAGGAATGATTTGAAAGGAACCGGTTTTAATGCCGACAATTAACCAGCTCATTAGAAAGCCACGCCAGGACAAGGAAATACAAAATACTGTTCCTGCCCTTCAGGGGAATCCTCAAAAGCGTGGGGTGTGTACACGCGTTATGACAACAACGCCTAAAAAACCCAACTCGGCCTTACGTAAGGTGGCTCGGGTGCGTTTAACAAATGGTTATGAAGTGACCAGTTACATTCCTGGTGAGGGGCACAATCTCCAAGAACACTCAGTTGTTCTGATACGCGGAGGGCGTGTACGTGACTTGCCAGGAGTTCGTTATCATATTATTCGTGGTACGCTTGATACCCAGGGCGTTCAAAAGCGACGCCAGGGTCGATCAAAATATGGTGCAAAGCGTCCGAAGTAGGAGAGAAGAGAAATGTCAAGAAGGCACGCTGCTGAAAAACGACCTGTAATGCCAGACGCCAAATATGGTGATTCTGTTTTGTCAAAATTTATGAGTTGTTTAATGTATCAAGGCAAAAGATCTGTTGCAGAACAAATTGTTTATGGAGCCTTAGATCACATCAAAACAAAAGTAGCGCAAGATTCACTGCAGGTTTTTCATGATGCGCTTGACAATGTAAAGCCATCAGTTGAAGTTAGGTCTCGTCGGGTGGGAGGGGCAACTTATCAAGTGCCAGTTGAAGTTAGATCAGAACGTGCACAAGCTTTGGGTATTCGTTGGATTATTGGCAGTGCACGAAATCGTTCTGAGACAACGATGACGGCGCGACTTGCTGCAGAGCTCATGGACGCATCAAACAATCGCGGAGCGGCTGTAAAAAAACGAGAAGATACGCATAAAATGGCAGAGGCAAATAAAGCCTTCTCACACTTTAGATGGTAAAAAGAGAGAATTAAGATGTCACGCCAAACCTCCTTAGAACAATATCGTAATATTGGTATTATGGCTCATATTGATGCCGGAAAGACAACGACGACAGAACGCGTTTTATATTACACAGGAAAGTCCCATAAAATTGGTGAAGTGCACGAAGGTGCGGCTACGATGGATTGGATGGAGCAGGAGCAGGAGAGAGGTATTACAATTACCTCGGCGGCCACAACTTGCTTCTGGAAAAATCACCGCATTAATATTATTGATACACCCGGACACGTGGATTTTACCATTGAAGTTGAACGCTCACTTCGGGTTCTGGATGGTGCGGTTGCGGTTTTTGACAGTGTTGCGGGAGTAGAACCTCAGTCAGAAACGGTTTGGCGTCAAGCCGATAAATATCACGTACCGCGTATTTGTTTTGTTAATAAAATGGATCGCATCGGAGCCAATTTTTTCCGTACCGTTGATATGATTATTGATCGTCTTGGGGCTGTTCCTCTTGTGGTGCATTTACCCATTGGAACGGAAGCTGATTTCGTTGGGTTGGTTGATCTTATTCAGATGAAGGCCATTCGCTGGAAAGATGAAACCATGGGAGCTGAGTATGTTTTAGAGGATATTCCGGTTGATCTGAAAGAAGAAGCAGCAGCATATCGAAAAACCCTTATTGAAACAGCCGTTGAGCAAGATGATCAGGCGCTTGAAGCGTATCTTAATGGAGAAGAGCCCGACATTGACACTTTAAAGAGGTGTATTCGTAAAGGAACCGTATCTGCAGTATTTGTTCCTGTCCTCTGTGGGTCGGCCTTTAAAAACAAGGGGGTTCAACCTCTTCTCGATGCAGTTGTCGATTTTCTTCCTTCACCGCTGGATATTGGAGCCGTAAAAGGGGAATCTTTAGACGGTGATAAAGAGCTTGTACGGAATCCTTCGGATGACGAGCCATTTTCTGGATTGGCCTTTAAGATTATGACCGATCCTTTTGTGGGGTCTCTCACATTCGTAAGAGTTTATTCTGGCATATTGAATGCAGGTTCTTATATTTTAAACTCGATTAAAGATGAGAAAGAGCGTGTGGGTCGTATGCTGTTGATGCATGCGAATTCACGAGAGGATATTAAGGAAGCACGGACAGGCGATATTGTCGCTTTGTGTGGGTTGAAGAATACAACGACAGGAGACACTATCTGTGATCCTGTAAAGCCGATCGTGCTTGAGCGTATGATATTTCCAGATCCTGTCATTGAAGTTGCTGTTGAGCCTAAAACAAAGGCTGATCAAGAAAAAATGGGCCTTGCCTTGGCGCGCCTTGCAGCTGAAGATCCCTCTTTTCGTGTGACGACAGATTATGAATCAGGCCAAACCATTATCAAGGGTATGGGAGAACTGCATCTTGATATTATTGTTGATCGTATGCGCCGTGAGTTTAAAGTTGAAGCGAATGTTGGAGCTCCTCAAGTGGCGTACCGTGAAACGATCACGAAGATGGCTGAAGTGGATTATACCCATAAGAAGCAAACGGGAGGTGCAGGCCAGTTCGCGCGCATTAAGCTACGTTTTGAGCCTCTTGAGGCTGGAAACGGATATTCGTTTGTCAATGCTATCGTTGGAGGAGCTGTTCCCAAAGAGTATATTCCTGGTGTTGAAAAAGGGTTACTCCAGGCGAGCGATTCGGGGGTAATTGCAGGATTCCCCATGATTGACTATAAAGTAACGCTTTATGATGGAGCTTATCATGATGTTGACTCAAGCGTCCTTGCATTTGAAATTGCAGCAAGAGCCGCTTTTCGTGAAGGAGTTCCTAAAGCAGACCCAAGGCTTCTTGAGCCTATTATGAAGGTTGAAGTCGTGACGCCTGAGGAGTATATGGGAGATATTATTGGTGACTTAAATAGTCGGCGTGGGCAAGTTTCGGGCATGGATCAACGCGGCAATGCACGGGTTGTAGAAGCTTTTGTGCCTTTGGCCTCGATGTTTGGTTATGTCAATACGTTGCGCTCAATGAGTCAAGGGCGTGCACAATTTACCATGCAGTTTGATCGTTATGAGCAAGTCCCTCAGCACATCGCTGATGAAGTGAAATCTAAATACGCATAGAAACCGGAGAGAGATATGGCAAAAGAGAGATTTGAGAGGAAGAAGCCGCATTGTAACATAGGGACAATAGGGCACGTTGACCACGGGAAGACGACGTTAACAGCGGCGATCACGAAGGTATTAGCGGAGAGTGGAGGAGCAACGTTTACGGCGTATGATCAAATTGACAAGGCGCCTGAGGAGAAGGCGCGAGGGATCACGATTTCAACAGCGCATGTTGAGTATGAGACAGCGGATCGACATTATGCGCATGTGGATTGTCCTGGGCATGCGGATTATGTGAAGAACATGATCACGGGAGCGGCGCAGATGGATGGAGCGATATTGGTGGTGAGTGCGGCGGATGGACCGATGCCGCAGACACGGGAGCATATATTGCTTGCGAGGCAGGTGGGAGTTCCAGCGTTGGTAGTGTTTATGAATAAGGTAGATGCGGTTGATGATCCTGAGTTGTTGGAATTGGTGGAGATGGAGATTAGAGAGTTGTTGTCATCTTATGGATTTTCAGGGGATGACATTCCGATCGTGAAGGGATCGGCGTTGTGTGCGTTAGAAGGGCGAGATGATCCGATAGGGAAAGATGCGATCATGGAGCTGATGACGGCGGTTGATACGTATATACCGCAGCCGAAGAGAGAGATTGAGAAGCCGTTTTTGATGCCGATAGAAGATGTATTTTCGATATCGGGACGAGGGACGGTTGTAACGGGGCGAGTAGAGAGCGGGATTGTGAAGGTAGGAGAAGAAGTGGAGATTGTGGGGATTAAGCCGACGCAGAAGACGACGGTGACGGCAGTTGAGATGTTTCGGAAGTTGCTTGACGAGGGGCAAGCGGGAGACAATATTGGAGCGTTGTTGAGAGGGACGAAGAGAGAAGAAGTGGAGCGGGGGCAGGTATTGGCGAAGCCTGGATCGATAACACCGCATACGAATTTCAAGTGTGAGGCGTACATATTGAAGAAGGAAGAAGGAGGGAGGCACACGCCTTTTTTTGGGAATTATCGGCCTCAGTTTTATTTTCGGACAACGGATGTGACGGGGACGGTGAAGTTGCCGGATGGGGTTGAGATGGTGATGCCCGGAGACAATGTGGCGATGGAAGTTGAGCTGATAGCGCCTATTGCTATGGATGAAGGGCTTCGGTTTGCGATTCGTGAAGGCGGTCGCACGGTAGGGGCTGGTGTTGTCTCTTCAATCGTGAAGTAGTTGATGTTATCCGTGCTCAATTAGGGGTGCACGAAAAGGAAATTAAAATGAAGGAAAACCAAAACATACGTATACGTCTCAGGGCATATGATTATCGTGTCCTCGATCAGTCGACGAGTGAGATTGTAAATACAGCAAAGAGGACCGGAGCTAAAGTTTGTGGCCCTATTCCGCTTCCGACTGATATTGAAAAGTATACGGTCTTGCGTTCGCCCCATATTGACAAAAAGTCTCGTGAGCAATTTGAAATGCGAACGCATAAGCGACTTGTGGATATTGTTGAGTGCACTCCTCAGACGGTTGATGCTTTAATGAAGCTCGATCTTCCCGCAGGTGTTGATGTTGAAATTAAACTTTAGAGGCTTTGGATGATGCGAACAGGATTGATCGCCGAGAAATTAGGAATGAGCCGGCTCTTAACCGAAAAGGGAGAGCATGTTCCTATTACTCTCCTGAAAGTTGATAACTGTCAGGTGGTTGCCAAAAAGACTATTCAAAGAGATGGGTACGCAGCCGTTCAATTAGGTGTTGGGACAGCAAAAGTAAAGCGTCTTTCAAAAGCGATGAGAGGCCATTTTGCGCAAGCAAAGGTTGAGCCAAAAAGAAAACTTGTTGAATTTCGTGTTTCAGAAGATGCCCTTTTAAATGTAGGGGATCATTTGTCCGTTGAGCATTTTCTAAAGGGGCAATATGTAGATGTTACAGGAACGTCTCTTGGTAAGGGCTTTGCTGGTGCGATGAAGCGGCATAACTTTGGAGGATTGCGGGCAAGCCATGGTGTTTCCATTTCTCACCGTAGCCATGGTTCTACGGGCCAGCGTCAAGATCCAGGCAAGGTTTTTAAAGGAAAGAAAATGGCGGGGCACTTGGGAGATGAGAGGGTGACAGTTCAGAATCTGCAAGTTGTTTTAACAGATCCGCAACGGGGTCTTATTGGTATTTTAGGAGCTGTTCCAGGTAATCCAGGAGGCTACGTTTTAATTCGGGATGCCATCAAAAAGAAAGCGCCTAAAGATTTACCTTATCCTGCGGCTCTTTTGAACATGGGTTCATCTGAGAGTAAGGAGCCAACTAAAGCGATCCCTCAGGAAGAAGTTCCTATTGAACAAGCTCCAACCTCCGAGGCCGAATAAAATGAAGTACGAAATTCGAAATTTTGAAAATCAGAAAGTTGGAGAGATTCAACTCAATACTGAAATTTTTTCCGTTCCTTTGCGTCAAGACGTTTTAGCACGGATGGTACACTGGCAATTAGCAAAGCGTCGTGCAGGCACCCATTCTACAAAGGGTATTAGTCAAATCAGTGGAACGACTAAAAAACCTTGGAAACAGAAGGGAACTGGAAGAGCGCGCCAAGGAAGTTTGCGTTCTCCCCAATTTCGAGGGGGAGCTGTTATATTTGGTCCTCATCCGCGAGATCATGGATATAAACTGCCTAAAAAAGTCCGCCAATTAGCCTTAAAGACAGCTCTTTCATCTAAAGTTGCAAGTGGTGAGTTGCTCATTGTTGAGAATTTGAATGCAGGCACAATCAAAACGAAAGAGCTCGCTCAAAAATTTGAGCGCTTAGGGTTACGTTCTGTCTTGATTATTGATGGAGTAGAGGTTAATAAAGACTTTGCGCGTACAGCAGCCAATCTTCCGGGAGTAGATGTCCTGCCTCAGCAAGGAATTAACGTTTATGATATTCTTCGTCATGAACATTTGGTCATGACAAAAGCGGCCATTGAAAATCTAGAAAGCAGATTCAAATGAGTAAGGGTGTAACGAAAGATCTTCGCCTTGGTAAAGAACGGCTCTATAAAGTTATTATTTCTCCTGTCGTTACGGAAAAATCGACAAAGGGAGGCGAGCAAAATAAGGTCACTCTCAATGTAGCTTTGGATGCGACTAAGCTTGAGATTAAAAGGGCGGTTGAGGAAGTATTTAAGACCCAAGTTAAAGCGGTGAATACTTTGCGTGTAAAAGGTAAACAAAAGCGTTTTCGAGGAAGACTCGGTCAAAGATCAGATCGCAAAAAAGCGGTTGTTACCTTGGTCGAGGGGAATTCTATTGATATAGCATCAGGATTATAAAAATGAGTCTAAAGCACTATAAGCCAGTCAACTCGTCCCAACGTGGTCTTATTCTTGTCGATCGTAATGAGTTGTGGAAGGGAGATCCCTTTAAATCTCTAACCGAAGGGTTAAGGAAAACCGGCGGTCGAAATCATGATGGCCGAATTACAACTCGGCATATAGGAGGGGGCCATAAAAGACGTTATCGATTGATTGATTTTAAGCGGACAAAGCGCGATATTCCAGCTGTTGTTCAACGGTTAGAATATGATCCTAATAGGACAGCATTTATTGCCCTTATTAAGTACCAGGATGGTGAATATGCTTACATTTTAGCGCCTCAACGGATTGCTGCAGGAGATCAAGTTATTGCAGCTGAGAAGGCGGATATTAAGCCAGGGAATGCCATGCCTCTCAAGAATATGCCCGTAGGAACGATTATTCATAATGTGGAGATGAAGCCTGGTAAGGGTGCACAACTCGCCAGGTCTGCTGGAACCTATATTCAGCTTGTGGGAAGAGATGGACCATCAGTGATATTAAAGTTATCATCAGGAGAAGTTCGAAAGATTAATGGTACATGCATGGCAACGGTTGGTGCACTTTCAAATCCAGACCAAAAAAACATTAATCTTGCGAAAGCAGGACGAAATCGTTGGCTGGGTATCCGCCCATCAGTTCGTGGTGTGGCTATGAACCCCATTGATCACCCTCATGGAGGAGGTGAAGGCCGCACATCCGGAGGCCGTCACCCCTGTACGCCATGGGGTAAGCCGACAAAAGGCAAGAAAACGCGAAATAGAAAGAAAGCCTCGTCAACTCAAATTATTCGACGTCGAAAGTAAAAAGGAGCAAGGTAAGTGGCACGTTCGGTTTGGAAGGGTCCTTTTATTGATGGTTATCTTCTCAAAAAAGCAGAAGTTAGTCGCGAATCAGGACGGAAGGAAGTTATTAAAACATGGTCTCGTCGGTCGACCATTCTGCCACAGTTTGTGGGTCTTACCTTTGGAGTTTACAATGGGCAAAAGTTCATTCCTGTGCTTGTGACTGAAAATATGATTGGGCATAAATTTGGTGAGTTTGCACCGACGCGGACATATTATGGTCACTCAGCAGATAAGAAGGCGAAAAGAGGATAGAGATGTCAAAGCCAAAGACTCCACGAAGCTTACCAGAATATTCAGCTATGGCGAGTTTGCGCATGCTGCGTGTTAGCCCTCGAAAATTGAATTTGGTTGCCCAAATGATTCGGGGACAAAAAGTTGATATGGCTTTAAATGCCCTCACTTTTTCTCCGAAAAGAATTGCAAATGATGTGAAAAAGACGCTATTGTCAGCAATTGCTAATGCTGAAAATAACCATGGTCTTGATATTGATCAGCTTTTTGTTGCTGAAGCAACTGTTGGAAAAGCATTGGTCATGAAACGGTTAGATATTAGAGGACGGAGTAAGGCGGGGCGGATTAAAAAGCCTTTTAGTCATCTTCGTATTGTCGTAAGTGAAATTGGAGAAATTGCTTAATGGGTCAGAAAGTTAATCCAATAGGGTTGCGCATAGGAATTAACCGCACGTGGGATTCCCGCTGGTTTGCGAAGCGCGATTTTAAAACTCTGCTTCATCAAGATTTGAAGTTGAGAAAATATATTCAAGATCGGTTGTCTCAAGCGGGAGTTTCAAAAATCGTTATTGAACGTCCTGCAAAAAAAGCACGTGTGAGCATTCATACTGCACGCCCTGGGATCGTCATTGGGAAGAAGGGTGCTGATATTGAAAAGTTAAAGGCAGATCTTTCTAAAATTGCAGGAACGGAAGTCAGTTTGAATATCTTAGAAATTCGTAAGCCTGAACTCGATGCCAAGCTTGCAGCTGATTCAATTGCGCATCAACTTGAAAGACGCGTGACGTTCAGGAGAGCGATGAAGAGAGCGATGCAAGCGGCGATGAAGCTTGGCGCCAAAGGTATTCGAATTAATGTAAGTGGACGTCTTGGAGGAACTGAAATCGCGCGCATGGAGTGGTATCGTGAAGGTAGAGTTCCTTTGCACACTTTTAGGGCAGACATAGATTATGGGGAAGGCGTTGCCAAAACAACTTACGGTACCATTGGTGTAAAGGTCTGGATTTATAAGGGTGATGTTATGGAACACGATCCTATGGCATTTGATAAGCGCAATGCGCTTCAAACTGTTGATCGTACAACGAGTTAAAGGATAGTTGATACATGTTAGCCCCTAAGAAGACGAAATACAGAAAGGCTTTTAAAGGTCGCATCCACGGGAATGCAAAAGGCGGTACGAGCCTGAACTTTGGTGCGTATGGATTAAAGGCGATTGCTCCTGAACGTGTAACCGCACGTCAGATTGAAGCTGCACGAAGGGCGATTACACGCCATATTAAACGTGCAGGCCGTGTGTGGATTCGAATCTTTCCAGATGTTCCGGTGTCTACAAAGCCTGCAGAAGTTCGTATGGGAAGCGGTAAAGGGTCTCCTGAGTTTTGGGCTTGTCGCGTTCATCCCGGAAGAATCATGTTTGAGCTCGATGGCGTTTCGGAAGAGTTGGCGCGCGAGGCTTTTGATCTAGCAGCAGCCAAACTCCCATTAGCAACTAAGTTTATATCTCGTGAAACGAGGAGAATTGAGTAATGAAGTGGCACGATATTAAACAATTAGATGATGCAAGCTTAAAGACTAAATGCATAGAGTATAGAAAAGAATTGATGGGGCTTCGTTTCCAACGGGTTACGGGACAAGTCGAAAAGACGAATCAATTTCGAATCGCACGAAAGTCAATTGCGCGCATAAAGACGTTATTAAACCAGCGTGCAAAGGCAATTTGAGGAGTATACATGCCAAAACGTATTTTAAGAGGGACTGTTGTTAGCTCAAAGTCTGATAAAACAGTTACGGTTCGGGTAGAGCGACGAATCAAACACCCTCTCTATCATAAGTTCATTAAGCGCTCAAAAAAGTATGCAGCTCATGATGAATTGAATCACTTTAAAGAAGGTGATGAAGTGAACATTCAAGAATGTAAACCCTATTCCAAGTCAAAAGCGTGGGAAGTTATTATAGAAGGTGATCGCTAATACGCTTGTGTATTAGAAAGAAAGGAAGTTAAACATGATTCAGATGCAAACCAACCTGAAGGTAGCCGATAATTCTGGCGCTCGTCGGGTGCAGTGCATCAAGGTTTTGGGTGGATCTAAGCGCAAAACCGCATCCGTTGGTGATGTAATTGTCGTTTCTGTTAAAGATGCAATCCCAAGGGGACGTGTTAAAAAGGGAGACGTGCGTCGGGCCGTTATTGTACGTACGGCTAAAGAAATACGTCGGCCAGATGGAACGTCAATTCGTTTTGATGATAATGCCGCAGTTCTTCTGAATCCCCAAGGCGAGCCTATTGGAACGCGTATCTTTGGTCCCGTAACGCGTGAGTTACGTGCAAAGGAATTTATGAAGATCATTTCTCTTGCGCCGGAGGTTCTCTAATGGCTCAGCAGTTTCGTATAAAAAAAGGTGATGTGGTTTGTATCATATCCGGTAAGGATAAGGGAAAATCGGGTCAGGTTTTAAAAGTTCTTCGCCAGGATAATCGTCTGCTTGTCCAAGGTATTAACCTTGTAAAGAAGCATCAAAAGCAAACGTTGAATCAAGCTGGGGGCGTCATTCAAAAAGAAGCCTCCATACACATTTCTAATGTAGCTCACGTGGATCCAGTTTCCAAGAAACCGACGCGAGTGGGCATAAAATTTCTCACAGACGGACGCAAAGTGCGTATAGCCAAGCGTTCCGGTGAGACAATTGAGAGTTAGGGGAAAGAATGTCACGGTTGAAAGAGCATTATGAGAAGCAGTTAAAGCCTTCGTTGATGAAAGAAATGGGGTATGTGAATTCCTTTCAGGTTCCTCGTCTTACGAAAATTGTTATCAACATGGGATTGGGCGAGGCCTCCCAAGATAGCCGAAAGGCACAAGGAGCTCTTGAGGAGTTGGCGCTAATTGCGGGACAAAAGCCCATTCTCACAAAAGCCAAGAAGTCCATTGCGGGGTTTAAACTTCGTGAAGGCGTAAGTATAGGAGCAAAGGTTACTTTGCGGCAAACGAGAATGTATGAGTTTTTGGATCGTCTGGTGAATATCGCGATGCCTCGTATTCGAGATTTTCGTGGAATCTCTCCCAAGAGTTTTGATGGGCAGGGTAATTATTCTATGGGCATTCGTGAACATATCATTTTTCCAGAAATTAACTATGATAAAGTTGATCAAATTAGAGGAATGGATATTACTTTTGTCACAACAGCGAAAACAGATGCTGAGGCACTCGTTCTTCTAAGGGGTTTTGATTTACCCTTTACGGGACAAAGTAGGGCAGGAGAGCTAAATGGCTAAAACAAGTTCAATTCAAAAGAATCTTCATCGTGAAGAATTGGTAAAACAGTATGCTGAAAAAAGAAAGCGATTGAAAGAAATAGCACATGATCTAAGTATATCACCTGAAGAGCGTTTTAAAGCTCGCCTGAGGTTGGCTGAGCTTCCACGAAACAGTTCGCCAGGTCGAGTTCGTTCTCGTTGTCAGTTGACAGGGAGACCACGTGCGGTTTATCGCAAATTTAAACTTTCTAGAATCGCATTACGCGAGCTTGCATCGGCTGGGTATATACCCGGCATGACGAAATCCAGTTGGTAGGAGGGATATGAATGTCGTTCTCAGACCCATTAGGTGATATGTTAACCCGGATTCGTAATGGTCAAAAAGCCAGAAAAACGACCATAACATCACCTGGTTCAAAACTTCGTGCAAATGTACTTGAAGTTTTAAAGCAAGAAGGTTACATCAGAGGATACTCTTCCGAAACAGGACCGGAGGGGAGTGAAAATCTTCAAATTGAGTTAAAGTACTATGAAAACCAACCTGTGATTCGAAGTCTTGATCGTGTTTCAAAACCAGGGCGTCGCGTATATACAAAGATCAAAGATCTTAAGCAGATTAACAACGGTCTAGGTATTGTCGTCCTTTCAACGCCTAAAGGTGTCCTTTCCGATGGGAAAGCGAGGGAGTTGAATGTGGGCGGTGAAGTGCTTTGTAGTGTATTCTAAGGATTAGATGATGTCACGTATAGGAAAACATCCCATTCCGCTTCCTCAAGGAGTGACCTGTGTATTTAATGGTCAGGAAATTAAGGTCAAGGGAAAAAATGGAGAACTTTCAACGTTAACAAGCAAGGAAGTTCAAGTCACACAGGAAGATAATGCAATTTACGTAAGGCCGCGTGATGATTCTCAGCAAGCCCGTATGCTGTGGGGGACATGGAGGAATCGTATCCAGAACATGGTTCAAGGTGTTAGCGAAGGGTTTACGGTTCAACTTGATATCACTGGTGTGGGATATCGTGCGGCAGTTGAAGGTCACACTTTAAAATTGCAACTTGGCTATAGTCACGATATTTTATACCCTATCCCTCAAGGAATACATATTAAGTGCGAAAAGCCAACCCAAATTGCAGTATCGGGTGCAGATCGTCAACGTGTTGGGCAAATTGCAGCTGAAATTCGTGCCTATCGTTCACCTGAGCCCTATAAAGGCAAAGGAGTGAGATATGCAGATGAATATATTGTCCGAAAAGAAGGTAAAAAGAAGTAGTCATGAATCACACACAAAATCTTTTTGAACGACGCAAGCACCGTACACGGTTTAAGCTTGCGCGGGTTACGAAGGAAAGGCCACGTTTGTCAATTTTTCGTTCAAAACAACATATTTATGCCCAAATTATCGATGATAAGATGCACCATACACTGGTAATGGCATCAACGTTAGATAAGGACTTAAAAAATAAACTTAAAGCCACATCAAATGTGGGAGCTGCTGAAGAAGTCGGCAAATTAGTTGCAGAACGTGCTGTAAAGGCAGGTATTAAAAAAGTTGTATTTGATCGTGGTGGATATCTCTACCATGGTCGTGTAAAAGCATTGGCAGATGCCGCCCGCAATGCCGGTCTTTCATTTTAGGAAGTAGAGAAAATGGCACGAGAAGCAAAAAATAGCCGATCCTCACGGTCAGATCGTGAAGAGGTTGAGTTAGTTGAAAAACTAGTAGCGATTAATCGCGTTGCTAAGGTTGTTAAGGGTGGAAAGCGGTTTGGTTTTTCAGCGATTGTTGTTGTTGGAGATGGAAAGGGCCGAGTGGGGCATGGAACAGGCAAAGCTCGAGAAGTCCCTGAAGCGATACAAAAAGCCACGGAACAAGCTAAAAGGCATTTAGTACGTATTCCGCTTCGCGAAGGTCGGACGCTTCATCATGATGTAACGGCTTCATACGGGGCGGGAAAGGTTCATATGAGAGCAGCCGTTCCTGGAACGGGAATCATCGCAGGCGGTCCGATGCGTGCGGTTTGTGAAGCTCTTGGTATTCAAGATGTCGTTAGCAAGTCCATTGGTTCTTCAAACCCTCATAACATGGTAAGGGCGACTTTAAAAGCGCTCCAAATGATTAGTGCTCCGCGCCAAGTAGCTGCACGCCGTGGTAAGAAGGTAGGAGAAATCATTGGCAGGCGTGCTCAAGGGGATGCATAAGATGGTGGTAAAGAAGCAAGGTAAAACTATCATTGTAACTCAAACGGGAAGTCCTATTCGTAGAGAAGGAAAACAAAGAGCAACCCTTTGTGGTCTCGGGCTTAATAAAATGGGTCGTGCCCGAGAGCTGCTGGATACCCCAGAAGTTCGTGGGATGATTAGAAAAGTGAAACATATGGTTAAGGTAGAAGAAGGAGCATAAGGTTCTTCACCTTGTGGAAAGAAAACGATGAAATTGAATGAAATTCGTGATAATCCTGGCTCACGTCGCCCCAAAATGCGAATCAGTCGAGGTATTGGATCTGGTAAAGGAAAAACAGGTGGTCGTGGGGGTAAAGGCCAAACGGCTCGTACAGGTGTTTCCATTAATGGATTTGAAGGGGGACAAATGCCTCTCTTTAGGCGGTTACCTAAACGTGGTTTTACTAATATTTTTGCTAGAAAATATGTAGAAGTTAATTTAGGACGTCTTCAAGAAGCTCTTGAAACGGGTAAACTTGATTCCAAAAAAGTGATTAATGGAGAAGCTTTGGTTAAAGCTGGCCTTGTTCGACGTATCAGGGATGGAATTAAGATATTAGGAAAAGGTGAGATAAAGACAAAAATCTCACTTGAGGTCGTTGGGGCCACAAAGCCTGCTATTGCAGCGATAGAGAAGGCTGGAGGATCTTTGAAGATTTTATCTTCTCAAACTTCAGGGAAACAAGAATAACAGCCTAAAGAGGGATCATGGCATCAGCCGCAGAACAACTCGCAGCGAATATAAACTTTAAGGCTTTTTCTAAGGCAGAAGACCTTAAAAAGCGAATATGGTTTACGCTTGGTGTCCTTATTGTTTATCGATTGGGGACTTATATACCATTGCCAGGGATTAATCCTGCAGTTATGGCCGAATTTGCTCGTTCTCATGGGGGCGGAATTTTTGGTATGGTCGATATGTTTTCGGGAGGGGCCTTGAGTCGTATGTCTATTATGGCTCTTAATATTATGCCCTACATTTCAGCAAGTATTATCATTCAATTGATGACAGCTATTGCTCCCCAATTTGAAGCTTTAAAGAAAGAAGGAGAGTCTGGGCGTCGGAAACTGAATCAATATACGCGATATTTAACGGTTCTTATCGCCGTTCTACAGTCTTACGGAACGGCCGTAGGGCTTGAAACTATGCAAGGAGCTGCAGGATCGGCTGTGATTGATCCAGGAATTTTCTTCCGGCTTACAACGGTTATTACAATCGTTGGTGCAACTCTTTTTTTAATGTGGCTGGGAGAACAAATTACGAGCCGTGGAATTGGAAATGGTATTTCCCTTGTCATTTTTGCAGGAATTGTTGCTAATCTTCCTTCTTCCATTATCAACGCCTTAGAATTGGGGCGTACAGGTGCTTTGTCTTATATATTCATTTTATTTATTCTTGTGTTTTCTGTAGGTATGATCGCTTTTATTGTTTTTATGGAGCGTGCTCAACGTCGACTCCTTATTCAATATCCTAAGCGGCAAGTTGGAAATAAAATGTATGGAGGAGACAGCTCTCATCTTCCTATAAAGTTAAACAGCACGGGAGTTATCCCGCCTATTTTTGCGAGCTCTCTTATATTACTTCCCGTTTCTTTAGCTCAATTTTCAGCGGGACATGGCCCTGAATGGATGCAATGGGTTGTAGGACTTCTTCATCACGGAAGCATAGTTTATCTTTGCCTTTATTTGTTTCTTATCATCTTTTTCGCTTTCTTTTATACATCTATTGTTTTCAATCCACAGGAGACAGCAGATAATTTGAAAAAGGCTGGAGGCTTTATTCCCGGGTATCGTCCGGGAGCGAATACAGCAAATTATTTGGATTATGTGATTACGCGTTTAACTGTCGTGGGAGCGGCCTACTTAGCTTTTGTTTGTGCGGTGCCTGAGTTCTTTTACGCAGCCTATTCCTTGCCGTTTTATTTAGGAGGAACAACCTTTTTGATTGCTGTGAGTGTTCCGATGGATACGGTTGCTCAAATTCACTCTCATCTTTTAGCGCATCAATATGAAGGTCTCTTAAAGAAGACTCGATTGAAGGGAACGCGAAAATGAATATCATTCTCTTTGGTCCTCCAGCGGCAGGGAAAGGCACCCAAGCCCGACTTATTCAAACACGCCATCACCTTTCTCTGATTTCCTCAGGAGATATTTTAAGAGATGAAATTAAAAGGAAAACGCCTTTAGGACTTCAAATTGAAGGGATAATGGATACAGGCCGCTTCCCTTCCGATGATATCATTCTTAAAATATTTGAAGATTATTTGGACAAATCTAATTCACAAGGTGTGATTCTTGATGGGCTCCCTCGAACGCTTAATCAAGCACAAAAGATAGATGAGATATTCAAAAAGCGCGGGTGTGCGTTCGATGTTATTATTCAGCTTAAAGTAGATGATGAAGAATTAATAAAACGGCTTTCTGCGCGTAGAATTTGTAAAGCGTGTGGTGCGTCTTATTCATTAGAAATCTCTCCTAAGATAGCGGATGTTTGTGATCGTTGTTCAGGACGAGAATTTATTCGCCGTCGTGATGATGAGCCTGAGGCCATAAAAACACGGCTTCAAATATACAATGAGAGAACAAAACCTCTTTTAGATTATTATTCTAAGACTCATCGTTTAAATATCGTTGATGGAATGAAGCCTGTTGAAGAGGTGTATGCCCAAATTGAATTTCTTTTAGGGCCATCGCAAGTGTTGACAGATAAATCTGGATGCCTATACTCCGCACAGGATATTTAGGAATCTTACGAAAAGTGTACTAAGGAGAAACGAGTGGCTCGCATAGCTGGCGTTAATATACCAACGCAAAAAAGAGTTGAAATTGGGTTAAGATCTATATATGGGATTGGCCCGGCAAAGGCAAAAGAGATTTGTAAAAAGCTGGGGATTCCGGCTGCACGACGCGTTCATCAATTAACTGATGATGAAATTTTAAAGATTCGTGAAACAATAGATCATGAATATAAAGTTGAAGGAGATCTTCGTAGAGAAGTTTCTATGAATATTAAGCGCTTGATGGACCTAGCCAGTTATCGTGGGTTTCGTCATCGAAAAGGGCTTCCGGTTCGTGGGCAAAGGACGCATACAAATGCGCGTACACGAAAAGGTAAGGCTGTTGCAATTGCAGGTAAGAAAAAGTAAAGGTTAAGGTATAAATGGCATCAACAAAAACAACACAAAAGAGTGCAGGCCAAAGGATTCGCCGGAGAGAGCGGGAAAATATCGTCTCCGGTGTGGCACATGTAAGCGCATCTTTTAATAATACAGTTGTGAATATTACAGATGTTCAAGGCAATACAATTGCTTGGTCTTCTTCTGGCACTAAAGGATTTAAAGGATCACGTAAATCAACGCCCTATGCTGCGCAAATTGCAGCGGAAGATGCGGCTCGAAAAGCCCAAGAACACGGAATGAAATCCCTTGAAATCGAAGTCAAAGGGCCGGGCTCAGGGCGTGAGTCAGCGCTTCGTGCTCTGCAAGCCACCGGATTTGTGATATCATCTATCCGGGATGTTACCCCCATTCCGCATAATGGGTGTAAGCCTAAAAAACGGCGTCGGGTATAGTTTAAATCATTAACAGAAATCTTTTACCGAGAGGGTAGATTCGTGATACAAAAAAATTGGCAGGCTCTTATTAAGCCTTACAAGTTAAATCTGGATCATAGCGAAGATCCTAATTATGTTGCTACAATAACAGCGGATCCGCTTGAGCCTGGCTTTGGAATGACCTTAGGCAGCGCTTTGAGACGCGTATTGCTTTCTTCTCTTCAAGGGTCAGCTATTACCTCTGTTCAAATTGAAGGAGTGTTGCATGAATTTTCAACCCTTCCAGGGGTGAATGAAGATGTGACAGATATTGTCCTCAATCTTAAGGGCGTTATTACAAATCTTCATAAAGCAGGATCTGTTCGTGTTAAACTTCAGGCAGAAGGGCCCTGTGTAGTGACGGCAGGAAATATTGACGCAGTGGCAGATCTGGAGATATTAAATAAAGATCATTATATCTGTACCTTGGGTCAAGGGGCAAAGCTTTTGATGGAATTAACTGTTAGTACGGGGAAGGGGTATGTGCCTGCTGAAAGCAATAAAAAACCAGATTCTCCTATCGGATTAGTTCCTATAGATGCTCTTTATAGCCCTATACGCAAGGTATCCTATAAAGTTGAAAATACGCGCGTTGGACAACTGACGAACTATGATAAGTTAGTTATGCGTGTTGAGACGGATGGCTCAGTGCGGCCTGATGATGCAGTGGCTTTGGCGGCTCGTATTTTGCAAGATCAACTTCAGAAGTTTATTAACTTTGAAGAGCCTAAAGAATCCTATCCTGAAAAAGAAGATTCTATTCTTCCTTTTAATAGGGCCCTCCTGCGCAAAGTTGACGAGTTAGAGCTTTCTGTGCGCTCAGCCAATTGCTTGAAAAACGATAATATTATCTATATTGGAGATCTTGTGCAAAAGACAGAAGCTGAAATGCTTCGTACACCCAACTTTGGTCGTAAATCTTTAAATGAAATTAAGGAAGTCCTTACACAGATGGGCTTAGGTTTGGGGATGGACATATCTGGGTGGCCACCCGAAAATATTGAAGAACTTATTAAAAAGCTTGATGAGCCGTTTTAAAGAGGATAAGGAGTACTTAAATTATGCGTCATGGTGTTAGTGGGCGTAAGCTGAACCGTCATTCAGGAGAAAGAAAAGCCCTTTTTAAGGGACTGGCTGCTTCTCTTTTAAAGCATGAGCAAATTAAAACAACTTTACCTAAAGCAAAAGATTTGCGTCCGATCGTCGAAAAAATGATCACCTTAGGAAAAAGAGAAACTCTCGCTTGTCGTCGTCAAGCTGTCTCTTTTTTGGGGGATAAAGAACTTGTTGCTAAAGTTATGGGTCCTTTAGCGAAGAGATATAAAGACCGAGCTGGCGGGTATACCCGCATCATTAAAGCAGGGTTCCGTTCCGGAGATAATGCGCCTATGGCTATTATTGAACTTGTTGATCGGGATATAGATGCAAAAGGCCAAGATTCAGGTCCTGTTATAGAAAAAACGTCTGAAGAAGAGACCTTATCCTAGGATAAGAGAACCACTTATCTTTTCATCACAGTGCCATCCTTGGCAAGACATGATTCTTTCCCCAGACGAGCGCGCCTGGGGAAAGAATCAGAGTGGTCGCATACGTGTTTTAGATTGTCCTGCTGTAGCAGTAAGTAAAAAATAAAAACTAATGCAATTTTCTATGCATGACGTTATGCTTCTCAAAGAAAACAAACGACGAGTCTTGAGTATGCAACCGAATTCCCAAGAAAATTACTTTCCTTATTCTTCTCCGATTAGCTTATTGGAAGAGCTTTTTTTCCAATTTGAATGGGACTATGACCGAATGAATGAAAGTGAAATCGCAGCAGACGTTACAGGAAGATGGTGTACCTACCGCCTTTTTGCGATGTGGCGTCAGGATTTAGAATGTTTAATATTGAGTTCGCTTATTGATATTAAAATCCCACAAGACAAACGTGCATCTGTGGAAATTCTTCTTTCCTCCTTAAATCCAAAAATTTGGTTAGGTCATTTTGAAGTTTCACCCGATGATGAAGTTCCCGCTTTTCGTTATAGCTTAACGTTGAGAGGAAATCCGGGTGCAACCCTTGAACAAATGGAGGAGATTTTAAACTCTGCCGTTATGGAATGCGATCGTCTTTATCCGGCTCTTCAGTTTGTTTTATGGGGCGGAAAAAGTCCTGAAGAAGCGCTCATGGCAGCTATGTTGGATACGTTTGGAGAAGCTTGATGGGGACTTCCCTCGCCTTGGTGGGCTGTGGGGCAATCGGTTCAGCCCTTCTCAAGGGATGGTTGACGCTGTCTGATTTCGAAACCCGTTTTAAAAAAATGTGGGTGATTGCCCCTCATCGAGAAAAGGTAGAACCGTTTTTGCAAAACGCTCATGTAGAGTGGCTTTCTTCTCCTCAGGGACTTTCACAAACCCCTGATATTATTGTTTTGGCTGTCAAGCCTTTCCTCTTAGCAGAGGTTCTCCCTCTTTATAAATCCTTTCCTTCTCTTTTCATCTCAGTTGCTTCTGGAAAATCCTTAGCCTTTTATGAGAACTTTCTTCCCGCGCCTCTTTCTCTCATACGCGCTATGCCCAATACACCTGTTTGCATTCATAAAGGCGTTATAGGCCTTCTCTCTAATACCTCCGTCACCGTGGAGCAGAAGAATCTTGCAGAAAAATGCTTTAATGGGCTTGGTTTTTACACATGGCTCCAATCAGATGAAGACATTGATAAAATGACAGCTATTTCAGGATCGGGGCCTGCTTATGTTTTCTTTTTGATCGAAGCCCTCGCTCAAGCCGCAGAGGCCTTGGGTTTTAGCAAGGGAATCGCCATCAATCTTGCTCTCACAACTTTCTGGGGGGCTTCAACTTATGCCCATGAGTCAGATCTTCTTCCGGATGAGTTACGTCGGCATGTCACTAGCACCAAAGGAACGACAGCTGCTGCTCTTAACGTTTTAGAAACCAAAGGCCTTCATAATCTGATGAAAGAGGCGGTTAAAGCGGCCTACCTCCGCGCTGTTGAGTTGCGACAATGAAAGAAAAAGCATTTAAAGCATGTCTGCATATCCTCGAAAAGGAAGGATGGAAGGCTTTTTCCTTTGGGAAAGCCTCCCAAGTGTCAGGTATTCCTTTAAGGGTTTTTCATAAATATTTCGGAACTCCCTCTGACGTCATGGTTCAATTATTTCAAAAAATTGATGAGCAGGTCCTTAAAACAGCAGAACTTTCCTGCGAAGCCCTCTCTCCCAAAGATGCTTTATTCGATATTCTCATGTCTCGATTTGATGCCGCTCAACCCTATAAGCCCGTCATTGCAAATTTTTGGCAAGACTATCTTTTTTCTTTTCCTGAATCTCCCGCCCTTCTTTGCCAGGGCTTTTCCTCCATGTCTTGGATGCTCGAAGCGGCTGGATTAAGTTCACGCGGCCTAAACGGTTTATTGCGAGTCCAAGGCCTCCTGGCTCTTTATCTTCTCACTCTTAGAACGTGGTTGACAGATGAAAGTCCGGATTTGGGAAAAACGATGGCTTTTTTAGATAAAGGACTTTCCAGGTTAGAGCGAATGGCTATTTTCTTATGGTAGATAAACGGTGTATGAAAAGAGTATACTTCTTTTATAAAGTGTAAGGAATCCTTACGATAGGTAGGGTTGAAGAAAAATCTTTCGTATTCCGTGTTACAAGCAAACATTGACTATATTCAGCCGACGCTAAAATCACCGCATCAGGAATTTTAAGTTTATATTTTTTTCTTATTGTAGCGCTGAGTTCTGCAATAGGAAGGTCAATCCCAATAAGGGAAAACCGATAAAGAAATTTTTTAATGGCTTCAATTTCCTCTAGGTTTTGTAATCCAACAAGGATTTCAATATAAGTGAGAATACTGATGGCCCAAAAATCATAAAGCTCCATTTCATCTTTAGCTCTTTGCTCCCCATTAAAATAATCAATAAGGATGTTCGTGTCGAAAAAAGCTCTCATTCATGCCACTCAGAACGTAATTTTTTTTGAAAAGTCAGGCCTTCAACCTTGAGGGGACCTTTTAAAATACCAAAAACATCTGTCTCCATAGCTTGGTGTTGTTTTAAAGAGGTCTTCAAAAGAGAATTGATGGCCTGCCGAATGAGCGCCGCTCGCGACATATGTTTCTCTTTTGCTAGAAGTGTTAGGGCCTCTAGCTTTTCTTCCTCTATTTCAATGATTGTGCGCACAAAAAATTCCTCACATATGATGTATATATCAATATATATCATTGTGTCATACTATTCAAGGCAAAAGAGGTCTGTGTCATTCGCACATGCTATGACCGAGATAGGGACACTATTATGAAGTATTGACATCAATCAAATAAATCTCTATTTTTAATTATTATTTAAATATTTTTTTAGGTATTCGTTGATGAGTATTTTTTCAAAAATCTTCAAT
This sequence comes from uncultured Alphaproteobacteria bacterium, assembly GCA_937967795.1. Classification (GTDB taxonomy): domain Bacteria; phylum Pseudomonadota; class Alphaproteobacteria; order UBA9655; family UBA9655; genus UBA9655. Next base: position 12,492 of record CALBSK010000083.1, on the reverse strand, counting down.
TCTGTCTTCCCATTGACCGCAATGGCAATGATACTTACTTCCACTTTTTCTCCTGCTGCAGCCATGGAAGAGAAAAGTGAGCATAACAAAAGTTTAATAATGGGTAAGAATGGTATGAAAAAATAGGTATGTGCTATGAAAAGCAGATTGAACTCCTCGGAGATCCTGCAATCTCCCATCACTTTGAAAATGCGGCAGATGCTTATGAGCAAGCGGGTGACGTCTCGGAGGTAAATGAAAGAGATCAGTGGTATGAAAAAGCAAACGAGATGCGAAAGAAGCGGTCTAAAGACGTATAAACTCTCCATCCGACTTTCGCACCTTAATTACTTAAGTGATTAATATTATTTGATTTTGATTTTTATTTAGGCGCTATAGGGTGAGCGCATTGATAAGTTTTCTTGAATTTGTGGATCTATTAAAAGTATAAAGAGCTAAGAACTCTTTGAGCGCGTGAATCCATCTTGGAATAAGAAAAGTAAGCTCAGATTTTTTGCTGAGCATGTCCGTATTTACTTTGAAATATTTCTTGACGTTTAATATTAAACTTGTTCATATGTAAAAGTAAGAATTTTTTCCCTGGGGTGAATATGGTAGTATTTCCAAAAATGTTTCTTTTGTCTTCTCTATTACTTTTTACTGTTCCGACTCTGTCTTATGGAATGGAGGACATAGGGAGAGAGCCTGTAAAGAGCGGTAAAAAAGCTATAATTATACTAAGCAATGAAGCTTCTGATAATGTATTTGAGATGAAGTCCTATCCTATAACTACTCAAAATCTGGAGGAAGCTTTTTCTTTATGTAAAGTTCTTTTTGGCAATATGAAAGAACATATTGAGTATATGAATGAACGTTTAGAGGAGGTCAAAAAGATTTCATTCTGCTCCTTAAAAAAGTCAAAATATAATGAGTATTTTGGGATTCTGTCGCTTGGAAGAACCATCGACGAGAATATAAAAGAAATCTCATCCCTTAATGAAGAATTTCTCCTTTTATATAGTGATGAAATAAAATTCTTAAGCCCAAAGGAAAATACATATGGAATAGATTTTAGCTCTCTTTCTTCACACGAGCTTCCCATCCAGCTTGGTAATTTACTTAAAAACTATAGAGGTGCAAAAGAAAAGTCAGAGGAAAGTGTAGAGCTACTTGAAAAAAAATTAAGAGAATCTCTTATTATAAAGAGAGGCTATGGAAACCGCAAAGAAGGGTTTATAGAAGGTAAGGAGAAAAGTTATATAGAAATGTCGAGGGGAAACTATCTCATTGACTTACAGGTTGATCAAGTTTCTCTTTATTCAAAAATTATCGAGATTTTGCAATATCATTATGATAAACTTTTGCCTTCTTCCCTTTTTACAGAATCGGCCCAAGTTATTACTAACACCAACGAAGACCAGCCACAGGGTAAAAAGCTTTCTGTTGATGAAAAGAAAGTCGACGAGCCCTCTTCTTCTAAGATGGACTCCCATTTCCCTTCTCTCGAAAAAGAATCGCTAAAACAAAATGTGGAAAGTACCCCTCTTCTAGCGGAGGCGTCAACTCTTCTCACACAAACGCCAGAAAATACTTCGCCTCAAGTAAAGAATATTTCTCCATCAATACAAAGCGAAGAAAAGGCCAACCCTTCTCCCAAGAGAAGAAAACGAAAGAGTCACTTTCAAAGAAACAGAAAAGGCGATTCTCAACAAAAAAGTGGATCACAAAAACGGGACGATGAAAAAAAATCTGTCGTTCTTACACTCAATAAAAATCACTATGAACCTTTTAAAGCTGTGTTCTCCACTCCTATACCAACGAATCTTCGCATAGATTCCTTCAATAATATGATATGCAACGGATTTAAGGGGCGTATGTACACTGAGAATGTAAAAAATACGTATGAGATTTATGTCATTTGTGATGAATTACAAAAAGTGCTCCGCTTTTTAAGCTTTAAAGAATATGAAAAACAAAAGAAAGAGAGCCTTGTTAAAAAATATCAGTTCACACTCCATAGGCCACATCCCCATGGGAAAAACAAGAAAGGAACGCCTATGATGTACTCTGCTCTCATTAAACGAGCGCGTTTTTTCTTAGAAAAGTTTAACCTTACACCGAGTACTATCGCTATCGGTAAAAAATTATAGACCGTTTGCCAAAAAGAAATCAAGAGCAAGCAAATATACCACTATTTCATTCCCTGATTTAGAAGGATTTTTTACTTTCTTGCTTAATGTCACATTCTCAAGAAGATCCTGGGATCCCTTAGGTCGTCTTTAAAAGAAAGAACGATAACTTCCAGATGCATCTTTCTTTCTCTTATTCGGGGCTACCGGACCAGAGAAATTTCTCCCACTATCTATTGTTGAGTATTCATAAAAAAAATAAAAAATCTAGGAAATTAAAAAATGGCCAATTATTTTTTTGTGAATCTATAATAAATTAACATTTTTTTGATAGAGTTAATTTTCAATAAAGCTGCTGTAAAGTATCTTCTTATGATATAGTTTTCCGCCACAAGGGAGAAAAAATGAATCTGCAATTCATTGGCGCAACAGGGACGGTTACAGGGTCGAAATATCTTCTTTCTTCAAATCCCTATAAGATCCTAGTTGATTGTGGTCTTTTCCAAGGACTCAAGCAACTTCGCCTTAGAAACTGGTCCTCCCTGCCTTTTAAGCCGTCAGAAGTTAAAAGCATCCTTCTCACCCATGCGCATATCGATCATAGTGGCTATATTCCTCTTCTTGTCAAAAATGGGTTTCGCGGTAAAATTCATTGCAGTCAAGGAACGGCTGAGCTTTGTAAAATCCTTCTCCCGGATAGTGGATACTTACAGGAAGAAGATGCCTATTTTACCAATAAACATGGTTTTTCAAAACATAAACCAGCTCTTCCTCTTTATACAAGGAAAGATGCTGAAGACTCTTTAAAATATTTCCACCCTCTGGATTTTGGTCATGAGTATGAATTGGGTAAAAATCTTTCTTTTACTCTTTTTCCCGCTGGGCATATCTTGGGAGCGTCCATGATTAAAGTAAGAAATGGAAAAACAACTCTTTTGTTTACGGGCGACCTGGGGCGTCCTCACGATATCCTTATGAAGTCGCCGGCCACCGTGGAAGAAATTGATTATTTAGTTTTGGAATCAACTTATGGAGATCGCCTTCATAACCCACGAGATCCAAAGGAAGAACTCGCCGACGTCATCAACAGAACGTCACACCGAGGCGGCGTCACTCTTATCCCCGCTTTTGCCGTTGGACGCGCGCAAGCCCTTCTTTATTTAATTTATCAATTAAAAAATGAGAAAAGAATCCCCACCATCCCCGTTTTTCTTGATAGCCCAATGGCAAGAGATGTCACCGATCTTTATTGTATGTTCGGCTCGGAACACCGTCTTTCTAATGCCGAATGTACGCTTATGTGCCGCGTTGCAAAGATCATTAATACACCCGAGGAATCTAAAGAATTAGACTTTGAACAAGTCCCTAAGATTATTATTACGGCTAGTGGAATGGCAACAGGAGGTCGCGTTGTTCATCACCTCAACGCTTTTATTTCTAATGAAAAAAATACGGTTCTTTTTACAGGATTTCAAGCTGCAGGAACCCGTGGCGAAGCACTGATTCACGGCGCTGAAAAAATAAAACTTCATGGAGAGGATCGCCCTGTACGGGCTGAAATTGTTCAAGAAGATTCTCTTTCGGCTCACGCGGACTATCAAGAAATCTTGACATGGCTAAAGAACTTTAAGCATGCTCCGAAAGAAGTCTTCCTTATCCATGGAGAGCCTCTCCAAGCGAACGCTCTCTGTATGAAAATTCAAGAAACATATGGGTGGAATTGCCACATTCCGGGTTACCTTGAAAAGGTAGTTTTAAACTCATGAGCCCCCATTCAACCCTCAAAGCCCATCGGATAGGAATTGATACTCACAGACACATCGTGGTTTATATGCAAATTGATAATCCCATCTGCCGGTCTGAAGGCTTTCGCTCTGAAGCAAGGGTAAAAGTCAGTTTTGAGAAACGATGGATTATTGCAACCCTTTACGTCGTTACATCAGATATTCTAAATACCGATGAAATTGGCTTTTCTGAAAGTGCCTGGAATAAATTAGGAATTTTGGAGGGAGATGAGGTCACTGTTTCTTATGCTGAAGCTCTTGATTCTTTCCGATTTGTTCGTGCAAAGTTATATGGTAAATCCTTCACAAACACAGGCCTTAACACAATCATGCACGATATGGTTGAGGGGCACTATTCCGATGTTCAGCTTTCTTCTTTTATTACCGCTTGTGTTGACCTGACTCGAAAAGAAATCGTCTCTCTCACAAAAGCGATGAGCGAAACAGGCCGTCAACTCAAATGGAATCAAGAGCATATTGTTGATAAGCATTGTGTAGGCGGTCTGCCTGGGAATAGAACGTCTATGATCATTGTTCCTATTCTGGCTGTTCACGGTCTTATCATTCCTAAAACATCCTCCAGAGCCATTACGTCGCCGTCTGGCACAGCCGACACTATGGAAGTTATAGCTCCTGTCGACCTTTCTGTTGATGAAATGAAGAAAGTAGTGGAGAAAGAGGGAGGATGTATTGTTTGGGGAGGCTCGGTTGATCTGAGTCCTGTGGATGATATTCTTGTTCAAATTGAAAGAGCTCTTGACTTAGATAGCAGCAAGCAACTCGTCGCTTCTGTCTTATCTAAAAAAATCGCTGCCGGCTCAACGGATATTTTAATCGATATACCGATCGGCCCCACGGCCAAAGTTCGGACAAAAAGAGCGGCTCACTATCTACGTTCTTTATTTCTCAGTGTGGGCGATGCCATGGATCTTAATATCCGCGTTGCGATGACTGATGGCGCTCAGCCTATTGGTCGAGGGATTGGTCCGGCTCTTGAAGCACGGGATATTCTCTCTGTTTTAAGAAATGAGAAAAAAGCGCCTCAGGATCTCAAAGAACGAAGCCTTCTTCTTGTAGCCCAACTTCTGGAGTTTTGCTGCGGCCATTCTGTTGAAGAATCGGCGATCGAAGCCAGAGCCATTTTAGAAGACGGACGTGCCCTTAAAAAATTTGAGGCCATTTGCGAAGCACAAGGAGGGATGAAAGAACCGCATCTCTCTTCCCTTTACCATGTTGTCACAGCAAAACATGCGGGTTTGATTACCCGCATCGATAATCGTTTAATCGCGCGAATTGCAAAACTCGCAGGAGCACCTGATTCGCCTACAGCTGGCGTTGATCTTCATACTCCCTTAGGCGTGAAAGTTGAAAAAGGACAACCTCTTTTTACCATTTATGCAACTTCAGCTGGCGAATGCGATCACGCCCTTCACTATTTTAATTTTCATCAGGAGGTAATTCAAATTTGCTAAATCGCGTCTTGAATCCTCTTATTTTTGACTTTCCACACCCTTCTCCTCTCGGAGATAGGGTGAGAGAGAAAATAAGAGGAGAAAACGGAAAATTCATCACCCGCTCTTTTCCCGATGGAGAAACGTACCTTCGTGTCGAAAGTTCGGTAGCCCAACGAAACGTCATTATCAATGCTTCCCTTGTGCGCCCCAATGATGGGTTTTTAAACCTTCTTTTTCTCGCTGATACGCTTCGCTCTCAAAAGGCAAAGCGTATAGGATTGTTGGCGCCCTATCTGGCTTATATGCGTCAGGACAAAGTTTTTCAAAAGGGGGAAGCTCTCACCTCCAAAACGTTCGCAACCCTTCTTTCAGCCTATTTCGATGAGTTAATCACGATCGATCCCCATCTTCACCGTTATCACACGCTTAGTAAAATTTATTCTATTCCTACAACCGTTCTTCATGCAGCACCCCTTATTTCTCAATGGATTCATAAAAACGTACAAAATCCTTTTGTTATGGGTCCTGATGCTGAAAGTGTGCAATGGGTAAAAGAAGTCGCAAATGATTTTCCCTTTATCGTTCTCAATAAGGTTCGTCATGCTGATGGGCACGTAGAAATCGCCTGGCCTTCTATGGAGGGCCTCGAGGAAAAAACGCCTGTCCTTGTGGATGATATTATCTCTTCCGGGGGAACCCTCTTACAAGCGATTCATCATTTAAAAAGCGTAAGTACCAAAGCCCCTCTCTGCGTTGCTATTCATCCTATCTTTGCTGGGAATTCTTATGAAAAATTACGTGAGGCAGGTGTTCAACAAATCGTGACATGCAACACGATTCCACATGTTTCGAACCACATTGATGTGAGTCCCCTTTTAGCCTCCGCTTTGAAAACAAACCTTCTTTAACTCCCGGTCGACTTCTTTCGAGGTCGAGTGGGAACTTCCGAATAATATCTATTGTTCAGGGCTCATTCCTCTTGACAGCATAAAAAAAAGTGTTACGTATAAATACGTAGTTATTGTTATTTAGTGGTCATTATAATGAAATATCCTTCTTTCCTTCCTTCCTTTTTGATGGCAACCACCTGTCTTTTTAATGCGTCTTATTTAAAAGCTGATACAGACTTAATTAAAGAAGATTTCGAACTGCTTGATATTCGGAAAAGCGGAAGGTCGAAGTTCATTGAAACAAAAACTAAAAATGCGGCTGAAAGCCGCCGCCTTTCGAATAAGGGAGATTTTCCCCTCATAGATAACTTGGGCCAAACTGTATATGGTCTGCCCCAACTTCGTCCATATTATACGCGTGGGGAAGGAGATTGCTTTTTTGAAGCCATAGGTATGCTTGGCCAGAATGCTGTGGACCAATGGCTCCACAATGCAGCTAATGCCAACATACGACAAATTGCTTCAGAAGAAATTTACGATGAGTTCGTGAAAGGCAGTCTTCCGTTAGTTCTACAAACGGATCTTTATCGAGAGTTAAAAGAAAGTCGTGACCTTATGCAGCAACTGGCGGATGCCTCTCCAGAAGGTTCTCTCGACAGAGCCGACTATTTGGGGGCCAAAACACAGATTGAACAACGTATCCGGAATGAATACTGTCAAAAAGAAGAGGTGTTTCGTGATTATGTACAGCATGTCCTAGCCAATCGACGTGCTTTTCTTACTTATCCCCGAGAAGGAAGAGACCGAACATATTTTATAGATGCCCTTGCTAAAATTAATGATAAGAATCTTATTGTTTGGACCTATAGTAATGATAAGACAAAGCTGGTAAAGGCTCATGAATACAATCCTGCTGGTTGGCGGAGGGGAGACATATGGCATGTTCTCCATGATAATGACCACTACAGTCGGGTTGTTCCTGTTAATAACCCCATCGCTCTTGCGGAGGCCCTCGCGAAAGAAAACACATCCCTCCAAATAGAGCTACAATCTCAGCAAACCAGATTAAAAGAAAAAGTAAATGAAAATCTTGCCCTTTTTCTTATTGACCTCCATGAGCAGCGAGCTAACTCTGCCTTTTTTGATAATCCAGAGAAAGCAAGCTCTACAGAAAAAGCGAATCAGTTAAAAATAAGATGGGGAACGACGTACACAACATCACCCCTTACCCCACAAAAAAAGGCGGCTTATTATCAATCTCATCTGAATAGTGCTTTGAAGAGAAAAGAAGTCATTAAAGCTAAGATTAAAACAAGGCCTACTGAACCTAATGCGATGGAAATACGATTGGCAAGCACTCATGCTGGAATGAGAGAACATGTTGAGAAGAAGAGAGAGGCAGTAATAGCTTACAACAACGCTCTGCCCATACGGCAAAAAGAGCTCCTTCAACTTAAAAAAGAAATCCCTTTTTATAGAGAGTGTTTGCAGCCATTAAATGTAAATCCAACAAACATTGAAGTGGCTGATGCGTTACTTCAACTGTTTTTATACTATGCAGATCTTGCGGAATCAGCAGAGCTAAAAAGTGGTGACCTCTCTCTTTTAGATTCACAAAGAGAAGAAGCTCGTAAAGCTTACGAAGAAGCAAGTAGTGAAAAGGCAAAATTTGGAGAAGCTTTCGACCAACTTGAAAATGTTCTCTTTAAAGATATTGACTTTCAAGTGAGGGTTAATCGTACGAGAGCGAAGAAGCGATTAGAAGAGAATTTAGCCAAGAACCTACGGCTTGCTGATATATCTACCTTTCGAGAGGACTACAACGCAGCTCAAACAGCCGTGACTCGTCATTATGAAGAAATTCATTCTACAACACCGAATGCGAAGTACTTTAATCCTGATTACCTAAGTGCTGATCCTTTCCTCATAAAGGATAATATTGACGAGATATATCCAAATGATATTTCTGATGAAACTTGGGCGCAAACCATTCCACAACAGCTTTATGAAGGCCTCTTACATATGCTGGTGCCGGAAGCTGAACGGGCATATGTCTCTCAGAACATTCATCTTCTCAATCATAACGATGACTATCAGAACCCTGCGAATAACCTCTTCCTTCCTGGTGAGAGGGGAATAAGGCTTGGTGCAAGAGGGATTGATTTTGCGGATGCAGCTGCAATTGCCGGTTTATTTCCGGGAGAGGGAATTTCAAAAGTAGATTTTATTGAGGCGGTTAAAAATTTATTTGGTGTTCTTAATCGTTTGCGATCGTATCGAAACGGTGACGCAATGGGTGATCAAAAGAAACTGGCGCAAAAGCGTTTTCAAAGGATTATAGATACTTTAGTGAACACGGCGCGTCTTGAAGTTTCAGAAGATGAAGATGAAGCTCTAGCCGTAATGAAGGCTAAAGCAAAGGCAGCTTTAGCTTTTGCACAAAATCATGGTCGGTGTCCGGATGGAATTATTGCAGGACTTACGACGATGGAAACCGGTTTGTTTAGAGACGCAAGTTTTGCAGAAGCTGAAATTAGTAATATTTTTTCAGGGTATGTTTTAGAATTTTGTCAGAAATTTGCTCGTTTAGGCGCGGGTAACTTTGGCTATTTCGACAGTGAGTGGGTTACAAATGCTCCTCAATTTGCAATGCAGCGTACCTTCTTCTCACTCCCTTATAAGGGAAGCCCTCGGGAAGCCTTTTATGCTTTGCCCGGAAGCGTAAGAGGTAGAAAAGATGGAATTTTAAGTCCCACTCGTTTAATGACTTTGTTCTTAAAGGGGGGAGATGTTACGGATGATGTCATTAACGGTAAAACTAACACCGTCAGATTTGAACCGTTTGATGTTCAAAAAGCTATTAACTTAGTTTATGAAGCTTATCAAAGAGGGCTTGCAAAAGTTAAAACAGGAGCCATTTTAACTTATGATAATGTGATCGAATTTATCGATAGAGATCCATATCTTTCCACTCTTTATCAAAACTTTTCAAAGCGTATTACTGAGGAAAATGTGCCAGAATCTAAGTTTTTTGAAACACAAGAAGTAAATGTGGACCATCTTAGCTATTTAAAGGTTGTATTTAAAAAACCTTTCTTCGAATATGTATTGGAAAAACTGGGATATATAATTAATCCTAGAGCAGACGCAGGTGTTCGAGCTGAAGAAGAGGAATTAGAAGAAGAACGAGTGCCAGTTGAAGAACCCGTATTTGAACGTACTCTCGAGTCATTTGATGATAGCGAATTAGCTGAGGTTGTTACAGAGCCGCGTAGGGGCTACCCATTAGATGAAGTGGATAGAGAATCATTTTTTGAATCCCGATTTGAAGAACCTTTTAGCACACCATTATCCATTGAGCCCCTAGAGCCATTTATTGATTACGAATTAGAAGAGATTGTTACTACACCACCAATAGTGGCATCAGTGGTTGTAAAACCAATAGACCGAACACCAGCTATGCCAGCAGTTACAAAGCTAGCGAATAAGGTTACAAAAAAAGCGCCGTTCAAGGCTCAACCAAAGAAAAACGCGACACAGCAAAAATCAGTAAGAAAAACAAAGATAGCCGCCTCTCGCCACCCTAAGAAACCAGTTGTTTCGAAGCGAGGTAAATCTCCATTAGTTAAAAACCGGACAGAAAGAGCAAGAACCGTTGCATTGAACTCCGTTAAAAAAACTCCTTCTACGGGTACGCAGAAGAGAAGATCTCCTACAACCTCTCCTCTTCCTAAAAAGAGCGCACAAGCCCTGAGAAATCCTCCCAAGCAAGGGTTAGTACGTACACGTGGTGTTCAAGAAAAGCCACACTTGAAAGCTGGTAGGTCAAAACCTATTATAAGAAAAGTAAGAGCGACCGCCTCTCCACGGATGAAAGCATCTGTTGTTTTGAAACGAGGGAAGACGCGCCGAGTGAGAGCTCGAGCGAGATGACAGACTATTAAAATGTGATCACAATATGCTCCATTTCAAGCCAAAGCAGATTGAGAGGGAAGTCATACAAATGTACTGCCTCCCAAAAAGTGGACCATTTTTTGGGGGTCAGTACAGAAAATCCAACGGCTCATAAAAGAATGGGGACTAAAAGCCCTTTATCCAAAGCCAAAAACGACCCTTCGAGGAAGCCAAAGCCAAGTCTATCCTTATCTTCTTTCAAATCTCAAGATTGAAAAGCCTCATCAAGTCTGGCAAGTTGACATTACGTATTTAAAGCTCCCCGGAGGATTTGTTTACTTAGTTGCTTTAATGGATGTTTATAGCGGTGTCATTGTTGGTTGGCGTTTGTCTAACTCTTTATGTAAGGAAGCAGCCTTAGAGGCTTTGGAAGAGGCTATCTGGCACTGTGGTATTCCTTTTATCATCAATTCTGACCAGGGCACTCAATTTACGAGTGAAGAATGGGAAAAACTTTGCAGAGTTTCCCACATCCCCACAGACCCCACAACAACTGCAACTTCACTATTGTTTAATAAATTAAGATGAAATAAGATATGTCCCCGTTCAAACTCTATCATTTTTTTGATCCATCTTGGTCTAGTCCTTCGGGGTCACTTCAAAATGTGCCATAGTCAATGATGACAAGGAAGAGCCCCCCTTTATTCTTTCCATATGTCTCCCCAATTTGCGTCTCGCCCCTTCGCATAAAGCTCTCCCTCGCTTTTGGGAACGATGAGACGCTCAAGTTCAGCATTTTCCTTGCAAAGATCCAAAATGACGTGTCCTTTCCTTTTCATAGGGGCTTTGATGACGCGTGCCGAGGAAGAGGGATTCTCATAAGGAGAAACCACAAGGTAGGAATATTTTTCATCCTCATAAGGTAAAATTCCCTCTTTAACCCGCCTATGGTATTTTCCGCGAGGAATGCGAACGCTAAAATGGCACCAATCTTTTCCTTCTTTAAAAGTATGAGTAAGCGGGCAGGGGGCATTATGAGGGCAAGGAGCAAGAGGATGAGCCTTTAATTCCATCAATAAGTTTCGTGCCTTTAAAAGATGACCATATCCTTCAGGTGTACCCGGTTCTATAAGAATTAATAGCTTATCTGCAGCGCTGTAAGCTCTTTCTAGAACATGGAGCTGCTCTTTCTGAGAAAGTTCATTTAAAACATAAGAGAGAATAACGGCATCGTGAGAAGGAAAAGCACTTTCTTTAGAGATATCATTTCGACACCAGGCCAGTTGAAGAGGATGAAGATTGTTTTGCGTCAGGTGTTGTCCTAAGCGCAAAAGTTCTATATCTTTTTCAAAAAAAGTGACACGTTGAAGATTGGGCATGACTTTCTGCGCTGCCCAGGCAAAGCTTCCGACACCTGCTCCCAAATCTAATAAGCTTTTAATGGGTTTGAGAAAAGGGTTGATATGGTGAAGCACTTGGCAAGCTACACCATAGGTTGCAGGAAGACGCGCTGCAATATACGCTTGTCGATGAGAGGGAGTTTCAATAAATTTCCTTTGGGCATAACGTTCCGTAAGCTCGAAACAAGCTTGCCTCAGCTTATCTAAATTTAAGGAAGCAAGCTCTCGATCAATTGCATTTGATAATTTTAAAGGAATCGTTTCCAATGATTCCTCCCTTCTGTTTTATTTCCTTTCCTTTATTAAATCATGATTTGTTTATAGATACCATCAAATTTTGAGAAGGAATTATTATTCAGGGGAGATAGGATATTCTGAGGGCAAAAATAAACCAAGCTTATATTTTTTTAAAAATCATTTAATATATTTTAATTTTTTTTGTGCTATATTATATAAGGAGTATAAGTGATATAATTTTGGTGAGAGTTAAATGAAATCTAAACATATCCGGCATAAGCTTTCAAGGAAGATTTTAAGCATCTTTTCTCTTTTTATGCTAAAGCCTGCAATAGGAGAAGCAAAAAGTCCCCTTTTCCAAGATAAAGAAAAATCTACTATTACAAGGCGTTCGAATACGGCCATAAGGAAAAACGTACTTCCTAAGAGAGGGCCTCAACTCGGGGCTCCAAGAGGAAAGATTCAACGTTCAGCTGTGTCAACTAGGAAGAAAGCTCAAAGTCTCAGAGGAAGAAATATTCAACGCGCTAGAGGAGTAGAGATAAGAAAACCAAAGCCTTCTAACAGAGAGGTAACACGTCCAACGCCACACCAAAAAGTGGAGCAACAAAAGACAGCTCGACAAAAAGTAGAACAGCAAAAGATAGCTCGACAAAAAGCAGAACAGCAGAAGACAGCTCGACAAAAAGTAGAACAGCAAAAGATAGCTCGACAAAAAGCAGAAC
>CALBSK010000082.1 GCA_937967795.1 uncultured Alphaproteobacteria bacterium | reverse complement strand
TTTATATCTTTAAAGTTTAAAATACTTTAATAATTAAATATGGATTATATCCAAAAAAGAAGATGAACGACCAGAAATGGAATTTAAAAAATTCTACGTTCACGATCGAGCTTTTAACGTACAGAATTGCAGTGGATGAGAAACAAATAGGCGAAACCAAGAACCATTAAAAACAGAGTATTTCTCTAAAGATTGGCATCAGGCGGTGAATAGTCCAGGGTTTCGTATAAACTTATGTTTAGAATTCCAGAGGCGCTGGTCGTTTGGCTTGAATGTAAGTCCAGATGCGCTCAAAAACACGACAGAGAGCCCCATTGGCAAGGACATTACAACTGGTAATCAGAGGATCAAGGAAAACATTAAGGGCTAATATAATGGCAATCATTTCCATATTAAAATTTAAATAATTTTCATAAATAGGAAGCATAATAAAAATAGCGCCTCCAAGCACTGCTGCTGTGGCAAAGCGCGCCAAGACAAAGACAAAACTAAAATGAATCCAGGTCATGAGATCGGGGTTGAATCCATAAAAATGCCTGTAAATAAAGAAGCACAGAAAAGCCTGTGCAATGCAATCCCCTATTTGTTGAATGTTCGTTGTTGCAGGAATAATGGCTTCAGCTAACTTTGGATTTTGAAGTGTTTTTGAGGTGCCCTTGATGGTCCAGGGCATCGTAGATAAACTACACCCGGATGTTAAAGCAATACCTCCAGCAGGCAAGAGTTTCTTAACGTTAAAAAAGATTTTTTGAAGAGAAGGTCCCGCTCCTAAAGCAAACAGAAAGAAAAGATAAAAACTTAAAAAGGCAATGAGGCAAAAAACCAAAAAAGTATAATGGGCAAAAACGTGTGGAAGGAGATTTGTTTGATAGATTTGTACCGCAAATCCTAGAACAAAAAGAGGGATAAGACGAGCGAAAATGTGGGTTAAAATCCATTCAACTGTTTTCTTACCTTGTGTGATCATTCGGGATAAAACAGGAAAAGTCCCCAGAGCATTCAGACATCCTAAAGCAAATCCTGAAAGAGCACCGTATTCTGCCGACCACCAAGCGGGTTTGGTGAGGGGCAAACGCCATAAAGCTGTAAAATCGTTCGATAATGTGGAAACGCCAAAAGAAGGCACATAATCAGCTGTCAGTTCAGCACAAACAAAAGCATACCAAACACTACTCAAGTTTGAAATCCCTTCAAACAAGAGAAGGATTATAATAAAAAGAGGGGCTTTCCGTCCAAAAGAGGTGACTGAATGAGCAATAAATAATCCCACGGTGAGCGGCATAATCCAAATCAGAATATCCTTAATAAGCAAGCTGAGCATATAAAAGAATTGGTGGGTAATTAGAGGTAAAAATTCTGCAATCAAGAGGTATCCTGATAAAACAAGAAGAACTTGAGGGCCTCTTTGTTTGAGGAATTTAGAAAAGAGAGGGAAAATTGAATTCATGAAGAGACCTTTTTAATAAACCCACCCAGTTGATCCTTGAGAACTTTGAGAGAGACTTCTGTAACCTCACCGGGCGTGAGGGAGCCGAGTTGAAAGGGACCGTAATGGGTACGAATCAGACGGGTAACGGGCCATCCTAGAAACTCAAAAACCCGTCGTACTTCACGGTTTTTGCCTTCGCTAAGGCTTACAGATAACCAGGCATTTGCTCTTTGTTGACAATCGAGACTGGCGAGGATTGATCCGTAGTGAATACCCTTTATGGTGAGCCCTTTTTCAAGTTTTTTAAGCTGCTCCTTGTCCACTTTTCCATGCACACGCACGCGGTAACGACGCACCCACTTGGTTGAAGGAAGTTCTAAATAACGAGAAAGATCTCCATCATTGGTGAGGAGAAGAAGACCTTCACTGTTCATATCAAGGCGTCCTATAGAAATGACACGCGGAAGATCTGAGGGAAGAGAGTCGAAAATGGTAGGGCGCCCTTTTTCATCTTTGTGGGTGGTGACAAGGCCTTTCGGTTTATGGTAGCACCAAAGACGCAACGCTTCAGGAGCGGGAAGGGGCTTCCCATCTATAAGGATAAGAGTGTTTGGCGTTACGCAAAAAGCAGGGGTAGTTAAAACGCTACCATCTACTTGCACGCGTCTTTCTTGAATCCAAATTTCCGCATTTCGCCGTGAACACAGGCCCGCACGCGCCATGACTTTGGCAATGCGTTCCCTCTTATCCACGCGCAGTCTCAATAAAGGTTTCAAAGAGAGTTGTTTCTTCAGGTGTAATCTCAAATTCAGGATGCCATTGTAGGCCTACGCAAAACCGATAAGTTGGAGATTCAATTCCTTCAATTATTCCATCAGAAGCCATCGCATTAACGATAAGATCCGCACCGACCTTTTTAATGGCTTGGTGATGGATACTGTTTACGGAAAGTTCTTCTTTGCCCATAACACGATGGAGAAAAGTTTCTTTTGAAATCGTTACGGTATGACTTGCTTGATGGCGGGGTGTTTGTTGCTGGTGCTCAAGACATTCGGGAACTTCATCAGGAATATGTTGAATCAACGTTCCACCAAGAGCAACGTTAAGCACTTGATGTCCTCCACAAATTCCAAAAACAGGGAGATTTTTTTGAAGGGCAGCTTTTGTTATTTCCAGTTCAAAGGCTGTACGTTGAAGATTAAGTGTGACAGCAGGATGAAGTTCCTGATCCCCATAAAGATGAGGATGAATATCATGCCCTCCACCCGTAATCATCAGGCCGTCAATCAAGGAAAGGTAATCGTCGACAAGACTTAGATCATGAATCAAAGGAAAGGGAATGCCTCCGGCTTTGGTTATTGATAAACAATAATTTTGCCTGAGGGCGTACCAGGGATATTGGGAATAACCTCCAGAGTCTTGGGCGTCTAATGTAATACCAATCAGTGGTTTTTCAGACATAACATACCTTTGAATTTACCGTTAATCTCATTGCGCTACTTATCATATAATATATGCTTTGCAAGCCTTCTTCAAACAGATATGGTCAATCCGTTTAAAGTTTCTTATCCATCGCCTACAATTTGAAGAGAATAACCATCCTTATTTTTACCTAAAAGGCTTTCAAGCTCTTTCAATTCTTCCATATTCTACTCGTTTTAGAAGCCTCTTATGTCCCTAAGCCTATTTCTATTTCTTCCACCCTTTTCAATTCATCTCTCAGTCGAGCTGCTTCTTCAAACTCCAAATTTCCAGCCGCTTTAAACATTTTTTTCTCGAGGCTTTCTCTATAAGCCTTTCGTTTTGGAAGCGTCATTTCTAAATAAGGATCTTCTTTTAAAGTAATTGTCGTATGATCTTTCTCATAGACGCTCTCGAGAATTTGATGAATGGATTTCTGGATCGTTTCAGGTGTAATGCCATGGGTGGCATTATAGGCTTGTTGCTTTTCCCGTCTGCGATTTGTTTCCTCGAGTGCTGCTTTCATTGAGTTGGTCATACGATTCGCATATAAAATTACTCGACCCTCCGCGTTGCGGGCGGCTCTTCCGATCGTTTGAATAAGGGACGTTTTTGAGCGCAAATAACCTTCCTTATCCGCATCCAATATCGCTACAAGACCGCATTCAGGAATGTCGAGCCCTTCACGTAAAAGATTGATGCCAATAAGGACATCATAGACACCCAGTCGCAGGTCTCGAATGAGCTCAATACGCTCTAAAGTGTCAACATCGGAATGAATATACTGGACCTTAAGCCCCGCTTCACTAAGGTATTCGGTCAAAGCTTCAGCCATTCGTTTGGTGAGAGTCGTCACGAGAACGCGATAGCCTTTTTGAGCCATTTCCTGACAACCTTGAATGAGGTCTTCGACCTGGTTTTCAATCGGTTTCACCACACAAACGGGATCTATCAATCCTGTGGGTCGAATGACTTGTTCCGTAAATACACCTTGTGTTTGATTCATTTCCCAAGGACCTGGCGTGGCAGAAATAAAAATAGTGGGGGGTCGCATGACCTCCCATTCTTCAAACTTTAAAGGGCGATTGTCACGGCATGAAGGTAAGCGAAATCCATGGTCAGAAAGGGTTTTTTTCCGGGAAGCATCTCCTTTATACATCCCTCCGAGTTGAGGGACGGTCACATGGCTTTCATCGACGAACAAAAGAGAGTCTTTTGGTAAATACTCAAAAAGGGTAGGGGGAGGATCTCCCGGAGAACGTCCTGTGAGAAAGCGGGAATAATTTTCGATTCCTGCGCACATGCCAGTTGCAGTGAGCATCTCAAGGTCAAATTTCGTGCGCTGTTCTAAGCGCTGTGCTTCTAAAAGTTTTCCTTCTTGATGCAGCTCTTTAAGGCGTTCTTTGAGCTCCCTCTTAATGCCTTGAATGGCTTGTTGTAGTGTAGGGCCGGGCGTTACATAATGGGAATTTGCGTAAACCTTAATGGATTCAAGAAGGGACGTTTTCTTTCCCGTTAAGGGGTCAACTTCAATAATTGATTCGATTTCATCACCGAAAAGAGAAATTTTCCACGCGCGATCTTCATAATGGGACGGAAATATTTCGATAATATCTCCCTTGGCGCGAAAGGTCCCTCGATAAAAATCAATGTCATTGCGTTTGTATTGAAGACTTACTAGCTTTTGTAAGAGTTCACTTCTTTCAATGCGATTTCCTACGGTTAAGGGGATAATCATTTGGCTATAGGTTTCAACCGATCCAATGCCATAAATGCAAGAGACACTGGCCACAATAATCACGTCTCGCCGTTCAAGTAAGGCTTGGGTTGCTGAATGGCGCATGCGATCAATTTGTTCGTTGATGGTGGCTTCTTTTTCAATGTAGGTATCTGTGCGTGGGATATAGGCTTCCGGTTGATAGTAATCGTAATAAGAAACGAAATATTCAACGGCGTTATGAGGGAAAAAAGATTTCATTTCTCCATAAAGCTGAGCGGCTAAAGTTTTATTGGGGGCCATAATAAGAGTGGGTTTCCCTTCGTGGGCTATGATTTGAGCCATGGTAAAGGTTTTTCCCGAACCCGTAACGCCGAGGAGAACTTGATCGCGTTCATTTGAGGAAAGGCCTTTTTCCAAAGCTTGAATCGCTTGAGGTTGGTCTCCTGCAGGTTCAAAATCAGAAATAAGGGTGAAAGGGTGAGCCATCTTTTCCTACGAAGAACGAACGTGTCTTCTTAAAATTAACCGTTTGCGCGAAGACGTCAATGGTGGAGAGGAGAAATCCTAAATATATATAAAAGATTGAATGCGGGTACGCAATGTCATCTATTGACAAGGGAGCTATTTCTTCTTGTATTGAATGGCCCTGCAAAAATCACCTCTCGACCTTACGAGCGAGAACAATCATACTAAAAAGATAAAATTGGTCCAAAGAATGAAGAAACGCAAAAAAAGATGAGTGTGGATACCCGGGATAGTATTGAGTTAGGTCACTTTAAAAATTTAAGTTCGACCTGGTGGGATGAACAGGGGCCATTTCAGACTTTACATGCCATTACTCCTCATCGGATGGCTTTTATTAAGGAAAAGATCAGCATTCACTTCCGGTGTTCCGATATCTCTCTTCAACCTCTTGAGGGGCTTCGGATTTTGGATGTAGGGTGTGGAGGGGGGCTTCTCTGTGAGCCATTAGCTCGTCTAGGTGCTAAAGTTACTGGTATTGACCCTCTTGAAGATAATATTTTCAGTGCAAAGAAGCATGCCGAAGCCATGGGACTCTCTATTAATTATCATCCGTGGGCTATAGAAGATTTACCTCAGGATTTCTCTCCCTTTGATGTCGTTATCGCTTCAGAAATGATTGAGCATGTTGTCCATCCGGATGACTTTTTAAAGGTGTGCGTAAAGCATCTTAAGTCTCAGGGAGCGATGATCATCACCACTCTTAATAGAACACTTAAATCGTATATTTTGGGGATTTTAGCGGCCGAATACATATTAGGCTGGGCGCCACGGGGAACCCACTCTTGGAAAAAGTTTATTACACCTGAAGATCTCTCGCAAAAGTTGAAAAATTTGGGACTTAACCATCAAGACATCTCAGGCCTCTATTTTTCGCCGCTGCAAAGGGAATGGCGTTTGGGTCCTTTTACTGACGTCAATTATTTCCTTTGGGCCGCTCGCTCTTAATCTTATTTTGAGTGTCGTTGAAATATGAAAGTTACTTAAACTTACAACCAACAAATATCCCCTCTAAGATCCTCCTTACACAGTCAAAAAACGAATATTTGTATTTAAAATAAATATTGCAGATAATATATTTTTATGATTTAATAAAATAGAAAAATACTAAAGGGAGGAACTATGCGCGATGTATTTATAATTCTTTTAGGTTTATCTCTTGCCGCGATCGCTCAAGATATAAAGACAGAATCTCACCCTATGCCGGAAAAAGTAAACGCACCCATAGAAAAAAAAGAAGATAAAGAGTCTAAAGCGCTTTGCAATCCTAAAGAAGTCACGAAAATGCCAGAAACGTTTTATTAATAGTTTTTAAAGAACCTATGCGTAGTGTAATTCTTTAAGAGGTTTACCAAAGGGCATTTGATGGCCATTGTTGATGAAAACAATCTTTTAGGGGAAGAAGAGCGTGAAGCTTATCATCGTCTATTGAAGATTCATGGTTATGAACTTCACCATTTTCTTCTTGAAATTAAGGAAGATCAAAGCCCTATGGATATGAATGATATCACTTACGTTATTATCATTAAGTCCAAAGCAACTCATATCCTACATCAAAAGTCTAAAATTTATTTAAGCCGTGCTGGCTCTGGGACATGGCTCGCCGAATTTGAAGCAGATTTAAAAAGAGATTTTTTTTAGAACGAATAAATCGGGAATTGCTGGCAAAGCTGTTCAACTTTTTCGCGGGTTTTGCTTTCAATAGAAGGGCCACCTTCCAGGACATCCGCAATCCAATGGCCAATCTGTTGGAATTCGTTGATGCCAAATCCGCGCGTCGTTCCTACGGGGGATCCGAGTCGAATTCCTGAGGTTTGAAAAGGAGGCAACGGATCAAAAGGGATTCCATTTTTATTACACGTCAAAGCGGCACGCTCCAATTTTTCTTCAGCGTCAGCACCTGTAATGCCAAACGACCGCACGTCTACAAGCAGTAAATGACAATCTGTTCCTTTTGTGATAATATTTAAGCCACGCTCACGTAATGTTTCCGAAAGAGCTTGTGCATTCTCGATGATGGCTTTGGAGTAGGTTTTAAAGTTTGGAGTAAGAGCTTCTCCAAAAGCAACAGCTTTTCCCGCAATGACATGCATGAGAGGACCGCCTTGAAGGCCTGGGAAAATAGCGCTGTTAAGCTTTTTTCCTAGATCTAAATCGTTACTTAAAATCATTCCGCCTCGCGGGCCTCGTAAGGTTTTATGGGTAGTAGTAGTCACCGCATGGGCATAGGGGAGGGGAGAGGGAAAAACTTGCCCCGCCACCAGGCCTGCGAAATGGGCCATATCGACCATGAGAAAGGCTCCCACCTCATCCGCAATTTCTCGAAACCGTTTAAAATCGATGGTTCGAGGATAAGCTGAACCGCCTGCAATAATTAACCTAGGCCGATGGGCCAGAGCTTGGGCGCGGACATCTTCATAATCAATGAGATGGGTTCCTGGATGGACGCCATAGTTTACGACATTAAACCACTTTCCCGAAAGATTGACCTTTGAGCCATGGGTGAGGTGGCCGCCAGCTGCAAGCGACATCCCCAGAATCCTATCTCCCGGATTTAAAAAAGCTAAAAAAACAGCTTGATTGGCTTGAGATCCCGAATGAGGTTGCACATTGGCATACGCACAGTCAAAAAGCGAACACGCGCGATCAATGGCTAATTGTTCGACCTGATCAACCCACTCACATCCTCCATAATAGCGTTTGCCGGGATAGCCTTCCGCGTATTTGTTGGTCAAAATAGAGCCTTGAGCTTCAAGGACAGCTTTAGAGACAATATTTTCTGACGCAATCAGCTCGATTTGGTTTTGCTGTCTTCTGAATTCTCCTTGAATAGCAGAATAAATAGGTGAATCCGCTTCGGAAAGCGGGGCTGTAAAAGATTTCGGAATATTAACCATTCTTAAAGAAGCTCTCGCGTAAAGTGTTTCATAAGGACTTCAAGCCTAACATATGAACTTTTGAGAATCTAGGAGAGTTACACATGAAAGAAGAGGAAATTCGTCAGCGCGTTAAAGCCTTAAGAGAATTTTATATGGATATGCTGGGATTTGTTCTAGGAAACGGCCTCTTTATTCTCATCTGGTTTATTTTTGACAGCAGCGGAACGTTTTGGCCAAAGTATATTTTCCTTGTCTGGGCAATCGCTCTTGTGGGTGAAGCTTACCGTAGAAATATTATAAACCTCTTTTCATCTCGTATTTCTTTTCTCGCTCCTGAATGGGAAGAAGAAAAGGTGAGCAAGATGATAGGATCTCCTCCAGACCAGCACAAAATTCGCTTAAGTCGAGATATGGAGAAGTAAGAAGGAAAAATGTGGCAACCGCTCATTTTAAACCACATTTGGAAAAGTGCGATTCATATAACCCGAGATTATATGGGGCGTGGAAAAAACTATATTGGAGTGGGCTTTTGGGCTCGAAGTGACTTTGTATCTACAGTTGAGAGAGATGAGAAGGTGATCCGAGGCTACATTCAGAACCAAGAAAAAGCTGATCGCCTCTCAGATTAACTCCAGCCGAAACTGTTTTAAACCACTTTGAGCGGTTTACATCAATACCTCCAGCTTTGCTGGAGGCGGTTCATTTCTTTTCTCCGCTGAAATAATAACAAATGCTGTGGAGTAGGGAGGTTCATCGGAAAAAGAGACATGAATACATTTCATGGAGCCAGCGGGAAGGCGTGAGAGAAGTTTTTCATAAGCCTTACGATGAAATGTGAGAGAGGGTGCCCCAAAAGCTCCACTCGAAACTTCGATGTCCCTCCATCCGATTCCTCCACTCATTCCCGTTCCTAAAGCTTTTGATGCCGCTTCCTTTGCCGCAAAACGGTTGGCATAGGCATGAAGAGGAGAGGGGCTCTGATTTGCGTACTCACTCTCTTCTTTCGTAAAAACTTTCTTAATAAAACGTTCACCGAATCGCTCAAGGAGGCGTTGAATCCGACGCATATCGACCAAATCAATCCCGATTCCAATAATCATCTATCCTCTTTCTACGGAAAGAACACGCTGAGACATACGTAAAGCCGCAATAATCCCTATTAAGTGATCCAAATTTTTCACATCTAAATCTATACTAACTTCATAAAATTCTGGTGTTCTGTTTTTAATTTTAAAATTAATAATATTTGCATTTTCACGTGCAATAATTGTCGTAATAGCGGCTATTGTTCCGGATTGATGGATGACGATAAGGGAAATTCGAGCTAAATGCTGTTTTTTCTCTTGAGAGACATCATTCCATGCAACATCAATCCATCTTTCTGGTGTATCCATAAACTTATCGAGAGAGTCACAATCAGAGGTGTGAATCGTAACCCCTTTCCCTGTGGTAACGATCCCTATGATTTGATCACCTGCTACAGGGTGACAACACCCCGCAAAGTGAACGGCCATACCAGGAATTAAACCCGAGATGGTAAGGGCTTCTGATTTTGGTTTTTTGGAAAGCTCAACCTTTAAGGATCTCTTTTTCGACCGTATTTGAGGTTTGTGTTGAGGATAAAGAATACGAATAAGTTCACTTGTTGTTTTTAATCCTTCACCCAAATAGGCATATACATCTTCTAATGTATCTACTTCAAAGGGCTCAATCGCTTTTTCCAGATGTTTTTCATTGAATTCAAGATGTTCTTGGCGAAGAGCTTTTTGAATTAACGTTTTTCCCAGCTCCTGAAATTGCTGTCGCATTTGTTGGCGAACAAAGCGTCGAATACTTGCACGAGCTTTTCCTGTGACAACGAACCTCTCCCACGTAGGCGAAGGATGCTGGTTTTTAGAGGTCGTAATTTCGACTTGATCCCCGTTTTGAAGTTCTGTCCGCAGAGGCATGATACGGCCATTAATACGTACGCCTGTGCAATGGTCTCCTACACTTGAATGAACGGCATAAGCAAAATCGATAGTGGTGGCTCCCTTGGGGAGGGTAATAAGGTCTCCTTTTGGTGTAAAACAAAAGACCTGATCTTGGAACATTTCAAGTTTGGTATGCTCCAAAAATTCTTCAGGTCCTTCTGCGGTTTCTAAAATATCTAAAAGGCCTCGCAACCAACGATATTGATGACCATCATGTGAAATTTCTTGCTTGTATTGCCAGTGAGCTGCAACGCCAAGTTCCGCAACTTCCTCCATTGCTTTTGTACGAATTTGAATTTCAATACGATATTGATTGGGGCCAATAACAGCCGTGTGAATGGACTGATAATTATTTTGTTTGGGAGTACTAATATAATCTTTAAATCGTCCTGGTACGACAGAATAAGTCCCATGAATAACACCTAAAGCACGATAACAATCGGCTACAGTATCTACGATAATTCGAAATGCAATAATATCAGAAAGCTGCTCAAAGGTTATATTCTTTTGATGCATTTTTCGCCATATAGAATATGGCATTTTCTCGCGTCCTACCACCACGGCCTTAATCCCATTTTCTTCAAGAACTTCTTTAAGTTCTTCAACAATAGGTGTTAAAAGACCTCCCCCTTGTTCACGCAAAAAATTAAGACGCGAAACGATGGATTGATAGGCATCGGAATGAAGTTGAATAAAAGCCAAGTTTTGAAGCTCGTCTTTAACTTGATGTAGTCCGATCCGTTCCGCAAGAGGCGCATAAATTTCCATGGTTTCTTGAGCGACACGCATTCTTTTTCCTTCGGACTGAACGAAATGAAGGGTACGCATATTATGAAGACGATCGGCAAGTTTAATGAGAAGCACACGAATGTCGGAAGACATGGCAATCAGAAGTTTACGAAAATTTTCAGCTTGCTTGGCCTTATCAGATTGAAATTCAATTTGAGAAAGTTTGGTAACACCATCAACAAGAAAAGCGACTTCCTTACCAAAGAGTCTTTCGATTTCTTCTAAAGTGGCAATTGTATCTTCAACCGTATCATGGAGAAGAGCTGTTGCAATGCTTGCCACATCCAGGCGCATCTCGACTAAAATACCGGCTACTTCTAAAGGATGGGTAAAATAGAGATCACCTGAGGCCCTTTTTTGAGTCCCGTGAGCCTTCATGGCAAAAACATAGGCACGGTTTAAAAGATCTTCATCCGCACTCGGATCATAGGCTTTGACGGCTTCAACAAGTTCATATTGTCGAATCATTAAGGCTCAATTCTTAAGAAAATGCCCGAAAAACCATGGAGAATTAAAAATTTATTCTTCTTCCTCGATGGTCTCAACGTCGATGTCTTCCTCTATTTCATCATCGCTTATCTCGTCATCAAGAGCAAGATCTTCGATTTCACTTTGGCGTTGAGCTTCCCCTGCATAAGATTGTTCATCAGAGAGGAATTCCATAAGCTCTTCTTCAGGTTCTTCTCCGGGAATATATTTTTGAAGGCCATGGACCAACCCATCTTGTAGCTCATCTAAAGAAACTGTCTTCTCAGCAATTTCCCGCAAAGCCACAACGGGGTTTTTATCATTATCTCGGTTAATCGTTAAGGGAGATCCTGCCGAAATTTGACGAGCTCGGTGGGATGCCAAAAGAACAAGGTCAAATCGATTTGGAATTTCACGAATGCAATCTTCAACGGTAACGCGGGCCATTTCTCTCTCCGATTTGTATTAACCTTGGCGGGCCTTATAGCGCGGATTCATTTTATTAATGACATAGGTGCGCCCCTTGCGACGAATAACGCGACAATTCTTATCTCTTAATTTAATTGTCTTTAAAGAATTTACAATTTTCATAGGCTAATCCGTATAAATAGGTGAACATCCATTGTATATTTTTCTAGTCTAAATTAAGGCTCTTTGTCAAGAAAAAAAGTCAGCCAGGGGGTTGCAAAAGGAGGGGGCTTCTTGACCAGGATGGTATGTAGGAGAAGAAAGAATTCTTTAAAAAGAAAACCTAAACGTTTATCATTTATAAGCCCTGTCCACCCTCTAGACAAATGTGCTTTGATACCTCATAAATCAATGTTTAAAAAATTAAGAGGAATGGAGTATTGAATGGCTTCAATGGTAACGCAAGAAGTTCCTTTCACACAGAGAAAAGAAACATTCGCTTCTGAAGTTAGAGCGTGGTTTGTTTGGAGTATCGCAGGACTGTTTTATCTTTACCAATTTATCCTTCGTAATTCCCCTGGGGTGATGACGGAAGATCTTATGCGAGATTTTTCTGTTGAAGCATGCGCTTTGGGAATTTTAAGCGCTTTTTATTTAATTTCTTATACTGCTTTACAAATTCCTGTGGGTTTGGGGATGGATAAATTTGGGCCTGCACGTCTTTTAAAAGGATCCATACTCCTTTGTGTCTTAGGAACAACCCTTTTCGCTTTATCAGATTCTTTTTATCTTGCTTGTTTTGGTCGATTGCTTATTGGAGCCGGGTCTACCTGTGCTTTTTTGGGGTCTTTAAAATTGGCGACATTTTGGTTCCATCCAGAAAGACTTGCCTTAGTTGTGGGATTTACCTTGCTTGCGGGAAAAATTGGGGCTTCTTTGGGACAGGCTCCTCTTGCCCTCATCATTGATATGCTGGGCTGGCGAGAGGCTTTGCTCTATGTGGTAATTCCCATAGGGCTTGTGTTAGCAGGAGGAGTTTGGTTTTTTGTCCAGGATAATCCCCCGGAAGGTCCCCTAACTCCTCCTTCTCGCATTGATACGACCCTTAAAACCCTTTTTATAAGACTTAAGGACATTGTTATAGATTACCGTGTATGGGCTTTGGGATTTTATGGTGCGTTGATGTATGTTCCCATGCTTGCTTTTGTAGATTTATGGGGTGTTTCATTTTTAATGAAGCTTTATGATATCGACAGGGCAACGGCAGGTTCCATTACCACAATGTTTTATTTTGGAGCAGGGGTGGGGTCGCCTGTGGTAGCTCTTCTTTCCGATTATTTGAGAGCACGTAAACTTCCTATGATAATAGGAGCTGCTCTTTCCATTATGTGTAACGGTATTATCATTTACATCCCTGAAATTCCACTTTCCGGAATGTATGGCCTTTTCTTTGCATCTGGGTTTGTTTTTTCTTCTCAACCTCTCATTTTTTCGTCCGTTTGTCAGCTCACTCCTCATGCAAGCAATGGAACGGCTGTAAGCTTTACCAATATGATTGTTATGATGTTGGGGCTTGTTTTACAGCCTCTTGTGGGAGGATTTTTAGAGATCGCCTGGTCGGGAGGAATGGAAAATGGAGTTCCTCTTTATACCATTTCTGATTATCGTTTTGCATTAATCAGCATTCCTCTTTGTCTGATTTTGTCTCTTCTTTTAATGCCTTTGATTCCTGAAACTTTTCCTCGGATAAAGAAAGAGAGATGAGGTATGTATCACAAAAGGGACCGTATTTAACTTAAGGATGAAAATAAGCTAAAAAGCTTTACAGGGAGGCCTAAATGTCGGTTTTTAATGCCGTTGATTTTGATAATCATGAGAAAGTTACTTTTTTTTATGATAAGGAAACAGGCCTTAAAGCCATTATTGCTATTCATAATACCAATCGAGGCCCGGGTTTGGGAGGATGTCGTATATGGCCGTATGCTGAAGAGCAACAAGCTGTTACAGATGCATTACGGCTTTCACGGGGGATGACCTATAAAGCAGCTATGGCCAATCTTCCTTTTGGGGGAGGGAAAGCCGTTATCATTGCAGATTCGCATAAAGACAAGTCACCGGCCCTCTTAAGAGCTTTTGGAAAGTGTGTGGAACAACTAAATGGCCGTTATATTACGGCTGAAGATGTAGGCACATCAGTTGAAGATATGGCTTTTATCCGAGAGGAAACTTCCCATGTGGTGGGTCTTCCAGGCGGAAGTGGAGATCCTTCTCCTTTTACAGCTATTGGTGTTTATGAGAGCATTCGTTCGGCAGTTTTATATCGTCTTGAAAAATCGTCCCTTGAGGGGGTTAACGTTGCTGTCCAGGGACTTGGTCATGTGGGATATCATCTGTGTAAGTTATTAGCTGAAGATAAAGCTCACCTCATTGTAACAGATATTGATTCTGACCTTATCGAGAAAGCTGTCGCAGAATTTAACGCAGTCTCTGTTTTCCCTGAAGATATTTATGGAGTAGATGCGGACGTTTTTGCGCCGTGTGCTCTCGGTGCTATTATTAATGATCAAACAATTCCCCAACTAAAATGTAAGGTCGTCACGGGATCAGCAAATAATCAACTTGAAAGCCATGCTCATGGAGAGATTCTGTCTAAAATGAATATTTTATATGCTCCTGATTATGTTGTGAATGCAGGGGGACTCATTGATGTTTATTATGAGGGAACTACTTATAACGCCGATATTGTTAAAGTTCATGTCCAGGGGATTCATGATACTCTCCTAGATGTTTTTCATCGAGCTGAGAAGCTTCATATTTCCACCAGCGAAGCTGCTGATTTAATTGCGGAAGAAAGATTTAATAACAATTAGATCCATGATGGGCTCATCATACGTGGAAATAAATGTTTCTGCATGGGTTTGTTTGTCTTTAAGCTTTGCAACAACTCATTTTTATTTTGATTAGGACTATCAACGGGTTAGATTCAGGTCTGAATTTCCTTTTTCGGACCTCATTTATTAAATTTTAATTTTTCTCGTTCATAATGTTAATTATAATTTTTTTAAAACTATAATAAATTTTTATGAAATGGATAAAAAATCTAGAGCTTCTTATTTTTACTCATCTAAGGAAATATGATTATTTCTATACCTTTTTTTCGTTTTTTATTTTAGGAAGCATATTCTTAAAAAATCAAAAATTAAATGAAATGTTTTATTCTTTTCATATTCAACTCCAGTTGCTTTCCCTTGTAGCTTTTGTTGTAAGTTGTATTTTTTTACTTTATTCGAAACTTAGAGATTCTGATTCTCAAGCGCTCTCTTGGGCATTATTTTTTCTCTTTTTATCAGGATTAATTCGGCTCAAAAGTTATTTGTTAATAAAGGAAAATCCTTTTTATAAGGCTAATTTAGAAATAGTAATCAGCAACCCATTTAATCAAGAATATTTTTTTATTCGATCAAAAATATTCATAATATTATTATTAGGATTAACGGTCTCTCTTATTTTGACTTATCATTATGTGAAAATATTGAAAAAGGAAATTATTGCCCGAAAAAAGATAGAAGTAGCTGCTCTTGAAAACGAATTAAAGCTAGAAAGATCATTAGCTTTGAGTAAAGCCACCTTAGAAGCTACTGCAGACGGAATTCTCGTGGTTGATAGGGAAAGAAAAATTGTAGGATATAACCAAAAATTTAGAAAAATGTGGAATATTCCCGAGTCTGTTTTAGTTTCAGGAAGGGGGGAAGAAGCTTCTAAATATGTATTGGATCAAGTTAAAGATTCTAAGCAATTTATTAAGGATCTCGAGCATTTTTACAATCCGGAACCTGGTAAAGAAGTGATTGGAAGGATTGAATTTAAAGATGGAAGAATTTTTGAACGGTACACCATGCCACAAATGCAGGGGAATGAGATCATTGGTCGGGTGTTTAGTTTTCGAGATGTGACAAAAAAAATACAGCTGGAAAACCAACTGATATTTCAAGCTACCACTGATCCTTTAACACTCCTCCCAAGCCGGGTTATTCTTTTGGATCGTATTAAACAAGCTTCAACCTATTCTAAACGGAGCCCACAAATAGCTGCCATCCTTTTCTTTGATCTTGATCGATTTAAGTATGTAAATGATAGTCTGGGCCATGACGTTGGAGATGTTCTCTTGCAGACGGTTGCCCGGAGATTAGAGAGGTGTGTTAGAGAAAATGATACGGTTTCTCGTTGGGGAGGAGATGAATTTATCATCTTATTAACGGCTCTTTCGGAAGAAGGAGAGATTATTCCGATCGTTGAGAAATGCTTACACATATTAGAAGAAGTCTTTATTATTGGAACTTATAGGCTGAATATTACCAGTAGCGTAGGAATCAGTATTCTTCCTAAAGATGGCTACGATCCCACTACTCTTCTTAAGAATGCTGACAGCGCCATGTATTACGCAAAAGCTGAAGGACGAAATAATTATAAATTTTATAATTCTGAAATGAATAAGTATACGAAAAACCAATTAGAGCTTGCAAATGATTTGCATACAGCATTTGCGAATAATCAGCTAACTTTACATTATCAACCTATCATTGATTTGAGGACGGGCACTATAGTTGGGGGAGAGGCCTTGTTACGCTGGTATCATCCTAAACGTGGGCTGATTCCTTCTTTAGAATTTATTCCCATTGCAGAAGAAACAGGGTTGATCCTTTCTATTGGTGAATGGATCTTACGTACGGCCTGTTTTCAAAATAAAAGCTGGCAAAAAATAGGATTACCTCCTGTATGTATAGCCGTTAATTTATCAGCCCAGCAGTTTAAACAAAGAGATATTACAAAAATAGTCCGTGAAATTTTAATGGAGACTCAGTTAGAGCCTCGCTATTTGGATTTAGAATTAACAGAAAGTATTATCATGGGAAACACAGAAGCTTTTCTTAATATTATGAAAAATTTGAAAAAAATTGGAGTAGGGCTTGTTATTGATGATTTTGGGACGGGCTATTCAAGTTTAAGTTACCTTAAACGTTTTCCGGTAAATAAAATTAAAATTGATAAATCTTTTGTTCAAGATATGACGACTGACTCTGACGACGCAGGCATTGTTCGAGCGATCCTTGCGATGGCTCAGGAATTAAAATTATCCGTTATTGCGGAAGGAATAGAAACTCAAGAGCAGCTTTCTTTCCTTCAAAATCACGGGTGTGGAGAAGGGCAGGGGTTTCTGTTTAGTAAAGCTGTTGAGAGTGAAAAATTCGCTCATTTATTGAAAAAAGAAAAGTTTAGTTTAAAATAAATATTAAGTTAACAAATGATGTTGTTGTGCAAAAGAAAGAAGCAAAGGTCTCAAAGAAGGGGAATAGGTTTCTAATGCCTCGAAAAGTAAGGTTTCTGCCTTTTTTAAGGGAAGATTTAAGATCATTTTTTTTACATGACCTGCCGATGGTCCTGAAACAGATAATGAACGATATCCTATAGCAAGAAGAGCGAGAGCTTCTAAGGGTTTTCCCGCCATTTCTCCACATATACTGACAGGAACATTTGCCTTTTCACAAATGATATGGATTTTACGTAAATATCTTAGAAAGGAAGAGGAAAGAACATCATAGCGATTTGAGACGTTTGGATTTGTACGATCGCAGGCATAAAAAAACTGAAAAAGATCATTTGTTCCGATAGAAAGGAAGTCGACTTCTTCAAGAAGGGGGTCGAGTTGATCCACAATCGAAGGAACTTCCAGCATAATTCCGTAGATAAGAGAGGAGGGCAAGGGGATGTGACCTTGTTGGGCGCGTAACCATTCTTGCTCAACGTGTTGACGCGCTTCTCGATATTCTGAGAGTTCAGAAATCATAGGAAAAAGAAGACGTAATTCTTTTCCTTGGCTTGCATGAATAAGAGCACGAACTTGTTGATGAAAGATACTGGGTTTATCAAGGGTTACTCGGATAGCACGCCATCCTAATACGGGATTTTCATCTTGAATACGCCACATATAGGGGACGACTTTATCCCCTCCAATATCGAGAGTTCGAAAGGTAATAGGTTTTCCTTTAGCTTGTTCAATAATATCCTTATAAATTTCAATTTGAGTTTTTACATCGGGAAAAGAAGACCTCATCATAAAAGGAATTTCGGTACGATAAAGCCCAACCCCTTCAAATGAAAGTTCATCGAGATGGTGTAAATCAATGGGAAGGCCAGCATTTAATGTTAAGGAGAGGGGGATACCGTCAAGTGTTTCACAGAGCTTGTCTCCTAGCTCTTTATTAAGAATCTGCCATTTTTTCAGTTCAGTAATTTTTTCCCGGGTCGCATGAAAGGCTTCACTATCTGGATTAACAGTAACGGTTCCTTGTTCTCCGTTGACAATCAGTTTGTCACCGGCTTCGACATGTGTTAAAAGGAGGGGGATACGTCCGACAACTGGAATATCCAGAGCACGCGCAAGGATAGCCACATGCGCTGTGTGAAAACCTTCTTCTAAAACAAGTCCCTTAATAAAACGACGATCATAATCAAGAAATTCAGCAGGGCCCAGATTGTGTGCAACCAGTATGGTAGATTCTGGAATATCTTCCAAAATTGAATTTTTTCCAGATAAATGCTTTAAAAGGCGACTTGCGAGATCTTCAAGGTCAGACAAAGGCCCTTTGAGATGATGGTCACCAATTTGAGCAAATCGTTCGCGGGTATGGCGTCGAACTTTTTGGACAGCAGCCTCTGCCGTAAATCCTTTTTGAATATATTCTTGCATTTTTCGGATCCAGCCTCGATCAGAGGCTATCATTCGGTAAGAAGTGAGGACATCATGCGTATCTTTTTCAAAGGGGGGAGTTGAGGCGACAAGTTGATCAATGGCGTCGATCATATCGCGAATAGCCGTTTTAAGACGTAACCTTTCCTCTTTTATGTTTTGAGAAAAATCTGTTTCTTTCCAGGAATAAGGTTGATGAACAACGGCTGTACCAATAGCCAGGCCAGAATTAAAGGAAATACCTTGAAGGGTATGTGTATCCGAAATTTTGCCTTCCGTAGGATTGAATGTTGGAAAACGCTCCAGCTCTGGAAGATTGGCAAAAAAATTGCCGATTTCCATTAACGCCTTTTCCCTCCATTTTTCGAAAGGTTTGGAAAGAGGATTTTGCAAAGTAAGGACACCCACTATGCCTTTAGAAGAGATAAGAGGAACGCCAAGAAGAGACACATTCACATGATCTGCAATCCCAGGGCGTAAGAGAAAATTGGGATGGCGCGCAATATTATCACAAATAATGCTTTTGCCTATTGCTGCGATGAATCCAACAACACCTTCTCCAATGCGAAATCTTATTTTTTTATGACGCGGGTTCACAGAATCATAATCTGCGTAAACGTCTAAATACCGATCTGGTGTGAGGAGATAAAGAATTGCTGTTGCAGCCCCCATTTCTTGTGCCACTGTTTTTAATGCGATTGTAAGGCGTGCGGGTAGAATTTGGGGTTTTGCGAGAATTTCTCCTAGCTTTTGTAAGAGATTGTAAAGAGGTGACCGAGAATCATGGGCTAAAAGAGTTAGCATTTCTCAGTTGGCCTTTGTTTGAAGATGGGACGAGAAAAAAGGGATTGTTTCGCTTGGTAAAGGATTTCTTCAATAATTTCCTGAGTTGGTTGTTCACAGGTAACCATTCCGACACTCTGCCCCGCCATTATTGAGCCATGCTCGATATCACCTTCAAGAACAGCCCGGCGGAGAGCTCCGGCCCAAAAATGTTCAATATTCAATTGAGCTTCTTTAAGCTCCATCTCGTTGCGATCAACTTTATCAATAAGATCCTTTTGGTACGTCATAAAATCTTTCGTCGCTTGATTTGTAATAGCACGCACTGGAATAACAGGAAAGCGTGGGTCCAATTGTGAAGAAATCGTTGCGTCTCGTGCTTGAGCTCTAACAAACGCTTTTTTAAAATCTGGATGAGCAATGCATTCTGTCGTACATACAAAACGGGTGCCTAACTGACAACCAGCTGCACCCATCTCCAGAAAAGAAACAATTGCTTCCCCTCGTCCAATGCCGCCTGCAACAAAAACAGGAACTTCAGCAATATGAGGGAGAATTTCTTGAGCTAAAACGTTTGTAGAAACAGGACCAATATGCCCACCAGCTTCCATACCTTCTATAATAAGAGCATCAACACCAAGCTTAATGAGTTTTTTTGCTAAAATAAGGGCGGGAGCAAAGCAAATAACCTTAAGCCCCCAGTCTTTAAGTTTTGTAATAGCTTGAGCAGGAGGAAGACCGCCTGCGAGAACAACGTGGGTAACATTTTGTTTTACGCATACATCTATTAATTCCATAAGTTGAGGATGAAGAGTAATAAGATTGACGCCAAAGGGCTTTTGGGTCAGAGCTTGCGTTCCTTGAATCTCAGCCTGCAAAAGTGCGGGGGACATAGCACCTGACGCAATAACACCAAACCCTCCCGCATTAGAAATGGCAGAGACGAGGTTGCGTTCAGAAACCCACGTCATCGCTCCCCCTAATATGGCGTAACGGACACCTAAAAAGTTCTTTCCAGCTGCCCATAATGCATCTAAATGTTGCTCTACTGACTCCATTCAAGTTTCCTTTGCGTCCAATTGATACACCGTGTGTAAGCTTGATACTATACGTTCTACCTCATTTGAAGGTATTAACACGCTTAACTTAATATCTGAAGCAGAGACTGCCTGAACGTTGATTCCTTCTTCTCGTAAGGTTTGAAAAAGTTTATGAGAAGCACTGTGTTCAGTTTGCAGTCCCGAGCCAATGACAGATATCTTTGCTACAAGAGAATCTCTTAATAAATGGTTAAACTGAAGTTTATTTTTTTCCTTTTGTAGAATTGCTATCGCACGTTCTACATCGCTTGTTTGAATAGTGAAAGAGAAATCGAAAGTTTGCTTATAAATGGAAAGATTCAGTTGAATCAGGTCAAGAGTAATATATTGAGATTTCAGCAAAGCTTTAATTTCATCAATTTTTGTAGGTATTTGTGGGAGAGCGTATAGAGTAAGTTTTTCAGTCTGTAGAGTATGGGCGAGGCCTCGTATATGGTTTCGGTGAGCTTTGGGTTCAGTCTCGCTTGAGACAAGGGTGCCTGGCGCATCTGAAAGACTTGAGAGAACCCGCAGTTGCACATGATGTTGCATCGCCAATTCAACTGATTCCCTTTGAAGAACTTTTGCTCCTTGAGCGGCTAATTCAAGCATTTCCTGATAAGCAATATGCTCAAGCTTACCTGCTGCCGTTACATAGCGCGGGTCGGCCGTGTACACTCCCTCAACGTCCGTAAATATATCACAGCGCTCAGCATGAAGAGCTGCGGCAAGAGCAACGGCTGTTGTGTCTGATCCGCCTCGCCCTAAAGTTGTAATACGCCCTTCGGGGCTTAATCCTTGAAAACCAGCAACGACAGCAACAATCCCTTTATTCAGATCTTTTAAAAGAAATTCAGTTTCAATACGTTCAATTTTTGCTTGAGTATAATGAGAAGAAGTATAAATTGGAATTTGCCAACCTAGCCACGAACGAGCTGGAATTCCCATGTTTTGAAGAGATAGAGCCAGAAGCCCTGCCGTGATTTGTTCCCCTGAAGAAACAATTGTATCAAATTCTGCACGATCATAAGTTGTTGAAAGGTCACGTACATAGTTTACGAGAGCATTCGTCTTTCCGGCCATCGCTGAAACAACCACGACCACGCGATGACCAATTTCGGTTTCCGCTTTTGTGCGTAAAGCAGCTTTTTTAATTAAATCAAGGGTGGCTACGGATGTGCCTCCGAATTTTTGAACAATGCAGCCCATAATCCCCATCTCTTAAGAGCTCTTCTATAGCGTGTTTTGAAGAGAAAAACAAGATTTCTGCGTCGCGGTGCAAGGGCCATAAGACGGGGAATATCAAGTAAAAGAAATTTTATATTTCGGGTCGTATGACGTGAGGAGAGAAAGCTATTGGCTCTTGCCCTTTTTAGGCAAGAGCCAATAGTTCTTTAAGAGGCGCGTTTGTTAGCTATAATTCAAATTCATCTGCAAGATCCCCTCTACTAAAGCCCCCAGTCCTTCTCATATTTTCTCGAAGTTGTCTCGGATTTGTAGAGGCCGCTAAACTACGTTCAAAAAGGACTTCATCTGCAGGATTGAGCAAGATATGTTTAACCACTGCAGCTCGATCTCCATGCTTTGTTAAAGAAAAGAACACATGGGTTTGATCTACGTCCAGAAGATATATGGGCAAGGTATTTGCTGATGAGACAATTAACGGACTTCCAGGATTATTATGGGTAGAAATTCCGCGCTCTTCAAGAAGTCCGTTTGCAGGTTGACGTTCAATAACCGGCCCCCCAGCCTGTTTCGAAAATAGACCTACCTGAACAGTAAATTCCTTAGAATAGGGGGTAAGACTTTGATTAGGTGCATTAGGATCAAGCCAATATTGAGGCCTGAAAAGAAGGCGGGTTCCTGGTGTCCATGGCATATCTTGAACTTCCAAAAATGCATCAATGTTAGTAGGCTTGATACCAATCAAGTTACGAAGGAGAGCTTCTGGCAGAGAAGTTGAAGCGTGTTCAAGAAAAGAAGAAGGTAATTTAAGATTTAAAGTAAAGGCGGGTGTTAAATAACCCCTTTCATTACCTCCGGTGGGATCGTAGGGATGAATAATAGGAGCTGTTGGTAAGTCAAGATAGGTAGAGTATCCAGCAACCTCTTTATATTGCTCTGTTCTTGCGCGTTGTCCACCGTATCCTAGATTACTTTGAACATAGTTCTCTGTTGATACGAAATCATCCAAACCTCTAACTTTAGGTTCTTTTACAAAAGGAGTGGTGTCAAAGGCGGTAAGCGCTTGAAGAAGCATTTGTTGACGGCGTTGCTCTGCTGTTTGTTGCGGAACTTGATTATTCTTAGCTCTTCTTTTCGCGATCTGTTCTTTACGAAAGTTCTCAAGTCTTTTTTTGGTTTGCTCAACAGCTTGTTTTAACTTTGGATTACTTTGAGCTGACTTTTGACCCCTTTGTGCTTTAGGGGCTGCTTGAACGTCTTGTCGTTTTGTTTGCTTTTGAGGAGCCGCTTTTTGTTTCACTCTTTGCTGAGGGGCTGGTTTGCTATCTCGCACTTTCTTATCGAGGGCTTTAGGTGCTGCTTGAACGTCTTGTCGTTTTGTTTGCTTTTGAGGAGCCGCTTTTTGTTTCA
>CALBSK010000081.1 GCA_937967795.1 uncultured Alphaproteobacteria bacterium | reverse complement strand
CAATCGAACGTTACCACTTTTTTTATTCAATTTTTAGATAAGTGCACAGAACCTAGGGCATTGAAAAAACTAACTCCTATGGCCTATATTAAAAACAATATTCTTCAGGCCGCTTGAGTCTCAAAATATATGAACCCGCACATGTTGCACTTCGTTCTTGAATTCGACGGCAAAATTACTTATAGTGCCCCTACTTTCGAAATGATTGCGCATTGCTTGAAAATGGTGTGATATGAATAAATGTGTAACTGTGCTTTTTTTCTTTTTTTTAGCTCTTCCTTTACATTCTCTCTTCGCCATGGAAGAAGGCGAGAAACCTCCCTCCTCTTCTACAACCACTCCCAAGTATGATTTTACTTTCTTTGAATGCGTTGAGGGGCTAACAAAGAGAACTCTTATTGAGAAGAAGGGTATCGAATACGCTATCCTTAAAACACTTCCCGATCTAAAGGATCCTTCTTTGTGTAGTGGGGGAGCAAACCCTTGCTATGAATATGGGCTTGGTCCAAAACTCTTGAAGGTGGAGGAGGTAAACTATCTGCCAAAGAATGTTAACTGGATTTGTCTGCCACTTTCCATTCATCCTCACCAAGATAATACGTTTATTATGGTAAGATTCACGGCTAATAATAATCCCGATTGGGAAACCATACATACAAATTATAAGTCATCTACTGACTTAGAGCCCTATTGGCACAGTGAGCCTGATCCCAATTCGACGGGTAATCTCAATACAGTTAACTTTCTTTTAAAGCGTATATAAGAAAAGGCTTTGCGAAAAAAGGTGGATGAGACAATCACCGTCTATCAATTAAAAGTACTGCTGAATGGAGGGGAAAATTTGCAACTTATGGATGTGCGTGAAGCTTATGAACATGAGATTGCGAATCTTGGGGGACTTTTATTACCTTTAAGCCTCATTGAAGCCCAAAAAGAAGATCTCTCCTTGATTTCAACTGACCGCCCTGTGGTTGTTTATTGTAGAAGTGGGCACAGAAGTCGCAAAAGCATTGCCCTTCTTAAGGAACGTTATGGATTGCAGAATCTTTGTAATCTTGAGGGAGGAATTAACGAATGGGCGCGGGTCATTAAACCATGATCTGTTATTAATGCATTTTATCAAGAATTTTACGAAAGGACGACGTTCCGAGTAAGTAATCTATAAAATAGGCGTCTTTTTTATTCTCCATGGGCGTCCATTCAAAACCAGGAGAATGATCTTTCAAAAAAGAGATGATCTTTATCCCGAGAGAGAACGCATCCAGCTGGGCGGGATCAGTCAAAAGAAGATGGGCCCCTTGACAATCTTGGCCTTTAAACTTGCTAGAAGTGGGAGTAAAAGTAAGAGGTCTTGCTCGAATCCCACTTTTTTCTATCTCATTTAAAAAATTCACAAGAGAAAGATGATCCAGCCCTGGTGCTCCTAGAGAGGTAAAGGGGATGCTCGTTCCTCGCCCTTCTGAAATAGTGGTTCCCTCTAAGAGGACGAGCGCAGGGTAAAGGAGGACAGCTTCCCACGAAGGAAGATGGGGAGAAGGAGGAATCCAAGGGTAGTGAAAAGGTTGGTGGAAACGTTGGCAGGGAATCACTGTCAAAGGTAATTTTTTCTCTCCTAAGCTTTGGTTGTATGTTGTGAGAAGCTCACCCATGGTTTGCCCATGTTGAAAAGGGACATTAAGATAACCTACCAGAGAGCGATAACGAGGCTCAAGCTGCGGCCCTTTGCTCGAAGAACCAAGGGGATTAGGACGATCACAAATGATGATTTCAAGGGAGGTGCCCGCACAGGCTTCCAAAAGCTGAGCACAGGTGGCAACATACGTATAACACCGTAAGCCCACATCCTGTAAGTCGATAAGGAGAGCCTCGATATTCTCGTCCCGCATAAAGTCGAGATATTTTTTATCCCCTCCATATAAGCTAAAAAGAGGACATTTTAACTCAGAATCAAACCCATGGTCTATTTCTATTCCGTCTGGAATAAATCCACTCCATCCATGTTCCGGTGTTAAAATACATCTTAAAGCTTCTCCAAGCCTCTCGCGTAAAACAAAGGCTGACGGTTTATAGTTTTGGGTGAGAGCATTTTGATGGGTGAGAAGACCTATCTTTTTTTGAGAAAGATTCTCAAGTAAACCCTCATTTTTTAAAAGAAAATCAATCCCACACGGAGGAAGAGCCTGGAACATGTATTTTTAGCCTATTAGAATTCTCTCAAGTTATATATAAGATAAATTCTATAACAAGGAAGGAAAAATGAAACTTTCGTTGACTTACTCCCAACTCCAAAAGATGGCGAATGCTATTCGCACCCTTACAATGGATGCTGTGGAGCGAGCTCATTCTGGCCATCCCGGCATGCCCATGGGAATGGCAGATGTAGCAACTGTTTTATTCTCACAGTTCTTAAAATTTGATGCGTCTGCTCCAGATTGGCCTGATCGAGATCGTTTTATTTTATCTGCAGGGCATGGATCCATGCTTCTTTATGCTCTTTTATATTTGACCGGATATGAAGAAATGACCATTGAAGAGATTAAGAACTTCCGTCAATGGGGAAGCCGTACGGCGGGGCATCCTGAATATGGAGATGCTCGAGGGATTGAAACCACCACAGGCCCTTTAGGCCAAGGGCTCGGAAATGCTGTAGGGATGGCTCTGGCTGAAAAAATCCTGCAGGCCCAATTTGGGAAAGAGCTTGTTGATCATAAGACGTATGTTATCGTTGGCGATGGATGTTTGATGGAAGGCATTTCTCATGAATCCATTTCTTTAGCCGGTCATCTTTGTCTTAATAATCTTATTGTTCTTTTTGATGATAATCACATTTCCATTGATGGACCCACAGACTTAGCGGTTTCGGATGATCAACTCGAACGTTTCAAGGCTTCTCACTGGGAGGTTATGGCCATTGACGGTCATAATTTTAATGAAATTGAAGAAGCTCTTCAGAAAGCTCAACAGGCCACAAAACCTGTTTTGATTGCCTGTAGAACGCAAATCGCTAAGGGTTCTCCTCATAAAGAAGGCACATCCGCAGCTCATGGGGCGCCCTTAGGGGAAGAGGAGATTAAAGCGACGCGAGAAAATCTCCATTGGCCGTATGAGTCCTTTGTCATTCCGGATGAAATTCTTTCTCATTGGCGTAATGTGGGAACGCGCAATAAAGAAGCTTATAATGCATGGAAAGAACGCCTCACCCAGAATCCTCAACAAGCTGAATTTGAGCGACGTATGCGAGGAGACTTACCATTAGAATGGCAAGATTCTGTTGAAAATTTGGTCAAAAAATTTGGTGCTGAGCAAACGAGTGTGGCCAGTCGTCAATCTTCTCAAATGGTTTTAGATGTTCTCTCCCCGACCCTTCCTGAGCTTCTTGGTGGATCAGCAGATCTAACAGGATCAAATAATACGAAAGCCAAAGATATGGCCACTATTCGTCCTGGTGATTATAACGGACGCTATATTCACTATGGTGTGCGAGAACACGGCATGGCAGCGGCTATGAATGGAATTGCCCTTCACGGCGGGTTTATTCCTTACGGAGGAACATTTTTAACGTTCACAGATTATTGCAGGCCCGCCATTCGCCTTTCAGCCCTTATGGGAATCCGTGTTATTTATGTCATGACCCATGATTCAATTGGCTTGGGGGAAGATGGGCCTACTCATCAACCTATTGAACAGTTGGCGGCTTTAAGAGCGATTCCCAATTTACACGTATTCCGGCCAGCGGATGCGGTTGAAGTGGCGGAATGCTGGGAGCTTGCGCTCTCTTCTCCTGCCACTCCCTCTATTTTAACTTTAACGCGCCAAAAGCTTGCGCTATTAAGAACAGATATCTCTCAAAATCTTTCTGCTAAGGGAGCTTATCTTTTAGAAGAATCTCAAGGACCTCGAGAGGTGACCCTTCTTGCAACAGGATCTGAAGTTGAAATAGCTTTAAAAGCTCAAAAAGTTTTAAATGAAAAGGGTATTCCTACCGCCGTCGTTTCGATGCCCTGCTGGGAACTTTTTGAAAAACAAGACCAAACCTATCAAAACAAAATTTTGGGGAAAAATACTTTCCGTGTTGCCATTGAAGCCGCTTCCCCCATGGGCTGGGAGAAGTATATCGGTGAAAGGGGAGTGATAATAGGAATGAGGCGTTTTGGAGCTTCTGCTCCTTATGAAACTCTTTATCATGAATTTGGATTTACACCCGAACACATTGTCAAAATTATTGAAGGAAAAAAGGATGACATGTAAAGTTGCCATTAATGGATTTGGTCGTATTGGCCGTTTGGTTTTACGAGCTATCCTTGAAAATCGGCGGACAGATATTAAAGTTGTCGCTGTCAATGATTTGGGATCTATTGCAGATAATGCTCACCTTTTCAAATATGATTCGGTTCATGGCCCTTTCCCAGGGACCGTTGAGATTCTGAGTAACGGCCTCAAAATCAACGATCATGCGATTAAGGTTTTGGCCATTCCCGATCCTGCGGCTTTGCCATGGGAAGACTTGGGAATTGATGTGGCACTTGAGTGTTCAGGCCGCTTTACCAAACGGGAAGAAGCCGCACAACATCTTTCGGCGGGAGCTAAAAAAGTCCTTATTTCCGCTCCTGCCGAAGGCGCAGACCTTACGGTTGTTTGGGGGGTTAATGATAAGGACCTCAAACCGAGCCACAAAGTCGTTTCGAATGCATCTTGTACAACCAACTGTCTTGCTCCTGTGGCCTATGTTCTTCATAAAAACATGGGGATTGAGCATGGTTTTATGACAACCATTCATTCCTACACTGGTGATCAAAAACTGGTGGATACACTTCATAAGGATTTACGGCGCGCAAGAGCTGCTGCTGTTTCCATGATTCCAGCCTCCACAGGAGCAGCTAAAGCTGTAGGTCTTGTTCTGCCCGAGCTTAAGGGCAAATTGGATGGCACGGCCGTGAGAGTTCCTACACCGAATGTATCTTTAATCGATTTAAAGTTTGTCTCAAAACGACCCACTTCCAAAGATGAAATTAATAAAGTGATGGCGGAAGCCGCCGAAGGCGAACTGAAAGGGGTTCTCACCGTAAATAATGAGCCGTTAGTCTCTGTTGATTTTAATCACCATCCCGCCAGTTCCATTTTTGATTTAACTGAAACTCACGTTATAGAAGGAAAATTCTGTCGAATTCTTTCATGGTATGACAATGAATGGGGTTTCTCCAACCGAATGGCGGATACAGCTGTGGCTATGGGTAAACTTTAGGGATCCATCCTCTTATAATAGGCTTTGCTATCCATGATTAGTGACGAACTCAAAACACTCATTCAGCTTTTTTCCAAACTTCCTGGTCTAGGGCCTCGCTCAGGGAAGCGAATTGCTCTTCATTTACTCCAAAATCGCACCACTATCTTGCCAGCACTTACGGAATCCTTGCAAGTTGTAGGGGTCAAGGTAAAAGACTGTCAAGT
The DNA here is from genome assembly GCA_937967795.1 of uncultured Alphaproteobacteria bacterium. Lineage (GTDB taxonomy): Bacteria > Pseudomonadota > Alphaproteobacteria > UBA9655 > UBA9655 > UBA9655. Next base: position 1,236 of record CALBSK010000081.1, on the reverse strand, counting down.
TTGTGGGAATTTAGATTCCCAAGATCCCTGTCTGCTCTGTCAGGATACAAAACGTGATTCTTCCATCATTTGCGTTGTGGAGAATGTAGCCGATTTATGGGCTCTCGAGCGGAGCACTTCCTATAAAGGTCATTATCATGTTCTGGGAGGTGTTCTCTCTGCTCTTGATGGAATCGGACCAGAGGGCCTTCGCCTTTCTTCTCTTCTCCAACGTTGCCACCGGCAAGAAGTACGCGAAATTATCCTCGCCCTTAATGCCACCGTTGAGGGACAAACTACCAGTCATTACGTGGCTGAAAGACTGAGAGAATTGGGAGTGACCTACATTTCAAGCCTCGCACGCGGGGTCCCTGTTGGAGGTGAGCTTGATTATTTGGATGAAGGAACGCTTTCAACAGCCTTACTATCGCGACGAGCTGTGTAGGTGTTTCTTATAAAAGATATTTGCCTTAAAAAGTTTTAAAGCCCCAGATCTTTAAACCGGCCTTGAAACTTAGCGAGCTGACCTCCTGTGTCAAGCAAGCGATGAACACCTGTCCAAGCGGGATGAGATTTAGGATCAATATCAAGACGTAAAGTATCTCCGGGCTTTCCCCAGGTTGAATGCGTCTTAAATTCAGTTCCATCTGTCATAATGACAGTAATTTCATGATAATCAGGATGTATGTCTTTCTTCATATGAATAATCTCCTCGTATGAAAATCCTTATAGAGTATTTCTGAAACCATGTCTACTCTTGCTTGCTACAGTTGTACGGGTTCATATGCACTGAACTCGCACAATGGCCTATACCAAGGGGACGTTTCTCGTTTGTGTTTCCAGTTTTTGGTAACAGTACTTGCCGTACTGGCCCAGGTCGGTACACTATCCTTTTCTGAAGGCTCGAGATTTATTAATGGAATTAAAAGCTCATACGATCGCTCCCTGTCCTTATGATGCTCCCTGCCCGCTTGCTCATGCTTTTAAGGAAGGGAAAGATTGGTGCCACTTTAGCGTTCGCATTCCTCGAGGGAAATATCATAGACGAGCTAAAGATGGGACTTTACCTTATGAGGATGAAAAATCTTCCTATCTTGTGGTTTCGCCTCATGGGGGGTCTCTCCTCCTCAGCACGCATCATAAAAGCCAGAAAAGCTTAGAATTAATAATGTTGATTAGGAAGGGATTGTCATAAGGTAAGTTTTTTATTATTATTTATAGGCTTAAAGGGAGCCTCACATGCAATTCGTGCTAAAA
>CALBSK010000080.1 GCA_937967795.1 uncultured Alphaproteobacteria bacterium | reverse complement strand
TTAACAACAATATTCTTCAGGCCGCTTGAGTCTCAAAATATATGAACCCGCACAATCTCTGATGTTGACAAATCCACTTACTCTTTCCATATTATGGTTATGAAGAAAAAATTAACCCACTTTCCTTTCATTCATATTATTATTGGCAGCTAGCGCTGTCAGTTCCTCTTTTTCTCACTCCATTATTTATTAAGTTAATTTCCAAATCTTTTACGAGAGAGGGCGCTATGTCTGTTTTTCATCCTTGGGTTATGTGGTTTTTTTCCGTTCTGTTTTTTGCTTATCAATTTGTGATGCGCGTCTTTCCAGGTTTGTGTGTTCCTGAGATCATGCAAAAATTTCAAATTGACGCGACTGATTTTGGACTTTTAGCGGCTATGTATTATTATGGATATGCTGGCATGCAAATCCCCATTGCCTTTTTATTAGATCGATTTGGGCCACGTCAGATTGTTTCTCTGTGCTGTCTCATTTGCTCTGTGTCTACCTTTTTATTTTTTTGGACAGATAATTGGTATCTTGTTCTTCTCTCTCGCTTTTTTATCGGAGCTGGCTCAGCTGCAGGGTTTTTAGGAGCTTCTAAAGTGATTTCTCTTTGGTTTCCTCAACATCTTTATGCCCGAATGATTGGGCTCACATTTACCTTTGGGTTATTGGGTGCTATTTATGGGGGAATGCCCGTCAGCCACCTTATTACCTTGTATGGTTGGCAAAATGTTTTGCTGATCATTGGAGCAGCAGGCTTAGTGCTGACAGGATTACTTTTCGTTGCCATCAAGTCTTACAAGGTTTCGTTTCTTCATGAAAGTCCTTCCTTTTTAAGAGATTTTAAATCTCTTCTCACCATGCCGATGCTTCTTTTGATTGCTTTTAGTAATCTTTTGATGGTGGGACCTTTAGAAGGATTTGCAGATGTGTGGGGGGTCCCCTATTTGATGAACGTTTATTTATATACAAAAGATAAAGCTGCTTTTATTACGTCAGCTATTTTTACAGGAATGTTGTTAGGGGGGCCGTTACTCGCTTACCTTGCTGAAAAATTTAAAGCGTCTTATTTAATAACAGCTTTGTGCGGTATGCTCATGGCGGGGATTTTTGCTTTGATGCTCCTCTCACATGGACTCCTTACTTACAGCGTTTTATATGTCATGATGTTTCTCGTAGGCGTTCTTTGCTGCTACCAGGTTCTTGTTTTTTCGATAGGAACCTCTTTAGTAGCGCCTCACTTGCGAAATATCACCGTTGCTTTTTTAAATTGCATCAACATGCTGGGGGGATCTTTTTTTCATACCCTTATTGGCTTTTTTATGGACGTCTTTGAGCCAGAAATATCGGTCGGAAAAGAACGTGTCTATGAAGCGCATGCCTACGCCTATGCTCTCTGGACTATTCCTTTAGCGGCTTTCCTTGGAGGTATTGTATTTCTATTTCTCAATTCCCGTCCAAAAGAAAAAGAATAGAGATGCTTGAGATCGTTACTTTTCACCCGCTGTGCCAAGGCTTATTGGGCGTGGGATAAGGTTCATCCATATCTTTGAAATGGCAGCAAAGTTTATCCACCACAAGTTTAATTTCGGATCCACCTGAAAAAATCAGATGAATGGAGCCATTTTCTTCATTATGGATTGTGAGAAGGTTGATAAGTTCATGGGTGTTTTGAAGATCGATATCTTTTTTCTGGATATCTTTGACGTGGTGAAAAGCAAGCCCCGCAGCGACTCGTGCATAATAAGACGCGCCGTTTAGGGTTTCAGGTTCACACTCCCAGCAAAAGCGGTTGGCAATAAGGTGGAAGTGACCATTTTCTTGATCATATTCCATCCCTGAAAGAGGAATAAGCGCATCTTGAAGGCATGCAGCTATAACCTGAAGGTCATCTCTATCTTCAGCGGTCATTCTTAAGGGTTTATATGTCGTCATTTCTTCATCTCAATGTTCGGTCTTTTCTTTTATATATTATCGAACTCTCTCAATGTCAGCCCCACAAGCACGTAATTTTTCTTCAACCCGTTCATATCCTCGATCCAAATGATAAACGCGGCTCACTAGCGTTTCTCCTTCCGCAACGAGTCCTGCTAGAATCAGGGAAACTGAAGCTCTTAAATCGGTTGCCATGACAGGTGCTCCTTTGAGACCCTTAACACCTCTGACGAGAGCAGAGGCTCCATGGACCGTAACATTAGCCCCCATGCGACAGAGCTCAGGCACATGCATGAATCGATTTTCAAAGATGGTTTCCGTAATCATCGAAGCACCTTCTGCAATACTCATAAGAGTCATCCATTGCGCCTGAAGATCCGTGGCAAAGCCAGGAAAAGGCTCGGTCATAACGTCGACTCCCTGAAGACAAGTCGGAGGTGCTTTGACAAGGAGAGCGTCTCCATCATCTTTTAAAAAAACCCCAGCTTGCTGCAGAAGAGAGGCTACGGTCGGAATAAGGCTGAAGCACGCTCCTTTAAGACGAATTGTTCCTCGAGTTAAGGCAGCTGCCATCGCATACGTGCCTGCTTCAATGCGATCTGCAATAACATGATGGGTTGTTCCGTTAAGGTGGTCCACGCCTTCAATAACAAGCGTGTCCGTTCCGATTCCTGAAATTTTTGCGCCCATCCCATTCAAGCAATGGGCGAGGTCACCGACTTCAGGTTCACGAGCAGCATTAATAAGGCGCGTTTGTCCTTTCGCAAGAGAAGCGGCCATCAGAAGATTTTCTGTGCCGGTAACAGAAACCACAGGAAAAGTATAAGTTGTTCCTCTTAAACCGTGGAGAGCTTTAGCATGAACATAGCCCTCTTCAAGAGTAATTTCAGCTCCTAAGGCCTCAAGGCCTTTCAGATGGAGGTCTATAGGGCGAGTTCCAATGGCACATCCTCCTGGAAGAGAAACATGGGCTTCCCCAGAACGCGCCAGAAGGGGCCCGAGAACAAGGACGGATGCTCGCATTTTTCTCACAATATCGTAAGGGGCTGTTGTACTGATGATATCTTTTGTTTGAAGACGGAGTGTTTGAGAGTCTGCTGTTTTTTCAATACTAATCGAAACACCCAGTTGGGATAAAAGCTCAGCCATGCTGGCAATATCAGAAAGCTCAGGAACGTTGATAAGCTGAAGCGGTTTATCTGTGAGAAGACAGGCTGTCATCAGGGGAAGAGCTGCATTTTTGGCCCCACTTATTTTGATGTCACCTTGAAGAGAAATGCCGCCTCGGATGGCAATTTTATCCATTATAATACCTCAGTTTTCAGTAAATTTTCTTTAATAATCTTCGGGAGCGTGACGCCCTTTTGACCCATATATTTTCCTTGGCGATCGCGGTAGGACACTTCACAAGGAGAGTCTCCTTTTAAGAAAAGAAATTGGCATGCCCCTTCATTAGCGTAAATTTTGGCAGGCAATGGCGTTGTATTTGAAAATTCTAAAGTTACGTGTCCTTCCCATTCAGGTTCAAGAGGCGTCACATTGACAATAATTCCGCATCGAGCATAGGTGGATTTGCCGAGACAAATCACAAGAATATCCCGAGGAATGCGAAAGTATTCAACGGTTCGGGCTAAGACAAAACTATTGGGAGGAATCACGCAAACATCGGTTGTTCGATCAACAAAGCCCGCATAGGAGAAATTTTTGGGATCTACAATGGCATTATCCACGTTCGTAAAAATTTTAAATTCATCGGAAACACGCGCATCATAACCATAGGATGAAAGTCCATATGAAATAACATTTTGTTTTTCCTGATGCTCAACAAAGGGTTCAATCATTCCTTGAAGCGCACGTTCGCGAATCCAGGTGTCGGAGAAGATGGACATTAAAGATGCCTATAGTTGGAAGAGTAAGCTTTCTCTTTTCTAGAACAAGATAGCTTCTGTCACAAGAGAGGAATTACTTTTTGACACGCCCCTATTTTATGGCTTGGAAGAAGCTGCAAAAAGTGGTTCAATTAAAAAAATAAGATAATCTCAATTTATTGATATTAAGCTATTTTTTTATACTTGAAATTTCTGTATTTAGATATTATTTAGTAATTATGGTAAATAGAAATTACTTAATATTAAATGTTTTAAGAGGGCTAAGTGCTCTTTATATTGTATTTTTTCATTTTTTTATTTTTTTCTTTCAGCACCAATCTATGGCAGCAGATCTTTTGCAAATTGAACCCTTTGATTTCGCAGCACCGTTTTATTTAGAAGCGATCGATAATTTTCCGATAAATACGGGACATTTTGCCGTTTCTTTTTTCTTTCTCATTTCAGGATTTCTTATCCCTGCTTCCTTACAAAGATATCCATCTCTAAAGGATTTTCTTATTCACAAGGTTTTCCGACTCTGGCCAAGTTATGTCATTTGCTTTTCTACAGGACTCTTATGCGTCTTCGTTTTGCACCTTCTGCAAGGAAGAGGCTTCCCTTATGATTTCGGAAACGTTCTGTCCTACTTTTTTTGGGTGCGGGATATTTTTCATTATCCGTTCATTGATGGATCTGTTTGGACCTTGGAAATCCAGATCAAATTTTACATTTTCGCAAGCTTAGTTTGGAGTGTATGGAAAAAGGATTTCCTTGAGAAAATATGTTTATTGACGATTCTGATGAGCCTTCTCATTTATGGGGCACACATTCTTTTGGAAGGGGAAGAGCTTTCTTGGTTTTATGTGATTACGCTCCTGCGTAAAAATTTAAAGTTTTTTACTCTTATTCTTTTAGGGACATGTCTTTTTTCAGCTTATAGCAAACAAATATCTTGGCAAAAGGCCCTCTTCCTCTTAGCTACCTTGCTACTGGCCTTCTTATCTCCTTTATTCATTTCTCCTGACAGCGCGAAAACGGTGGGTTATGTTCTCGGGTTCTTTTTATTTTCGGGATTTATTTTTTTCCACGTTGATAAAGAAGAATACAAAGGGCTCTTTGGGAAAGTGACAAATTGGCTCTCTGAAATAAGCTATCCTTTATATGTGGGTCACGTGCTACCGGGTTATGTAATAATGTATTATATGATTGACCGTGGATTCAGTCCTTATCTCGGGATTTTTATCGCAACGGCTTACTCTCTTATCATGGCGGATTTTGTTCATAAGAAAATTGAAGCCTCATTCTTAAAGCGGGGAAGCCAACTATTTTCCTACTTCTGGGGGAAAACTTCTCAATAAATTAGATCCTTTTGTGGTGATCTGGCTTGAGCATCTTTGGGTTTTTCTTTACGAATACTTAAGAATAAAAATCTTGAAAATTTATAAAAAAAACATGACAATAGGCTGTAGTAAGGGAATAAGGGAGAATCATATGAATGAACATGAGGCCAGGAAATATGTCAGTAAACTTCGCCGTTTTTATACAGACGCGCTTATTTACGCTATTGTTAACTTAGGGCTCATTCTGATTTGGGCTATTTCAGGTGGAGGCTATTTTTGGCCCATTTGGGTTATTATTGGATGGGGCATTGGGCTTGGTGTTCACGCTTTTTATTTAGGTCTCATCCCCCAGGTGAATGCGGTCGTCCCTTTTATGACAGCTGAATGGGAAGAACATGAGGTTCGCCGTTTGATGAAAGCGGAAACTAAAGGGAAAGAAGCGCCTAAGATTGCAAAAAAAGCAGAAGAGAAAGCCCCTCTTAAGAAGGCAAAAACCGTTCCTCATAAGGCCGTCGTTAGTAAGAAGACTAAAAAGCCAAAAGCATAGAGAAGTTTAAAAAAGCAAAGTCGGATGAGAGAACTTCTGACCGAAATTCAAGGAAGTGTTGGATGGATCACTCTTAATCGACCAAATGTTCTCAATGCTCTTTCTCTTGGAATGATTGAAGAAATGACCTTCCTTTTAAAGGAATGGGAACTTGACACCGCCCTCAATGCCATTGTCATTCAAGGCTCAGGAGAAAAAGCTTTTTGTGCGGGTGGAGATGTTAGAGCTGTTTATGAGGCGAAACAAAGAGGTGATTTTCTAACCTGTGATCGTTACTTTCGACAAGAATATTCCCTCAATGCCCATATCCATGAATACACAAAACCATACATTTCCCTTATCGATGGAATCGCTATGGGGGGAGGTCTTGGCATATCCGTGAATGGAAGTCATCGGATCGTAACCGAAAAAGCTGTTCTTGCTATGCCCGAAACAGGAATTGGGTTTTTCCCTGATGTAGGAGCCACAACTTTTCTTCATAAAGCACCGGGTGCTGTGGGGCTTTATTTAGGCCTTACGGGCACACGTGTTAAGGCAGAAGATGCTCTTTGGACAGGACTTGCCACTCATTTTATGCCTTCTTCTTCTTTGAAACTTTTTAAAGAAAGTTTGCAAACAGGAGCATCCCTTGAAGACGCGCTCATCACTTATTGTAAACAACCTGTAAATAAAGGATTTTTGGAGCATCACGAAGATGCCATCAATGATCATTTTGATAAATGTGCCCTGAAAGACATTATGGAAAGCCTTAAAAAAGATCCCTCATCCTTTGCTCAAAATACTTATAACGTGTTGAAGGCCAAATCCCCCACCAGCCTAGCCGTTGTCTTTCGCCAACTACAGCAAGGAAAAACTTTATCCTTTATAGAAAGGATGAAACAAGAATTTCGACTGAGTCAACATTTCTTAGCGAACCATGATTTTAGGGAAGGGGTACGTGCCGTCTTGGTTGACAAAGATCATCTTGCCCATTGGAAGCCGGCTACTTTAGAAGGCTTAGACGATCAGGAGATTGATACTTATTTTACGTCTTTGGGAGAAAGAGAACTGATTCTTGAGGGAAAACAGTCATGACAAACATCGCTTTTATAAGACTGAAGAGTTTATCGCCTTCGTTATAGAAACAGGGCGGTTTAATACAAATTAAAATTTATCTATAAATTTAAAAGAAAATTTGTT
>CALBSK010000079.1 GCA_937967795.1 uncultured Alphaproteobacteria bacterium | reverse complement strand
AGAATTTGAAAAAATTGTAAGGCCGCTTTTAGCGCCTGCCTCGGTAAAAGAAAAACCGAATAAGAGTTGATTCCCTTTTTCTTCTTCCTATATAAAGTTCATTAGAAGGATTAAGTGATGGCAATGTCTTCAGATCAAATTAAAGCGTATCTTTTTAGAGCTTTTCCAGATGCAATTATTGAGCTTAATGATTTAGCGGGAGATAATGACCATTTTCAAGCTACGATTACAACGAAAGCCTTTTGCGGGAAAACACGTATTCAACAACACCAAATGGTATATGAAGCCTTTCAAGGCCATATGGGGACACGCCTTCATGCTCTTTCTCTTAAAACCCAAACCCCAAGGGAGTAAAAATGTCCCAAGCTTTTGATCAAATCAAAAACGATATCACAACTCATGATGTTGTCCTTTATATGAAAGGGAATGAAAAATTTCCGATGTGTGGGTTTTCAGCGACGGTTGTTCACATTTTAAAGACTCTTGGTATTGAATTCAAAGCTATTGATGTCCTCCAAAATGCAGAATTAAGAGAGGCCATTAAAACTTTTACCAATTGGCCAACTCTTCCTCAACTTTATATAAAGGGTGAGTTTATAGGGGGATGCGATATTGTTCGTGAGATGTATCAATCGGGCGAACTTCAAACTCTCCTATCTGAAAAGAGGATAGCTTATAACCCTTAGGGATAGAAAGAGCTACAATTGGACCTGGAGATAAGAGAGGCCTACGAGCGCCGCTGTTTCCGCCCGCAGGATATTTGGGCCTAACGTCACACCTTGAACGTATGGATGAGATTTAAGAAGAGAGAGTTCTTGGTTTGTAAAACCTCCTTCAGGACCCACAAGAAAGGCATAAGGTTTTTGGATCTTCAAACCAGGGGTGCCAAGAGAAGGTGAATTCAACGTTTCGTCTCCAAAAAGGAGGAGACGTTCTTGAGGCCAATCTTTTAAAAAGGTAGCGAAGGGTGTTAAAGGCCTTATGTCAGGAATGGTCAGGCGCCCACATTGTTCGGCCGCTTCGATGGTGTGGGCCCACATTTTTTCATGATTGACTTTGGGAATGGATGTCCGCCCAAAATAGATGGGCCAAAGACAGGAAACCCCTAATTCAGTTGCCTTTTCTACTAAGAATTCTTGCCGTTTTGGTTTTAGGGGGGAAAAGAGGAGCCAAAGATCTCTTTCATTCTTTTGAGAGCGGGTTTGAGAGAAAAGAAGGAGTTTCGTTGTTTTTTTTGCGGCTTCTAAAATACGTGCCTGCCATTCTCCATCCACTCCATTGAAGAGCAGCACATCTTCACCTGCTCTCAAACGCATCACCTTTTGAACGTAATGACTTTGGTTTTCAGTCAGAAAAACTTCCCCCTTTTCAAAGAGAGGAATATCAATATAAAGTCGAATCATAGAGAGCTTTCCACATCATTTTCAATCGCTGAGAAATAATCTCTCTCATCTCACTTCTTATAGCAACAACGGCATCTGCCCTATGGTATTTTATCATTATTCTCTTGTTAGATTTTCAGATTGTAATGAAATTTTATTTTGAGTAAAGCGTATTCAATCCTCTCTCTTTTTTTCAACAAAACACATCCGAGGCGATCCAATTTCAGGAAGGTAACATTGGGTAAGAGCCCAGAGATACCTGTATCCTATCCAGCCAAGTTATTTCCTCTGAGAAGAATCAGACGAATAAAGTTAAAAGCTGCAAAAGAATTTATAAACTTAACTGATGTAAAGGAGTTAGGTAATGCTCTCCCAAATTTACCTCCTCGAATGGGTTTCTCATCCGGAGAAGGCACTCCTTGATATTCAAAACGGGCCCTGGTCCACTCAATTACTCATTGTTCGAAGTAGTGCAGAAGCAGAGGACCAAGATGGAGCTTCAAATGCTGGTCTATTTGAATCAGTTTTAAACGTGTCCTTTGAGAACTTATCCCAGGCTATTGATTCCGTCATCTCTTCTTATGGATCAGCGTTCTCTTCTGAAGAGCATATTTTTGTACAGCCTATGTTACAAGATTCACACATGAGTTCAGTGAGGGACAATATATGGGGCTTCTAAAATTTCACCCTTCTTTCTGGAGCTGTCATTCAGTGCCATTGACAGATCCGTAGATGCACCTGACTGGGTTTTTAAATAAGCTCATTCAATCAGGGTATAAGGTAAAAGGCGTTCCCAACTATGAACGTTGGATGGAAATTGATTCAGAGAACGATCTTATGGTAGCGCACCGGCTTTTAGGCTCTGTACCTCTACCTGAACAAAAGGATAAAAAAAGCAAAAACAACGAATTCAGCAAAGAGGGGGGAATTTTTATCAAAGCATGAGAAAATATTCATCAAGTATTTGATTTTAAAGAGGTATTCCACAAAGCGGCGTTTTTATAAACTTTATTCTGAAGCTAAAAAATCTAGAGCTTGAGTAGAAATTTAATAAGCCCATTCAGTTTAAGGCGACCTTCAAAAGTAGGTATAAGATGAGTTTGAGTTATGTTGAGAAGCCCTTCTTTTTCGAGAAGAGAAAGAGCTTGTTGATCATAGGCTTCTTCCTTATTCAGTCCCGTCTCTTCTTTAAGGCGTTTAAGATTGAGCCCTGTTCTCAGTCTGAATCCCATCAAGGTGAATTCATGAAGCCTTTCAAGGAGAGAGAGAGGCTGGGATAATTGAAGTCCATGTCCGTGTTTTTCGACCGCTTTAAGCCAAGTTTCTGGAGTTTTGTAACGAAGTGTTGTCCATTTGGTGCTTTCTTGTGTGATACGTCCGTGCGCTCCGGGGCCAATTCCGATGTAATCTTCAAAATTCCAATAGAGAAGATTGTGACGACATTCTTGAGAGGGAGTTGCATAATTGGAAACTTCATAGGCGGGAAGATTCGAAGAATCCATAAGCTCTTCTGTCATTTCATACAGAGTTGCGGCAGAATCGTCCTCAAGAGTCATCTTTTCCCCTCGGGCCAACCGTGTCGCGAAAACAGTTTGGGGTTCGATTGTGAGTTGATACAGGGAAAGATGTCCTTTGGCGTAAGTGAGAGCCGACAAAAGTTCGGTTTTCCAAGCTTTCCATGTTTGCTGGGGGCGCGCATAAATTAAATCAAAAGAAAAACAAGGAAAATAAGCTGCAGCAATTTCTAAAGCCTTAACAGCGTCTCTTGCCGAATGGCGCCGGCCTAAAAAAGAAAGAGCCGTATCATCTAAGGACTGAATGCCGAGAGAAAGTCGATTGATCCCCGCTTCATGGAAAGATTTAAAGCGGCTTGCTTCAACCGTGCTGGGATTGGCCTCAAGAGTGACTTCAAGGTTATCTGAAAGGGTAAAAAGAGTGCGCGTTTTTTCAAGAAGGGAGGCAATCGTCTCAGGTTCCATGAGAGAAGGAGTTCCCCCCCCCAAAAAAATACTCGTAAGAGTTTTTTTTTCTTTATGCTGACTCGCGGTTTCAAGTTCTTTTTGAAGGGCAGCTTCCCAGCGTTTGTGGTCGACGTTTTCTCGCACATGACTGTTAAAATCACAGTAGGGACATTTTGATAAGCAAAATGGCCAATGAATATAAAGACCTAACGGTTTCATCCGGGTTGAGCCAACATTCGAAGTCTTCGATTCATCACCGTCAACATAGCCAAATCAATCATGGAAGCATTCATCAAATCTGCAAGCATCGATTCAATATCAGATAGATAAATGACATTCGTTGAAAGAGAACCGTCTTCCATAAAAATCTGATTTAAAGATTTTCCGCTGGTTAGAATACGACGGGTGAGAATTTTTTGATTAACATAAAAATCTTCGATGAGAGCGTTAGCTGCTCCTTGTTGCCAATGGGTTTCACCAGAAAGGGCAAGGGCACTTTTCCGAAGCCATTCAAATCCGAATTGTTGATCCAAAGCAAAATACACACGCGCAACCATTTGAACTTCAATATTTGTTTCTTTACTCAGTGTAATCATATCAGGAGCAGAAACAAGCGGATCTAACATGATAAATCGCTCGCTTAAGGAAGGAGAAAGCCCCAAACGTTCGTATTCTTGACATTTTTCTTGATAAATTTGTTGTTGCTTGAAGGTAAAGAAAGAACTCAGGCCTTCTCCTAAGGTCTCAAACCCAGGCTTGAAATCATCAATAATTCCTTCAATATCTTTATGATGAGACATAAATCTTAAAAACCAATCGGTAAACCGCTTAACATTTTCATAAATCTTAAGCATAAGTTCTGTTTGGAAAGTTGTAGAAAGGGTTTCCATTGTCTCTAAATCTCTCCAAAGAGCCATTAAATCAATAAGGTCCCTTATCACGAGATAAGCACGAGCGACATCTGCTCCTTCAACTCCCGCTTGGCGTTTCATTTCGTGAATAAAAGTAATTCCCATACGATTAACAATACTATTGGTAAAAAGTGTGGCGGTAATTTCGCGTCTTAAGGGATGGATTAAGATCTCGTCTCTATAAGCATGTTGAAGACGTTCGGGAAAGTAACTTAACAGCCGCCCTTGTAAAAGTTCTAAATCAGGAAGCTCAGATTGGATGAGTTGAGGTTTTAAGGAGAGTTTAGCGTAAGCTAATAAAACAGCGAGTTCCGGACGGGTTAAGCCTTGCTTATCTGCCATTCTTCGAGAAATTTCTGTCTCATCTGGAAGGCCTTCTAAAACACGATTCAAAAGGCCTTCCTGTTCCAAATCTCGCATAAGGCGAGCTTGTTCGTCCAAAAGAGTAAACCCTTGACTTCGAGAGAAGCTAATGACTTGATTTTGCCAAAAATTATCTCTTACCACCAAACGTGCAACATCATCTGTCATTTGCTCTAAAAGAATATTGCGCTTTTGGACATTCAACCCGTTTTTCAAGGTGGCTTGTCTCAGAAGAACTTTAATGTTGACTTCGTGATCGGAACAATCAACACCTGCTGAGTTATCAATCGCATCTGTATTAATACGACCCCCGTTTTTGGCGTACTCGATACGACCAAGTTGGGTTACCCCCAAATTAGCCCCTTCGACGATGACTTTAGCGCGAACATCCACCCCATTAATACGAAGGGCATCATTTGTGCGGTCACCCACTTCAATATTTGTTTCGTTCTTAGATTTAATAAAAGTTCCAATCCCTCCAAACCAAATGAGTTCAACGGGTGCCTTTAAAAGATAACGAATGAAATCAGAAGGGGTGAGAGAATCGTGACGAATCTCGAAAAGTTCTTTTATTTCAGGTGTTAAAGAAATGGACTTAAGTTTACGTTCAAAAACGCCGCCGCCAGAGGAAATCAAGGCTGGGTTATAATCAGCCCAGGTCGATTGGGGAAGATCGAACAAGCGCTTGCGCTCTTGGAAACTCTTTTCAGGATCAGGATTCGGATCAATAAAAATATGCATATGATTAAAAGCTGCGACTAGCTTTAAGTGATGAGAGAGAAGCATGCCATTTCCAAAAACATCTCCTGACATATCGCCAATCCCGACAACAGTAATTTTTTCTCGGTTCGCATCGATTCCCATTTCGCGGAAATGGCGCTTGACGGATTCCCAAGCGCCTCTTGCTGTAATTCCCATTTTTTTGTGATCGTATCCTGTGGACCCCCCTGAAGCAAATGCATCTCCTAACCAAAAATCATATTCAGCAGAGATTTTATTAGCATAATCAGAAAATGTGGAAGTTCCTTTATCAGCAGCAACGACTAAATAAGGATCATCATCATCTCTTCGAACAATCTCTGGAGGAGGAATAATATCTTGCCCTTGTATGTTGTCAGTCAGATCCAAGAGCCCACGAATCATGATTTCATAACAAGCCACAACTTCCTTCATCAGTGCTTCTCGGTCTTCCCGAGAAGGAAGATGTTTAACAACGAAACCCCCTTTTGAGCCCACCGGAACGATAACCGCATTTTTCACGGTTTGGGCTTTCATGAGTCCCAAAACTTCCGTTCGAAAGTCTTCCCGTCGGTCTGACCAGCGAATTCCTCCACGAGAAACTTTACCTCCGCGCAAATGAATAGCTTCAACACGTGGAGAATAAACAAAAATTTCAAACATGGGGCGAGGCAAAGGCATTTCGTCAATGGCCAAACAATCAATTTTAATTGACACGTAAGCCTTTGGAAGCCCTTCATGAAGTTGATAGTAATTGGTTCTTAACGTTGAACTGACGGTGTTTACAAATTTTCTCAAGATGCGATCTTCATCCAAATTATCGACACCCTCCAGAAGAGTTTTTACTCTATTCAAAATTTCTTCTCGAGCACGGGGCCGATCTTCTTTACAATCAGGTGCAAATTGACAGGTAAAAAGTTGAAGCATGAGGTGGCAAATATGGGGATATTTAGAAAGGACTTCTTCCATGTAAGCTTGGCTAAAGGTTACCTGAAGTTGACGAATATATTTTGCATAGGCCCGAATGAGTTGGCATTCTCTCCAATCTAAATTTGTACGAATGATAAGACGGTTAAAGCCGTCATTTTCGACCTCTTCACACCAAATACGGCTAAAGCCTTCTATAAAATGATCACGAATACGATCGAGTTCTACAGGTTCTTTTTCCCACGTTTGTGCCTCAAAATCGTGGATCCAAATTTTTTGATGATTGAGAAAAGTCACAACAAAAGGAATTTCACTCAAAACCTTAAGGTTCATATTTTCCAAGACGGGCAGGACATCGGATAAAGGTACAGGACCTCCTAGAGAGTAAATCTTAAATCTTAGTATACTTTCATCTTTTCCTTCTATCCGACTGAGTCGGGATCGTAAATGTGATTGAGCAAGAGCTTGTTCGATTTCAAAAATATCAATAATCGCTTCATCTGCCGTAAAGCGCTCTTGATAGCCTTTACTAAATCCTGATTCATAGCGATCAAATAACCGTTGACCTTTCTCTTCTCCTGAAGTCGTTAAAAGGGCTTTAAGTAAAAAATCACGCCAGGTCAAAGAAGCCTCAACCAGCTTTTCTTCGATGGATTGAATGTCGTAAGAGAAGTTCTCCTTATAGAGTAATTTCAATGTGAAGTGAATCCGGGCAAAAGCGAGTTCCCCTAATTGGGTATGCCAATTTGTGATAATTCCATTTAAGTCTCTCTTGAGAATCTCCCCGATTTTGTGTCTGAGTTCGCTGTCATATCGGTCTCGCGGTACATACACAATACAAGAGACAAACCTTTCAAATTTATCAGGACGAATAAAAAGAGTTAAGCGCTGGCGATTTTGAAGTTGAAGAACGGCCATAGAAACATTAAAGAGCCAATCTTCTGAAGCTTGAAAAAGTTCGTCTCTGGGAAAAGATTCTAAAATATGGATGAGTGTCTTTCCATCATGCCATTGTTCTGAAAAACCAGAACGTGCAATAATATGTGAGATTTTTCGTCGTAGGAGAGGAATGTCGCGAGCGCTTCGATTATAAACGACTGAGGTAAAGATGCCAATAAACTGATAGAGTCCCACCACGTTACCCATCTTATCAAATCGTTTAATCGTAATCGAGTCCATAGGATCACGGCGATGGACAAGAGCAATTTGAGATGTTTTTGTAATAATAAGGGGCTCAGACTCAACGATGTAACGACGGTGGTTGGGCGTCAGCTCGATTCCCTCAAAAATATGGGTGATTTCTTGTTTTTGGGGATCTCTTAAAATTCCGAGCCCTTCTTGAGGAATAAGGCTGCGCTTAATTGTTGATTGTCCCGGGACAAGGGAATATTCACAAAATCCTAAAAACGTGAAATGATTATCATCGATCCATTTAAGGAAAAAAAGAGTTTCTTCAAGCTCCTCTTTCGAGATAGGAGGGGGGTATGTCTTCAAATTTTTTATTATCGTTTGGATACGTTTTCGTATAGGCATCCAGTCTTCAACGGCTGCTCTTACATCATCAAGAGCTCGTTTTACTTCTGCTTCTAAAATCTTAAGTTTTGCAGGAGATAAAGGTTCTAAAATTTCACAATGAATAAAGGACTCATACGTTCCGTTTCCACTCTCCGTCGTGCGAGAGGAAACGCTTTTGAGCACATGGTCAGCATTACGTTCAACCTGCATAACAGGATGAATTACAAGATGGAGAGAATATCCTAAACTATTAATCGCGGCTGTGACTGAGTCCACGAGAAAAGGCATATTATCATTGACAATTTCTACGATTGTTTGAGAAACAGAAAGGCCCTTTAGTTTTCTTTTCTCCACGAAAGTGTGGATTTTTGCTTGTCCCAAAGGTCGGGTAAGGCTGAAATTCCACATTCTTTCAACAGAAGAAACTAAAGCATCAAGAGAGATTTCTGTTAAATCTTCAAAAGGCACATTAGCATAATATAGTTCAGAAAAAGTTTGTGCGGCTTTCTTTAGAGGAGAAGACACACGCACTTTTAATTTCTGAGCAATTTGGTTTAAAATTTCCTCTTTACGATTTTCTTCTTTGGGGGTTTTCTCCGTCATCAGCATTCTCTCTTATTCCTCTCTTCTTAGTATGACAAAAAGAAAGAAGAAAGGCCAAGAATTTTGATCAACTGAATCTATTTAAATGACATAAGAGCATGGGAACGCTATAAAGAGGGGGAGTTAGAAGGCTTACAAGATCGTAGTCGTAGACCTTATCGCCATGCTAACCAACTGCCCTTCCAAGTTGAACGAGTTATTTTACAAATAAAGCAACGCTATCCGAGTTGGGGAGCCCCCAAAATTAGAGAAAAAGTGCTTAGGAAATATCCCGTGATACATCCTCCTGCTCCCAGCCCTATTCATACTGTTTTAGATAAGCATGGCTTAGTAAAGAAACAAAAATTAAGGAGGTATTGGGCTCAGGGTACTCAATTACAGACAGCCACAAGACCTCACCAGCTATGGTGTGCCGATTATAAAGGTAAGCTTATGCTTGAGAACAAAAGATATTTATTATCCTTTAACAATCACTGATCAAAGTTCGCGTTATCTTTTAGCTTGTGAAGGATTAGAATCCACAAAAGAATGTTTTGCTTTTACAACGTTGGAGCGCGTATTTAAAGAGTTTTGTCTTCCTAATGCTATTCGTACAGATAAGGGTGTCCCTTTTTCTTCGCCTCAAGCTTTGTTTGGTTTGAGTAAACTCTCTGTATGGTGATTGCGTCTAGGGATGGCTATTGAAAGAATTAAACCAGCGAATCCCTAGCAGAATGGCCGACATGAAAGAATACATCTCACCTTAAAGAAAGAAGCAACAAAACCCCCTGCTTTTAATTTTTTACAACAACAAGAAAAGTTCGATGACTTGATGGAGAT
Source organism: uncultured Alphaproteobacteria bacterium (assembly GCA_937967795.1). GTDB lineage: Bacteria > Pseudomonadota > Alphaproteobacteria > UBA9655 > UBA9655 > UBA9655. Next base: position 11,162 of record CALBSK010000079.1, on the reverse strand, counting down.
ATTTAATAATGAACATCTTCATCGAGCCATCAGCATGAAATATCCTGCTAAGCTGTATACACTTTCTACAAGAATTTATCAGGGATTACCGGATATTGATACAAATTGTGGAAGGATATGTATTAAAAAAAAGAAAATCAATCTAAGCACTGTTTTTGCAGGACAAACTGTAGGAATTACAGAAACAGATGACGGGATTTGGCTTGTAATCCTTTATGCAATTCGATCTAGGATACTTTGATGAAGACTCGTGTAGGGTTGAACCTTTAGGGAACCCCTTCAAAAAAGTGTTACCTATGTCTCCGGAATATTTTGTAACCTATCTCTCACAAAGGACATCAAGAAAATGGCGGATGGGGTGGGATTCGAACCCACGAGACGCGTTAACGTCTGCCGGTTTTCAAGACCGGTGCCTTCAACCGCTCGGCCACCCATCCACTTCTTCTTCCAACTACAGAAATGTGACTCCAGCGTCAAGGTTCTTATCTTGCGAATTTGCTCAAGAATCTGTACGATTGTCAAAATAAATTCAAAAGACGGTTAACTTATGATCCAAGCTTTTCAAAAATTTTCTCAGTCTCGTGGAGCGAAAATCTTCCTTGCTATTGTAGCCTTAAGCTTTATGGCTTTTTTTGGAGGAGGTAATTGGTTTCGTCCCCATGACCCCAATGCTGTGGTTGCTGTGATTGGAGATTTATCGATTGGTCGATATGAGCTCGCTGAAAAAGTACAAGAACAAGTGCAACGTCTCATGGCTCAATCGGGTGAATCAATGACGAGAGAAGAGATTTTGAAAGCGGGATTGCCTCAAATGATTTTGAACCAACTGATTCAAGAAACTCTTTTTAATCTTGAATCTGAACATTTGGGGTTAACGGCAAGTGATGATACAGTGCGGCGTCAAATTCAATCTATGAAAGCCTTTCAAGATACAAAGGGTGTTTTTGATCGGACTCTCTTTTCTCAGATTTTGCATTCTAACGGCCTTTCAGAAGATACATTTATTGCTGAGGTTCGTCGAGAGCTTACTCGTCAACAGCTCATTGATGCCATTATAGTTGGAGTTCGTCTGCCAGAAGAGATGATTGATCGACTTTTTGAAGCTCAATATCAATATCGCCAAGCGTCTATGCTGGTTATCTCACCCAAAGAAATGCCGTTGCCAGCTCCTCCCCCTATTAACGTTTTAGAATCATTTTATAAAGAACATCAAAAAGAATTTAAGACGCCTGAATTAAGAACGATAACGGCTTTTGTGATTGATCCAACACTTGTTGGCAAGGAAATTCCTGTTTCTGAGGAGGAAGTAAAGGCCGTTTATGAAGCTAAATCGGACGTTTATGGAAAAATGGACATCAAAAAAGCGACTCCTTTGATTATGGCAGAAGTTCGAAAAGAAAAAGCGTTAGATACAGCTTATCAATTAACGCAAGATTTAGATGATAAAATCGCTGGCGGATCTACCCTTGAAGAACTTGCCCCTACGGTTCAAGGGGCTCAATTGATTAAACTTGAAGGCGTTGATGCTCAAGGACGCGATCGACAACAGACTCTTTCTTCTCAATTACCCACAAATAAAGAACTTTCTCAGAATATTCTTCAAACAGCTTTTAGCCTCGAAGAAGCTTCGGATAGCCCTTTTTCTCAAACGCCTGAAGGAACCTATTATATGGTTCGAGTTGATAAAGTGAATCCTGCTTTTTTTCAGCCCTTTGCTGACATTAAGGATCGCGTCCTCAAAGTATGGACCGAAAATGAGCAATTTAAAGCTGCGCAGGCGAAAGCGGCTTATTATGTGAAATCCTTCAATGAAGGAGATCGAAAAGTATCTTTGATGATCCTTTTGCCCAATCTTTCCTTGTCCGAACCTTCTCCCAAGATTTCGGATGATATAAAGAATCTTGTATTTTCTTTGCGACCGGGCCATGCAGGAATGACGTTGACTCCTCAAGGATTTTCAGTTGTTGTTTTAAATAAAATTATTCCTCCCCACACAAAAACAAAGGATGAGAAGTTGTCTTCCTTTAAAGAAAAACTTTTAGAATATTACCAAAATGATGTGGTAATGGGGTATTTGAATGCTCTTCGCATTCGTTATCCGGTCAAGGTCAATAGCGAAGCTCTTAAGGCCTTATTTTCCTAAACGCATTATTCCGTTTCTCCATCACACTCTTGCATGAAGAAACGGAATGTTTTGTTGCATACACCAAAATTTAATGAAGGTGAGGCTCTTGTTTTTGAAATTCTTTCCATGTCATTTCATAGTAGTCTTTCTGTGTATTATAGGTTGTTTTGACTTGTTCTGTAAAACCTCGATCCGCAATCTCCTTTTCGGAGAGTTTTCTTAATCCTGCTTTGCTTAAGGTTGGCGCTCCACGGATATTCTCAGGATCACATACAGCTGTTAGGGCTCCTGAGAATCGCGTTCTTTGAATCGGACGATTTTTTGAGCAGAAGAAGCAGAACCCACTGTTAAATTTGCTGGTCCATTTTCATGAAATTGCATGATAAAATGGGCTGCAACCTTAACAGCTTTGCTGCCAACTCCTCCTCCCCAATTTTGATAGTGGATTTGGCCTTCAGGACGGTTTTGGTGTTTTCTTTCTTCTTCGCTCAATTGAGAGCCAGGATTTGTAAAGAGACCAAACATTCTGTCTTTGGTTTCAAATCCAAAGCCCACATTAATTAATCCCACGGTTTCATAAGATTGGCCTTCTTCTGTTTGCGTCACTTTTTTTAGAACAAAAGGAAAAACAGAATCGCTCTCTTCATTTGTTCTTTTCATCAAAGTGTTAAAAAAGTTTTCTACTTTTTCTGGATCCGGCTTTTTATGGTCTGCATAATTTTCATAAACTTCCTTCATCGAGCGAATCTTTCTAAGCGCTTCTTTTTCTTCAGAAGTGCTCAAAGAAACAAGAGCGTATTTTTCCTTTTCATTTGTATACTTATTGATGGTTTTAAAGGAAAGGCGAGTTACTCCTTTGTCCGAATATTCTTCAATTTTATACGGTTTTCTTGCGTAAGCTTCGTGCATCACGATGGAACAAGAAAGTACAAGTAATAAAGGTGATTTTTCTCATATTATTCTCCTTCTTAAAATTGCAAAAAATTTATATAATTACATTATAAATTTTTTATAAACAAAACATAAAGTTGAATTTTAAATAAAGTTTAAAGTTTTCTTTTTTTTAGTCTCGATTATTTTTTCTCTTCATTTAAAGGAGGGAGGTTTAGATCTAAAGGGTTACTTGCCAGAACTCTTCTTATTTGGTAGTGAGAAGCCATATGATAAGAAGGAGTTTGCCATGAGCTGGTTTACCACTTTTGTACGCCCCAAAATTAATGCCTTGATGCGAACAAAGGAAATTCCAGATAATCTTTGGGATAAGTGTACTCGATGTGAGCAAATGCTGTTTCACAAGGATTTGGTTTCTTCTCAATATGTTTGCCGCCATTGTGGTCATCATATGCGTATTTCTGTCAAAATGCGCCTTGAAACTCTTTTTGATCAGGGAGATTACCAGCGCATTACTCTTCCCAGTGTTCCCCTTGATCCTCTAAAATTTAAGGATTCAAAAAAATACCCTGATCGTTTAAAAGCGGCGCGTGCTGATACTGGTGAAGAAGACGCCATTATGGTGGCTGAAGGTACTATTGGAGGGTATCCGGTTATTATTTCTGCTTTTGATTTTTCCTTCATCGGAGGATCCATGGGCATGGCCGTGGGCGAGGGGCTTGTGAAAGGGGCTGAGCGCGCCTGCGAACGTCAAGCGGCTTATATTACTATTCCTTCCTCCGGAGGAGCCCGAATGCAAGAAGGTATCCTTTCCTTAATGCAAATGCCACGTTCCGTCATTGCTGTAGAACAAGTCAAAGAAGCCGGACTTCCTTACATTCCTCTTTTAACAAACCCAACAACGGGGGGTGTCGCTGCTTCTTTTGCCATGATAGGTGACATTGCCATTGCTGAACCCGGAGCAATCATTGGGTTTACAGGCGCCCGCGTCCTTCAAGAAACCATACGTCATGCTCTCCCCCCAGGCTTTCAAAGCGCTGAATTTCAATTCGACCATGGAATGGTGGATATGGTGATACCGCGTCAAGAAATTCGTCAAAAGTTGATTGATATCTTAGGAATTTTAATGGGGAAAAATATCCATTAATCTTAATTATGTTTTTAACAGGTCGACCACCTTTTGAGTTCTCAAATAAGTTATTTAAAGGTAAAGATCTATTAAAAATATTTTAATGAAATTAACTAATAAAATATTTCATATTGACATAAGAAATATCGACCATTAACCGTAAGTTAAGGGACATCTGCGGGACGAGCCGTAGAAAAAGGGAAGTTGTCCCATTCAAAGAGAAGACACGTCGTAAAAGGGCCGCAAAGAGCCTCTTTTGTTTCTTAGAAGTGAATAATTTATAAAATTTATAATATTAGGGGTAGGTTTTTATGTTTCGGAAGATTATAGGATGGCTTCTTATTTTTCAGCATTTTAATGTTTATGTTCTTTATGCTGGGCATGGTGATTTTAAAATTACGTTTTCAAAGGAAGAAGATCTGGGTCATCATTACCGGTTAAAGATCGAAGAAAAGAGAGAGAAGGCTCCGTTAAGGACCGTTTATCAAGGGGATTATGAATTTGAAAACGGACAATTTAAAGAAGAGAAAGAAACCGTTTATGGGGAACTTCCCCTTGATCTAACCCTCACCAAAAGCCATATTTTAAACGTGACCTCTTCTCGTCCTAATGAGACGTTCTCGCTTTATTTTGATCCTACGGGGAAGGCCTCTCTCACTCAAATTGAAAGCCAAGGGGCTTTGCGGCTCAGAACATTTGGAGCGCTGAACTTGCCTAACAAAGGAGGGTTCAGCAGAGCGCGGACTCTTTCCTTGAAAGGCTCCCATATTACCAATGAGAAATCTCTTCGTGTCGATTTTTTAACTTTAAAAGTTAGTGGAACCGGGGGAAAAATCCTCAATGGTGTGGATAGTAAAATTACAATTGGGCGCGAAGCTCATATCCACAACGGAGACTTGGAGAATTGGGGAGAGATTGAAGGGAGTCATCAGAGCCGACTTCATCTTCATAAAAATGATTTTATTAACGGTGATATTCGGCAAGACCGACGCTTTCCCTTTCGAACAAAAATAACGTGTGGGGGTGACTTTTCCATTCTTGATGTTGGAAATTTCCTTAATCTCTCTGAAATTCTTCCTCAAAAAGCCATTCTTGATGGGCCTGATGCGAGTCCTGGTCAAGAGGGTTGCTCCCTTTCTATTGAAGCAAAAAATCTTAAAAACAAGGGCGCCCTTGTGGCAAGCCGATATCTTAACATTGACTGTTTTAAGGATCTTATCAATAAGGGGCAGATTGAAGGGCATGAAAGTATCTTTCTTAAGACAGGCAGGAACCTTGACAATTACGGTAAGATTAAAAGCCATGGGCTTCTCACACTTGATGTAAAAGGAAGATTTTACAATGATCAGGCGGCTCTCCTCGATGGGGTCCGCACCGTTCTTAAGATTGAGGGAGTGACACAGAATGGGGGCCTTTTTTTCTCCGATTCTCTTTTTCTCCGCACTCACCAGTTAAAGAACTTTAATCAAATTTCAATTGGTAAAGAAGGCTGTTTCCAAGAAACAGAAGGGGGAGCAGGCCTTATTAATGCCAAAGGCGGCCAGATCCTCTCAGAGGGAACCCTCACGATTTTAGGGAAAACGTTTTTAAATCAGTCGGATGCAACCGGAAAAGGTATTATTCACGCCCAAACCCTCCTCACTGACTTAAAGACGCTTAAAAATGAGGGCGAGGTGATCGCTGAAAAAGAAGTAAAGCTGAATGCAAAGCAAATCACCAATTCTGGGTCGGGTATTTTTCATTTTCAAAGAGAGGGAAAGGTTGTATCGGAAACGGTTCTCAATCAAGAAAAAACCTATGGAGATGCCTTCCAAATTATGACCCAAACTTTTGTGAATCTGGGGAGTTTGGTTGCCTCTCAAGGGATTACGCTTACCCTTGGTAAATTGTTTAAGAATGCACGAGAGGCTGTTATAGCGTCTGTTGAAAATTTTACCCTTAAGGGAGAAGGAATCGTTGAGAATGAAGGACGGTTAGAGAGCCAAGGGAAGATTACGGTTGAGTCTCGGAAAGTCAGGAATCAGGGTCGGATGATTTCTGAAGAAGGAATTGCCGTTCATACAAAGAAAGGAGAGGGAGAAAGCCCCGATTTTGAGAATAATGGCCTTTTCCTCAGCCCTAACCTCACGCTCCATCTCTCTAAAGGGATAAATGCAGGGGGGATTAATGAAGAGATCAACCTCGATCAACCCGAGTCCCTTAAGGGCCTGATTGCGACAGAGTCTCTTACTCTCGTTACAAACCAACATTTTACAAACCAAGGGCATATCGTAGGAAGAAAGGTTGTCAACCTTCACGGCAGGGGGACTTTCGATAATGAAGGAGAGCTGAACAAAACCAATACGGTTCTCTCTTATCTCAAGGAATTTAATAACAAGGGAATTGTTCGTGCGCGGGAAGACATTACTTTCGAGCGCTTAACGGGGGGTCTCAAAAATTCTGGTCTTGTTCTGTCAGAAGGAAGGCTTGAGGTGAACTCTTCCTCCCGTGTTATCAATGAAGGGGTCCTTGAAGGACGAAAGGGAACCGTAACCCTCAAGGCGGAGGAACTGATTAACCATAAGCTTATTAGTTCCTTGGAAGACTCTTTGGCTTTAGAGATCACGCGCGGAGAAAATCGTAATCTTATTTTTGGTCAAGATGTTTCACTGAAGGTTTCTGAAAAGTTTACAAATCATAAAACCCTTAACATCCGTAAAAGCCTTGCTTTAGAAGGAACGGGAGAAGTTGAGAACAACGATACGATTCGTGTAGGAGGCAAGCTCACAGCCCGTCTGGGCACTTTTACAAATACCCACGACATTGAGGCGTGCCAGGGAGAGTTCCATCTTAAAAATCTTCAAAACACGCACGTTATGGATGTCAAGGAAGACCTTCTTCTCGATGTAGAGGGAGGCGAGAATAGGGGAGAGATTCAAGGTAAAACCCTGGCTTTGGAGATAAAAGAGACGTTTGAGAATCAGAAAATGCTGAGAGCTCTGGATTCTTTTACAGCGCAAGGCGAAGGCACTTTTCTGAATCAAGGACAATTGATCTCCGAAGGAAAGACTCACTTTCGAGGAAAGAGTCACGTTGAAAATGGGTTAACAGCGGAGATTTTAAGCCAAGGTTCGATTGAAGCCGGAGAGAACACGACGGTAACCAACCAAGGGCTCATTTCCTCTCAAGATCAGATCACCTTTCGGCAAGCCTCTCCCATAAATGACGGACGGATGGAAGCCAAGGGGGATATTTCTTTTCCTCACTGTCAAACGTTTACGAATCAATCGAAAGGGGATCTTTTTTCTGAAACGGGACAGATCACCTGGCCCGAGGTTCAGATCTTCACCAATGAAGGGGCCATTTCAAGTCAGAAGTCGGTCAGGCTGCCTCATCTCTCCACTTTTACGAATAAGGGTACGTTTCAATCAAATGAGAGAATTGACATCATCGCTTCAAAAGAAGTGGTGAATGAGAAGACGCTCACGGCTCCCTTAGGTCTCACTCTCAAGGGAAAGACGGCAACGGTTATCAATAAGGGAGATATGGGATCGGAAGGAGATGTTGTTATTCAGGCCGATGATCTCACCAACCTTAACTCTTTGGGGTCATCTCACGGAAATCTTACGTTAGAGGTAACCCAGGGAGAAAATCACCACACGATTTTTGGTCAAGATGTTTCTCTTCATCCCTCTCAGGCATTTGAAAACCACCACACTCTTAAGGCTTACAAAAATCTGGTTGTAGAGGGAACGGGAGAACTGGAGAACAAAAAGGATATCACGGTAGGGGAGACGCTCACCTTTAAAAATAAAAGTCTGACGAATAGGGCTCATCTTCAAGCGGAAGGAAAAATAAATCTTGGCGAAACGATTCAGGTTCTTAACACCTCTCAAGCGGAGATCTTAAGCCAAGGTTCGATTGAAGCCGGAGAGAACACGACGGTAATCAACCAAGGGCTCATTTCCTCTCAAGATCAGATCACCTTTCAGCAAGCCTCTCCCATAAATGACGGACGGATGGAAGCCAAGGGAGATATTTCTTTTCCTCACTGTCAAACGTTTACGAATCAATCGAAAGGGGATCTTTTTTCTGAAACGGGACAGATCACCTGGCCCGAGGTTCAGACCTTCACCAATGAAGGGACCATTTTAAGTCCGAAGTCGGTCCTGCTACCCCATCTCTCCACTTTTACGAATAAGGGGTCTCTTCAATCCAACGAACTTTTAACCATTACCACATCTCAAAGTTTAACCAATCATCCCGAGGGAAAGCTTATCGGGCAATCAGGTGTGCTTTTGAAGGCACCTGGGGAAACGGTCTTGAATCAAGGGGATATTGTTTCGGAAAAAACGGTCGGCATTCAAGCGGCTCACATTAATAACGCCCAACTTATCAGCGGAATAAATGGCGTCACCCTTACGCCTACCCAGACGCTCACTCAAGTTTCCTCAGGCAACGTTCAGAGCCAGGAAGGAACGGTTCATCTTAAATCTTCTCAGCTGAGTCTCCAAGGAGAAGTCGCCGGAAAAACCATTGAACTCAACAGTCAGGGGCGCTCTTTTTCAAGCCAAGAGGTGATCCTCTCCCCTCTTGATACGCTGACCTTTCAGGTTCCCCACGGGTGGGATTTAAAGAACACGCCTCAAACGTTGGGTCACAGTGTGATCGTCAATGGTCCTCTTCAAAATCCAAGTGACCTTCATATTCAAGGGGACTTTACATGGACGCGCCCGGGCGATCTTAACACGTTCTCGAATATGATTGTGGGTGGAAAATTGACCTTAGACACCCAAGGCGGCCATTGGATAAATTCGGCTCTTGTCCAAGGCCAAAGGGGAGCTAGCCTCACCGTTGGGCATTTTACGAACCGTGGTGTTTTTTATGGTTATGGAAAAACGGTTTTTGAGTGTGGGGGAGGGTTTGATAATCATCATCAACTGGAAGTCTGGGGAGATTGCCATGTTCGGGCGAGATCAGGATCCATCACCAATCATCCTGGTAACACCTTCCATCAGAAAGATATTACGGGTCGTCCGGACATTCAAAATCAGGTGATTTTGCAAGCCCATGAAACGAACGGTTCCCAAAAGGTCACCAATCTTAATGGTGAAATCATTGTTCAAGGTCAAGCCGACATTATATCTCCTCTTTTCTCTAATACAGCAGCAAAGCCCAAGGTCGTTCGCTTACCCAATGGGAAAAGAGTTCTCCCCATGCCCGCTAATCTCCCGAGAAAGGAGCTCTATAAGTGGCAGAGAAAACAGAGAAAACAACCGAAGCTTCGAAAGAGAACTGAAGAGGTCCCTCCTGGCCTTCACGGGGCTACCTTTCAAGCGGGAACGGCGATTGTGACAGGTGCTAAGGCCGAAAACATCGGAAGCACTCTAACGACGCTCAACAAATTCACTTTCCAAGGCATCCAATTCACCAATGAAAACCGCATTTTTTGGGAAAAGGGGCAAGAATGGAAAATTATAGGCTCCCACATTGTACATGTTAAGGGGCGGAAAAAAAGCTGGCCAAAGCATGGACGACATCGTGGTCACGACGAAATCGTCCACGACTGGGGATGGGTGAAGTACGAACTTCCCATTCTTAAGCCTGTCGATCATTTTCCCGCCCGCCTTCATTCAAGAGGAACGATGCAATTAACCGTAAAAGGTCAAGACATAAACGTGGGAAAAAAGAACATGACGCATCGTTTAATCTCGAATACAGGAAGTATTCGGGCCCTTACGGGACATATTCAAGCCAATGCCTTGAGAAATCTCAGTCCCCGTCCTGATCTTAACCTTCCTCGGCCCCAACCGAAATTTGTGAACCTGGCTTCCTATTTTAAAGAAGATCGCCTGAAAGGGCCCAGTCTTTGGCGCATCGATACCCAAAAAGAGACGGGCTTTAAGGTTGTGCCGAATAAACCCCTTCATCTGATTCCGCAAGCGGAAATGAGACAACTGAAACGGGCTTTTTCTCCTGCCCTCACGCCTGAGGAAGAAAGGTTAGACGCTTTTTCTCAAAAGATGCAAGCTCTCTTGAGAAAGCTCTTGGAGTTCCTCCCCTCCTCAGAATCTAACTTTCCTCCTTCTCAGGAAGAAAGGGTGGACGCTTTTTCTCAAAAGATGCAAGCCGCCTTCGATAAAACCTCTGGACCTCGAGAGAAAGTAAAACCTCTCTCCCTTTCTCCCTCCCCTGACTTTTGGGAGCCTTCGGCGTCTCACGTTCAGACCTATATCACCACCCTTACGCCTGCCGCTCTTATGCAGGCGCCGCCCCGCATTGCGCTTATTGATCATCCTCACCTGCATGGGGAAGAAAGACTGCATCACCATCCGACGCTGCTCGCTGAATTGGTGACGACGTGTTTTCTGGAAACCATAGGATACGGGAGTCCCTCTCAGACCGTCTCCCATCCCGAACTCTTGACCCGCGTCTTAGAGGAAGAAGGATATCTCAATGGGCAAGAGGTTTTAGGTCGTGCACCTGAAGAAGCGCCTGCGAACTGGAGCACGCTTTCTCCCCCCGAACAACTCAAAGCCCAGCGACGGGCGATTCTTCCCCGCTTAGAAAAAACCGAGACATTTAAGGATCCTGCGATTGTGTATCAGGTCAAAGAAGATTTTGGGGAGAGGGTTCTTTCAGCCCTTGTCATCTTTCCCCCAAAGATGCGAGAGACGTTTCAATCTGTCTCAGGAAGAATGGCCGCTGACTATCTGACCCTTGAGACCCGAGAGGGGTATAACACGGGCACGCTTGAGGGAAAGAGTGTGTTGGATATAGAGGCGGAGAAGAGCTTCCTCAATCAGGGGGGGACGCTCACAGGCGGTGACGCTCACGTTAAGGCCAAAACCTTTCAATCTGAAAGTAAGGTGGAACGCCAAGGGGTTTCGGGAAACTTTCAAGACGTCATCCAGCAACAGGACCGCCTTCGGGCGACGAAGGGGGATTTTGTGGTGACGGGACACGAGGTCACTCTCACCGGGACGGAGATGAAGGCCAAGAAACACCTGGTTGTGAGGGGAGACAAGAAGGTCCACA
>CALBSK010000078.1 GCA_937967795.1 uncultured Alphaproteobacteria bacterium | reverse complement strand
TCGCAGCTGCTGATTACCTTAATACGGATTCCCTTACCAAGCTTATGGAAAAAGACGATCATCTGCTGACAAAGATCTTTACCCGCATCTCCAATGAACTGGAAGCTATGGGGGTTGTCACCAAACAAGCCTTTAGGACTCTTACGGATCACTTTCTGGGAAAGACACGAGAAAAAGAGATTCGGATCCCTCAAGGAGGGATTCGAGAAGAAGTCAGAGCGGAGAAAGTGCTACAAAAGGCGCCCCTCTCTCAAGACAAAATCAGCTCCGCTCTTGAGGCCCTCTATGAAGAAATGAAACATCCAGCCTTTCATCATGCCACAATCGTTAAACACGCCTTTGAAAAAGGGCTGAAAGTCCATGGAGAAGAACAAGCACTGGCTTATTGGAACACCAGAAAAGAGGACTTTTTAAAGCCCTATAATCAAAACTTGGCACAGGTTGAGAGAGAATTGCTCTCACCTCTCTTAAACCGATTTACGGATCAATGGAAAGACCAAGCACGCACGTTTGCCCAGCAAGATCCAGCAAGGGTGCTGAACGTTCTGACAAAAGTAAAAGGGAAAGAAGCCGCACGATATGAACGACTGGCTGCAGAAGAACGCGTTGCCCAAGAAAAAATTATGGCAGAAGAACGGGCTGAAAAAGAACGCCAAGCCCACCGCGCGCATATAAAAGACACCTACCTACGGTTTAAAAGCTTGTATCATACCTTGGAAGACACGCGGAATGCGCCTCGGTCTTTGAAAGAGGATTTAAAAAAGCTCAGCAAAACGCTCAACCAAGATCGCGCCTTTATGAACCACCTCAAATGGAGAGATAAGGAAGAAGCGGAAAAAATCAAAGACATTTCTCAAAGCAAAAACCTTGAAGAGCACTTCCATTCCCTTCACCTTGACAGAGGGGGGCTATCCCTTTGACCTTTTCTTCTTTTTCTTCGAAGGCGTTGCGGGGATCTTTTGAGCCACGGGCTCTTTCCGTACGGGCTGAGAGTCAAGCGCTCTGGCTTGGGCTTCAAGTTCTTTTCTAGTGTTCAGTAAACTTAACCCTGTTTCATAAACTTCTCGGGTCTGTGAATTCATCAAAAAGACAGATACAAGGGGCGTTTGTAAAAAGAGGAGAAAGAGCCCCACCAAAGCTCCTGTAAACACCGTTGCGCAAAAGAGGGTAAAAAAAGGTTTATCCCATTTGAGCGCATATTGAGCTTGAATATCCTTACAAAATTCCTGGGCTTTTGTGATCGTATTTGCTAAGCTTTGCACATCTTTTTCGGTGCGTTTAAAGAGCGGCGAGGTCGCTTGAGAAATGTCCTTTTGGCAAGCCTGAACAACATTCTGGAAATGCCCGTCCAGTTGCAGCTTTATGTTTTTTTCAATGGCTTCTTGAACCTCATGAGCGCACCTCTTTTCAAAGATCACCATTTTTTCTTCCAAATCCTTTATTTGCTGCTGGTGGAACCTGCCAAGATATTGCTGAAGGTCCGACTTCACCTCTTTCAAAACCAGCTCTCCCAAAGCTTCCTTTTCAAAATCCGAGAAGTTTTGGTTGGTAGGGTCTTTAATCAGGCGATTTTGCATAAGGTCTCTTTTGAAAGGGATTATGAAAAAGATTATAGACGATTTTTTATTTTATTTCAAAGGATTAATGGAATCTATTTTACTTGGAGATCATGTAGCTGGGTAATTACTTCCACTTTTTAAAAAATTGCTACATCATATCTGAAATTAAAGGAGAAAGTATGATTTTGTTTCAAGCATTAGTTCAAAAACTCAAAGAAAAGCGAAATGAACCGTAAAGGTTAAAATAAAAAATATATTAAACTTTAAAAACACATAATTTTGGTTTATTGGGTTTATTTGTCTAACCTTTAATAAATATACCTATAAGAAAATCTTGTGTGGGAGGGTTAATCATGACATTCAAACATAATTTTAATTTTTCATTGAAGGCGTATTTTTTTTGCTTCTCTCTACTGCTAGCCACTTCGTCTTATGGAGTTCAAATTATCGTTGAAGATGAACTAAGTGAAACCGATACTGATGAACAGGGAACCATACCTGTTATTGCGAGAACTATTAATGTCCATTTTAGCAATACAACTGAACAATCGGAAGACACGCACGAAAGAGCTAAAACTGTTTATCCTCCCATAGAGAGACAAGATTTATCTTCGCAATTATGTATGGAGGTAGATCGCCCATCTTCTTATCCAACAGTTCCTGAAATACTCAGCCAATATATTTATTTCTATGATATTCAAAATGATAATGATGCTCAAGATGCAATGGCTGCTATTAAGCATCTTTATAAAGAGAATACCTTTGTAAGGAAACTCTACCCATATTATATATTTTTAAAGCCTGAAGCTATTGGAACAGATAAAAATATATTGGAAGGAAGGATTAATGAGTATATTGGAAAGAAGATAAATAAACTCGACAAAGAAATAAAAAAGAATGAAGAAGATAACGATTCAGAGGGAGATTATTAAGAATAAAAATTAAATATTCTAAATAAAAAGAGATTAAGGCAAATATCCTTAAAACTTGTAACCTATAAATAATCACGCTGAAAATAGAGAGGCGTTATGCTTAAGAACTTTTTTTTCTCAATTTTGTCCTTAACGTTAATAACGAACTTTTCTATGAGTTGGGCAAGTAATAGCGATGGTAAAGTACCGAATCTAAATGAACCAGATCAAAGTAAAAAAACACCTGTAAAGAAAGCTAGTAAAAAAAGAGGAAAAAAGAAAAGAGCCCATTATGCTGAAGGAAGTCTCTTACATCCTTCATTCTTACCAGCAAAAGAGCTATTTTTAGGAGAATATTTAGAAGGAAAGTCAGAAAATGATATTAATTCTTTGATTATGGGAGGTCTCCAGCTGGTAATAAAAAACAAGCAGGATGAACAAGCTCGCTTAAAATTTGAAGAGGCAGCTCAATATGGTTCTCCTCAGGCTATGTTTCACCTAGGGAATTATTATAAAGAAACAAACAAAGATGAAGCCTATAAATGGTATTTTCTTGCATTTCAACGAAAATGGGAGACAACAGGTGTTATTGACGATAATTGGGCTGATATTTTAATGCAATATAGTGTGGGCGAAGGAGAACCTTTTCTCCTTTTAAAAACTACATTCCATCCTTTTAATCCAACCGCCTTAGATGATAGAGGAAAATTTGAAAAATTCAGACGATTCAATACAGTATACCAAACTTATGAAGCAAACTTTATAGAAACACATCTTGCAGAAGAAGAGAAAAATTTAAAAAAGGCTCACCTACTTGATGTTATCTCACAAATAAACCCGTCAAGAGACGCCATCTTTTATAATACTTATCGTGAATACCTCCACAAACTCGCCTGCCTTTATCTTAATAAGCTTAAGAGTACTAATTACGAAAAGATAAGGTCCTTGTTTGAAAAAGCTGATGTCCCTGAAAGCAACTACAATCTAGGAATTATGTATGTAGAGGGTAAGATCGGGAAAGACTTATCATCTGATGAACGTAATCAAAAAGCTAAGGATCTTTTTGAGCAAGCTGGAACTTCAGATGCTAAATTTAATTTAGGAGTAATGCATTGGGAAGGATTGGTTGGAAAAGATCTTACGGAAGACCAACGCTATGAAAAAGCAGCCCAGTATTTTAAGGAACTAAGGCCTTCTGATAGGCTTTACCCTGATGCTCTCTATAATTTGGGCTTCATGTATATAAAAGGCTTAATAGGACCTACTACTTCAAATGAGGAGCGAGAAATAGTAGCTGCGCAACTGTTTGAAGAGTCGAATACACCTCCAGCCAAGTGCCTTTTGGGGCTTATGTACTTGCACAACCAAGCAGGCAAAAACCTCTCTCAAAACAACCGTATCGTAAAAGCGAAACAACTTTTAGAGGGAAGTAATACCTCTAAAGCAAATTATAATTTGGGTACAGTTTATTTGGAAGAAGGGAAAGAAGGCACTGAATCTAAACAACTTTTCATAAAAGCGGAAAAATGCTTTGAGAACTCTAATTTCCCTGAAGCTTTATGTAATTTAGGATTCATGTACCTTAACGGGCTCGCTGGTTTGGACATTTCTCAAGAAGAGAGGATCCAAAAGGCAGAAGAGTTATTTAAAAAATCCCAGAATTGGACAGCAAAAAATAATCTTGTTATTCTTTATGTTCAAAAGCTTCTTCAAGGTAGTGATAGTGAGGAAGAAAAAATCCTAGAGTCTTTAAAGAAGACTTTTGACGAAATCGGTGACGCTCCTGTTGCTAAATATGGTAAAGCTTTTCTCATGGCTTTCTTTCCAGAGTATATCGGCTCCTCGGCTTCCAAACAAGAAAGATACCAAGAAGCTTCAGAATTAGCTAATGAAGCCCTAAATCAGGGTGTTTTCGAAGCTCAAGAGCTCATGGATCAAATTACAACAAAACTTAAGAAGAAACCGATCGAAAATAAAGCAGGAAAAATTAATCAAACTGTTTCTCTTGTGCCTGAGCAAAAAACGGTTTCTGTATACCGAGAAACCGAATTTAAAACTGGGCTTGCCGAAATTACAAGAAGACAAATAAAAAAAGAAAAACCAAAAGTAGAAAAAGGAACTAAAAGAAAAGAAAGGTTGGAACAATTAAAAAGGTCTTTTGCCCAAATGAAGGCACTCTCTTCACCGATTGTTGACCCTTCTCGGATCATTCTTGCTTTTGTTACAGAAAAAGTAGAGAAAAGTTTTAAAAACTTTGAGCAAACCACCAGAAAGATCCGTGAGCTTATTGCCGATATCCGTGAAAATCCATGGGGCACAGAAGGCGCGGGAAAACCCGAAATTTTAAGAAATGGAAGATATAAAGGTTATTATTCTCGAAGAATTGATAGTGAACACCGGCTCATTTATAAATATTTATCGCTTGAAGACAAGATAATGATTTATCAATGTGGAGGGCACTATCAGGATTAATTTGTTTTTTCCAGAAATATACGCAGCGTATATCCAGTAAAAAATGAAGCCTTTTTAAATCCGCCAAACCTGTGAGGAAAGAATGGCCATCGACATATAGGCTATTCAGCTATATCATAAAAATCAGTATTTAAAAGGTAACCCTAAATTTATGAAAGCTCTTCTTCATCCTGATAAGAACCCTAGCACAAAAAAAAATTCCTTAGACTTCACTACACTAAAAAAAATAAAAAATCTTAAGTTAAGCCAATATATAATTAATGTAGATATCTGGGATGAAATAAATCGTTGTCATAAAACCATGATTTTTTCAACGCGTACCTCTCAGATTCGGATTTTGGATGCCCAAAGTTGGAAAGATCTGCAAAGGGGTAATTATGCGAGGCTGCCCCCTAAAATTATTCAAAAATTAAAAGAAAATGAATTTTTAATAAATTCAGAGGAAGATGAAGTATCCACAGTTATTAATGAGAACAAACAAGCAATAGAGAAGAGCACTCATTTATATACAGTTATCCAACCTACAGCTTTTTGCCCTTTAGGATGCGGTTATTGCGGTCAACTTCACTCTCCTCGAGGGCTATCGCCAGAAAACCAAAAAAACCTTCTCCTTTACTTGAGAAAAAAACTCTCTCAAAAAGAGCATAAGTCTATGTCTATCTCTTGGTTTGGAGGAGAGCCTTTGTCTGGCATTGCAGTTATTGATAAGCTTTCTCCGCAAATTCAAGAAATTGCAAGAGAGTATTCCTTAGATTATAGCGCGTCGATTGTGACAAATGGGTTATTATTGCGTAAAGATATTGCTCAACGATTAATGAGCGAATATGCCATTAAACATATCGAAATCACTTTGGACGGTACAGAAAAATATCATGATCAACGGAGACATTTAAAAACAGGGGGGCCTACTTTTGAAAAAATTTATACAAATCTATTAAACCTAACGCACATGGCTCCTGAGGACGTTAAAATTACAATTCGCTGCAATGTTGATGACCGCAATCAAGAAGGAATTTCTCCTCTTCTACGTCAAATCGCCCAAGATAGACTGCATAAAAAGGTCCATGTTTATTTTGCTCAGATTCATTCCTGGGGGAATGATGCTCATAAACTTGCAGCTGACAAAACTGACTTTGCTCAATGGGAGATAGATTGGTTTATAGAAATGCTGGAGCTTGGGTACACGTTTAATTATTTGCCTAGAAGAAAAAAAACATTATGTATTGCGGTGGATCCTTCTTCAGATTTGATTGACCCCTTCGGTAATATTTTTAGTTGTACAGAAGTTAGCCTGGTTCCATCCTATGAAAAAAATGGCGAAAACATATATAAACTTGGGCATCTTTCTGATGAGCAATTGACCCACCCTGAAAAGAGACAAATCCTAGGAAACTTTTATGAGGAGAAGGAACTTAAAAAGTATCCTTGTTATAAATGTTCGATGCTCCCTGTTTGCGGAGGAGCCTGCCCAAAAGCATGGAAAGAAGACAAGCCCCCATGCCCATCAGCAAAATATAATATTCAACAACGCATGCTACTTCATTTAGCAAATACTTACCGGTCTTCTTAAAAATTTTATATCTGCGAAGAAGATTTTTATAATTAACTTCGCAAGATTATGCGAATGAATTAACTTTAAGTAAAGATTGATAAACTCACTCGATTGAGAGAAATAATTGTCAGCAAAGACATTGGTTTGCTCGTTTCAAACGAAAGTCTAAGTTGTTTTTAGGTCTTTAGAAATGATAAATTTAACAATACCCCTCTTTGCTGCTCTCCGTATTAATAACTTAATATTTTTGCCATGTATCAGTCAGTACCCCCGCAAGTATTTTGTGGGCCAATGCTCAACGTTCTCTGGCTTTCAACATTTTCAGTCGTGTTTTTTCTGGTATGTGCTTCTAACACTTCGAATACTTGTTTTCTTTGCCCTTTTCTTACATTATCAGCCTCATCCTTCACAAAATCTACTTTAGCTAACGAGGTTTGGCCAGCTATAATAATTCCCATTTTTACGAGTAAGATTTTTAATTTAGTATTTTGCATATGACTACTATTTTTAAGATCTTGCTTATTTCATACCATTTCATTTATTTTCTTACAATATTTTATTTAACTCAGCTTTAATTCTTATGAAATGAGGAGATATTATAGTAAAATGGTTCTCAACTATTGCAAGCGCTTTCTTCATATAACTTATGGCTAATTCCTTAAATTTCTTTGATTCATGATTATTTCCTTGCTTTTGAAGGCGATTGGCTTTTTCTATATACAGTTTTGCCAACAGCTCTAAAGAAACATAGCTTTCTGAGTGTTTCTTTTCTTGAAATATTTTATAGGTATTCTTAATAAGTTTTTCAGCAATCTCTAGGTTGCCTTCCAATAAATAAACTTCAGCTAAGTTTTGTAAGATTTGCGCAACTCGAATATGGGTTGAGGGATAATTTTTTTTATATATTTTATGAGCATATTCTAAAAACTCTCTTGCTTTATTGTAGTAGCCGGAAGCTCTATAGGTATTTCCTAAATATCCTGCTGCTTCTGCTGTCATAAGGTGGTCAAGCCCATAATAGTTTTTAAAAATATGCCAGCTTTTTTCACAATATTTTTTGGCTTTGAGGATATTACCTAAATCTAAAAATGCTGCCCCTAAAGAAAACATTGTTTCAGCAGTGTCCACATGATTTTGTCCGTAGTAAGCTTCATATATTGTGAGGTTTTTTTCGAGTAAATCTTTCGCATTTAAAAAATAACCTAGATTTCTGTAATTTCGACCTAACAATGTGGAGATCTGCGAAGTTTTAATGTGCCCTTTCCCAAAAATTTTTGTATGAATTTCTAGAGATTTTCTCAGAAAAGCATGAGCTTTAATAAAATCCCCTTTGTTTCTATTAATAATTCCAAGTGTTCTTAAAGAGAGAGCAGCTTCTTTAGAGTCTTCTCCAAGTTGCTGACTGAAAATATACAAAGCTTGTTTTACGGCATTTTCTGCTTCTATGAGGTTTCCCTCGCCCCTATGCACATCGCCTAAGAGCTTTAATACATTAGCAATTTCTATTTGATTGATCACAGAACTTTTCTTATAGAACTGAAGACTTTTTTCTAGATAATGCTTAGACTCCTTAAATCTGCATAATGGTATTTGGAGTTCACCAAGGTTTTTTAATGTCCATGCCATTTTGAGTGAATGGTCTCTAGGTAGGTTCTTATATATTTCAAAACTTTCTTTAAGAAAATGTTCTGCCCTATTATATTCACCAATATTAAGGTAAATATATCCAAGCTTGCTCATTAAGTCCGCTTTAGTGGAGTGAGTTAGCATATTACAATTTTGTAAAAATATCTCCATATGGCCTGTTAAAAACCTTAATGAAAGGCTGCTTTCATGTTTAATAGAAACAGCAGCATAATTTTCTATTACCTTAGCCATTCTTTGCACTAGTTTTTGGAAAGATGCCTCATCGAATGAAGGCATGAGATAAGCTAAAATGATTTTCTGTGTATTACGGTGAATAGAAAGCGAAAGCTTATGGGACTTTCCTTGAAGAGGAGTTTCATGGGTAATAAGAGAATGTTTTCTAAGACTCCGAATAAATTTTTCTACAGTTGGCTTTTGTTTGTAAGACTCCACTAAGTCTTTTGGAATATTTTGTGAATCCAAAAAGCTAATGAAGAGGAGCAGTTCTTTAAAGTTCGGATCTATTTTGATTATTTTATCTAGGGCTATAGTTATTATTCCATAACGTGTTTTCGTATAGTTGCTAATTTCCTTTAAAAGGCATTCTTGTTCTCTTGCAAAATCTTCCTTCAGTTCTTTGATTCTTTTTGTATATTCTTGATATGAAATACGCGTATCTTTAATGTAATAAGCTGCGGTAATGATGTCTAAAGGAAAAGATGGAATATCTAAAAGTAATTTTTTTATTTCATTGTCTTGGAAATTAGTGGAATGGTGAGAAGGTTGCGAAGCCAGCATTATGGTAGAAAAAAGTGTGTATTTCTCATCTTCTGCCAGCTCATCAACCAAAATTACATTCTGGGGATTAATAAAAATGTTGTTTTGAATATTTTTGTCTCGGGTTGTAATGATAACTTTACCATCACCCCATACATCAGGGTTAAGAGGAACATAATCTCTCGCATCGTTAAAATTGTTTATATTATCATAAAGTAAAATCCAGCTTCCCATAGACTTAAGTTTTTTCTTTACAAATGCAAGGATACTTTTTGCTCGCTCTTTAGAGTCTTGTGTTTCTTTCAGCTCGCGCCATATTTTTTTATCTTTCTCTTCTCGAGTAAGAGCATAGGCAAGGTCCTCAAAAGAAGCTAGAAGGCTCTCCTCTGTTTCAGCATTGAATTCCCATTTTAAGGGTGCCTTTTGAAGTCTGCTATATTGGCGTGCAAGAGTTGTTTTTCCCGCGCCACCCTCCCCTATGAGAGAAACTACGTGTATGCCTTTATCCTTTGTCAATTTGTCTTCAATTTTATTCATTAAGTGAGGGCGATATAAGAGGAGAGGCTCATTAGGAATGATTAAATCAGAGTAAATAGGTTTTTGTTTTTCAAAAGAGGGGGCAGCTTGTTTAACTTGAATATTTTCTTTCCGTAAAAAGAAATTACCTAATGTTAAATACCCAATACAACTTATAAATAAAAGAAGGGCTCCCAAAACCAAGGCCTTTGATTTTAAGTGGGGTGCGTTCTCATGCATTAAAGAAGACGATAGAGAGAAGGCTTGTTCATAGCCTCTCATATTCGTTAAGGAAGATTCAGCAGGGGAAGGCTGCTGTAATCCTATGTATTGTTTTTTAAACGTTAAGATAATATGTTCAAAATCTAGAGCTGGAAGAAGATAATGCAAAACCTCAAAGACCAAAAAGTAAACATTATCACACTCTTCTAAGCTGATAGTATTAACAATTTTAAGCTCTTCCAAAAACATTCTATAAGAGCTTTTTGGCAGCAATACAAGAACCTGACTTAAGGATAGCTTATGAAGATTTATTTGAGGGCTAGCTGCTTTCAGTTCGTCATTAGATTCTGAAAGGATATAAATTTTATTGCATTTTTCTCTGTCTGAATTATTCAAAAACTGAGGGAGCGATAAAAGAAAGTTAGGAGATTCAAAGTGTGTTCTTATTCCAACATGAGTGAGCTGTTTTTCTAAAAAAGTAACCAAGAACTTCTCATACCCCTGGTCTTTTCCAGAAGCAATAACACAGGAAACAGTTTCTTCTCTTTTTAGTTTTGAAATTTCTTTTAATGCTTTTTCAAATGCTAGTTCAACAACCAACCTTGAATAATATTCTCTTAGGAGAGAAATTTTGTAAGACTTTTCAATGAAGTTAATGATACCTTCCTGCGAATTACAGTCAAGCTTCAGCATAATGTTGCGGAAATGAGTTGTGACTGTTCTTGGAGCAATCGATAGCATAGAGGCTATCTGGCTTGTTCTTCTAGCATTCAAAAGACAAGCAATTACATCTATTTCCCGGGGTGTGAATTTTACGTTATTGATGGTTGCTAAATATTCTGCATAAATGTCTTCGGTAAAAGTAACCTCTCTTATTTCCATAAGCGACCTTGTTAAGAGCCTCCTTTTTAAGAAATAAAAATCCTTAACAAACAATAATTTTAATTTATTTTTTCTAAGTTAAATCATCCCCGAAGCTCTGTAAAGAGATCTACGTAAATTTGTACTAGTCACGCTGTTTACGTCACTTATGAAGATGGGGTCAGCAAGATTTTTCACATACGCTTCAAGTGTTAGAGCGTCTAACAAAAATGAGAGGGCTCAAAAAAACCCCCTCATGAAAGACCTAAAAAAGGCTGTCACCTTTCTTAGGTTTATAAAATCAACTTTTAACGATTGGAGAATACCATGAAGACTCAAAATAAACAAATATTAAAGAGATTTACATATCTTTGTTTAGCTCTATCCTCAATTTCTTTCTCTTCTGCGATTCAAGCTATGGACAGGCACTTTGAAGATGAAGCCAATTATCCTGTCAAAGGCGGATATATACCTATTCCTCGCTTAGGAAAAAGTATTGCAGATGACTTGGAAGGACCAAATCTTGCTGGACCAAATTCTAAAGTTTTCAAACGCTCGAAGGATAAGATTCAAAGAGATATAAAGTCTCCACCGAGGCTACCGATGGGTAAAACCTGTTCCAAATCCCAAAGTTATAAGCCAGGGCTAGCTACTCAGGCTGAGCAATTTTATATTTCCACTCAACTTTTAAAAAAGAAGATGGAAGACGAAGATAAAAAGGTAAGTGACCTTGGAAAGAAGATAGCGGACGGAGTAGATGCTATAGCCGAAGCCACTATTGAGAAAGCTGTTAAAAGCAAGAAAGCAAAAAACACTTTTATGCAATTCAAAGACTGGGCAAGAAAGAAATTAAAAAATCTTTTTAATTAATGGTACTTCCTTACAAGGAAGCTCTAGGCATGAAATGACTGGAGCTTCTATGAAACTGGCTCTGAAACTCATTCCAAGAAGAGCTTATGGCTTTAAAACTATAGAACCTATGTTAGGGCCCTGTGCAAATGAATTGTGCTTTCTTATATGGAAATGACTCGAATTTTTTGATATCCATCAAAAGTATACCCGACGTATACCCAGAGAAATTTAGACCATTCCGAATATGCGTTAACCCCTTGATTTCCCTGGTGGGCGCTGCAGGATTCGAACCTGCGACCCGCTGATTAAGAGTCTTAGATTCAGAGGTTCTTCTCATTCTCTTTTGTTCTTTTTAGATCTATTTTCTATTGATTTTGCTAGTATTTTTGTTTCTCTTATTCTTTTTCGTATTGCCAAATTCTTTTTATGTTGCTACTTATATGCTACCTAATAAGAAGAATAGGGGCAGCTGATTATGCAAAAACTGACCAAAAAAATCGTTGAGTCCACCTTACCACAAAAAAAGGATCTTATCCTATGGGATTATGAGGTGAGTGGCTTCATGTGTAAAATAACACCTGCGGGCAAGAAAAGTTATTTTCTTTATTATCGTACTCACGATCGAAGGCAGCGTCGCCCCAAAATTGGAGATCATGGCATAATCACATGCGAGCAAGCTCGAAGTATTGCCCAACGGTGGCTTCTGGAAGTGAGCCAAGGGAAAGATCCTTCAGCAGAGAAACAGGATTTACGTCATATGCCAACCCTGAAAGAGCTTGCGGATCAATATATGAAAGAACACGCACCACGCAAAAAAGCCTCCAGTCAAAAGGAAGATAAACGGCTGTGGAAACAGCATATCCTCCCGACCTTAGGATTATTAAAGGTATCCTCTTTGGATCGTAGCGATATTGCTAAGCTTCATCACTCTCTGCAGCATTTACCCACGACCGCAAATCGCGTACTGAGTGTTCTCTCAAAGGCTCTCAATTTAGCAGAGTTGTGGGGCTATCGGCCAAATCATTCTAATCCCTGCCTTCATGTTAAGAAATATGCAGAGAACAAACGAGAGCGGTTTTTAAGCCAGGAAGAAGTGAACCGGTTAATGGAAACGTTAGATGAGGAAGAGCAGGATAATGAAAATCCCTGGCCTCTTCATGCGATCCGCTTATTGCTTCTGACAGGATGCAGACTTAATGAAATCCTAACGCTTAAATGGGAAGAAGTGGATTTTGATAACCAATGTTTACGCCTCCGAGATAGTAAAACAGGAAAAAAGCCGATTTATCTTTCCACGCCTGCTATTGATCTTCTCAAGAGCATTCCTCAAGAAGAAGGAAACCCCTTTGTCATCTGTGGAGGTAAGGAAGGAGCACACCTTATTAACCTCCAAAAGCCTTGGCAGCGTATCCGTGCAAAGATTGGCCTAGAGGGTGTGCGTATTCATGATTTAAGGCATACTTTTGCTTCAATTGCGGCAAGTAATGGACTCTCTCTCCCCATCATTGGCGCTCTCTTAGGCCATAAACAAACCCAAACCACCGCCCGTTACGCCCATCTTATCGGCCAACCTCTTATTGAGGCCAGTGAAAAAATTGGGGAGAGGATTATGGAAAAGGCTTTAAAGCAGACTTAGGCGAGGTTTTTTAATGATGGAGAAAGGGCTCCATATTTTGTCGAAGCCATTACACCAACTTGTTTCAGAAAAAAACTTAATATACATTCCTTTAAGATCAGATAGCCAGACACAAAATGCCGAAAAGAATATAAGGTGGCATATCTTTGTTAATGAGAAAGTAGAGTTCAATATATGAATATGAAAGATTTATCAATAACTTCTACTGATCATTCTGATCTTTTTAAGGATATCCACTTTATTATAGAGAAGGCAAGAAGCGAAGTTGCAATTGCTGTTAACTCAACACTTGTCCTCGTAAATTGGCATATTGGAAATCGAATTAATCAAGAGATCCTTAAAAATGAACGGGCTGAATATGGAGAGGAGGTTATTCGCAAAACCTCGAGATTCCTTACCGCAGAGTATGGAAGGGGCTATAGTCTTACGAACATCTTTAATATGGTTAAGTTTTCGGCGATTTTTCTCGACGTAAAGATTGTCCAGACACTGTCTGGAAAATTAAGCTGGTCTCACTTTGTAGAGCTCATTTATCTGGATGACCAAACCAAACGAGATTTTTATGCGGAAGTGGCACGTCTTGAAAATTGGAGTGTTCGCACTTTAAAAGAAAAGATTAATAGCATGATGTTTGAAAGGACGTGTATCGCGAAACAACCTGAAGATATCATCAAAAAGGAAATCCAAAATTTACGAGAGGAAAACAAGTTAACTCCCGACCTGGTATTTCGGGACCCCTATACCTTGGACTTTCTTAATCTTAGGGATCCTTATACTGAACGTGAATTTGAAAATGCCATCCTCCAATCTATGGAAAAGTTTTTACTTGAATTAGGAAGTGATTTTGCATTTTTAGCACGTCAGAAAAGAATTACTATTGATGGACAAAACTATTATATTGACTTATATTTTTTCCACAGAAGATTACGTTGTCCAATTATAATAGAGCTCAAGCTTGGAAAATTTAAAGCAGCCGATAAGGGGCAAGTAGAGCTATATCTGCGATGGATTGAAAAATATGAGCTTCAAGAGGGAGAAAATTCTCCCATAGGAATTATTCTCTGTTCAGAAAAATCCTCAGAGCATGTTGAGCTTTTACAATTAGAAAAAAGCGGAATAAGGATTGCTCAATTTTTAACAGCTCTTCCGTCCAGGGGTGTTTTTGAAAGAGAACTTCATAAATCTATAAAAATGGCCCGAGAAAAAATTAACCTCGAAAAAATACAAAAGGTTAAAAGTTAGCTTTTTGCAAAGATAGAAGAAATTGTGAACGATACGCGTAAGACAAGTTTTATTCATAGGTATATTCAGCGTGTAAGAAGATGGTTTTACAATGTTGATGCTAAGAAAACAGAAGAACTAGGCCAATCCAAACTTGTCCAAGAAAAGCCAAATGCACTACTTTCAAATGTTTTTGCCCTTCTTTCTTCCCCCGCTCCTGAAGAAAAAATCGTCCTTTTTATGGACCTTTTTCAGGGACGTCGCGATTTCTTTCCAAAGCGGTGGGACAATCAAAAAACAGGAAAATCAGGGTATTCTCCAGCCTGTCAGAATGAGTGGGTACGCGGGGTTTGCAAGAAACCTCAAATTAAATGCAGTGAATGCCTTAACCAAGCCTTTATCCCTGTAACAGAACAAGTGATCCGGAAGCATTTCACCGGAGAAAAAATAGGTGATTCAAGACGAGACTATACGATCGGGGTTTATCCTATGCTTAAAGATGAAACCTGTTGGTTTTTAGCCGTAGACTTTGATAAGGAGCAGTGGAAGAGGGATGCGAGTGCTTACCTTGAAACCTGTCGCATAAGAAATGTTCCGGCAAGCTTAGAGCGATCTCGTTCTGGCAATGGAGGGCATATTTGGATCTTTTTTAGTGAGCCTATTCCCGCCTCTGACGCACGAAAAATGGGAGCTGCTCTCCTTACGGAAACTATGGAACGGTATCCAGGAATCGGATTTGAATCTTATGATCGTTTTTTCCCCAATCAAGATACGATGCCTTCAGGAGGCTTTGGCAATTTAATTGCTTTACCCTTACAATACCAACCTCGTAAAAAGGGGAACAGCGTGTTTTTAAATGAGAATTTTGAACCTTATGCTGATCAGTGGGGCTATCTTTCTTCCTTGAGACGGATGAGGTCAGAAGAAGTGAGAGTTATTGTAGAAGAAGCCTCATCGAAAGGTCGAATTCTTGGGGTGAGAATGCTTCTTGCTGAAGATGAAGAAAAACCATGGGAAATGAGCCCTTCACGTATTAAGTCAGACATTCCTATTGATCAAAAACTTCCCGAGTCTATTGAAGTTATCCTCAACAACCAGATTTTCATTTCCAAAAAGAATATTCCTCCAGCTCTCATGAATAAGCTTATCCGTTTAGCGGCCTTTCAGAACCACTTAAAACAAAGTTCCGCGGAGAACTTACACTTCCACAAAAAAGAGCTCTTAAAGAATTAGAGAAATATGATATGGGCGTGTTAGCTGCAACGACTGCTTTTGGGAAAACTGTCATTTCTGCCAAACTTATCGCCGCAAGAAAGGCGAATACACTGATTTTGGTCCATCGCCGCCAATTATTGGATCAATGGGTTGAAAGGTTGCGGGCATTCCTGGATATTCCAGAAAGCCACATGGGAATTATTGGAGGAGGGAAACGTAAACCCTCAGGCCTCATTGATGTAGCTCTTATCCAAAGTCTCGTGAGGAAAAATGTTGTTGATGACCTTGTGGCAAACTATGGTCAATTGGTCGTCGATGAATGCCATCATCTCTCAGCCGTCAGCTTTGAGGCCGTTGCGCGCGCGACAAAGGCAAAATATGTTCTTGGGCTTACAGCAACGGCAACACGGAAAGACGGTCATCATCCCATCATTTTTATGCAGTGTGGTCCTATCCGTTATAAGGTGAATGCAAAGCATCAAGCCACTCTACGTCCATTTTCTCATAAAGTCATTATTCGGAATACAGCTTTTCAATTGCAAAAAATCAATGATCTGAAAACCAGTATTCAACAGCTTTATGGGGGGATTATTTTAGATGAGATCAGAAACCAAATGATTTTTGATGATGTGTTACACTCTTTACAAGAAGGTCGTAGCCCTTTGCTGCTTACGGAACGTAGAGACCACGCAAAAGCTTTAGCAGAACGATTTTCAAAATTTTGTAGACATATCGTTGTGATGGTTGGAGGGCAATCCGCAAAACAACGCGATTTGGTTAAAGCTCAGCTCGAATCTATCCCTGAGAAGGAGGAACGCCTGCTCATCGCGACAGGCGCCTATATTGGAGAAGGCTTTGATGATTCAAGGCTTGGATACCCTATTCCTTACCATGCCTATTTCCTGGCACGGAACACTGGCTCAATATGCGGGAAGACTCCACCGTCTTCATCACAGCAAAAAAGAAGTGATCATCTATGATTATGTCGATACCTCTGTCCCCATGCTTGCAAGAATGGCTGATAAGAGACTGAAAGGATATGGGAAATTGGGGTATAGCACGGGGTGAATAATACCCTTTCTTATTTCATGCTTCTTTGGGTCAACAAATTTTGAAGCTCGACTCTTGCATGAGGATCATTCTCGAGAACCTTTTGAAGAAATGTGTTTTTCTCGTGATCAGATAATTGGGTTATATCAAAAGGAGACTGCGAAATATCTTTGCTTTGACTCCCAATCTGTTTCAGCAAATCAGGAGTGATTTCAAAAAACTCAGCGAAAGACTTAAGAGAAGATGTAAGTTCTTTAAGATTAGGAGGAGCGGGCAAGGATTGTACATACGGCTCTATCTGCCTTTCTTCTTGATTGGCAATTAAAGTCAAATAAAGGGATTGGGGATCGCCCAGAAGCAAGTCCTCTCTGAGGGGAATTAGTTCGTCAAGAAGAGCGGAACAGTCCTCTTCCTCAAGCCATTCTCCTCCTTTTTCATTGGTGAAATGCAATGTCACAAGAGTATTATGCTCATAGGGTTCTATCTCAACGATGTATTCATATTCGTAAGGGCATAAGCTCTGCGTTTTTAAAAGGCGTGTTGGGATGCGAAAACTCAATTGTTTTGTACCAAAATTAGAAATATAAAGAAAAGCATCAAAATATTTTAAGAGGACTTCATCCGAATTGCCACGGAAGTCACCAAAATTATAGATAAAAATGGCGCGATCTCTACTCACCCGAGCACGACTAGAAAGTTTTCGGACTTCCTCTATTTCTTTTTGGTTTAGCTGACGATTCACAGTTCGGAATTCGGAATATTGGAATTCACTCATGTTTCCTCTCCTTGTTATATTTCATCGATAGGCTATCTTTTAATAAAAATTTCCGCTTGCCTGGCATTAAAGAAAACATTACCCTTAAGGAGCTTCAATAGTGTAATTCTAAAGGATAAGCCTTATTGGGCTCCCTCCTTTTCACACAGATTTTATACATGTGCTTTGTTGCGACCATTTTGTTCCCAAGGTCTAATCTGAGTACATGTAAGGTAATCTGGTATCCGTAGCAAGCCACATCCAGAGTGCAGCACTTTCTTCATCTAATGTTGTTGGATCCCTTTCGCTAGAATCTTGATAAATGAGCTTAATACAGTTGAGGACTTGTTCAAGAGAAAGACTATGTTTGTTGTGACGTAAATACATGGTAACAAAATCCACAACTTCCCTGAAAAGCTCGGGATAGTCATAGGGTGTGTGTGTAACTTCTTCCTTGGTTTCGCTAAGTGCCTTTTTCTCATAAATTTCTTTTTTTTCAAGAAGATCTTCGACTCTACATCCTAAAGCTCGTGCAATAGCATCGAGTGTCTCTGCATTGGGCATGAAGGTTCGACCTCTGAGAATATTTCTTACAGAGTGATTCTTAAGGCCTGCATTTTTTTCAAGCATGGAGATTGAGAGATTTTTAGCTCTCATTCGCAGAGAAATCTGCTTAGCTAAGGGTGTCATTATAATGCCTCTTTCTGTATAAGCTTTTGAATTTAAATACTTAACCTGTAGCATCGAACTTTGCTTGACAAGCAGGCTTACTAAAGTTTACAATCAAATTGTAAAGTAGCCAAAATAATTGTACACGAAGGAGCCAGTCTATGCAAACAAAAACAATACTACTCACGCCAGAAGACCTAGCTGCCCGTTGGAACGTTACGCTTACAACTCTAAGCCAGTGGCGTTGGAATGGGCGAGGCCCGCGTTTTTTTAAAATGGCAAAAGGTGTTCGGTACCGTCTCTCTGATGTTGAGCACTTTGAAGAACAAAATACCTGCCAAAATACCTCGGAACATAGTCTAAAAACTAAATTCACAAATTAAAAATAACTCTCTAACCCTAACTTAAACAGAAAGGAAACCTTATGACCCATCCCGAAAGCAAAGACAAAGACTTTTCTAGATTAGAAGACAAAGCCCTTGAATCAGCTTCATTGAATGCTTCCTCTTTGGACGCTTTGACCTCTGACCTTCAACGGTACATAAACAAAAACCATCGTAAGCAAATGGAAGAGATCGAAGAAAAAATCGCTAAGATTGAAGAAAGATGCTGCCAAGAAATTCGAGAGACCCTTGCAAAGCACACGGTCCTCCAGTTCAGAAAACATTTTCAGGAAGTGGTTGATTCTTGCCAAGATAAAATCTCTCACATGTTTTCATCCCTCTTAGGAAAGGTCGAAGAAGACATTAGAAGTCTGAATAACGAAATTAACCGAACAAATAGGCTTTGTGAGGAGATCCAAAACCAATATAAATTCAGATGGAGCAAACCTTTCCTTACCCTCATAGGGGCAACGGCGCTTACGGGGGCTTTCATGGGGATCGGCCTTTTCCTCCTGCAAATGTCCCCCGTTGCTGTATTTTTGATGAATGAGGAAACGCGAAGACTTTATGATTTGGGAAAGGCCAACACCAGCATTTTAGATTTATACAAGAACCTCCAAGATAAGAAAAAAGCTTCAGAACCCCCCAAGAAAAAATCTTCTCGCTAAACCTATCTGGAATACCCTCCTTTCCCTAAACTTAAAGACTGTGAGCGTTCTTCTTCTAAAATACGGTCAATGAGTTTTGCGGCCTTGGGATTTTCCTGCTGGAGGGTATTCATAAAGTCTTTGTCTTGAGCAAGTTGTTGACCCAGCCGTTTAAGCTCTTCTTTAAAATACTCCTTTTCTTTAGGATTGTCTTTCAAAATGCCCTGTAAAGCCTTGAAACGGAGGTAGGTCTCTTTTAAAGGAGAATCCATAGAACGTTTCCTTTCACCTCCTATTTTTTCCTCTGAAAGAGGCTTTTCTTCTAAAGAAGCCTCATGCCTGCTTATCTGACCTGCTTTTAATTTTTGGAGGAGAGTCAGAACTTTCGTTGGATCGCCTTTGGCAAGTTCTCGAGCTTCCTCTTTCCACTGTGGGGTAAGAGTGTTTAAAGCAGGAGAGGTGAGTTCCTTTTCAACGTGGGTAAGTTGTTCTTGATAAAGATGGAGGAGCTCTTCTTTTTTGCTTTCCCAATAAGCAATGGCCCTTGTTTCGCTGTAGCGTTCTAATCCTTTTTTAAAAGCTGTCCGAACAGCATTTGCTTTGGCATGGCTATGCGCAAAGGGAGGTTGCTTCATATCTTCATAGACAGATTGAAGGGCAGGGCTTTTAGAAAAAGACAGCGAAACCTCGTGCTGGGGATTTTCTTTTAGCGGGTCAAACTTGTAAAAATCTTCATTGGCATGGAAAAAGTCTTTAACTTTGGTCACAAGGTTTTCTGCCCCTTGTTGAAGAGAGGTGGCAAGGGTTATTTCACTTTGGCGCTTTTCAATGTCTTTTGGGGTTGCAAAAGAAAGACTGATTTTGTTTCCCTCATCCCGGCTCATTTGACGAATCAGATGAAACTCAGAAGGCGTCTCATCCTGAGAGACATAAAGGGAGAGGGACCGTGTTTGACGTGTTAAGGCGACATAATTCACACTTTTATTTACGACCTTACTGTGAAGCACATAGATATGATCTAAGGTTGATCCTTGGCCCTTATAAACGGTTGAGGCATACCCATGACGAAGCCCATCGTAGGTGGTAGGATCAACTTCTTTTACTTCTTTATTATCCAGGAGAACGCTGAGTTTTTTTGTCTGAACATCAATTTTTTGAATCACCCCAAAATGGGCATTAAAAAGGTCTTGGGATTTATCTGTTTTGGTCAATTGAATTCGGTCTCCTTCCGCAAAGGTCATCTTGCCTCTTTGAGTCATACAGGTCACTTCTAAACTTCCCAATCTTCCTCTTTCTCGAAGAAGATCTCGAGCCCCTTGATTCAGCACATCCACATCCATATTCCGTTGAGCCAGCATGAGCCGGGTTCCTTGAGGGTCAGAAAGGAATTCTTTCCCCCAATCTTTTAAGAGATCTGAAAGAGCTTCTTCTTTTGTCTTCTTCCAATGAATGGAGTTATTCTCTTGGAGAAGATGAACGGCAGACCTTACGTTTCCTTGAGAAAGGT
>CALBSK010000077.1 GCA_937967795.1 uncultured Alphaproteobacteria bacterium | reverse complement strand
GAGCAATTTCAAGTCGGTGCACTCTATCGGCGGGGCAGGTAATGGCTCAAGACTGATTATGGCTGAGCGTACTTTTGGAGCAGGTAAAAAAGAATCTTGAGGCAATTTTCTTTCAAGTTTTGCATTAGTAAAATAATTGCACAAAAGAGTCAAACGCGAATAATCTTTTTCGCCCGGGTGTGCCACCAGACGCAATGCTACCTCGTACTGGATAGTCATTGCCACTTTGCTTATTTTATGGCTCCAGCTGTGAGGCTCGCCTACTTCGCCAAAAAGATGAGTAAAAATGTAAGAAAGCATGGGGTCCCAGCGTAAAGGTAACCCCATATCATTAACGTATACTAAGGTCAGAAACCACCCAACAACTTTTAAGAGACGATTGCCAACAAAAAGAAAAATCCTTTAAAAAACAAGGGAACCTCTGTACACTCGCTCTCACTTATTCCGCCCCTGCAAAACCAGGCACCTTTTCAACAGGTAAAATGCCTTTAATATCTTTGGGATTCGTGGGTTCAATTTTCAAGGTTCCAAACGTTGGATCGGGTGCATTAAAATTAATTGATTTCAAATCAATGGCCGTATACCCGTTTGTAATGGGCATCGGATAGAGAGAGTGATCTCCCTGAAAAAGAGTGATGTTTTTTGTATAATAGATCCCCTCGTCTAAATCTTTAATGGAATTCCAAAGGGTGGGATCTGCCCCTGTAAGGGCTGGTACAACAAGAGAATCAATGAGTGTACTCGCTTGATAGAGCGCCACTTCTCTAGAGGAAGGAACAGGGAAATTATCGAGAAACACTTTCGCCCTTACAAATCGGGAAGAAGGCGTCGCATCCCCAGGCACACCCATGAGATTCGCTTCGCCCTTATGTGTACTGCCCTTGTATATTTCATCATATTGATAAAAGCTTTTTCTGAATTTTTCGTTAGGACCTTTATTATCCGCTAAGAGAGAGTCATAGTAATTCGCATTTTTGATTTGCCAATCAAAAGGAGGGGAATTGGTCATTACATCTCCCGCATTTTCATAAATCTTGACTTGCTCCTTAATAAATTCGACAACCGCACTGTTGCCTGTTTTATCCCGCATAACGTAATGAATCGGGATTCCTTTTATAAAATAACCCTCTTTTTCTTTAACCGCCGATTGAACAAGTTGTTGAGAGCGAAGCAATTGAAGGGCTTCAGAAACCGTGCGAGCTTGAGAAAGAAGATAGGGAGCGATATCATAAATAGCCAAGACAGGTTTTTGATCTTTGGGATCATAGGCAGGATATTGACTGCCCGGAAGATAAAGAATAGAGACGGAAAGTCCCTCTGTATTCATACCATCAATGATGGTTTCTCCGTTAAAAGCAGCTCTTCCAAAATATCCATATTTATTGGTCCACGAAGTCAGTTGGGTATTCGGAATTTTATCCGCTTCAAGGACGACATTCGTTGTGTTTTCTTGTCCGATAAAGCCTACTTTGTTTTCAAAAGCAAGATTAATGAGAAAATCAAGGGTACGTGCTTCGATATGATAGCCGCCTTTATTGATGAAGACATCACTACAAGCACACAAATGGGAAGTTATGCTCACGGATAGAGTTAATACACTCATCATTATTTTCATATTCCATTCTCCCTCAGGAAAAAATATCTATTTCTTGTGAGAAAATTCTATACACGGACGCCTTAATAAATGTTTAAAGAGACATCTGCACTTCAACCTTGCAGATGAAGGGCTCACCGTTAACTCTTTTTTATTCTTTATGTGAGATCTTATATAAATTGACTTTTAAAATCAGGATCTTCACATGCATACACTGCTTTATCTTGTACCAAGACGTCTTTTCTATTTTCCTGTTTTTTCCATGTTCTGTTGGATTTTTCTTTCTCCAATGAGTCATGCAAGCGTTCAGACGATTGCAATCTGTAACACTTCTGAATGGGATGGTGAATATACGTACGGTTCATCTTCTGGAACAATGGAAGCCATAACTTGGTATGGCGCCAAATGCCCTGGAGGAGACAACTATACTGTTCTCTCCTATGTTCCTGGTGCTCTTCTCACGCTTTCTTTTAAAATGGAGAAATATGGTAGAGAATTTCCTTTTAATGATGTTCAAGCAGGTGATTATTATATGTGCAAGGACAACTGCCTTGAATACGAATTGTCTTCTTGTTGCTGGCTTTATTCCCGCGCACCAGTGAATCAGAAAAATTCTGTCCAACATGGAGTAAAACTTCCCTCTACAGAGAAAAAAAGAGCTTTACCCAAGAAATGAATTAAGAGAAAATAGGGGGGATGCTTAAAACCCATATTGAATCCAAACTCCAAGCCGCGTTCTCTCCCATCTATTTAAAGGTTGAGGATGAATCTCATTTGCATATTGGGCATGCCAACTATAGGCCTGAAGGAGAAACCCATTTTAAAGTAACCTTGGTTTCAGTTGATTTTCATGGCCTTAACCGAATTCAGCGCCATCAGAAAGTATATGCCTGTCTTAAAGAAGAACTTAAACGCGGTCTTCATGCCCTTTGTTTGAAAACCCTTTCTCCGGAAGAGGCGGAGGGG
The DNA here is from genome assembly GCA_937967795.1 of uncultured Alphaproteobacteria bacterium. GTDB lineage: Bacteria > Pseudomonadota > Alphaproteobacteria > UBA9655 > UBA9655 > UBA9655. The sequence continues at coordinate 3,788 of CALBSK010000077.1, read as the reverse complement.
TCAACCGAACCAAAGTAATTTGATGTCGAAGACGACGCAGAATATCCATTCGAAATCCCTGGATCATAAAAGATTGACCCACTTCAGGAATTTCTCGTGTTTCATGTAAAATAAGACCCGCCAATGTGGCTGCATGCTCATCGGGCAAATCCCAATTGAATTGTCGATTCAAATCGCGAAGAGTAACGACACCATCCACCACATAGGTCCCATCAGGAGCAATTCTAAGGCCGGGAATTTCGACGTCATGTTCGTCTACAATTTCTCCTACGATTTCTTCCAAAATATCTTCCAGAGTAACCATTCCTTGAAGATCCCCATACTCATCAATAACAAGAGCAAAATGCTCCCGTCTCTCTCGAAACGCCGCCAACTGTGAGAAAAGGGTTGTGGTTTCAGGAATAAACCACGGGGGATTTGCAATTTTTGTAATATTAAGTTTCTCCAAATCTCCCTTATGAAGTTGAACGGATCGGAGTAAATCTTTCGCATGAAGAATCCCTACAATATTTTCTGGATTTCCTTGCCAAATGGGAATTCGTGTATAGGGCGCTTTTAAAACTTGATTAATAATTTCTTGATTGGATAAATCGACATTTATCATCAACATTGTTTTGCGGTGACGCATAATCTCCGTCACTTCAACCGTTGTCAGATCTAAAATGCTCCGCAACATAGACCGTTCATATTCAGCTTCACGAGAGGATCCTGCATGAAGCTCAATCGCTCCCCGCAATTCTTCAGCACCGGTTATTTCTGAAAAATTTGGTTTAATACCTAAAAGACGCAAGGAGCCTTGCGCAAAAAAATTAATCGTCTTTGTTAAAGGAAACATCAATGTAAGGAGAGGTTTAAAAAAAGGAGCAAAAGCAAGGGCGGCTCGTTCGGCACATGTATAAACATACATTTTTGGAAGGACTTCTCCATAAATGGTAATAAGGGCGCCCATGGCAATTGCGGCATAAACGGCTCCCATCGCCCCAAAAAGAAAAGTTAAAATGGCGGTCGCAAGGGCTGTAACAAGAGTATTAAACCAAGTATTTAAAAGAATAATAGAGCTAATAAACCCGCCAATATGGGTTTGTAAATCCATGACGAGGGAGGCTTTTGCATTTCCCTTTTTAGCTAAATGATAAAGACGCACGCGGGATGCCGCTAGAACAGACGCTTCTGCCGCTGAACAAAGAGCTGTTAAAAAAACAAAAATTAAGACAACAGCGAGGAAAAGAATCGAATAAAGAAATGTCATGAGTTTTCCCGATATTTAACCTTATTTATATCTTTCTGCGGTGTTTTTGTCACGGGAAAAGGGGACTTACTTGACACCTAAAGTCTCCCCTTGCTACAGCATAGGCAACAATTCATCCAAAGGGAGTTTCGAATGCACATAGGTGTTCCCAAAGAAATTAAGGACCATGAGTATAGGGTTGGCCTTGTGCCGTCTTCCGTACGCGAACTCGCTCATTACGGTCATCAGGTTTATGTCGAAACGCAGGCAGGGTTGGGAGCTGGAATGAATGACGCAGATTATCAAGCTGCAGGTGCGATCATCCTCTCCACACCAGAGGAGATTTTTGAAGCCTCTGAGATGATCGTTAAAGTGAAAGAACCGCAACCTAATGAATGGAAACGCTTACGCCCAGGGCAGATCCTCTTTACTTACCTCCATCTCGCCATTGATTCTGAGCAAGCCAAAGGTCTTATAGATTCGGGCTGCGTGGCTATTGCGTATGATACCGTCACTTCCTCAAGAGGTGGCCTTCCTCTTCTCATGCCGTCAAGTGAGATTGCGGGGCGGATGTCCATCCAAGTAGGCGCCCACTGTCTCGAAAAAGAAAAGGGAGGCGCTGGTATTTTGCTCGGAGGGGCCCCTGGCGTTAAACCGGGGAAGGTCACCATTATTGGCGGCGGCGTTGTGGGGACAGGGGCCGCTCGCATGGCCATGGGACTTGGTGCGCAAGTCACGATTATTGATAAATCCCTCTCTCGGTTAGTTGAGCTGGATATGTTGTTTGGCGGAAGACTTAGCACTCTTTATTCAAGCCTTGAAACGATTGAACAATGTGTTGTGAATTCAGATCTTGTGATTGGAGCCGTTCTTGTGCCAGGAGCCACAGCGCCTAAGCTTGTTACGGAAGAAATGGTTAAAAAAATGAGAAAAGGGTCTGTTCTTGTGGATGTCGCTATAGACCAAGGAGGATGTTTTGAAACCAGTCGCCCGACAACATTTACCCATCCCACCTATATTGAACATGGCGTTGTCCATTATTGTGTCACAAATATGCCCGGAGGCGTTGCTCGTACCTCTGCCTTTGCCCTTAACAATGCTACTCTTCCTTTTGTCTTGGCTTTGGCAGGAAAAGGAGCTCAACAGGCCCTTCTTGAGGATCCTCATCTCATGAATGGTCTTAATGTTTATCGCGGGAATATCACTTATGAAGCCGTGGCACAAGACCTAGGCTACCCTTACGTTGAACCCACCTCTCTTTTGAGAAAACAAGCTGCCTAGGGAAATTTTGCCCACATCTTAAGAAGACTCAATGAGGAGGATGCCCAGGCGGGGGCACCCTCTTAATCAAGCTTATTGGTAGTATGGACCGTTGTTACTCCATGTAGCATTATTATAATATGGGTTAGTAGGTTGGCCATTTCCTTGTCCCTGATGAGGGAAACCATGAGTGACGGTTTGGTTACCTTGAAAGGGACCGCCCCCCATCATATTTCCATATCTATTACCAGTCATGTTAGTAGGATAGGGTTGAGTCATGTTAGTAGGATAGAGTTGAGTCATGTTAGTAGGATAGGGTTGACCCATTGTTTGGGTTCCACCATATCCACCATTATTAACAGTCATGTTAAGATTAGTTTGACCCATTTGTGGTATTCCACCATTCCATGAACTACCCTGATTTCTATTAACAGCCATGTTAGTATAATAGGGTTGATTCATTCCACCATTCCCGAAGTTACCCTGGCCTCCATTACCAGTCATCATGTTCGTATGATAGGTTTGAACTCCCTGTGGCATTCCACCACCATTCCCGAAGTAACCGTGACCTCCATTACCAGTCATAGTAGGATTAATTATAGTAGGATTAATTTGACCCATCATATTAGGATATGAAGGCTGGCTCATTGGTGGTAGTCCACCATTCTCGCAATTACTCTGATTCCCTATCCCGCCATTACGCAATCCAGGAACTGTGATGTAATTCTCAGGAATGTGAGACTCATAGGCGCCACGGGTGTCATATTGACCGTTGTTGGAGTTAGGAAAAGAAATATTCCCGCAATTACTCTGATTCCCTGTCCTCTTCTTCAACAAATTCTCCTGCATTTGATTAAAAGTAATGAACTCATCGTTAGGGTTGTAAGAATTCGTAGAGGAGGTAGGATTGGATGGAATAGTCTGTCCACTAGGAGCACCCGGAGTTAGAGACGGTGTTTCAGGCTTCTCAACCCGAATGTAGTGACTAGGATTGCTGTAGTCATTCATCGACATTCTGGCGCGTAGCCTTTTACGCTCCTCGGAATTATAATTTTCACACAATTTCTCCCACACAGAAGTCTCTTTAGGACATTCATAGGTGACAGGCAATGGCATACTGTTCGAATTATCCATAATGGGTTGTTGATTAACGCCTACATTATAAGATGTATACGTCCAACTTCGAGGAAGCTTTGGGAAACACGATTTTATAATGCCTTCAGGATGACTCTCTGCAAGAATATTTTCCTGACTTCTGCCACTTAGTGCGACAAAAGAACTTTTGCAAGGGCGGTTTTGT
>CALBSK010000076.1 GCA_937967795.1 uncultured Alphaproteobacteria bacterium | reverse complement strand
CAGGATCTCATGAATTCTTCCAGTGCGCTCTCAACTTATCCGAGAAATACTATATTTAATTTTTTTCACCACCTTCTTTATAGCTTAGAAGCAGTAAAGCGTTTCTTCACAAAAGGGCGTCGACCTTTTGCAGACTTGGTTTCAACAGGGGCGAGTGTTATGGAATTCGTTAAGGTATCCACTTCTTTCAGAATAACAACCAGCGGATCGCCCAGGGTAAAGACGCGCCGATTTCGACGGCCGATGAGGCGGTGTTTCCGTTCTTCATAAAGATAAAAATCGTCTGATAAATAAGCAAGTGGAATCAGGCCATCAGCGCCTGAATGTTCAAGCGTCACAAAAAGACCAAAAGAGGTCACGCCACTAATCCGTCCTTCAAATGTTTGGCCAATTTTATCTTTGAGATAAACCGTGACATATCGTTCGATCGCCGCCCTTTCTGCGGCTGCTGCGCGTCTTTCTGTCGAGGATACTTGTTCTCCAATGGCACTCAGATCCGCTCCTGTTGGAAGGCCGTCATCACCGAGTTTCAAGGCTGCAATCAAACTCCGATGAACAATGATATCTGCATATCGGCGGATAGGCGAGGTAAAATGACTATATTTTTTCAAGCTCAATCCAAAATGACCGATGTTTTGGGGATGGTAAAGCGCTTGCGCTTGAGTCCGTAGCGTGAGCTGGCTAATAAGCTCTTGATGGGGCGTTCCATGGGCTGATTTCAAAAGATGGAGAAAAGACTTTGGGGTGAGAGCTTGAGATTTAGGAAATGAAAATCCTAATCCTTCGACAAGTTCACGAAAGATAAAGAGTTTTTCGGGATTTGGAACATCGTGAATGCGATAAATGCATGGAGCTTTAAGAGCCTCAAGTTGTTGAGCTGCTGCCACATTTGCAAGGATCATAAATTCTTCGATCAGGCGATGGCTATCCAGGCGAGGGCGAGGGTGAATATCTTGGATATGTCCGTCAGAATCTAAAATGACTTGTTTTTCAGGAAGTTCAAGATCAAGGGTTCCTCGAAATTCTCTGGCTTCTTTCAAAAGCGCATAGGCTCCGTAAAGGGGGTTAATAACCGACTCAAGCAAAGAGGCTGTTTGCGCATCAGGAGTTCCATCCATCGCTTTTTGAACCTGAGAATAAGTTAAGCGTTCAACGGATTGCATGACGCCACGGACAAATTGATAACGTTTAAGCCGTCCTTTTTTATCAAGCCAAAGGTGAACAGCAAAACACGCTTTATCTTCTTTAGGTTTTAAGGAACAGAGGTCATTAGAAAGGGCTTCGGGGAGCATCGGAACAACGCGATCCGGAAAATAAACGGAATTACCTCGACGGAAGGCTTCTTTATCAAGGGCGCTTCCTGGCTTGACATAATAAGAAACATCCGCAATAGCGACCATAAGATGCCACCCTTCTACAGCGTCATAATGGGCCCAAACGGCATCATCAAAATCGCGAGCGTCTTCTCCATCAATGGTTACAAAAGAAAGTGATCTCAAGTCCTCACGATCGTCAAAAGAAAGAGTGCGGACTTTTTCGGCTTCTTGAAGAACCTCTTCAGGAAACTCAAAAGGAAGTCCTTCTTGATAGATCGAAATAAGACTAATCACACGAGGATCGTCCAAATTTCCCAATGTCTTAAGAACCTGAGCTTGCTTAGTCCCTAAGTGGGGACTCAGTTCCACAAGAACAAGATCGCCTTCTTTTACATTCGCTTTTGAATCCAGAAGAGATAAATCTTTTTGTTGCCGCCGGTCACAAGGTTGGACGTAAAGACGGCCTCGGCTTTTGACCACGGCGCCCACTAAGGTCGATGATTTTGTCGCCATCTTTTTGAGGAGATGGGCCGTATAATATCCGTCTTTATGGAGCTTTACACGAACGAGCAAACGATCGCCAGGATTGACACGGGCGGCTCCTTTCTCGATCAAGAGAATGGGGGAAATTTCTTCAGAGATATCAAGGGGCATGAGAAGAACTTCGCCTTCTTCCGAAAGTTCGGAAGACACTTCAACAAGTGTCACCGGGGGTAAGCCCTTGCGGGAGTGAACTTTTCTTTTATGTCCTCGCTCAATAAGACCTTCTTCAGCCATGTTTTTGAGAAGATCCTTCAGCCACAAGCGATGTTGTCCCTTCAAGTTAAAGGCGCAGGCTAGCTCCCGTTTCCCAACCTTTTGGGGAGAAGATTTGATGAACTCAACTATCTCTTGGGGAGTAGGGAGATGGCTATTTTTTCTTGCCACGAGGCGCTTTCGTTTTTCGAGGAGGTGCCGCTTTCTTGGCCTCAATAAGTTCAAGGGCTCGATCAAAGCCAATCGTCAGAACGTCATCGGTTTTTTTGAGAGAGGCAAAAGTTGACGCCAGTTTGACATAGGGTCCAAAACGTCCAATGGAAGCTGTAATCGGTTCTTTCGTTTCAGGATGAATCCCGATCACACGCGGAAGAGCAGCCAGCGAAAGGGCCTCAACCAACGTGATGGTTTCAGGAGATGCCCCCGAGGGCAAAGTCACCCGTTTTGGTTTTTCTTTTTTAGAAACGGCTTCCCCAAATTGAATATAAAACCCGTAAGGGCCTCTTTTTACTTTAACAAGCAGTCCTGATGCGGGGTCCGTTCCTAAAAGGCGCTCAAAGGGTTCTTCTTGTGAGGCTCCGTCTTCCGCAGCAAGAAGAGGTCTCGTATATTTACATTCTGGATACTCAGAACATCCGATAAAAGCCCCAAATTTACTCAGGCGTAGACCTAACTGTCCTTTTTCACACCGGGGGCACAGATGAGGATCTTTTCCCTCTTCTGAAGGAGGAAATAAGAAAGGTTCGAGATCTTGCTGAAGCTGTTCAAGAACTTCCTGAATTTTAAGGTCTTTAGCTTTATCTATGGCTTCATGGAATGCAGTCCAGAATTGCCCAAGGACATCTTTCCAGAAAAGCTCCCCGCTTGAGATCTCATCAAGTTGTTCTTCAAGGTGGGCCGTGAAATCATATTCCACATAATTACGAAAATAGTTGAGTAAAAAAGCCGTAACAATGCGGCCCAAATCTTCTGGGATGAGGGCTTTCTTCTCGTATCGAACATATTTGCGTTCTTGAAGGACCTGTAAAATATGGGCGTACGTAGAGGGGCGTCCAATGCCGAGCTCTTCCATTTTCTTGACGAGACTGGCTTCTGTATAGCGCGGAGGAGGTTGAGTAAAGTGTTGTTCGGGTAAAATCTTTTGGCGTTCTACAGTTTCTTTTTCACGAAGGGGAGGGAGGAGCTTATTATCTTCTTCCTCAGTCTGATCTTCGTCCACACTTTCGCGGTAAAGCGTTAAAAATCCATCAAAAATCAGGATGGACCCGGTTGTTCTGAGGATAACCTCTTTCTCTTGGGAAGCGACATCAACCGTTGTTTGATCCACCTCCGCACTTGCCATTTGAGAAGCCATCATTCGTTTCCAAATAAGCTCATAAAGGCGCAAAAGATCATGATCTAAATAAGATGAAATGTCTTGAGGTTTGCGAGACAAATCCGTTGGACGAATAGCTTCGTGGGCTTCTTGGGCGTTTTTAGCTTTGGTCTTATATTGACGAGGGGTATTGGGAAGATATTTTGTTCCAAAAGTTTTCTCAATCACTTTACGGCAAGCCGTAAGGGCGCTGCCCTCAACTTGGGTACTATCCGTACGCATATAGGTAATAAGACCCGTAGCCTCGCCTCCTACCGTCACACCTTCATAAAGCTTTTGAGCTAACTGCATGGTCTTTTTCGGACTAAATCCTAACTTACGAGAGGCTTCCTGTTGGAGGGTGGAGGTTATAAAAGGCGGGCGAGGATGGCGCATCACGCGCTTTTTCTCAATGGAGGAGATATGATAGGTACCTCCTTCAATTTCCTTTTTAGCTTCCTGCGCGTCTTTTTCTGAAGGAAGAGCAAATTTGTCGAGCTTTTTTCCTTTTAAATGAGTCAAGCGTGCTTTGAAAGCTTTCTTTTCCTGAGTGAGGAAGTCGACATCAATGGTCCAATATTCTTGAGACTTAAAAGCTTCAATTTCATTTTCTCTCTCAACGACAAGGCGCAAAGCTACCGATTGAACCCGGCCTGCTGACCGGCTTCCGGGAAGTTTTCGCCAAAGAATGGGCGAAAGTGTAAATCCCACAAGGTAGTCAAGGCTTAGACGTGCTAAATATGCTTCGACCAATTGGCTATCAATGGGTCGAGGATGAACTAGCGCATTCGCAACGGTTTCTTTGGTGATGGCATTAAAGGCGATACGTTGGGCGTTGATGTTCTTTAAAATCCCTTTTTGAGAAAGAATTTCTTGAATATGCCAAGAAATGGCTTCACCTTCTCGGTCAGGGTCGGTTGCCAGGTAGAGATTCTCCGCTCCTTTTAAGGCCTTCGTAATTGCATCGAGGTGTTTTTTGGCGCGCTCATCTACCTCCCAGGTCATTGCAAAACCTTCATCTGGTTTGACGGAACCTTGTTTTGAAACCAAATCGCGTACGTGGCCATAACTGGCAAGAACGGTGTAGCCCTTACCTAAATATTTTTCGATTGTTTTTGCCTTTGATGGAGATTCAACGACAACAACGTTCATAAGCTTTTCCATTCTTCCTTAAGAGAAACCTTACCCCCTGGAAGACGTTCAAGACGTCCTGCAATTTCCATTTCGAGTAAGGCAATCCATACCTCTGATGCCGACAAGTGACATTGTCGAACCAGTTCGTCAATACTTATCGGAACATAGCTTAAATTTTCGTTAATAAGATGACGCGCCTTCTTTAAGGAAGAAGAAGGGTGAGTATCTTCAATAAAAAGGGATCCTTCCTGCAGGGTAAGGGGTGTGGAGGGAGAGATTTCCTGTTCAATATCCTCAAGAGTTTCCACCAGAACGGCTCCTGTTTTGATCAATTGATTACAGCCGCGGGCGCGGGGATCCAGGGGATGACCAGGAATTGCAAAAACCTCTCGTCCTTGTTCTAAAGCATAGCGGGTTGTGATGAGGGAGCCTGATTTAAGAGCTGCTTCAACAACTAAGATTGCGCGAGAGATTCCCGAAATGATTCGATTGCGCCGAGGAAAAAGGGTCGCTTGAGGTGGGGTACCAAACGGAGATTCCGCAAGCAGAACGCCTTCTTCAGAAATGCGATGATAGAGAGCTTCATTTTCCGGTGGATAAATTTGATCCATTCCTCCCGCAAGAACTGCAATCGTTCCAAAGGAGAGACTCCCTTCATGGGCGGCTGCATCAATCCCACGGGCAAGTCCTGAGGTAATGCCCCATCCTCGTTTTCCAAGATCTCGTGCAAATTGAAGTGCCATTTTCCTACCAATAGCGGAAGCATTTCGGGCCCCCACAATAGCAAAAAGAGGGCGTTGAAGAAGCTCAATTTTTCCCTTAACCGTAAGCACGGGAGGCGCTGATTCAATATGCCTCAGGAGCGGTGGGTAAAAAGGATCATCAAACGTGAGAAATTCAGCACCCAAAGCGCGCGTGTGAAGGAGCTCTTTCTCCACAGCTGAAAAGGCGGCTATTTTTAAGGGGCGCTTAAGTCCCCCTTGAGAAGCAAGCTCAGGCAGGGCTTCCAAAGCCTTGTAAGGGGTTTTGTATCTTTTAAGAAGGTGATGAAACGTTTGGGGTCCAACATTTTCGGACCGTGTAAGTTGAATCCAATGAAGAAGATCTTCATCAGACTTAACGAGAGTTTTAAGGGTTCTTTTCTCCAATTTTTGATTCTCTCCCTGTGATGAGACGCTTTATGTTGTCACGGTGGCTCCAGACAAGAAGAAGAGCCAAAGTTAAACAGGTCACGACGAGATTTTCTCCGTTTAAGAAAGCGGTGTAAAGGGGGCTTAAAAAAATAGTGACAAGAGAAGCGAGCGATGAATACCGTGTCGTGAAAGCCACTGCAAACCATGTGACAAGGCACGTAAGAGCTAGGGGCCAGCTTAAGATAAGAAGAGATCCAAAAGCTGTTGCAACGCCTTTGCCACCCCGAAACTCCAGCCAAACGGGCCAGATATGACCGGCAACCACAAAAACGCTCGTAAGTTGGGCCAAAGGTGGTGCAAAGAACAGCGCAAAAATAACGGCAGCGCTTCCTTTGAAAACATCAAACAAAAGAGTCAAAAGGGCCGCCATCTTATGGCCAGTTCTTAAGATGTTTGTGGCCCCAATGTTTCCTGATCCTATGGTGCGGGGATCTTCAAATTTAAAGACCCAGCTGATTAAAAGCCCTGAAGGAATGGACCCCAAGAGATAAGCAATGGCTAAGGTTAAAATTTCAGAAAAGGTGTTAAGCGTCATAAAATGAATCCTTCTCATCTAAAGAAATCGTTTCTATACCAACATAAAAGTATGAAATCATGGAGATCACTTTCGAAAATTTTTCTAGATCTTTATATATCTTTCCACCTTTCACAACCCTAAAAAAAAGAGTATCCTTCAAAAAATTAACAATGAACAAATACAAATGAAAACAAATGTCGCCCTTTTAATCTTCATCTTTTTAATGTTGGATCCAAAAGCGCAGGCACAGGAACACGAAGAATCCGAAGGTCTAAGCTCTCCCGTTTATACAGATCCGATTCCGGATAAAGTTATTGATCGGAGGGTTGCAGGGGAAATTGATAGTTTCTCTGGAGAAACTTCCGGAAATACCAATTCTTGTGGTTCTTGTGGGCCTTGAAGGGGCAGAAACATTATTGTTGAAAAAAAAGCATCTTTTCCCGTCTTCAGAAATATGATAGCTTACAAAAGCCTAACATCAATAGGTTATAAAAAAACAAGGGAGAATATAATGAAATTAAAATTTTTAAGTCTATTTTTAGCCCTCGGCGTATTAGCTCTAGGGACAAATTTAAGTGCGCAAGTTAGGGAAGAATTGCCTGCACCTGCAGAAGGAGCTCCTGCGTCTACAGAAGTTGGGGTATGGGAAGGTAAGGATGAGCCTACTGCAGCAACGAATGAGCCCAGTGTATGGGAAAAAGAAGAAATGAAAGCCCAAGGGCCAGAATTTGGCTGTCCTTGCGGAAGTGGTGCCACGAATACGTGCGGCGATTTTATTAAAAGTAAATTTTTAGGTATTTTGTGCCCGGTGGTAAGTACGGTTAATGGGGATTGCGGCACCTTTTGTTCCAATATAAAAAATAGCGCCAAGACACCGCCAGCAACAGTGGAAGCTTGTATGAACTTTATAAAAACAGCTCCTAAAGTAGGGCAATACGTAACCCAATTTATGGGCCTTACATGTAATGTTCTTTGTACCGCTTCTTCATTGGCATGTTCAACATGTGCGAATTCATCAACTCGAGCAGTGTGTGGATATCTTTGTTGCCCAATTGACCCAAACACAATAAAGAATTGCATGGGCTCATTTGGTGACAGCTGCTCAAATTACCTGGGAGCAGGTAAAGAAAAGGGCGCAGAGGGTATTTAAAATTAGATAAACCTTATAAATGTGTTCAGAAGACCCACCCCTTAGGGGTGGGTTTTTTTATGTATTCAGTGATATCGTTGAGGCGCTTAAAAATCTATGGTATAACTCTTACCAATAGAGATGATCAGTTCTAAGAGGAATTATGAATTACACTATCATACAGGACACGAAAGTGGGTAAAGGGCGCCGATTTATTTTTCTTATTTTTGCGTCAGCTTTTTTTCTAGCTCTCCCTCTCCACGCCCAAGAAAACCCAGCACTTGTTGTCGAATTAGTGAATCGTGTGGGGGCTCTTGAGGTTGAAAACCGCGAATTACGAGGTCAACTTGAAGAAACTCGCCATGAGCTCACCGCCTTAACCCAAAGGATGGAAACCTTAAGTGCGGATGTGGATTATCGGTTGAATAATCCTGAAAGTGGCGCATTACTTGCACCGGGTGTTACCCCCTCAGCTGGGCCTGCCATAGCCTCAAAGGGTGCTTCGACGGCTACTGAAGATTACGAGAAAGCCCGTGCTCTTTTGGAACAAGGCGACTACGGGGCAGCAGAACGTGCTTTTTTAGCCTTTATGGCGGCCTATCCAAAGGATGAGCTTGCAGGAGCTGCCCAATATTGGTTAGGTGTGACTTATTTTGTCCGAGGGGAATATGAAACAGCGGCTTCAACTTTTGCAAAGGGATACAAAAACTATCCTAAATCCTCAAAGGCTGCTGATAATTTATTAAAGTTGGCCAAGTCCTTATCAGCCCTTGATCGGAAAGCAGATGCGTGTACGGCTTTGAGTCAGCTAGCGGCGGAGCATCCTAATGCCCATGTCAATGAAGTTGCTAGCGAGCGGCAGAAAAATGGATGTAAGTGACATTTTAAATGAGAAGTTAGGGATTAGAAGTTAGTCATTAAAAAAAGGAAAAAACAGTGGATTTAATAGCGCGTCTTTTCCTTGTGAGTATGTTTTTATATGCTTCTTTTGTGAATCCTTTTAAAGCAGGTCCTCTGAAGGGGTTGATGAAATCAAAAGGCATGCCCTTCATAGACGTGTTATTTCCTGTATCAAATATGTTGATGTTTTGCGCTAGTCTGGCCATTATATTTAATTTTTATGTTGTTGTGGCGTCTTTTTCTCTTATCATTTTTATGATTTTTGTCACGTATTACTTTGCTGATTTTTGGAACGTTCAAGGAGCTGATCGTGATATGCTCCTCAATCAATTTACAGCTAATATTACGATTATAGGTGGCTTATTGCTCCTGATCGTGAAAGAGTCGTGAAAAATCCTTCATCAAAGAATTCTTACCTCATCTCCTGTGATAAGGGAGGTTCCCAGCCAGCTTCGCCATCCCAAATAGCCTTTATCTTTAAGAACGGTTGAAGGTGGATCCTTGACTGAATAAGTAAGGGTAAAATCTTTCAAGGGGCCGACATAAAGGCGAGTTAAATCAAGAAGGCGTTGATATCCCTTTCCAATGGGGAGAAAATCATCGAGCTGTTTTGGTGTAAGAGGGCCCAGGTGAAGACGAAAATGACTCATTTGATCCCATGCTTTTGTGCCAATGACAGCGCCTTGTCCTAATTTTTGCCACTGTCCTTTTCGGCCAATTCGGGTTTGTTGTTGGGGAGAAATAGGGCGCCAACGCCCCACGCATTGTTCAACGCGAAGGGGAATATGAAAATAGCTTTTTAAAATTGACTGAAGACCTGCCGCCGAGTGGGGATGAGACCAAAAAAGACCTGCATAATCTAAAAGGCTGCGATCGGGGATTTGAAGACGATTTTGAAGGGCTTGTTGGCCAATCCCTACAAAAGCTTTCAGCCCAATGGCAATGTCTGTTTTCTCAGGAGAGTGAGTATTTAGGCTAATCAGATATTGTTTGCGAATGCGATGGAGAATCGAAATGAGACGATGATTAAAAATATCGAAAAAATCTTTAAGACTTGAATCTTCTCTCCGTAAGCGCTGGATGATCATTTCCGTATAAGGAAAGGGGAGGGGGCCTTGAATGCCTGCAATTCCCATGAAGTTAACATTGAGAATCGGGGGGTCATCGGAAAGAGCTTTTTTTTCTAAAGAATAAATATCACTGGCCAAAGATTCTAAATAAATGCGTGACTTAACAGTAACTACTTCCTCAAGAGGATTAATCGTTTCTCCAAAAGGAACGGCATGAGGGTAGAGATATTCTAAGAGCTTAATGGCTTGATGAAACTCAAACCGATAAGGTTCTTTAAAAAGAACATCTTTTACAGTAGGGGTTGACTGCCGATTTGAGCGGGCCATTGCTTCCAGACTCCATCACTTTGAAGGCTCATAAGGGTAAGCTCCGTAAAGGAGTTTAATGAGACATAAAGACTAAAAAATTCATTGAGAACCGAGGCCAGCATGAAGCCGCCTTGTCCCGTAAAGGGAACTTCGTCCATTGTGAGAGTGATGTTTAACCCTTGAACAAAGCCTCTCCATGCGTCAGCTCCCCACCGTCTCATCACAGGTTCATAGATAATATCTGTCAGAGCATTAATTTCAGGATGAGATTTATTTTTATTAAAACCCGAATAAAGTTGTAAAAGTTCTTTTAAAGCGAGGACCGCCTTTTTATCCCCCCTTAAGCTCAAGTGGTTAAGCGAGAGTTGGGAAATCAATCGCCATTGAGCGTCCCCCTTTAAGGAGGGCGCAAGCTCCATTGTGGGGCGATTGAGACACGTAATGGTTGTTGGCGGGATTGTTCCCTCAATTTGAAGAGTTCCTCCCGCTGGGACATAAGAGGCCAAGTCTCTATTTGTACAGAGTGTATAGGCATAGACTGTTTGATCACTTGGCTTTTGCGGTGTAAAATTAGAGTCCACAAAAGAAAGAAAGACATCCGTTCCTGAAAGATCAGGAATTTCAGAAGGCGCCCGCGTGGAATGCCAAAAGAGACCGTTAGCTCGCTTCTCTACTTCATAATCAAATGAAAAATAAGGAGAAAAAACTTGGGGGTCTTTTCCGCCCGCTGCTGCTTCCACGACTTTTGATACACTGAAAATTTCTGTTGAATCTTCATTTTGCTGGTCACCGACCAAACGATAAGAAATAGACTGATAATTCAAATTAATAGGTTCACTCATTTTATGAAAAAGATTGATGATGGGGGTACATCCTAGAACAAAATGTGTATGATTGATACGAAACCTATCTGCTCGACTCCCATCAGCTAAGGGAATATAAATATCCAAATATTTATCCGCTCGTGCCGTTGAAAAATACTGAATATCTAAGAACTTAAATTTATCAGGAAAAACAAAGTATTCATGAAGAAGTCGATAGGCATCGAGGACTTTATGAGGATAGGGAATCAAAGATTCGTCTTGACTAAAACCTACGGGTTTGAGAGCCCCTTCAGGGAGTTGCAAAGGAGCCTTCATGGTGTCGGCTTGAATGAAGACGGGTGTTGGACTATTGGGGAGATAACTGAAAAGGCTATCATAAAAGCACTGCGTGGTTAGGGAGTCGCCTGCAAGAAAGAAACGTAGAAACGAGGGCCTCACCTCACTCATCTTTCCATCATAGCGTTGAACCCGTATTTTTAGAACCCATTGGGTTTGAAGGAGGGAGGGTAAAAGAGGGCTTTGATCAATATTTAGAACACTGGCTTCAGTGACCTCAAAAGGCCATAATTCGACGGGATAGGTTGTTTGGAAACGACACGTTTTTTTTTCTTGTGCTTCGATAAAAAGAGGAGTTCCTCGTGGTACCGAATAGCCCGCCGTTGATTCTCCGAGATGAGGAGAAAGGCGAAAAGCGGCGATAGAGGCTGAAGGAAAAGGGGTTGTAAACTGAGGATAAAGGACACCTAGGAGGGTCGTTGTAAATTGGATATATCGATTATCAACTTCTTTTTGTAGCCGTCCGGTGAGAAAGGCAAAAGATTCCAGAAGCCTTTGGACGTGGGGATCCGCTGACCCTGCAATGGACATGTTTAAATTTTGAGCAATTTTAGGGTATTGGTCTGCAAAGCGTGCGCCTGAACGGCGCAAATACATCATCTCTTGTTGGTAGTAATCGAGCATTTGCTCAAAATGTTCTCGACTCACCCTATTCCCCTGTCGTCGAATTTATTAAGAAGAGTGTACTTTAAAATGAAAGGGGTTTCCATCCTTCTCTTGAAAAATCAGAATTTAAATTTCGGCCTTGGTAAGGGTTGCCCAATCAAGATTATATTCAAGTAGATAAATCAACTTCTCCTTTCTTTTTCTGTTTAATTTGTCTTTTGCTTTCAACTTTTCCTAAAACACTATTGGGAGGATTCTATCAACAGACCCCTTGCATTAATTTAGACGTAAAATTCAACAAATAAAAAGGAGAGCGCATATGAAATTAAATAAAAAGAAGATCCTTATAGTATCCATCATGACATTTACCTGTTTAAGTATGAATAGCGCTAAAGCAGGTCTTGTAAAGCTTATCAATAATGCTGAAAATAAGGTAAGGGCAGAAATTATACCTGAGCCCTCTACTGAGCGGTCTGTTTATTGCTGGAAGTGTCTGACAGGTTGCCATAAACACGATAATGAACAAATCAAGGAAATCGTTGTTCCTTTAGATGCATTCCGAGGACAAGAAAATTTTGCTGTTGTGGGAACAGAAGGTGGGTTTCTTTTTAACGGAGAATGCCGAAATCTAAGCGTCTTCAAAAATTATGAAATCGTGTTTTTCGATACCTCTGGTGGCATAGGTTGTAAAAGCAAAGAAATTTAAAGTCAATCACATCTAAAGAAAGCATCATAATATGAAAAAAATATTTAAAAATACACACTTAATTGTCCCTCTCCTTTTGCCGGCATTTTTGACGGCTTGCAATACGATGGAAGGAGCTGGAACCGATATAAAGGAAGCGGGAAAAGCTTTAAAGCGCTCTGCAGAGAGGAATAAAGAGAAGGGACATTGTTGCCCCGTGTGTGGTCGCCCTCATTCGAGATAGAATTTTGAAATTAGAATCAAGGAGAGAAAAATGGCAAAAAAAGAAGATTATATTAAAGAAATAGAAGCTTCTATGGAAAAATATAAAGGCAAAATCTCCAAAATTGACAATCTTTTGGAAAATTATAAAGCCGAAAATAAATCTGATTTAATAGCTCAGCGTCAAAATCTGAAAGAGAAATTTGAGCAGGGTGAAAAAATGCTCAAACAGATAAAATCTTCTTCGGAAGAAAGTTACGAAAAAATACGAGAAAGTGCAGGAGAGGTTTTTGAAGGCATTAAAGACGCTTTCTATGAACTCTCACACTTTCTTACGATGGATCAACTTTCGCGTACAAAAGATGAAATGATAGATCTAGGAAACGAAAAGGTGGAAGAAATTCAAAATTTTATAAAAGATCATCCCTTGGCAACAGCAACATGGGCGATGGGAATCGGTTTTCTTGTGGGCACGTTATATACACGTTCAAAATAATGAGGACAATTATGGCAGTGGTTGATCTTCTTTTGTCTTCTCGCAAGCCAGATTCTTTTTTTGTCGGGAGAGCAATAGGGTATTTGTTCTTAGTATTAGCAATGATAGGAGGAATGTTCTTCCTTTTCCAAAGACTCGTTCCCTTAATAGGATATATAGAAAGCGGCATGGTTGTATGCGGAATGCTAGGAGGCATAGGAGGCATTTTGCTTTTTTTAAATCGATCCAAAACAACCCTACCAGAAGAAGATTTTTCTGAGAAAGCTGTTCGGTTTTTTAAAGATTTGGATATGGAACGAATCCTTAAGAACAACGCATTTATGATTTCTCTTCTCTCATTCGGAGTGGGTATTGCGTTGTCTCAATTTAAAGATCCTCGCAAGCTTTCTGAGTTTTATAAAATGCTTAAATAACGTTAGAGAAAGGAAAAAATCATGTCTAAAACGTTAAAAGGAAAATTTGAAGAAAAAAAACGCAAAGCCTACGCCCAAATGGGGAAGTTAAAAAGACGTATGCGTGTAAATAAATGGCTGAAAAAGTCTATATCCGAAAAGCTTTATCGCGCCAGCCTTTGATGGTTACATATACAAAAGGGACGGCAAATAAGGTAAAGAAAGTGCCACCTAAAAGCCCTCCCACCAAGACCCACCCAATTTGTTGGCGGCTTTCAGCACCGGCTCCTGTGGCAAGAGCTAAGGGAATTGCTCCAAGAACCATGGCTCCTGTTGTCATCAGAATAGGTCTAAGCCGCAAGGCCGTTGCTTTCAGAACCGCTTCGAGGATAGAAAGTCCTTGGGTGCGTTGTTTGTTTGCAAAGTCTACAATCAAAATACCGTGTTTTGTGATTAGCCCTACAAGCGTGATAAGACCCACTTGGCTAAAAATGTTAAGGGTGCCTCCGGTGAGGTAAAGAGCCAAGACGGCCCCTGTCATTGAAAGAGGCACGGTGACCATGATAAGCAACGGATCTAAAAGGCTTTCAAATTGAATGGCAAGAACAAGATAGATAAAGAGAAGAGCTGCCATAAATATGAGAACCATATCCCCTTGGGATTCCATAAACTTACGTAAGTTTCCAATGGGTTCAGTTTGAAGAGAAGAGGGGAGTTCTTCCCGCACTGCCGCTTTGACAATCTCAAGGGCTTTATCCGTGCGACACGAGGGTGCAAGATCAGCGCTGAGCGTTGCCGAACGCATTTTATTGAGATGCTTCAATTCAGAAGGAATGGCGACTTCCTTGAGGATGATAAGATTACTTAAAGAAACGAGTTCTTTTTTATCATCCGATGAGGTCTCATTCTCTTCGGAGTGAACAAAAAAGTTTCCGATATCACTGAAATCATTCTTATGTTTTTCCAAGGATTGAACGATAACATCATAGTGCTTCCCTTCTTTTTCAAAAGTTGTTGTTAGGTTGCCGCCCAGCATCACTTCTAAGGTGCGTGATATATCTTGAACCTTTACACCTAAGAGAGCCGCCTTATTCCGATCTATCTGGATATTCAATTGAGGCGTTCCTAAAAGGAGGTCGTGCTCGACGGATTCAAAACAAGGAGAATCTTTAAGTTTTTTGACAAGCTTATTCATATATTTTTCAAGATCAACATAGGTTCCTGTTGTTTTAACAGCGAGTTGTAAGCCTGATTGGCCCCCGGTTAGAAGGCTTTTCATAGGAAAAATAAAAACTTGAACCCCAGGAATTTTGTGGGCTTTTTTGCGGAGCTCATCAATGATTTCATTTTGACTACGACGCCGCTCTCCCCAGGGTTGAAGAGTTGTCCCACCAAAAATTCCTGACCGCTGGGTGACCGTCCAAATCCCTTTATGCTCCGGCACAGAGCTAAATAGATCTTCAAGTTTTTGAGTATAAGGAAACATGGCATCTAATGTGGCTCCCTCTGGACCTCCTACCCATGACATAACGATGGCTTGGTCTTCTTGAGGGGCCAGTTCAAGATCGGAA
>CALBSK010000075.1 GCA_937967795.1 uncultured Alphaproteobacteria bacterium | reverse complement strand
CGCCGAGAGAGAGCAGTATTACCTTTTTCCGAGGCATTGTCTGCATTACAGCCCGTGAGGGTGATTTTTGCTGTGGGATTATCCCGAAGCCGCCGTCCAACGATATTTAAGAAGTCGTAGTAGGTTTCCAATGTTCCGGCGCCAAACAGTTTATCTGGCGAAAACGTAAGCCAAGTAAATCTCATCGCAGCCGATCTAGAAAGCAAAACATTGGCTGAAATTGCAAAAAATCATCCGGCATTGTTTTTTGATTTTAACAATAATTCAGATATAAATTTATCTTTGCTTAAAATGGATGCAACAGAAATGCATCAATTAAAAGATAATTCGATCACTGCGATTAACGCCTCTGCTTTACTCCATGAAGTGAATTCTTATGTGCCACCAAAAACCCCGATTGATCGATTTTTTGATGAATCGATAAGGGTTTTAAAAAAAGAGGGATTTTTAGTTTATAGAGACCCAACTCTCCAAGGTAATCCAGAGGTCATAAACTCTCTAATCATTAAAACTGATTTGGCTAAAAAATTTATCTCCCTATTTTTACCAAAATTTCTGGATACGAAACTAACTCAATTGACTGATATGTATGGGAATTCGATAAAGCCAAATTTTCATTATCAGGAAAAAATGAAAGTTATTCTATATTTAGTGGGCCAAGGTAAACCTACTACGTTGGATTATCAAGGTTTTTTTGCAATGAAATCCAATGATATTGATTTCACTAAAGCTATTACCATTATAGCTCCCAGGAGATTACTCAGTGAAATTCAAAGACACTACATTTTATTCGTTAAAAATGTATACCCTCTTGCCTTTGTGGATGATCACTTAGTCACCTCTGACCTTTCACATCATACGCCGCAGAGAGCAAAAAAAGTTGTCAAAACCTTTGCTAAATCTTTGGGCATAGACTACAGCGCAAAACTGAGTAAATCAGACTTAAAAAACTTAACAGCTGAACGTAAAAGGATAGATGATCTCATACATAATGGCATAATCATCAAGAATGCCAAAACTGAAGAGATCAAATCATTACAAAAATTACTAGAGTCTCGTGCTATTAATACTCATCTCTATAGAATATTACCGAAAGGTATTTGGCTTGATGCAAAATTATTTGTCATATTTTATAATAGATTATCGCATGATTTTAAGTCAGGCAATCTTCCAATTGAGTCAATGATATGGTTAGCACGAGAAGGGGAAGAATTTTATTTTTACTTTACTACAGAAGAATTAATTAGTTATTTAAATAAATTCTGTAATTTTTTTCTTAAAAAGACAAATAAAGAAGGGTATTCATTAAATCCAATTCATATTAAGTATGCCAATCGAGATGTATACATCAATCTTCTCGAAAAGGATATGGTTCAGTTGGATGAGAATAATACTAAACAAGAATTTATAACTTCAAAAACGATTATTACGTTTCAACTAACTCATCCAGAAAAGAGAAATAAAAATCACCAAATGCGATGTCAATCAGTCCACCAAAGTACGAGAAAAAGTAATTAAAGAGTTTTAACAATTATAAATTTTATAAAAAATCAAATTAAATAAGGAGATATATCATGAAAATAATAAAAAACTTATATATTACAATTATATTTTGCATCTTTTCTGCCCAAACATTGTCTGGTAATCCCAATATCATTTTATTTGGCTTGCCTGGTGCTGGCAAAGGAACATTATCGCAAAAATTAATTGAGAAATATCAGTGTGTTCATATTTGCCCTGGGAATCTTCTCAGAGCAGAGGTAAGGAACCAAACTAACTTTGGGAAAACAATAGAACCAATATTAGCTAAAGGAGATTATGTGCCTGAGCAAGATACCTTCGCTTTTCTTAAAAATAAGGTCCTAGAAGCGCACAATAAAAATTTGCCAATTATCTTTGATGGTTACCCAAGATCAGTAAAGGCACTTAAGCTTTTAGATTCTCTGCTCGGGGATCTTGCCATAAAAAAAAGCTTTGTAGTTCTACATTTAAAAATAGAGAAGGAAAAATTATTGGAGAGAGTTTTAAAGAGGGCGGTTTGCAATAAATGCAATAAGGTTTCTACTCAAGAACAAACTCATTGTGGCGCATGCTTAACAGCACTTGAAAAGCGCCCACAAGATACTGCTGAAATTTTAGAAAAGCGAATCAACCATTATATGCAAATTGAAAAACCGTTACTCCAGAGTCTTAGAAACTATGGCTATCAAATGCTAGAAATTGAAGCAGATAGAGATTCTGAAGAAATTTTTAAGCACGTTTGCAAGCTAATTGAGAATCCTCCCTCTGAAGAGCATCCAAAACCAAGAATATCGAAGAGAAACGTTATTTCTGATGAGGATGCAGACCTAAAATTTATATCTTCGAGAACACAACATAATCCTACTGAAAAGTCTGCACAGAAAGTGGACACACAAACAGTTTGAATTAATTACTCTTACCATGGGCTAACGCCCATGGTTTTACAGCCTATATAATTAATTACTGCATTATTTCATCAAAGATAGTTATTAAGTCAGCAGTTAAAAGGGTAAGAGTTGAGAAAAAATCTAGAAAAGTGAAACATAAATTTATAAAATAATTGCAAGAAAAAGAGGAGATAAGCCTCAAAACCTGCAATTTTTTTATGGGAATAATATGCGGCCACCAAGACGTAAAAAGAATAACGAGCAGGATTTATTCTGCCAAAGACTGGATAACATCATTAACATGAAATAGGAGTTGGTTCTTTTAGGCCAACTTATTGACTGGCAAGGATTGAATCAGCATTTTGGAGAGTATTTTTCAAAGAATGGTCGTCCTAATATTCCCTCTCAGATGATGATTGGACCCCAGCTTTTGAAACAAATTCACGCCCTTTCTGATGAAGACGTGTGCAAGAGATGGATTGAGAATCCCTATTTTCAATATTTCTGTGGGGGAACCTTTTTCCAATACACAAGTTTCCTATTGAATGCTCATTCATGATCCACTGGAGGAGGAGAATGGGGAAAGAGGCCTTAACAGCTTTATTGCAAGAAAATTTGGTTGTGGCCTTAAAGGCAAAAAGCCTGAATGATATTACTTATACTATGATTCCATTTTAGAAATAGAATATATATTAAACTTCTAAAATAAAATAGAAAAGTTTTCATTATAAATATATGACTGCACTACAAAAGGATAGTCCCACTCTTATGCATTTTTTAAGTGCTACCTATTTGCTACTTAGAAGATTTTCTTAAATTCCATAAACCTTCTAAACTTCTTGATTTCCCTGGTGGGCGCTGCAGGATTCGAACCTGCGACCCTCTGATTAAAAGTCTTCCTTGAGTAAAGTTAAAATTTTTCACTAACTTGCTGCTTATAAATAAATTATAGCAGGGATCTCCCACCTTCAAAATTTTATTATCATCAAATTATCATTAACGTATTTAACATTTAAAAATTATATCATGAGATCTCATTTTGTTCTCATATTCTTGTCATACGTGAATCTATAATCCTGAAATTGAAAAAATATCAAAATCCATTTGCAAAAGGAGGAAAAACTATTTCGAAGTAGTTTACAAAAATAATTAAAGGGTGATATTTTTAGAATTAAATTGTGGATAAATCACAAAAATCTAAGGAGACCCATCATTTTTTTCAATAATCTCAGGGACAAGAACACCATATCCTTCCGGCAAGCCGGTGAGATAGTCTGGGCGATGGTATAAATTCTCTTTTGCCGTCAACAGCCTCCCTACTGTTAGGTCGCGTCGATTGTGCAATACTCACTTGTTGGTTTACTTTGCTCAAGAACTTTTTTCTTTAGCCTACTTTGCGAGAACTGAACGGAATCACGTTCTGAGGGAGCTCAACCTCAGGGTAAGGAATGATCAATGAAGGGTCTGCAGCAATGGTTTCTTTAAAAAGAGAGTAACGACGCTTTAATCGAGAGATAAACTGAGGGTTATTTCTAGTGGTGCGCCAAAACGCCTTTAAAAAAAGCTTCGCATTTGGCGTTTGCTCGGCCCACGGATCCAAAAAGCCTTGTCTGAGAGAAGGGATAACTTCAGCATCAAGACCTTTCAATTACCCACAACTTTTTGAATGAATGAAACAATCAGTTTAAAACCCTTACATTCCTTTATTTTTGAATTCGCTTCTGTCCGTATAGTTGATTCCGCACATCGGGGGTTACCTATTTGTTTTTCCTGAGCCTGAGCTTTCATAGCGATCTTAAAGCCCAATTCAATATCTATTAAACGAGACATCCCCCTCCACATAACAGTATTGCCCGGTGGAGGATCAGAAGAACGCGCAAGGTATCCTCCTAACTTTGCAATTTTAAGCAGATAAGTAGAAAGTTTTCTTTCTTTAGCAAGGCCGTTTTCTTTGATAAGATAATCCAATAAATCAATCTCACCTGCTGTAAGCGCTATCTGTGGTGGTGCGGCTGGGCATACCCGATTCATCATTGTCATCCAGAAAACCCTCCAACTTAAAATGCAAAAAACTGAAAGGAGATTTACTAGGCGCTCTGCTGTTCTGAGCTTCGAAGATTCAGCTCTACAGCCAGATTTTAAAATCTTGTGAAAGGTCTCTATTTTCCAGCGCATAGCGTACCATTCAAGCTTTTCAATAGCCTCTTCAATAGAATTAACGGGTAAATCTGTAATAAGTTTCCAATTAATTTGTTCTCTATCTTTTGGTTCTCTCTGCTCTTTTGCATGGATGATTGTTGACCATACCTCAGGATATTGTTTCTTTTTTCCTATAGGAGGCAACACTTTAATACGGTGGTATTTGATATCAAGCTTAACCTCGCTTTCCTCTCCTTTTTTGTTTCTAACCTTTAGCTTGTGGAAACCTTTAATTTTTATCCCTTCCATTTCCTTGGCAATAGTGTGTTTACGTTCTCCAGCTAAACGATCTACACATGTCCTTACAAGGAAATGTGTTCCTTCTTGTTGGGCAAGACAGAAAAGCTCATAAATATCACTCTCTCGGTCTCCAACATGAATACAACGCCCTGGGTTCTTTAAAAGTTTGATTGATTGTTTTAAATTCTCTATCCAGCGAAAACTTTCTTTCTCTTCAATAGGCACTCTTGTTGGATTGACCTTCTTTTTTAAAGCATTGCACCCTTTAAATTTTTTACGTGTCCAGAATTTAATTGCTACAAGCCCCAGAGGAAGCCCATCTATTGTGATAGCAAGGCTCGAGTGCATGAGAAGGCCACATATAGTATATAAGAGTGGGCGCCCAGCTTTATCTCTTTTCTTAAAGGAAAAACCTATTGATCCAAGAAGCTCTGTCTTTTCCCGTTTGTAAGAAAATTCTGTCGTATCTTGAAGAATCAAAACAGGCCCTTCTGTTACTGAAAAACGCTCATATGTTGCTCGAAAATGACCATCTAAGATCTCTTTCTCACTTACACGATTATTTGAAAAAAAGCGATATGCTGCTTTAGTATTTGCCCAATCTTGGCATACCAACGGAATACTCTCACCAATACCATCGGAAAGTTGCTTAATTAATGTTCGAAATCTCTTACCAAGGCGGGCATCTTTAAACTTGCAACCTAAGAGTTCTTTATCTAACCAAGTCTTTTCTGTAGGGAGTATGTCCTTAGGGGGTACTGCTACGTGGGGTACATTACTGACTACCGTTTCCATTCAACCTCCTTCTTTCATCTTTCATGGAGTGTATACCTTTATGGTCTGGGGTTGTGGGTAATTGAAAGGTTGGTCTGACGTTTACAAATATAGAATCTTTCAATGGCTTCAATGTCCAATAGGCTCCTATCATGAGAGCAAATATCAATCCCATATGTAAAAACTTTTTAAGTTCTTCTTTCTCAAATTCTCCAAAGTTAAAACGGCATATTCGAATGAATGTCTCTAACATTTTTATATCTTCTTCTATAAATTATTTTTTTGGATCTCTCTTCTACAATTTTCTTCGTTTGCTAGGCCGTGTAAAATTCTTATTGTCCCTCTTTCTTAAAAGGCACAAAGGCAACAGATCCTAAATTTTCTTCCTTAAAACCATCCTTGGTTTTAGTAAATCGCATTAGATATTGGTTAAAAGGTGTTCCCAAAGGTATAATCAATCTTCCATTGAGCTTGAGCTGATTGAGGAGAGTTTGAGGGACTTCTTCTGCGGCAGCAGCAGCAAGAATGGCATCATAAGGGGCGTGTTCTGCCCTGCCTTCATAGCCATTCCCAATCTTAACATGAACATTTTTATAGCCCAATTTGTGAAGTAATTCCTTGGCTTGTTCACCTAAAGGCTTAATAAGCTCAATACTGTAAACCTCCTGACTCAGCTGGCTTAAAACAGCTGCCTGATAACCCGAGCCTGTTCCAACATCTAGGACTCTATCTGTAGGAGAGAGGTGAGCGGCCTCACAGATTAAAGCCACGATATAAGGTTGAGAAATCGTTTGATGATGGCCAATAGGTAAAGGCGTATCTGCATACGTTAAATTTTGAAACTCTTGAGGGACGAATAAGTGGCGAGGGACAGTACCCATTGCTTTTAGAACATTGGGATCACAGATACCTCTGGCTTCTAATTGAAACTTCACCATGGAAGCCCGTTTAGCCTTGTAACCATGAGGCGAAGAAACATCATTTGATGGAAATGAAAAGTCTTTTTCTTCTTGAGAATTAATTAATAAGCTCTTCAGCTGTTTCATATCTGTAAAAACTTGTTCTGCCCCTGCGTTTATAAGCTTCGTTCTATCAGAAGATGTAATATGGCTTCCTCCTAAAAAACCAACAACTCTCATACCTGCACTTACAGCCGCTTTCACCCCAACTTCAGAATCTTCAATGACAAGAGAGTTGGCTGGATCTTCTCCTAATTGATGAGCGGCATAGAGAAAAAGATCAGGATAAGGCTTAGGCTTTTTGACCTCATCTGCACTGAAAACCTTATCCCCAAAATAAATGTTAAGCCCGCCAGCTTTTAAAAGTGCTTTTAAAATACGTGAGGAACAGTTCGAAGCGACGCATTTTTTAAGAGATAAATAAGAAAGGATTTCTTTAACCCCTTGAGTAGGTTTGATTTTCATTTTTGAGAGAGTTACGAAAACCCTATCATCAATTTCTTTCCCCATGTCCTGGGCATTCTTAGGAAACTCAACTATGCTCTTCTTCTTTTAGTCGCTCGATAATGGATTGAGCTGTCTCACCGGAAAATCTTTTTGTAAAATTTTCTAAAGAGGGAGTAACGCCATACTGGGCAAGACATTGCCATTCAAGCTTATTAACTATCTGTTGCGTATCGACAAGAACTCCATCAAAATCAAAGATAATTAGCTTTATCATAGTGAATAACATCCTAAGACTTACGTTCATATCCATATGGTTTTCTCACCAACAGCGCCACCTCTTATTATTTTGTTCATATAAGCAAAGAAAGCCTTAGGCCCTAAGCTTAACAAAGTGTGCAGCTTTCCTGCATACATTAATTTAAAAAGAAAACATTTTCTTAGCCCTTGTTAACTTCTATGTGCTTTGCTTTAGTTTTAGCCTCTGCTGATTTAGGAAGGGTGATGGTCAGAACTCCATTTTTAAAGCTTGCTTGGATGCTGTCCTCATTAATGAGGCTTGGTAACTGGATTGATCGATTAAAGGAACCAGCTACGCGCTCAAAGCGATGGAAATTCTTGCTTTTTTCTTCACGATCTACTTTCTTCTCTCCACTTATTCTTAAGATATTATTGTTAATTTCAACCTTAATATCCTTTTCCTCTAAGCCAGGAAGGTCAGCAATGACCGTAAACTCATCATCTGCTTCTGAAATATCTATATCAGGGATAAGGGGGAACCCTCTTTCATATAAACTTAATTGCGGTTGAAGGCTAGAAGATCGCCAAAAATTATCAAAAAGGCTATCAACCTCTCGGCGCAGCCAATTAAAAGGTTCGAGGTCTTTTCCAAAACTGAAAGGCATTAAAGAACGGCGGGCCATGTGTTCCTCCATTTGTTACATTTCTTCGTTAGCTAAAGTTAAGTTCAAATCCTAAAGTGAAGTTCAGATCAATTAGCTAAGTAAAAATGTTACTCTTTCAGGTAAATTATAACTAGCTGAAAAAAAATAAAATTTTAAACTTTTTTAAAGTAAAAATAATTTCTATAATTTATTTAGAACAAAAATAACAAATATTATTGAAATAGAAAAGAGCAAAATAATCCCCTGAGGTACTGTTCGTTGGGCAGAACACAGACAGGCTACTAGAGTAGCATGGTCATTCCCAGGCGTTACAAAAGTTGGAAACTTAGTTCATGTAAATTATGATTAATATATTGTTGTATATTCAATTTAATATTTTTAGATATTATTTGAAATAAATTTTTGTATGTGACCATAATTCACTATTTAGGATGAGGGTCGTCAAATATGACTAAGGCCTTTCAGTTTATTATTGATGCTCTCAAGCCTTATAAATGGCATCTTACTGGATTAAGTCTTATTGAAGTTTTTTTTGCCATCAATCTCTCCCTTCGCCCTTACCTTCTCAAAGTCATTATTGATAGAGTTGAGTCTCCTTTTTTTAAGGCTAATCTTTATTATGCGATTTTTCTTCCTGCCACCTTGTATGCAATCTTAAGTATTCTCAACATTTTCATTTTTAGGATAAGTGATTTTCTTTATTTAAAAATGGTTCCCTTATTTAGAAATAGCCTGATTCTTGAGAGCTTAAAGCGTATTCAATTTCATCCATATTCTTTCTTTCAAAGCCATTTAGGAGGATCTATTGCTGCCCGTATCGCAGAAATGGCTGATGCGGCTCAGGCCCTAATTAATTTAACTATTTACCGCTTTTTAACCCATAGCCTATCTTTCCTCGCTGCCTGCTTTACAATATGCTATGTTGTACGACCTCATTTTGCCGTGATCTTAATAACCTGTTCGGCTTTATTCGTTTGGGCAAGCTATACTCTTGCTAAAAAGCCTTTTGGCTTGGCTAAAAAGTATTTAGAAAATTATGCTCTCTTAATTGGCAAATTACTTGATAGTATAGGCAATATCCTCCAAGTCATCTTATTTGTACGGCAAAAGCAAGAACTTTCATATTTGGCATCTCAGGCTAAGATTGAAGCAAAATCCTCTCAGGACCTACAATGGGTAATATTACTCCACCAGGCTCTAGCTTCTCTTTTTCTGGTAGCTCTTATCTCATTAATTTTAATATATCTTATTTATTTGTTTCAACGGGATATAGTATCCGTTGGTGAGTTTATCCTTACCTTAACGATTACGATTTCAATTGGAGAAAGCCTCCAGAGCTTTCCCAGAGATTTACTTAAATTTTCAGAAAATCTTGGGAAGTGTGCTTTAACATTAGAATTAATAAACTTACCTTCAGAAATTATTAATGTGCCTCATGCTCCTCTTTTGAAAGTTAAAAACGGGAAAATTGAGTTTCAAAAAGTATGCTTCAGCTATCAATCAAACAGCCTATTATTCTCCGATCTTTCACTTATCATAAGCGCTGGCGAAAAAGTAGGGCTTGTAGGGTATTCTGGAAGTGGGAAAACAACTTTTATTAACTTGATTTTAAGATTATTTTCTATCCGGTCAGGAAGAATACTTATAGACGACCAAAATATAGAAGGTGTAGATCAAAATAGTCTCCATGAAAATATTAGTTATATTCCACAAGAACCAATTCTATTTAACAGATCAATTTGGGAAAATATTGCTTATGGGAAAACTAACGCCTCAGATCAAGAGATTATTGAGGCCGCCCAAAAAGCCCATGCCCATACTTTTATAGAAGATCTCCCCCAAAAATATCATACTATCGTAGGAGAGCGCGGCATGATGCTCTCGGGAGGCCAAAGGCAACAAGTATCTATAGCAAGAGCCATTTTAAAAGATTCTAAAATATTGATCTTAGATGAAGCAAGTTCTGTTTTAGACCCTATTACAGAACATTGTCTCCAAGACAGCTTACAAGAAGTTATGAAAAATAAAACTATTCTAGCCATCGCCCACCGACTTTCAACATTATCAAAGATGGACAGATTATTAGTATTTGACAAAGGACGTATTGTGGAAGATGGCAATCATCAAAAACTTCTTGAAAAAAGCGGGGTCTATAGCCAACTTTGGAAAACACAAGCTATGGGATATTAAAGAAGGAATACTTAAGACTAACCTATACTAATCAAAAGAAGATGAAGGGATCTCACATGAAACACAAATACCTAGGCTATATTCTTATAAAACTCACCTTTTTGATCACAGAAACTTGGGCTGTTCCCATTTATCTAGATTACCAAGCTTCTACGCCTGTAGATGTAAGAGTTCTAGAAGAGATGCTCCCTTATTTTACGGAAGAATTCGGGAATCCACACTCAACTACCCATATTTATGGAATACGGGCCCGTGAGGCAATTGAAAAAGCGAGAGATAAGGTTGCACATGTCATAAATGCTGAACCTCAAGATATTATATTTACCTCTGGAGCAACAGAAGCAAATAACCTTGCTATCTTAGGAACGTGCCGCGTTTTAAAGCAGCAAGGAAAAACTGAAATTATCAGCGCCGTAACAGAACATGAATCTGTTTTAGAGCCTTTAAGAGCGCTCGAAAAGGAAGGTTTTAAAATTACCTTTCTACCTGTGCAGCAAAATGGAATCATAAACATTGATCAACTAAAAAAGGCTCTGACTTCTAAAACAGCTCTTGTCTCTATCATGGCTGCTAACAACGAAATTGGAGTGTTGCAGCCTATTAAA
The DNA here is from genome assembly GCA_937967795.1 of uncultured Alphaproteobacteria bacterium. Classification (GTDB taxonomy): domain Bacteria; phylum Pseudomonadota; class Alphaproteobacteria; order UBA9655; family UBA9655; genus UBA9655. The sequence continues at coordinate 4,033 of CALBSK010000075.1, read as the reverse complement.
GAGATTGTCAAAATTGCCCATGAACATGGAGCCCTTTTTCATACAGATGCAGCGCAAGCTTTTGGTAAAATTCCTTTAGACGTAAAAAAAGATGGTATCGATCTTTTGAGCCTTTCAGGACATAAGATTTATGGCCCTAAAGGAATAGGGGCTCTCTTTGTTAGGAAAGGCATTACTATAGAGCCCATTAGTTATGGAGGGGGCCAAGAAAAAGGGTTACGCCCAGGCACACTTCCAACCCCTTTATGTGTTGGTTTAGGGAAAGCCTCCCAAATTGCTTTGGAAGAATTAGCATCTGAGTCGCAACGTCTCTTAGAGCTAAGAAACAAGCTTCTCCATCTTTTACAAAGTAACCTTCCAGGCATCATTGTTAATGGCGATCTTAATAAAAGGCTTCCTGGTAATTTAAACCTTAGTTTTGAAGGTGTTTCTAGCAAACCTCTCCTTTCAAATCTTAAAAATATTGCTGTCTCCATTGGATCAGCCTGTACTTCTGATAAGAGCGAGCTCTCTTACGTTGTTCGCGCCCTTCATCCTGAGAATGCTTTTGTTCCTGCGACCGTTCGACTGGGTATAGGGCGCTTTACAAGTGAAGAGGATATAGAAACAGCTGCTTCAGAAATTATTTCTGTCGTAAAAATGTTAAGAGCACAAGATATAAAGGGGGGCCAATGTCCTTATCTTCCAAAAACGAAGTGAGACCATATCAAGCTAATAGTGGATTTAATAAGCGATAAAAATGTTGAACATGAAATCAAAACAAAACTATAAAAAAGTTAGAGAAAACCATGGTAGAAAAAGTTAGTATAGCCTTCCATAACGTAGATCATTCTGAAGCATTAAAGAAAAGGATACAAAATCAAAATTGATCGTCTTCTAAAAAGTATATCAGGGGAATCCTTACAGCTCCTGAACTGATTATATCGATTTTTTAAGATCCAAGGGGTGCTCTATTGGTAATCAAGCAAGATTTTTAGAGTTCTTTGTTGATAAGGGCTGCATATCATGTTTTCGTAAAATCGTTTCTAGAGCCATGGCTAAGGTTGGAAATATACGCCTTTGGTGAATCCATTTAAAAATATCCATATTCCCTAACTTGCGATGTACGCGTGAGTTTGCCTCGCAAATTAATACATCAATACCGCGGTTATGAAGTTGTTCAATGATTTCTTGAAAGGTTTGTAATCCTGTAATATCCATAAAAGGGACATTTTTTAGGCGAAAGATAAGGACTTTAGGGCCTATGGGCATTGCAGCTAAAGTACGTTCGAATGTTTCTGTAGCTGCGAAAAAGAAAGGTCCTTGAATATTATAGATAAGAATTTCTGACGGAAGTTCGTTAAGACTTAAATGGTTTAGTTCAGTTTGGAAATTTGTTGTTGTTTCTTGTTCAACAGTTACAGCTTGGCTCATGCGCCGGGTGAATAAGAAAACCGCAAGAATGACTCCTACATTCACAGCTACAACTAAATCTGTAAATACGGTAAGAATAAATGTTGATATGAGAACAAGAACATCATTTTTTGGCGCGTGCCGCACCATATGATAAAAGTGATGAACCTCGCTCATATTATAAGCCACGACAAATAAGATTGCGGCTAGCGTGCAAAGCGGAATATATTGGGCGAAAGGAGCTAAAAATAAAATAATTAAAAGAAGGACAAGGGAATGCACAACTGCTGCAAGAGGACTATTACCCCCATTGCGAATACTTGTTGCTGTTCTGGCAATGGCTCCTGTAGCAGCAAATCCCCCAAAGAGAGGACACACAATATTTGCTAAGCCTTGCCCAATCAATTCTTGATTAGAATTATGCCGCGTACCCATCATTCCATCGGCAATGACTGCAGAAAGGAGCGATTCTATAGCTCCAAGCATTGCGATTGTAAAAGCAGGGCCAGTGAGCTCAATAACTTCGCTAAAAGATGGACTTGGGAGGTGAAGGGGCGGAAGTTCTTGAGATATTTTCCCAAAAACACTCCCAATAGTGGTCACATCAGAGAATTGAAAGAGGGCTTGGATGAGGGTTACAATGATCAAAGCTACAAGCGGAGAAGGGACACGCTTAATATACCGAATTTTTGAAGAAAAGAGCATCAGAAACAAACTCACAAAAGCAAGGATTGTGGTCGTAAAATTCAAGTGTGGAAAAGCATTTACAAGAGCTAAGAGCTTCTCATGAAAATGAGTCAGATGATTTGGAAGCTTTGGAAGGCCAAAAAAGTCCCTCCATTCACTGACAAAAATAATCACACCAATTCCACTCGTAAATCCCACAATAACGGGGTCAGGAATAAATTTAATAATGTTGCCTAATTTGGCGATACCCATAAAGGCCAAAATAATCCCTGCCATTATTGTAGCGATCTGCAAACCTTCGATTCCATATTTAGAGGTAATGGTAGCAAGGATAACAATGAAGGCTCCTGTAGGGCCTGCAATCTGAACTCGGCTACCGCCAAAAAGACCAACCAGTATGCCAGAGATGATGGCCGTATAAATTCCTTGCTCTGGCTTAGCTCCAGATGCAATAGCAAAAGCCATAGCTAGGGGCAAGGCAATAACACCGACTATGGTTCCTGAAACGATATTAGGGAACCAATTCTGAGATCGGAATAACCCTGACTTATAAGCCTCAACTGCCGCTATCATACATGTCTCAAAATCCCTTCACGAGCTAACACATATAACTCTAATATGGTAATGACCAACATTTAAAGCAATTTACGAGCCTTACTTTGGTTAGAATTGAAGAGCTGCTGCCCATTTCATAAAAGATGAAGAGAGATTAGAGAATCTTCATCCTATTTTTATTAAGGTAATTTTCTCTCGTTCTCTATAAGGACTAAGGAACTATCAGTAAACAAGTTTAAATGCTTTTCCAATTGCTACCTATATGCTACTTAATCCCTTTTGCCGTTTTCTTTAAATCCCTCGAAACTCCTTATTTTCCTTGGTGGGCGCTGCAGGATTCGAACCTGCGACCCGCTGATTAAGAGTCAGCTGCTCTACCAACTGAGCTAAGCGCCCCAACAGAAGAATCAAAGATCCCTTTTAAGAACTAACGAGAATAGAACTCAACGACAAGATTTGGTTCCATTTGAACAGGATAAGGAACCTCTAGGAGGGTTGGAACCCGTACGTAAGTTCCCTTCATCGCTTTGTAATCCGTTTCCAGATATTCCGGGACGTCTCTTTCTGCTAATTGCGATGCTTCTAAAACCAACGGCAATTCTTTTGATTTTACACGAACTTCAATCACATCACCTGGTTTTACAAGGTAGGAAGGAATGTTGACTCGCTTGCCATTCACAAGGATATGTCCATGATTTATAAACTGACGAGAGGCAAAAACAGTAGAGACAAACTTCATACGATAGACAATTGCATCCAATCGGGATTCTAAAAGTCCAATAAGATTTTCACTGGTATCACCCCGCCTACGAACAGCTTCTGCATAAAGGCGGCGAAATTGCCTTTCAGTAATATTTCCATAATATCCCTTTAATTTTTGTTTGGCAGTGAGCTGCAGTCCATAATCTGAAGGTTTAGAACGGCGTTGACCATGTTGGCCAGGCCCATAAGCACGCGTATTGAGCGGACTTTTTGGACGACCCCATAAGTTCACTCCAAGGCGCCGGTCAATTTTATGTTTTGATTCAATTCGTTTTGTCATTTAAAAACTTCCTTTAGGAAAAATAAGTATTCTGAGAGACTATAATCAATCAAAAGCTCTTGTCAAATCGTTTTCACAGGAGGCGTAGGCGCAGCAGGTCGGTAGAATACAAGAATAAAATTTAGTTATAATTTTTAAAAAATGGATTATTCAAAATCTTAATTTCTGACCACTTGTATTCTATCGGCCTGTGGAGGATTCGAAGGGCTTCTTCCATTTCTTTCTGTTTGTCATCGAAGGTATTAAAGTTATTCTCAATGGCATTTTTGCTGGTCGCAATGCCCGATTCCACATCGTAGCCCGCAAAGAGATTGACAGCCGCTGATGCCAACTGGGCCAAGCCTCCCGCCAGGTGGC
>CALBSK010000074.1 GCA_937967795.1 uncultured Alphaproteobacteria bacterium | reverse complement strand
TCTTTTTATGATGCTTGCTGTAGCGCTCCAGATATAAGGCAAACATTTCTCCAAGAGAAGTTTCTGCCCTCAATTTTTTCTTCTCCTCATTGGGATTTTTACCCTTCAACATCTCCGTAATGATCTTTTGCGCTTCATTCCGAGCTTGCTCAATGGTCATTTCGGGATATTTCCCCAAAGTGACCCGGACAGGCTTGTCATTAAACTTACGATAGACCTTAAAGGACTTTGTACCCTGATCGGTTACCATCATCTCTAACCCCCTCACGCGCATATCATAGACGTAAAGGCGCTTTCCTTTTTCTGGCCGTGAAAGAGCATCCAGACTTTTCTTCGTGAAATTAAAGTTTTTGTCCTGGGGATTCATGGTTTTTTCCTCCGTGCGCCGGGATAAACCGGCGCACGGAGGAATTTCTCATGATTCGTAATTTTCTTTTTTGCTTTGTTTTGAGCACAACGGCTCATGCAGCTATTATTAAGCACCTCAATGAATCCCAAACGATTGAGGTGCCCATTTCACAATCAGGCCTTACCCGTATGAGAGTTAAGGATGATCGAATCCTTAATGTCTTTGGTGTGACTGGCGAATATATATTGGAAGCGGATGAAGGCCAAGGTCAGGTTTTTATTCGCCCTACGGGTCTTGGAGGATTTAAACCTATTCATCTCACGTTAACAACGGAAAAAGGAATCACCCAAGACTTACAACTCACCCCTCAAAATCGGTCTCCTGAAGCCCTTATTCTTAAAAGTGATGCCGAAAGAAGTAAGGAAACAAAAAACTTAATTTCCCGAGAAGAAATCGAAGATCTCTTGCGAGCCTCTCACGAAGATCGCATTCCTTTAGGGTATAAATCTCTTCCTTTAAACCTAAACACCTTAAAAGGGCCTTATCTTTGGAAAAGAGAGCTTCAAGGAGAAAAGCTCAAAGCCTCAACCTATGAGGTCAAAAACAATTCGCAATCCCCCTTCACTTTATCTGAACCTGAATTTTTAAACCATTTATCTCTCACCAAAAAATCGATTGTTGCCGTTTGGATTGAGAAGAAAACTCTTGAACCTGGAGAAGGAACAAAAGCCCATGTTATTACGAAATCTTGAAAATTATTTTCTGCTCTTAAAGCAGCGTCTGAAGTCCTTTTTTAATCCTCTCTCTTCATCTGGCATAAGGCGCCTTCAGTACTTTTGGACCCTTCTTCTTCTCATAAGTCTGGTGGGTCTTTTTTATGGAGCCTTAGCCATCTTTTTAGGAAAGAAGCCTGGATTTCAAAAGGATACCACTCATAAACCTCAACCGACTGCCATTGAAACAGCTTCCAAGAAGGTGGATTTGAATGAAGCCTGGCGCCACAACGTGGAAAATGAAAACAAGAAATTATTTGACGAAATTTCAGCTCTCAAAATCCTTTTCCAAGAGAAAGTCAAAGAAGACAAAGCCCAAGAAGACATTCGCCTGCAAGAGATCGAAGCAAGGAATCTTCAGTTAGAAACGGAACTGGAAGAGACAAAACAAGCCGCATTTTCTCCCTATAAGGAAGAAGGGAGCTCTTCTCCAAATAAAGAAGGAAACTCAAATGGGGACGAAAAGATAATTCATAAATTTTCTTTGAATCTTACAGAAAAATCTCAAATTAAATCTCATAAAACCGTTGAGACAACTATTCCTGCAGGTACTTTTGCAAGAACGATATTGCTTTCAGGCCTTGATGCTTCATCGGCGATGAGTGCGTCATCTGATCCAAGACCCATGCTGCTAAGGATCATTGATCATGGAACTCTTCCACGACGCTTTCAAAGCGATCTCAAAGATTGCCATTGCCTCGCAAGCGCCTATGGAGACCTCTCCTCAGAGCGGATTTATGCTCGACTCGAAAAGCTTACCTGTACGACAAGGGAAACAGGAGAAATCATTGAAACGCAAGTGGCAGGGTATATTGCAGGACCTGATGGCAAAGCGGGCATTCGCGGCATTGTTGCATCCAAAGAAGGCCAGTTCTTAGGGCGCAGTCTTGTGGGAGGCATGTTTGCAGGATTGAGCAATGTGGCAAATCCCCAAAATCGCCAGCAGCTTGTGAATCCCTTCTCACCAGGAAGTGCTCAAGTGTCCCCTCCAAGCATTGGGGAGACCTTTACGTCAGGCATGGCAGGAGGAGCGTCATCTGCCCTTGATCGATTGTCTCAATATTACATTGATCGAGCCGAACAACTTCAGCCCGTCATTCAAGTCGCAGCCGGACAAGTTGTGGACATCGTCTTCACTCAGGGAACCTTTATTGGAGCTCAGGAAGTTCATGCTGAGATTAAGAACGAAAAGGTTCCCAGTAATCAGTAATCAGATATCAGTCATCAGAAAAGAAAGGAAAAAAATGCTTCAATATTTAAGACAGAGACAGAAGAAGTCAGGCCGTTCAATATCCAATCTGATAACTGATCACTGGATACTGATCACTGCGTTAGCGCCTGCGCTAACGTCCTGTATGGGTGTTTACGAAGGAGGGTTCGAATGTCCGCCTGGTGAAGGGGTGAAGTGCCAGTCCATTTCGGAAGTGAACCAAAGGGTTAACAAGTCATCAGTGATCAGAAACCAGTTATCAGAAGAGCCAGCATGTGGAGAGAGTCATTTCTGTTCTTCACCTTCGAAAATCTGGTATTGGGTTCCTCCTGAAGATTTTTCCTCTCAAGCTCAGACTCTAGATGAAAGGAAGGCCTTCCGTGCCTCAAACTCCATCTGATGCTTGTCCCCGGGCAACAGACCCGGGGAACCGATTCCTGATTTCTGATCACGGCTATGGATCCTCGTCCGCAACCCTCATCTTAGCCAACGAGTTCTTGAGGACCCATAGCTTGAGTGAGATTTTGCCTTACCGCAGTTTTGATCCTGAAACTCAGTTGTTTATTAATAAATCAAGTATAGGGTTTGTCATTGAAACTCTTCCTTTGGTCGGATGTGGAGAAGAAATTCCAAGGCAACTGACGGGGATTTTTCAGCATTCTTTTCCTTTGGGATCCAACTTCCAAAGTTTGTTGATTGCCAGCTCTCGCATTAATCCTTGGCTCACGTCATGGGAAAAAATCCGCCTCACTCAGTCAACGGTGATTAAGGATTTAGCCCTCGAGCGGACCTCTTATTTAAGAGGTCTTTCTCAAGGAAAGGGTATTCGGACCTTTCGATTGCTTCTCTCTTACAGTGAACCCTCTTCATCCCTTCAAACAATCGACTCTATTCTTGCTCTTCGTGAACAAATTCTCACCACCCTCAAAGGCTGGGGACTCCCTGTGAAGGTTTGGCATGCGGAAGACTTATTAGGCGGGCTTGATGAGCTTTTGAATCCGTCCGATCAACTGGAAAACCCTCTTATTCCTTGGAACATTCACGATTTCCTTTCCCATCAACTGATGAGCCCTTCCACACGAATGGCTGTGGGTCCTCATCAATTGATTTTTGGGGAAGAAGAGCAGGTTATGCGACTTTACACCCCACGTCTTTTTCCTCCCTTTTGGCATTTGGGGGCTATGGGAGTTTTGATTGGGGATCCTTTTAATGAATTTTTGCGCCTTCAGGGGAGCTTCTTCATTTCTTATAGCGTTCATATCTGCAATGAGAAAACCCTTAAAACAAAGATGCTGGCCAAATGTGGCAATGTGGAAAAACAAGCAGCCTCCCCTATTGCCAAATACGTGCCTTCGGTAAAAAAAGAAGCCCAAGAATGGAATTACGTCAGAGAGAAGTTTGAAGAAGGGCAACGGCTTGTTCGAACCCGCTTTCAGGTAGGGCTTTTAAGTATACCTCAACACATCGCTCGAGAAGAGCAAACCCTTTTTAATCTTTACCGATCCCAGAGATGGGAATTGGCTTTAGATCGGTACATGCAGCTTCCCTCCTTTCTCAGTTGTTTGCCGATGACCTGGGGAGAAGGGTCTGATGAGGATAGCCAAAAGTTTCAGAAAACAAAAACCACTCTCAGTCACGAACCAGCCAATCTCATGCCCCTTCAAGGGGAATGGCAGGGAACCAAATCTCCGGGCATGCTTCTTGTAGGAAGGCGGGGTCAAATCTTTACCTGGTGTCCTTTTGATAACAACGAAGGCAACTACAACACATGTGTCGTAGGGCGATCCGGATCAGGTAAATCTGTTTTTATGCAAGAGCTTATGACCAGTATGCTGGGCATGGGAGGACGGGTCTTTGTTCTTGATGTAGGCAGGTCTTTCGAGAAGACCGTTAAGCTCTTAGGGGGAACTTATCTGGAGTTCTCCACTCATTCCCCTTTAAAAGGGTCCCCGATTTGTATCAATCCTTTTTCTTCGATTCCCTCCCATGATCCTGAAGCCGCATCGGACGCCCTTTCCATGTTGAAGCCCATTCTCTCTCTGATGGCAGCTCCTAAAGAAGGAACAACCGACTTAGAAGACACCTACTTAGAACAAGGGATTCAAAAAGCTTGGGAGAAGAGGAAGAACCATACAACCATCACAGATGTAGCCAACTTCCTTCTTAAACATCCTGACCTTGTTGCCATGAGCCTTGGGGAGCGTCTTTATCCTTACACGGAAAAGGGCACTTATGGACGGTTCTTTAATGGTCCTGCAAATATCGATCTCTCAGATACTTTAGTTGTGGTGGAGCTTGAGGAGCTTAAAGAACGGAAAGATCTTCAATCAGTCATTGTGCAAATGGTGATTTTGCAGATTGCCAACTCCATCTATCTGGGAGATCGAAAAACCCCTTCATGTCTCATCTTGGATGAAGCCTGGGACATGCTGCGCGGTAAACAATCGGGTGTTTTTATTGAAACGGCTGCAAGGAGGCTCAGAAAGTATTTTGGAGGCCTTATTGTAGGGACTCAATCCATTAATGATTTTTATGCCACACCTGGAGCGCAAGCCGCTTTTGATAATGCAGACTGGATGTGTCTTCTTTCTCAAAAAGATGAGTCCATCGAAATGCTTAAAAATTCCAAACGCCTTGCGATGGATCCTGCCATGGAACGGATGCTGAGATCCCTTCATACAGAACAAGGGAAATATGCGGAAATTATGATCAAAGGGCCAAAAGGCTTTGCTGTAGGCAGGCTTTATCTCGATCCCTTTTCGAAGATCCTTTATTCAACAAAGGCTGAAGAATTTACAGCTGTGCAAAATCTTGTGTCCCAAGGATTGAGCTTAAAAGAGGCCATTAATACTCTCTCAAAGGAGAAAAACCATGAATAAGAGGTGGATAAAGCTTTTTTCAGTTCGTATCAGTCTTCTTTTTTGCACTGTCATTCTCATTTTAGCAAGTATCGCCACTCAAACACATTTAAGCGAATGCGTCACAGATAGCCTTTCAGGTATTCGTTACCTTTTATTTATGAAGAATTCAACGCCTCATCGAGGGGATATCGTTTCCATCCAAGGGCACGCTGTAAAATATGTAGGGACAAAACCCCTTGCTAAACGTGTTCTTGGCCTTCCAGCTGATCAAATCGTTCGAGATAAGGATGGCGTCAAGGTTAAACTTTTTGAGTCTCAAACCTCTAACTCTAAGCCCCTTGCGCTCCTGCAAGCAACGCGTGACGGAAAACCTCTCACTCCTCTTAACATCCAGATGATTCCTCAAGGATATGTTTTTGTAGCTGGGGATAACCCAAACAGTTTTGATTCTCGCTATGAAGAGTTTGGGCTTGTTCCGATGGAGAAAATTTGGGGAAAGGCTGTATTTACATGGTAAATACAGTTATCAGTCATCAGTTGTCAGTCATCAGAAATTTTACGGAAATTACTGAGTTTTTAAGATTCCTTATTGTAAATCTGAAGAAAATTTTCTTTCTTTTTTTTCTTCTGATCACTGATAACCGATTACTGATGACTTCTCTTGCTCTCGCAAGAGACCTTGGGACCCATGGCATCATTTACCCCATTGTAGAAGAAGATCCCCTGCGGCTTATTCAGAAAAAGCTGAAAAGCATGGAAGAAAAGGGTGATCTTGAAAAACGAAATCGAGAGCTTCAACAAAAAACAAAGGCTGCCATTGAACGCCCTAAATCTGTCCAAACCCTTACCAAAGCCATTCACTCTCGCGTTTTTTATTATGACCCCACTTATAGAGTACCGGAAGATATTCAAAATCATAAAGGCCAACTTATTCATAAAAAAGGAACGACCATAAATCCCTTGAAGACGGTGACTCTGTCCCAAAGTTTATTATTTTTTGATGGGGATAATGGAGACCAAGTCTCTTTTGCAAAAGACCAGTTAAAAGAAAAATCTGTCAAACTCATTCTCGTTAAAGGAGCTCCTTTAGCTCTTTCCGATGAATGGAACGTTCCCGTCTATTTTGATCAAGGAGGGTTTCTTACAAAAAAGCTCGGGATCAGCCAAGTTCCTGCTCTTGTGCAACAAGAAGGGATGCGATTGCGGATTGAGGAAATTTTCTTGGGAGAAAAGCTATGACCTCATTTCTCTCTCAAATTTTCTCTGGCAAGGTTTTTTTTGGATTCATTCTCGGACGAAAAATCCAAGAGATCCCTAAATATAGCAACCACCATCCTATAAGGCAGAAAAGAAGAATCATACTCACAGAAATTCCTTCCTCTGAGCCCCCTGAAAGGGGGCTTTCAAGAGAAGGATTAAAGAGACTCCCTGCCTTTGCCAAAGATAAAACGCTAAGAGTTAACACAGTAAAAAGAAAAGGAAATATTCTAAAAAGAATATTGACCATACATTTTTGCCTCCATGTTATTTTTAATTCTTTTTCAAATACAAAAGCGTGTTCCGGACGATTTGTCAATCCCATCACAGACATTTGTTGGTCTTGTCTTTTTCCCATTTCGATTGGGCCTGTAAAAGTAAGTGGAGGAGGACGAGACGATACTCCTAACCCAGGGCAAATTCCTTGCACGTGTCCAAGACCTCCCTACTTGGGTATTCCTGTAGGATTTTGGGAGCCCGCAAGGCTTGTGGATGTCACACGCGTTCCTTTTTGTATGGTCAGTATGGGAGGTGTCAAATTAGGGAACAGTCATCTTAATTATGGCATTCATAGTGTGAACGGAGAAAGCCGCGCTCAGCATAGTTTCTACCAGGTTCATTGGTATGTGTATCCTGTCATTTATTGGCTTGAACTCCTGGTTGATTTTCTGTGTTTGGAGCAGCAAAGCTTTGATGTGGCTTATATCACAGAGCTTGATCCTTTATGGAATGCGGATGAGCTTTCTTTTATTTTGAATCCTGAAGCGGTGCTGTTTGGAAATCCGCTTGCACAAGCGGCGTGTGCTGCCGATTGTGCAACCGCAACGGCAGGCTTTTCTCTGGATTCTCTTTTCTGGTGTGGAGGATGTCAAGGGAGCCTTTATCCTTTTACAGGAAACAATGCGGCTCACAATGGAGGGGTTCAAGCAAGCCTCCTCATGGTCGGACGTATGATGGCGAAGCTTCACCGTGAGCTTCTGTTGTGGGGCACAAGTGGGCAAGAAGCTCTTTGTCAAAAAGTTCTCCTGCCGATCATCAAGAAGTCCCAATACAAAACCCAAATGACCTATCCTCGCCCTACGACACGCGGTCCTATGGCTTGTAATCCTTTGGGACGCACGGAGGTTATTTGGGGAGCGGGACGGGAATTTCCTTATAAAGGCGAAGATTTTGGCTATTTGATTTGGAGAAAACGCAATTGTTGCGCAATCTGAACCTATTGATTTTAAATGTTTTTATGACACTTCCAGCCCTTGCTGTTGCAAGTGCTTATCAATTTAATACCCAAGAATTTTTCAATCTTCAAAAGGAATTCCTTAAAAAAATGGAGATTCTTCAACAAGAAAAAGAGTTTCAGACCTTCCAAAACGTCGCCCTTCAGCGAAAAAATACCGTGCTAGAAGATAGCCATTTCCAAAACGAAGATCTTCAACATAAAAGTGCTTGTTTTTCCCATCCTTCTTGCGAGTCTCAAAAGATGGTTCCCGGTAAGTTGAAGGATCAAGAAACGCCAGAGTCCGAAGGTATTCTTTACCTCTTTGTTTCTTTCTCCTTGGGAGAAAAAGCTCTTTTAAACCTCGCCAAGGAAGCCAAGCGATACGGGGCCACACTTGTTTTAAGAGGATTTGTTGAAGGAAGCTATACAAAGACAATAAGAGCTTTGCAAAAAATCATTCAACGGACAGGTGAAGGTTTCCTTATTGACCCTGACCTTTTTACCCTCTTTTCCATTCGAGTCGTTCCGACTTTTATTCTTACAAAGCCTTTTCAGTTACACGCCAAGGAGCGCACTCAAACGCCTCTCCATGACCGTCTCCAAGGGCATGTAAGCCTTTCTTATGCCTTAGAAACTTTTACTCAAAAAGGGGACCTTAAGCTTGAAGCGCAAGAGCTTTTGAGGAAAGGACAAGGAAAATGAAATCTTTTAAAATTCTTTTCTTTCTTTGTCTTTTTTCTTCAAACGGAGACGCTGGCAATTGGAAAAACCTCAACCAAGGGGATCAAACAGCTGAGGAATTTTTAAATAAGCTTGAAGATAAAAAAAAGGAGGCCGGACCTCATCCTTTCTCACAAGGCATCTCAAAAGAAGCGGGCTTTCAGGAACAAGTTCTTGAAGATACATCTAAAAGTCTTTTTCAGACCGATTCTGCAAGTCAAATGATTTTAGAGAGCTTGGCGTCAAGGCCTCAGATCAAGATGGATCTCACCCATGACCCTCTCTTAGCCAAGTCTCAAAAAATCATGGAAAATCCTCTGACAGAAATTGGAGGGAAAGGAACCCATGCAAGCCAGAGCAGTCAAGGAGGAGAAGACGAAATCCTCACCTGTGAAGAAGGGGGAGAAGATGTCCAACACACGTGTGTTGTAAACAAGTCCATCAAAATTGTCGAAGAGAAAGGAAATCCTATTAACAGCTCATTTGATGTACCTGGCTGTGAAGTGTATGGGAGCCATCCTCATTTTCTTTCTTTTCAACCTGTAGCTCCCGGGCGTGTAATGGGGTACATCAGCAGTTATCCCCCTTTAGTTGAAAGTTTTATCACACCCCGTACAGGAATTCCTGTAGAAGACATCATTGTTTTTTCTGCAGGGAATAACGGACTTTCCACACCCCTGACCCCTGGATATTTTTTGTTCGAGAGGTACCATTTTTGTTATACCTATAGACCACGCGTCAAGGTTCCCCAGGACTTTCAGGTGAATGGGTGTGAAGCTCTTGAAGCCAAAGCCGATCAAGGGCTTTGTTCTTATGTCTCCAAGGTTTGTTCCCAAGGTCCTCAAACCCGTGTGTTTGAGGGAATAGCTGTAACAAAAAAGTGCTGGCAATACACTTATACCTACCAGTGTTATTATCCCTCGAAGGATGATTGTGGGCCCTTAAGGGCCAGAGGCTGTGTCCAAATTAACTCATCTTGTAAGCAATACGTCGGAAAAACATGTGTCCTTTATACTCAAACCTATCAGTGCAAAGGAGAAAATCGTCCCTCTTCTTCCATTCAAGGAGGAAAGCCCCCCTTTTGTTTGGATGGAACCTGCCGTAATCAGACTTGGGAAAATAACGATGAGCTCATGTCCAGTTTGGCTCAGTTGAGCCTTCTGAAAGAACTGCAAGGCCAGTTTCAAAATGGGATCCTTTTTAAGGGGGAGGACCATCGCTGCTCCAAACAACCCCTTAACTTTAAAGATTGTTGCGGATCAGGAAAAGGATGGGGGAATGATCTGGGATTTTCTTCCTGTAGTGCGAAAGAAAAAGCTCTCAGCCAAAAGAGAAAAAAAGGTCTTTGCCATTTTGTGGGAACCTATTGCGATAAAAAGGTTCTTGGAAAATGTATCAAGAAAAAAAGCAGTTATTGTTGCTTTACCAACAAACTCCTCAAGGCCTTTCATGAACAAGGACGTCCCCAAATAGGCTTGGGATGGGGAAGTGGGAAAGAACCTCTTTGTCGAGGATTTACCATTGAGGAAATCCAACGTGTTGATTTCTCCAAATTAGATCTTCGGGAAGTCTTTGAAGACCTTATGAAAAACTATGCACCGGGCAAAACTCAAAACATAGGCCAAAAAGTTAATGAAAGGCTTGAGACCATCAAACAAGTTCTCATTCCCAAAGCAACGCAGCAGCCTAAACAAAGGGATGCCGCATGAACATTATTCAGCATCCCTTATACAGCGATCAAATAAGGAGAAAGCTTCTTTTCTTTTTATCACTCTTTCTTTTTCCTTCAATAACAGTCGCTGACAATTGGAAAAATCTTGGGCAAGGAGATCAGGCTGCCCAAGAGTTTTTAAATAATCTTGAGAACAAAAAAGCTGAAGCAGGCTCTCATCCCTTTTCGCAAGGCAGTTCAAAGGAAGCAGGCTTAAGAGATACTGATCTTACTCAGAAATCCCAAACTCTCGCCCGAACAGATCCCGTAAGTCACATGGTTCGTGAAAGCTCAGGTTCTCGTCCTCAGATAAAAATTGATCCTAGCCACGATCCTTTAATGACGAAAGCTCAACAAATTATGAATAATCCTCTTGAAGACATTGGTGGAAAAGGAACGCGCACAGCTGAGAGCATGCAAAGAGAAAAAGACGAAGTTATTCAATGCGAAGAGGCTGGAGAAGATTCTCTGGAAAGCTGCGTTAGTA
>CALBSK010000073.1 GCA_937967795.1 uncultured Alphaproteobacteria bacterium | reverse complement strand
ATGGAACTGAGTCTGAGGAGGGTTTGAAAAAAATTCTCCGAAGCGCGCTTATACAAACTGAAAAAGTTTGTACGCTATGTCGCAAGCGACAACGACTAAATTAACAAGGAGACAAAGGACTTTTGTCAGGCGCGACATCAAGAGAAAGCGCTTGAAATACCCAGACATTTGTGGAGAACTCTATTCAGAAATCGTCGAAGACGTTATGGACGTAATTCATCAGAATCAGAACATACGCAATATGTGTTGCCATTCTGGCAACACGAAAAACCACTCAAATGCGTATGCTACTTAACTTCCAGGAAAAGGAAAAAGAACAGATTGTCAGGAGTATTTGGATGAGATAAACTAAGCGCAACGCACAGGTGTTTGTCGCGCCTGCACGTTGCTAACCATAACGACTAGAAGGAGTCATCATGGCTGATCATGATATACAAAAATCCAAACAATTATTAAAGCGTTTAGAAGAAGAAATGGAGTTTCTGAGAAGTCTCACGTCTCAGATAACCAATCTCTCGTCTCAGGCAATTGTCATTTCTTCGACTATAAAGGGAACTTGGAATTATATTGACCAGGTCCATAAAAGCTGGAAGCTGGATATTGAGGAATCTTAAGATAAAACCTCTCAGGGCATTTGAAAAATGCTCTTCTTATGTTCTGAGAGGTGCATTAAAACATATAAAAAAGCAGGGTTTATGAGAAAACTTCTTACCTTAATTTTTGAAAAATTAGCAGATAAATTCAGGGAAAAAGAGCAAAAAGTAACGATTTTAGAGGAAAAGAAGGATACTAACAAAAGTCGCCCTAAAGGCAAAAATACATCGAATAAGAGTACATCAAAAGGGAAATCCGAACTAATTCCTTATAAAGAAAATCCAGCCAGAGATTTGATGGAAATGATGGAAGTTCCATTTTTGGCTCTTTCAAAAAAACGTAAGAATCCGATTATTTACGAGAGTCGTGATGGAAGGGTGAAGGTCAAAGTAAGCCGTCATACAGGACACTTCTTAGCAAGTATCTATGATTGGGATATTGTTCTTTTTGTTGCGAGTAAGATGCAGGAAATACTCAATGAAAGAAAAGACATTCCTCCAAGGACTCTTATTGTTCCACGCCATGAAATTTTAAAATCCCTACATAAGCATGATGGAAAGAAGGAAGAAAAAGATCTTAAAGCAAGCTTGTCACGTCTGAAACTTACAGGGATAGAAACAACAATAAGAAATGAAGACTTTCGTTATGAAGCAGGATTTGGGTTTTTGGATAGCTGGAAATATACAGATCGTAAAGACATAAAGGAAATTCAAATAACGCTTTCCCAATGGCTTTACGACGGTATCTGTGCTCAAGGTGCCTTACTCAAAGTAGACCCAACTTATTTTGACATAACTTCTGCCCTTAAGAGATTTCTTTATAGAACAGCAAGGAAACATGTAGGAAATAGCAATGAACCTTGGGAATTTTCTATCAAAAAACTTTATGAAAAATCAGGAAGTGAAAGAGAGTTCAAAAAGTTTAAAAGCGATTTAAAAGCTGCTGTAATAGCTAATGACATACCTGGGTATACGATGGAATGGATTCAAAAAGCAAAAAAAGAACTTGTCTTATTTAAGCGACTATCAACTTTGGAAAAACTAGAAAGAATCTCTGAAGAAATTAGCCAAAACATAGAGAAAGAAAACCATGAAAACCAGGTCAAAGGATCACGGACCTTAGGGGGGGATATTACGGACCTTAATAACAATGTGCATAAAATCTATTAGGGGGGGATATTACGGACCTTAGGGGGGGATATTACGGACCTTAGGGGGGGATATTACGGACCAAAATACCCCTCAAAGCCCTAGTTTTCTGCGGCACTCAGCTTCCTAAAACTTATTTAAAACTATTTAAAACTATTTTAAAACCGGTTTTTCCTGTGGATGAATTTTAAAAAAACGAAAAATTTTTATCCAATTTTTTCCCTTAACTCGCTCCGCTCGTAAGTCGATAAATTTTACCCCCCCTTAGTTCGCTTCGCTCACAAATTAAAAAGTTTTTGTAATTCCTCTCTCGCTATGCCTGTACAAGAGCGCTCCGCTAAAGCTCCGCGTCCCCTTCGGGGATGACCTTTAGGTCACCCTTGACAGGCGCTCGTTACGGAATTTTATGGCTGCCAAGACGCAATGGCGTTTTTCTCGTCATTGCGTCTTTTCCTACAAAAAAAGGAAAGGCAATATAAGTCGCTTGCGATAAAGCGCTGTTGCAAAACGCAACACATAAGCGCGCATGTGAACATGTGAAAGAACCGCATGACGATTTCTATGAATTTCAATAGCTACCTTGCTCAAAATACCTAACTTTGCTATCTTCTCTCCACAAATAGCAGGAGGGGGCTGCTAACGAACTTGATT
>CALBSK010000072.1 GCA_937967795.1 uncultured Alphaproteobacteria bacterium | reverse complement strand
TTTTAGCACGAATTGCATGTGAGGCTCCCTTTAAGCCTATAAATAATAATAAAAATTTACCTTATGACAATCCCTTCCTAACAGAGCCGCTCTTCTTAGGTGGTTGAATCACTAAGCCATTTGAAATTATCTGAGCAATGTTCGTATGAGAAACGGGCTTGCTATAATAAAATCCTTGGACTTCATCGCATTGTTGTTGTTTTAACAATGCCAGTTGTTCTTTTGTTTCAACGCCTTCAGCTATAACTTTAAGACGCAAACTATGGGCAAGTTTTATAATAGATTTTACAATAATGCTCGTCGGTGAATTTTCCAGATTTTTCTGCACAAAAACCCTGTCTAACTTTAGACGATCAATTGGTAAATGGCTCAAATAAGACAGCCCTGAATATCCTTGGCCAAAATCATCAATTGAAATTTGAACACCAAGCTTTTTAATCTGTTTTAATTTTTCGATCGTTGATTCAGTCTCCTCAATGAAAATACTCTCCGTTAATTCAAGCTCTAAACATTCTGGGGGGAGCTCGTGTTTTTTTAATATATTTTGAACGGTTGAAAATAAATTATTATAGTGTAATTGTTGAGGCGAAACATTTACACCTACCCGTAAAGAAAAGGGTGAAGACGTTTGATTTTTCCATTGTCGATATTGGTGAGCAACCGTTTCTAATACCCATTTGCCAATGGGTGTGATGAGGTGACCATCTTCTGCAATATAAATAAATTTATCGGAAGGAACCAAGCCTAATTTCGGATGATTCCATCGCAATAAAGCTTCTACGCCGCTGACCTTTTGGTGAGTAAGATCAATCTGTGGTTGATAAACAACAAAAAATTCTTGACGTTCTAAAGCCGCTTGTAAATCACTATGTAAAATGAGTTCATTATTAGAATTGCTTATGTAAGATGTGTCATTTACGTATATTTCACTCTCTCTTCCCCCACACAAAATAGCCTTTGCCAAAGCCGTTTGAGCGCTCTTGATGAGGTGTTCTGGGTCTTGTCCGTCAAAAGGAAAAACAGAAATTCCTATATTATAGGACGGGAAATAGTCTTGATCTGCAATTAAAAAACTTTTTGATAAAGCGCTTTTTAGAATATTAACATCTTTTAAAATAGCAGTCGTATCAGAAAATTTTGGAAATAAAAGCGCAAATATATTTTCATTATATCGCGCAACGATAACTGACTCTGGTAGCAATTCTGTGATAAGTGTTGAGATCTTTTTCACAATTTCATCCTTCGCGGGATGACCAAGGGTAGCAATGATTTTATCGAGTTGATGAATTTCCAAAAGAAAGAGTGAAAAATTCTTTTTGGTAATTTCATACTTTGTCATCAACAATTGTAAATTTTCAAGAAACAAATGTTGATTGGGTAAACCTGTAAGAACATCATGAGTTGCAAAATAACTTCTTTGATTTTCATTTAACTCCATCATCTTTTTAAAAACCTGAGACCTGTGTAAGGCATATTGAATGGTTTTAATGAGGTGGTGTGAGTCTGTTTTCCCTTTGACAAGATAGTCTTGCGCGCCTGCTTGAATAGCTGAAAGAGATAATTCTTCATTGTCTAAGCCAGTCATTACCACAATAGGAACCTGAGGTAAAAGCTCATGCATTTTTAAAACCGTATTTAACCCGTTACTATCAGGCAAATTGAGATCAAGGAGGATTACATCATATTCTTTTGGTGGGATTGAATTAACTTCAGAAAGCTGTGAAACATGACTCATTTGTACCGCCTGTGGGGACTCTTTTAACATCTCTTGTATGAGTTTCGCATCCCCCTTATTATCTTCCACTAACAAAATATGGAGACATTCTTTCTCCCTCATATTATCTATCCTTTTTTGGAGGCAAATGAACGATCGTGAACCAAAAATCTTCGATCTGTTTGACGACATCTAAAAATTTATCTAGATCAACAGGCTTCGTAATGTAACAATTGGCATGCAGTTCATAACTTTTAATAATATCAACTTCTGCATCTGATGTTGTTAAGATAATAATAGGAATATGTTTAAGTTTTGGATCAACTTTAACTTGCTCCAAGACCTCTCTTCCTCCCATTCTTGGCATATTTAGATCAAGTAAGAAAAGATCTGGGGTGGGCACATTTTGATACTCACCTTCCTTTCTTAAAAAAGCCATAGCTTCTATGCCATCTTTGACAACATAGAGGTTATTGCTGATTTTGCCATCTTTAAAGGCTTCGCGGGTGAGGCGGACATCTCCTGGATTATCTTCAGCAAGTAAAATGTCAATGGGCGTCTTTGCTTTTATCATACATGCTTTTCCTCTTTTGATATTTTTGGTAAAGTAAAGTGAAAAATTGCTCCTTTATTTAGCTCTGATTCAATCCAAATTTTCCCACCATGATGTTCGATGATCCTTTTACATACCGCGAGTCCAATTCCGGTCCCTTCATGGTCTTGGTAAGAATGCAAACGTTGAAAAATTTTAAAAACCTTTTCGTGAAACTGAGGATCAATACCTATCCCGTTGTCTTTTATAAAAAATTTCCAATAACCGTCATCACTAGAAACGCCCACCTGAATTTCCACAGGTTTGGTAGGATCCCGATAACGTAGAGCGTTTACAATAAGATTTTGCCAAACTTGGCCTAATTGGGTGGCGTCTCCGTAAACAGGAGGCAAGGAGTCAAAAGAAATTTTAGCTCCTACTTCTTCGATTGTTTGCTGTAAATCAACAAGGGTACAGTCTAAGACCTGTTGCATACTTGTTTCTTTAAACGGCTTGCCTTGGGTATCGACGCGTGAATACATGAGTAAGTCATTGATAAGAGCTTTCATTCGTTCCGCCCCACTTACGGCATACTGAATAAATTCATCAGCTTCTTCATCCAGCTTATTTTTATAGCGCTTTTGCAATAATTGCACAAAATTCGATATCATGCGCAAGGGTTCTTGAAGATCATGGGAAGCAACATAAGCAAATTCTTTTAATCGTTCATTGCTGCTCGCAAGTTTTCCATTATATTCTTCTAATTCTTTCGTGACACGTTCTAGGTGTTTATTTACCTCTTGGATTTCTTGGGCTCGGTGAAAGATTTCTACTTCCATTTTTCCGGCGTGGGTCTGTAATTTTTGCATTAATTTAAGTTGAGATGTCTCTGCCTCTTTGAGGCGGATAAATTCTGTAACGTCTTCTACGCGGTGGATAATATATTGAACTTCATTGTTTTTTCCTAAAACAGGGGAGTTTACGGGGCTCCAATACCGCTCTTCAAAGCCTCCTCCTTCAGATTCGGGACGACGAATGTCATATTTTTGGACAGCCATCGCATTAGGAATTTTATTTTTTAAAACGCTCTCTAATGAAGCGCGTAGATTGTTAACGCCGGTTGCTTGAACATCGCCAGGGTTATCAGGAAACACATCAAAGATACCGCGTCCCAAAATCTCATCTCTTTTTACCATGGTGGCACGTAAATAAGCGTCACTTACCCCGATAATGTTAAAGTCAGCATCTAAGGCAAGATATAAGTCCGGAGCCGCTTCAAAAAGGGCTCTAAAATCAATATCTACAAAAGAACTCGGATTTTCTGTCACATGATTTCCTCCACAAATTCTCTGTAATTAATAAAAAAAGCATAACACACTTTGATTATTTTAAGAAATTTTCTTAGAAAATTAAGAGAGAGGAGGTGATGATCCTCTTTAAAAGACTCCAATAGAAAAACGAGGAATTTTGAGGGTTCGATAAAGTCCAACATTGAGTACAAAGCCAAACCCCATCAGAAGAGTCAACATAGCGGTTCCACCATAAGAAACCAAAGGGAGAGGTATTCCCACAACGGGTAACAGACCCATCACCATTGCAATGTTGATAAATACATAAAGGAAAAAAGTGACTGTCATTCCTGCAGCAACAAAACGACCAAAGTCATTTTGAGTGGTGAGAATGATACGGAAACACGTGACGATTAAAAGTACATAAAGGCAGAGAAGAAGTGATCCCCCTATAAATCCCCATTCCTCACATAAAAGTGTGAAAATAAAATCCGTTTGTTTCTCTGGTAAAAAGTTCAATGAAGCTTGCGTTCCTTGCTTATATCCTTTTCCTAAAAAACCTCCTGAGCCGAGCGCTATTTTTGATTGAGTGATGTGATAGCCTGCTCCCCGTAAGTCTTGGCTGGGATCAAAAAACATTAAAATTCGTTTTTTTTGGTAATCATGAAGAAAGCTCCACAGAATGGGGATGCTCGCACTGATCGTGATAAAAGTGGCTCCAAAAACCCATAAAGAAACGCCTGCTAGGAAGAATAGCGTTCCTCCTGTCATCAGTAAAATCATAGCAGTTCCTAAATCAGGTTGTCGTAGAACGAGAATGGCAGGGATCATAATCAATGTAAGGGGCACAAAAAGTTTATGAAAGGGAATGGGATAAGATTGACTATGAAAGTAACGGGCAAGGGCCATCACAAGAGCTATTTTCATAAGTTCGGAAGGTTGAATCTGAATAACGTAAAGATCAATCCATCGTTGACCGCCCTTTCCTATAAATCCTAAAAACTCAACACCACACAAAAGTAAGAGAGAGATCCCATAAAAAATATAGGAGAAATGGAGCCACCAGCGCAGATTGATGAGGGCAAGGGTGAGCATAATGAGGATACCGACGCTAAATCGAATAACTTGTTTTAAGGCCCAAGGGTGGATATCCCCCCCCGCAGCTGAAACTAAAAGGCCCCATCCGATGGCAGAAATCGAAAGAATTAAGAAAACAATATTCCAGTTCAAACGCGCGAGCTGTTGAAAGAGAGAGGGCGTGAAATCTATGGTCATGAGCCACTTTTCTTTGTAAAGCGTTGGAGTTCCCATAAAATATCTCGGGCAGCTTGAACAGCCAAACTGGCTCCTCCCGCATGCTCAACCACAACTGTAATGGCATAACGGGGATGATTTATAGGTGCGTATCCGACAAAAAGACCATGTTCTCTATATTTCCATGGGAGATGAGTTGTTTTCGTTTGTCCTGCTTTTCGTTGCTGCATCGTAATGCGCCTAACTTGACTGGTTCCTGTTTTGCCTGCCATCTCCATCCCTTCCACGGGGATGCGCCACCGAAAAGCCGTTCCTGAAGGTGTATTAGCTGTGGCTATCATGGCTTCTAAGATCAGGTCCAAATGTTGTTGATCGTAACCCATGTCTTTAAAGGACACATTCCCTTCATCTTCAAGGTGGGGTATAAGCTTTTTACCCCCTCCTGCAAGACGAGCAATGGCAACAACGAGCTCGAGAGGTGTGGCAAGCATGTAACCTTGTCCAATTCCTACTTGAATGGTATCACTTACGGTCCAATTGGCATTTTTCTTTTCCTTCTTCCAGGCCTTTGTAGGAACAAGACCTTTTTTAATATGGGGATAACCTTCTAGTCCCCCTGTACCAAGTCCAAAATCCTCACACAGAGCAGAAAGTCGATCAATTCCCACTCTTTTTGCAATTTCATAAAAAAAGACATCACAAGATTCAGAAATGGCACGAGAAACATTGACTGTTCCATGGCTATGCATACAATGAAATTTATGATTCCCCACGTATATATAACCGGGACAATAGACCGTTGACGTTTTGTCAATGATGTTTGCATGAAGAGCAGCGAGCGCTACAAAAAGTTTTACCGTTGATCCAGGTGCATAAAGACCCGAGGTCGCTTTATTGGTAAGAGGTACATATGGATTATCTCTAAGTTCATGCCAATCTTTATGGCTAATTCCTTGGGGGAAAAGATTGGGATTAAAGGAAGGAGTTGAGACAAGAGCGAGAACATTTCCGTTTTGAATATCAAGAATGACGGCAGAGGCACTTTCATAACCAGAGAGGACATCTTGTGCGTACGCTTGAAGGCGAGCATCTATTGTGAGATGAATATCTTCTCCAGGAATACTTGCAATTTGATGAAGTTCACGAACAACTTTTCGTTTTGCATTAACCTCAAAAGCACTACGACCAGGGGTGCCCCGCAATCGACTATCAAAATACTTCTCAACCCCTCCCTTCCCTACTTTAAGACCAGGAATAGAAAGCATGAGATCGTCAATTTGTTCTTTTTCAGAAGGAGAGGCAACGTAACCCAAAAGATGCGCTCCTTGTAAAACTTCAGGATATTTACGAACAGATCCTATTTCAATAGAAATCCCTGGTAAAGCAGTAGCATGAAGCTCAATGGCTGAAACTTCGGGCCATGTTAAATTATCCTTTATAATGAGAGAATCAAGAGCGCGCTTCTTCTTCATCATTTTAAATATTTCTTCCTTCTCTTCCTCAGACAAAGAAATGATCCCCGAAAGGGTTTCAAGTGTTTTCTCTATCTCTTCTTTTTGGTCTGCCAACAAAACAACGCGAAAACTTGTTTCATTCTGGACGAGAGGAATTCCTTTACAATCATAAATCTGTCCTCTTAAAGGAACCAAGGGCCGACTTGCAATGCGATTATCTTCGGCTAAAAGATGATAATGGGATCCTTCTATTATTTGCAAATAATACATACGGCCTAAAAGAATAACGATGAGGAAGAGTTGTAAAATTCCCAAAAAAAGAGTTCGCCTAAGAAATCGCGTATTTTCCCTTTCAGACATAAAACATACTCACTCATTATTTTTATAAGTATTTGAAAAATAGAGAGAACAGTTTGTAGTTTGAAATTAATTTATTGTAAAACAGAATTTCAAAATGATAAAATTGAGTTCCCTTACCGAAAAAGCATCAAAACACTTTCTCTTTCTCTCATCAAGACAAAAAACGTTTTTCCAAAAGATATGCTTGAAAGTTCTTTTAAGGCACTTACATAATAAATGAGTTTTTTAAGATTTTATTTGAGTGAATAATGAAATTATACATTAAATTATATATGTCTTTTTTTTCTCTGGTTATTTCTCTAATGTTAAGTTGCCCTCTTCAAGCGATGGAAGATGGCCCATCACAAGAGGAACAAATTAAAATTCTTAGACAATTTGGTGATTCTCCAACTGTTGAAAATTATGATGAAGTGCAAAAAATAGCAGAGAAAAACTTTAAAGTTATTGGAAATACGATAAAAGCGCGGTTTGGGGAAAATAGTGAAAGTTATAATCATTTTTTATTGACAAAAGAAGATGCTTATAAATCATTCTCCCATAAAGAGATGAGCTTCAGGAAATTGATTCACACCTATTTTTTATTGGCGACATATCTTGACGGTAAAACAAACACTAATTTAAAATATGCCTACAAAGAAATCGATAACATGATTCCTTTTATGATTCCAATACCAGTTGTTTCACCAAATGGAATCAGTGAAATTCCCCTGCTTTTTGAACTTATAAGTCATGGATATTGTTATGTGGGAGTGCCTTTAAACCCCCTCATTAGTTTTGATGGTGAGGTATCTGGACCACAGCGTTTTTTTATGCATGATATATTTCATGCAACTTTTTTAGGAGATCCTGCTGATAATTTCCTCAAGAAAAAGACCATTGGATTTATTCGAAAATTCGGGGAGCATCTTTTAGGTAAAGCCACGTCAGAGAGAGACACAAAAATTATAGAGTTGATTTTATTTCTCAGCACTCATGAAAAAAATCAGTCTAAGATATTTATGATTCTTAAAAATGAATCTCATCCATCTTCTGATGAAAAGGAGTCCTTTAAAAAATTTTCAACACGTATCTTAGAAGAAACAAAAATAGATATAAAGTATTATAGACGTTTGGATCTTTATAATGAGTATGTAGAATATGCTGAAAAGCAACACCTTATGACTTTTAAGGAGAATGCGACTCTCCCTGAAAAAGTAACGTCTTTTGCCACTATGCTCAATGCTAAAATAGATAAGTTAATACACTCTTTCTAAAGCAGCGAGAAAACTTATTTACGAATCAAGAGAGGACATAAATCCTTGCCCGCACATAAATGTAGTTAAGTATTCTAATCGCAAGGGGATATAAAATAATCCCATATATCCATGAAATAAAGAGGGGAATGCCCCCTGAGGAAAATATTCCATAAAGGAAGATATACCCAAAACTATAAAGGCAAAAAATGCCCCACATGAAGAAAAAGCGATGGGGGCTTAAAAAAGGCCGGCTGTATTGGCCCAATAAGATACTCAACATAAGAAGAAGGGAAGATAACCCCAGTTCGTTTCCTATAAGGGCATCGTAGAGAAGCCCCACCCCGAAAAGACTCCCTAAAGAAAGATAAGGGGGATGAAAAACAACCCAATAATAAATTGAAATCAGAAAAAGAGCGGGGAAAAGAGGATATCCTCCCAGCGTGAGGGTACATCCTCCCATTATAAAGAAAATGATACTTAATAAAGGAAGAATTTCTAAGAATCTATGAGGAAATTTCATTTTCCCCCCAATACAGAATGGAGTTCGTTAAAAATACCCTCTTTCTTGATTTGCAGGATATGAACCCACTCGAGGTTTTGGAAATTCACAAAGGGTCTCACTCTAATCTTACCATTTTTGATCTCATCAACGTATCCTATGGGAAGTCCTGGCGGGAAAATTCCGCCAAGACCGGATGTGACTACTTCTTCTCCCTGTCGAATTGTGCGGACATCTGCAACATATACAAGAGTGGGGAGTGGGCTGCCATCTCCTGCTAAAATTGCTTTTTGTTCTGAAGTGGATGTCATGACAGGAATGCGGGAATTGGAATCATTGAGAAGTAAAACGCGGGAGACATAAGTTCCAACCTTTTCTAGCCGGCCAACAATACCTTCAGGGGCACTCACTGCTTGATCTTTTTCAAGACCGTGTTTTTTACCTGCTGTGATCAAACAAAAATGATGTAGGCCATCATAAGGGCTTGAAAGGATGTGGGCCGTCAGGTGTGTATATTTTTCAAAGGTCGTTACTTTCAAAGATTTTCTTAAAACATCATTCTCATGTTGAAGGGGCAATAAAGTTTGAAGTTGCCATTTTAGGGCTTCATTTTCTTCTTTTAAGCGGGCATGTTCTTCTTTGAGGTTTATAAAAGTTTGAGTCTTTTTTAAAAGAGCGCGTGTTTTTTGAAAGGGAAAAATAAAAACACCATGAGACAAAGCTGTTCCCTCAAATAGTTCATCTCGAAAGGTCTCGTAAAAAGGTTTGTAACACCGAACAAATACTCCCATTATTAGAATGACGATAAATATAAGCCCAAAGCTCTGACGCCATCTTTTAAAACGAGATGGATAAGGATTGGCCGTAGGTTTTAAAGGGCCCGGTTTTTTATGGCGAATAAAAAAGGACACACCTCAAGGCCCGCTTACATACTAATCAAAACGTTCTTGTGATGATTCATCATATCAAGGGCTCTTCCTGTCCCCAGAGCAACACAAGACAAGGCATCTTCTGCCACAATTACGGGCAGACCTGTGGCTTCTCGAAGAACTTTATCAAGATTTGTTAAGAGAGAACCTCCACCCGTTAATACAATCCCTCGATCGACAATGTCCGCGGCGAGTTCAGGAGGAGTGTTTTCGAGGGCAAGCTTCACGCCTTCTACAATGGCCATAACAGGCTCACTCAGGCTTTCTGCGATCTGTTTTTCGGAAATCGTAATTTCCTTAGGGATTCCATTCAGAAGATCACGACCCTTAATTTCGATCGTACGGCCCTCTCCTTCTTCAGGAGAAGAAGCAGAACCAATAGCTTTTTTAATGCGTTCAGCGCTCGCTTCTCCGATTAAAAGGTTATGTTGACGGCGAATATAACTGATAATAGCTTCATCCATGTTATCACCTCCAATGCGCACGGAACGAGCATACACAATGCCACCAAGAGACAAGACAGCGACCTCTGTCGTTCCTCCTCCAATATCGACAACCATAGATCCAGTAGGTTCAGTAACGGGGAGGCCTGCTCCAATCGCAGCTGCCATAGGCTCTTCAATCAAGTATACACTACGCGCTCCAGCGCTTTCTGCCGATTCTTGAATGGCGCGCCTTTCCACAGCCGTTGAACCCGAAGGAACACAAATAATGACACGAGGACTAATAAAACTACGCCGTTTGTGAGCTTTTCGTATGAAATATTTAAGCATTTCTTCTGCAACCTCAAAATCTGCAATAACCCCCCCTCTCAATGGACGGGTTGCTTTAATATTTCCAGGGGTTCGACCTATCATTAATTTTGCTTCTTCGCCTACGGCAACAACTTTATATTTACCGCCAGTCGTGGAAATAGCAACAACGGAGGGCTCAGTCACAATAATCCCTTGCCCCTTAACATACACAAGTGTATTGGCGGTACCTAAATCAATAGCCATATCTGAAGAAAGGGCATCCAATAATCTTGAAAATACCGGCATTTCAGTCTACTCCATCTCTTTTCTTAAAGAGTCTTACTCTTTTATATACCCTTTTTCAAGTACACATCTTTTTTCGCCAGCCTTTTAGAAGATCATCCTAACAGCACGTGGTTACTCGGTATCAATTCCTTTTCTGAGGGCATTGCTTAAAAGAATTAGCTGAGTATGAATGGAAGGCTCTTTATTTAAAAATGAGCCCCGCGAAAAGACGTCCCGATAAACCTCCAGCAATAGCGCACGTGTGTCTTGCTTTA
The DNA here is from genome assembly GCA_937967795.1 of uncultured Alphaproteobacteria bacterium. Lineage (GTDB taxonomy): Bacteria > Pseudomonadota > Alphaproteobacteria > UBA9655 > UBA9655 > UBA9655. The sequence continues at coordinate 2,032 of CALBSK010000072.1, read as the reverse complement.
GGGCTAACAGGGAAACCCCCCGTCCCCTTATTTATTTCGTCTTTTTCCATAGCTAAAGCAGGGATAGAACTCAATACAGAACAAGACAGGCCTAAGACTAATATAACACTTAAAAAATTTCTCTTCATTACACCATTCCCTCTATTTAAAATAATAAACATGCTTTCTTTTTATAGAGTTTAAATTTCAGAAATTCAATGAAAACCCACAGTTAGGCCCTCCTGTGAGAAAATTATTTTCACAAGCTCATCTTGGAGTTATCTTCTTCCTCCCCTCATTTCTTCGCCCGAGGATGGGCCTCTTGATAGGATTCATAAATTTTATCTTGGGCAAGGCCTGTGTAAATCTGAGTCGAGCTTAAAGAAGCATGACCCAAAAGTTCTTGAATATACCTCAAGTCCCCCCCTCTCTCTAACAGATGGGTCGCAAAGCTATGGCGCAAGGCGTGGGGCGTTGCGGATGCGGAAAAGCCAAGTTCAAGGCGCAAATGGCGTAATGTTTTTTCAGCGACCGCTGGGTTCAATCGTCCTCCACGCGCTCCGCGAAAAAGAGGGTGGTCTTGAGAAAAAGGATATGGAGATGCTTTCAAATATTGATTGATTTTTTCAGCAACAATCGAAAGAACAGGGACTAACCGTTCTTTTCCTCCTTTTCCTTTGATAAGAAGAGAAGAAGAACCCCAATCTTTCCCCTCTAAATGGAGAGCTTCTGAAAGGCGAAGGCCACATCCATAAAGAAGGGTAAAAAGAGCCTGATCTCGAAGCTCGATCCACGTTTGAGAGGGTCGATTGATAAGGCTCAAAGATTGTGACTCTGATAAAGGACGGGGAAGTCTTTTATCGAGTCGCGGGGAAGAAATCGCCTCAAAAGCTGAGGAAACCTCAAGGCCTTCTTGACGTAAATATCGCACAAAAGATTTAAGGCTGGAGAGCAGCCGTGCGTTTGAACGTTTACTTGCCTCCTCCCGAACACGTGCAGCTAAGAATGCCCGTAAACCCATGGGACTTAAAATTTCAAAATCTTTTAGGCAAAGAAGCTTACCGTTATAATGAGCCATAAAGATAATGAAATGTTTCAAATCTGAAAAATAAGCATGAACTGTGTGCCAAGAGGCCCGCTTTTCATAAACGAGTTTTTGATAAAAACGCTCAACCCACGGCTTAAGATCCTCCGAAACAAACGCTAAGACATCTTGCAGACGATGAAGGGCTCGTTCCTCCATTTCAATCGGCTAGAATTTTTTGACCCGTTTTTTTCCAATCCGCTAAAAAGTCAGAGAGCCCCTTATCCGTCAGGGGATGTTTGTAAAGTTGATGCAAAACGCTAGGTGGAATCGTTACGATATCCGCCCCCATTCGTGCCGCATCGACCACATGAAGGGGGCTTCGAATGGAAGCCGCTAAGACCTCTGTCGTCAAGTTCGGATAATTATTATAAATTTCTACAATTTGATGAAGGAGATTCATGCCTGTCTCTCCCATATCGTCAAGCCGCCCTAAAAAAGGAGAAACAAACGTTGCTCCTGCCTTAGCTGCTAAAATAGCTTGGGCTGCTGAAAAACATAATGTGACATTCACAAGGGTTCCTTCCTGCGTCAAGACTCGACAGGCCTTGAGGCCTGCGGGCGTTAAAGGGACTTTAACAGCAACATTTGAGGCAATTTTTGCAAGATAGCGACCTTCGGCAAGCATACCTTCCAGATCCGTTGCCGTAATTTCTGCACTCACAGGCCCCGGAACACGGTAACAAATTTCTGCAATAACCTCTTCAAAACGCCGACCTGACTTTGCAATAAGGGTAGGATTTGTGGTAACACCATCCACAAATCCCGTTTCCACAAGAGCGCAAATTTCAGCAACATCGGCTGAATCCACAAAAAATTTCATAAGATAGAGTCCTTTTCTTAATAGAAAAAATCTATTATGAGACCGAATGTCTTTGTTGTAAAGATATGTACGGATTCATATCAGGGCCTACGCCAGGGCAGTCTAATACAAATATTAGATATTTAAACAAAGTATTTTTTCTATTT
>CALBSK010000071.1 GCA_937967795.1 uncultured Alphaproteobacteria bacterium | reverse complement strand
CCACCTTTATGTGGGGGGATGTGCAAAAAGTTCTGCATCGCTATGTGGATGAGGCACCTCTCTTTCAAAGGTTAGAAGCTAAACTTGCAACTTCAAAGGAACTTTTGACCTTACGTTCTGAAGGAAGCTCTCCGGAAAACAAGGCTATTTATACGACGCGTACTCTCCTTAATGCGGAGAAAAAGCTTATGGAAACCGCAGAAGATCTTGCATCTCATCTAACCCATGGCGTCTCTTCCTCTTCGCTGGACCATGGACTTACCTTCATCCAGGAAAAGTTAAAAGAAAAAGGAAACACTTTAAGCGAAGGGCAAGAAGAGGCTATCCGTCATATGATAGGAGAGGGGCAGTTGAAGTGCCTTGTCGGCTATGCCGGAGCTGGAAAAACAACGGCCCTGGAAGCTTGTCGCGAGGCTTGGGAAAAAGAAGGGTACAGGGTCTATGGTCTTGCTCCTACAGGAAGGGCTGCTCAAAATTTAGAAGGCAGTGGGATTTCTTCTCAAACCCTTCATAAGTTTTTAAAAGCCTTTGAGAACGGACGATGCCAATATGACGCCAAAAGTATTGTTGTTCTTGATGAAGCCGGTATGGTGGATGTGGAGCGGTTTGACAAATTTTTAAGTACGGTCAAAGTCTTAAGCGTTAAGGCTGTGGTTGTGGGAGATGGAGCTCAATTGCAGCCTGTTGAAGCGGGGCCGGCCTTTCGATTGGTGACAGGGAGGGTGGGTGCGGCTTGCCTTGAAGATGTGGTCAGGCAAAAAGAAGTTTGGCAAAGGGAAGCAACGGTTTTGTTTGGAAAACAAGAATCCATAAAAGCTCTTCAAGCCTATCAAGACAAAGGACATATTCATCTTTGTGAGGAGAGAGTTCCCGACACAAATCATCCTGAAGATGTGGTGAAACGCTATGAGATAGGGGCCCGCCTTTCAGGGCTTATCTTCCGAGAAATCATGAAAGAGGTCCAAGCAAAAGAGCTTGCCTCAAACCATGAAGACTATCCCAAATTTGTCAAATGGCGCGCTCTTCAAAAAGAAGCAGGGAAAGAAATTCTCGAAAAGCCTGAGATTTACAAACCGATCCTTGAAACACGAAACCTGGATCCTACAGAAATGGCTCGGCTCTTTGTGAATAAAAACCAGCCTCGAGACAATCAATATCAGGACGCCCATGCCCTCCTTAAATCAAAAAATCTGTCTTTCCTTAGGGGAAGAGAACACGCCCTCGGTCAAAGCGTTGAGGTGAGAGAGCAAGCGAAAGAAAAACTCATTGAAGCTTGGCTTAAAGCTTACAAGGAACATCCTGAGAAAACCATGCTTATGATGGCCTATAGCAACCGCGATGTAAGAGACCTTAATACAAAAGCTAGAGATTCTCTAAAAGTTTCAGGCCATCTCTCACAGGATGATCTCACCTACACCATTACACGAGAAGTTGAAGATGATTTTGGTCGCAAGAGAAGTTTTAAGGAAGAGCGAGATTTTGCCAAAGGAGATCGCATTGTCTTTACCCGTAACAATAATGGCCTAGGCGTCAAAAATGGAACCATGGGAACAATTACAGGACTTACAAAAGACAAAGTTCAAGTTAAGCTTGATGGGGGCAAAGACGTATCTTTCTCCCCTAGCCTCTACTCTTATTTTGATCAAGGCTGGGCCATTACCATTCATAAATCTCAAGGAACAACGGTGGATCGAACCTTTGTTCTGGCATCTTACGAGATGACTCAAAACTTAACTTATGTGGCCCTGACCCG
>CALBSK010000070.1 GCA_937967795.1 uncultured Alphaproteobacteria bacterium | reverse complement strand
GGAAAATTTTATTTAGTTGGAGATCTTAAGTCACACACCGTTGCTGACAGCACACTGATAACCGTCTTTATAGGGAATATGCGCGGGCTCCTCGTGGTCAAAAAGTTTATGCTGAAATTTCTGGTAAAAAGAGAGAGCGCGTCAGTGTCATTGGTGTCCTTATGAAGGGTATGTTCACGGCTCCTTTCACCTTTCAAGGGGGCTTCAACTCAGATGTTTTTAATACTTGGCTTGAGGAAGTTTTATTGCCAACCCTACCAAAAGGGACCTTTCTTGTTATGGATAATGCCGCTTTTCATAAGTCTGCGAAAACAAAAGAGTTGATTGAAAAATTTGGGTGTCATCTCCTCTTTCTTCCAACCTACTCCCCTGATCTCAATCCTATTGAACATTGGTGGCATAAAATCAAATCCATCCTTAGGCCGCTCATTCAACAGGGCTATGATAATCTTCATAATCTCCTTGACACTTGCCTCTCAACCTAACGGAGAAATACTATACTTGAAAAAGCTGGCACTTACCAACGACTGGGGTATAATTTTGTTCTCACAAGAGCAGATAAGTGCAGTCCTCTCCTGCAAGCGTTCCTCTCAATCGTAGTGCTCAGACAGCTCATGCCTTATTCATCCTCATCCACAGGCATTTTCGAAGAAGGGGGAAGTGGAGGTTGCTTGCTCTCAAAAGTGATGCGATCTCCAAACATAAGTTTTTGTAGAATTTTTTGAAACTTTGGTTTCTGACCTGCGTCAAAGGTTACCCTATAAACTTGATCAAAGACATCGGCAGGCCAAGGCCCCGGATCTTCACATCCTAAAGCCATGACAATATATCCAACATGTCCATGGGTCCAACAGATCAAAACAGTTGAATTATCATACTTAGGATTTGTCAGAAGCTCATTCGCAATTTCTTTAGTTTGAGTATGCTTAAAGTCAATATTAAGAGGGAGTTTTAAATAATTAGCGGTAGGAGTACACGTTTGGATAGGTCTTACTGAAGAATCTGCGTCTTCTAGCCCTGTTGCAAAAACATGGGTAATGGGAGGGTTATTATATAAAGGATTATAGGAGAAATAATAGGGTAATGCTTCGGCACGCTCGTATCCTTTTAGATCAAGATGATTTTCTTTAGGAATTTTTTCCGCGTGACGAATCAAAATAACATTCTTAGGAGTTGCGAGGCCGTGTGAGGCAATTGCAAAAAAAAGCCCCGTAACCAAGGATAGCGATTTTTTTCTCATAATTTTTCTCCTGAAAGCAGGGTTCTATAAGGAAATGTCTGGACAGAGAACGGCTATTTGGGAGAGGGGCTCAGGCTTTTCTTGAAAGGTTGCCCGATCTCCAAACATAAGTTTTTGCAATATTTTCTGAAACTTAGGGGGGCGTTTCCCCTCAAAAGTGAGCATATAAACTTGATCATAAATATCATCCGCCCAAAAACCAGGATCTTCACCTCCCAAAGCCATTACGAGTTGTGGAATGTGATTGTGCCTCCAACATATTAAAATAGTTTTATTATCATATTGGGGGTTTGTAAGAATCTCCCGAGCAACTTCTTTGAATTGAAGTTCATTAAAAGCCGTATTGAGGGAGAGCTTTAAATGATTCGCAATAGGCTGACATGTTTGTTTACAGCGAATGTAAGGCTTGGGTGGGCCACGATAGGCCGCGAAGATATGAGCTATGGGGGGCGTGTTGTAGAAGGGTGTTCCAGAAAAATAATACGACAAAGCCGCTGCTCGCTCTAATCCTTGAAGAGATAAGCAAAATCCATTGGGAACTTTATCTGCATGGCGGATAATAATCACATTCTTTGGGTGAGCGACAAGATTAGAAGAGAGCGCAAATAAGAAATAAAAAGCTAAAAATATAAATTTATTTTTCCCCTGCATTTATTCTCTTTATACTCTATGCAATCTATTTTTTCGTGATTTACTTTTTACTTTTTTTGTGCGGATAACTTTAGGGCGAGCTTTCTTTTTAGTAGGTTCTTCCTCATTAATGATTTCTAAGAGGTCATTTACAGAAGTGTACTTGCTTTCTATTAATTCAGCTTGGTAATCTGCTTTTTTTATTTCTTTAGGATCTCCATAAGTGCCTGCAGCTCCTAGGGCGAAGAGCAAATCATCCAATGAGGCGTACTCATCATTGGGGTGGACTTGTTTTTTCCCTTTTATAGCTGCATGCGTGGTCTCCAGCAGATGAATCATTTTTTTATCACGTGCTTTCGCCGTTTCTCCGCCCATGACAACGGCAATAATCCGACGATTATCCCGCACCATAGAAGCGGCTAAATTAAACCCTGAAGCATTAATAAATCCTGTTTTAATTCCATCCACTCCTTTAACTTTACCCAAAAGTTTATTGTGATTTGCATGGACAACCCCTTTGTGGACGAACTTCTCTGTTTTAAAGAGGGGGAAATAATCAGGAAAATGTTTATAGAGGGCACGAGAGAGAATGGCCATATCTCTTGCCGTTGTTATTTGATGTTTATTAGGAACCCCCGAGGAATTTTTAAAGACTGTTTTTATCATTCCTAATTTACGGGCTTGTTGAGTCATCGCTTTAGCAAACTGGCTCTCCGTACCTTTTCCCAAAGTTTCTGCTAAAACCACAGCAGCATCGTTGGCTGATTTTGTGATCATTGCCAAGATAGCTTGACGTACCGTAATGGTGGATCCTGCTTTTAGCCAAAGCTTACAAGGAATTTGCTTCGTTGCATGTTTGGAAACGGGTAATTTTTGGTCCAGCTTAAGCTTTCCGTTTCTCAAAGCTTGAAACGTCATAAAAAGTGTCATCATTTTTGTGAGAGAAGCCGGATGGGTGATTGCATCCGCATTCTGTTCATGATGGATAGTGCCTGTTTCAGCACAAATGACAATAGACGCAACTTTTCGAGCGGATAAAGAAAAAATACCTATGTGGATGAAGACTAAGGCTAGAAGAATAATTTTTAATACGTGTTGCTGACAAGCCCGCATCCTTGTTTCACTCTTGCTAAAATTAATGTCAATTTAACTATAACACACGATTTTTGGTCTTTTGTCTAGAGGATGGTGTAAGGGTTGATAAATTTATAGCTAAGTCGTATGAAAGGATAAAATAGCGGGAGAAGTTAATGATTGTCATTTTTGGCTCACTTAATATGGACATGGTAATGAGGGTTGAAAAAATGCCGCGTCCTGGGGATACAGTCTTATGTTCAGGGTATCAAATGATTCCCGGCGGAAAGGGGGCGAATCAAGCCGTTGCCGCTGCAAACGCAGGGGCGCCTGTAAAGCTTTTTGGGAAAGTAGGAGATGACGAATTTGGACGCCTTATCTTAGACTCCTTAAAAAGGACTTCTATGGATGTGACTGGTGTTACTGTGAGCAAAGAATCCTCGACAGGATGTGCGGCTATTTGTGTTGATCATCAAGGCGAAAACCTGATCACCGTTGCAAGTGGCGCTAATCTTCTTGCACGAGAAGATATGATTCCTGATTTTCTTTTATCAAAAGAAACGATACTTCTTTTACAAATGGAGACTCCCGTTGAGGAAAACTGGGGCCTCCTTAGGCGGGCTAAAAAATTTGGGGCGCGTGTCATTTTAAATCTGGCTCCTGCAAAAGAGATTTCTCAAGATATTTTAAAAAGCTTAGATATTTTAGTATTGAACCAAGTTGAAGCAAGTTTGCTTGCTCTTCACTTGGGATTTGACGTCATTTCTCCCGCAGTTGTTGCAAAGCGGGTTGCGGCTAGCTTTAATATGACGTGTATTGTAACTTTAGGAAATCAGGGAGCGATAGCTTGTTCACCGGAAGGTTCTTGGGAAATCAACGCCATGGAAATCGAAGCTGTAGATACAACTGCTGCGGGAGATGCCTTTGTCGGCGTTTTGGCTGCAAGTTTGGATAGTGGGATGGAGTTGCCGATTGCTTTGAGGCGCGCATCTGTTGCAAGTGGGTTGGCTTGTTTAAGTAAGGGGGCGCAAATTAGTTTGCCGACGAATCAACAAATAGAAGTCAATTTAAAGAAAGTTATGCCGGCACGTCGAATCGCGTAATACCATCAGTTTGAAAGGCTTTTAAAGATGATTTTAAGAGATAGGTTACCCCACTATCGTCATTTTCAAGATCTATCACTTCAAGACGAAAACGATCTTATTGAATCTTTTCTAAGTGAACTCCAAGCTTTGAAAACCCACCGTCCCCAGATTGCGGCGCAAACAAAAAATTGGATTGACGCTTTACAAAAAACGCCCCTTCATACATTTAACATTCAAAAATTTTTACAAGCATTTCCTTTAACTCAAGAAGAAGGACGGTCTTTAATGGCGCTTGCTGAAGCGTATTTAAGGATTCCTGATTCTTATACAGCCAATCTTTTATTAAAGGATAAAATTTCTGGACGCACATGGCGTAAGAAAGCAACTCAGGAAGATTCGTTGATCCAAGTTTCTCGATGGGGGCTGGATCTCATGAATTATTTTCAAAACTCTTCTTGGGAGTTTTTGACTCGTCCGATGAATCTCCGCGCATTTAAAATGTTTATGCATCTTTTAAGCCGTGAATTTATTTTAGGACAAACCATTGAGGATGCTTTAACTCGACGCTTAAAGTCACCCCTGGATCGCTTTTCATTTGATATGTTAGGGGAAGGAGCGCGGACTTTTTCAATGGCCAAAGCTTATAAGGCAGCCTACAGTCATGCCATCCAGGTCATCGGAAAAAAACAAGAACAAATGCATTCTCCTTTTAAAAGAGATAGCATTTCCATAAAACTTTCCGCCCTTCATCCACACTATACGCTGTCTCATTATGAACAAGTTATGCGTGAGCTTCTTCCGGATCTCATCGAGCTTTGTTCCCTTGCGCGTGAAATGGGGATGGCCCTTACGATCGATGCGGAGGAAGCTTCCCGTCTCGAACTTTCTCTCGATTTAATTGAAAAAGCGTGTGAAACAGAAGACCTTAAGGAATGGGATGGGTTAGGTCTTGCGGTTCAAGCTTACCAAAAACGTGCTCCCGCGGTTATTGAATGGTTAGAAAGCATAAGTCGAAAAAACAAGATGCCTCTGATGGTTCGTCTTGTAAAAGGAGCCTATTGGGACACGGAAATAAAGATAGCTCAGATGGGTGGGTACCCACACTATCCTGTTTTGACGCGTAAGGCCGCTACAGATCTCTCCTATTTGGTGTGTGCTCAAAAACTATTAAAAGCTAAAGATATCCTTTTTCCTCAATTTGCAACCCACAATGCTTATACGGTGGCGGCTATACTCGACATGGCAAAAGGACGGGACGATATCGAATTTCAACGACTCCAAGGAATGGGAGAAGAGCTTTACAAGGTTATTCGCACAACTCATCCTCTGGCTGTCCGCGTTTATGCGCCCGTCGGAAACAATAAAGAATTGCTTCCCTATTTGGTTCGTCGCCTTTTAGAAAATGGGGCCAATACTTCTTTTGTACATAAGATGTACGACAGATCACTTTCGCTTGAAGACATTATGGGAGATCCGTGGGCCTTTTTTGAATCCCATCCTCCTGGTCTCCACCCCCACATTCCCTTACCTAAAAATTTATATGGGAAAGAACGAAAGAACTCTCAAGGATACGATTTAAGCAATCGACATACGCTTGAACTGTTAAAAACGGGAATTGAAAAAGCTAAAAGAGAGCCCATCGTTCTGAAAGAAGCTCATGTTGAAGATTTAGAAAAAGCTTTACAGCAAGCCACCCGTCATTGGGAAGCGTGGGATTTAAAGCCCGTTGAAAAACGCGCAGAAATTTTAAATCGTGCGGCCGACCTGCTAGAAGAAAAACATGCTCTTTTCTTAAATTTGCTCATTAAAGAGGGAAAGAAAACGCTACCTGATGCCGTTTCTGAGGTGCGGGAAGCGGCGGACTTTTGTCGTTATTATGGGGCTGAAGCACTCAAGCATTTTGCCACTCCTCAAGTCCTACAAGGCCCCACAGGAGAGCTTAATCAACTCGTTCTGAGGGGACGTGGTGTTTTTGCTTGTATTAGCCCTTGGAATTTTCCCCTTGCCATTTTTATGGGACAAGTCACTGCAGCTCTTGCGGCAGGAAATGCCGTCATTGCAAAACCGGCAAGCCCAACACCTTTGATTGCTTTCCAGGCGATTCAAGTCCTCTATGAAGCAGGCGTTCCTCCTGAAATTTTACATTTTCTCCATGGGAGGGGAAGCGTATTAGGGACTCCCCTTATAGAAGATTTAAGAGTAAAGGGGATTGTGTTTACAGGATCAACTTCAACTGCCCAAGAGATTCAAAAAACCTTAACGGAGAGAGGAGGGCCCCTTATTCCGTTTATTGCGGAAACAGGAGGACTTAACACCATGATTGTGGACTCTTCTGCTCTCATTGAACAAGTCGTGGATGATGTAGTGGCTTCGGCTTTTCAAAGCGCGGGACAACGTTGTTCTGCTTTAAGAATTCTCTTTATTCAAGAAGACATTTATGACACCACCTTATCAATGCTAAAAGAAGCAATGGAAGAACTGACTGTGGGAGACCCTCAATGGCTTTCAACAGATGTGGGGCCCGTCATTATGGCAAAGGCTCGGGATGAGATTGAATCTTATATCGCTCAGCACCCTCCTTTCGTACGCACTCCTCTTTCTCATAGGGAAGGAACGTTTGTAGCTCCTACTCTTATTGAAGTCCGAGGAATGGAAGATGTCAAACGCGAAGTTTTTGGGCCTGTCCTACATGTGGCTCGTTTTAAAGCCCAAGATCTCGAAAAGGTGGTAAAATCTATTAATCAAAGTGGCTATGGTTTGACCATGGGACTCGAAAGCCGAATTGAATCCACCATTAATAAGGTCCGTTCTTTGGCCCATGTGGGAAATCTTTACATCAATCGGAGCATGATCGGAGCCGTCGTCGGTGTTCAACCTTTTGGAGGGGAGGGGTTATCCGGGACAGGCCCTAAAGCTGGTGGTCCTTATTATCTTCCTCGTTTTGCCGTTGAAAGATCTTTTTCTTATAACATTACGGCCAGCGGTGGAAATGTGGCGCTTCTGAATTTGGAAGAAATTGAAATCTACACATAAGTTTTAAGAGGTTGTGGCCCAATCTGGGCTTCTTACAATACGCCTCGTAGGGATGATCGACGGAATCAACACGTTTTGTCATCTTTTTTAAATAGGATAACTTTTTATTTTCCTCTTTGTTTTTTAGCAAAGGAAACAGACTCTTCAACGCTTTTTTTAGCATTTTTTTGAATGTTTTCAATGATTTTATCATTAGATTTTGCAATAATGGCATTAATTTCACGAGCATGATCAATTGCGTGATCAATGGTCTCTTTTGCTGCATGGGTTTGGTGAAAAGTCTTTTCTTCAGGGGAGTCGGGTGAAAAGCATTGTTTAGTTTGTTCGCTAAACTGATCAAACACGGATTTCATATATTCGGTTTGAAGCTGCATAACCGTCTTCATCGTTTCAGCCGTAATTTGTTGGGTTGCATTCATAAGCTCTAGATTCCGCCGATAGCTTGACATATAAAATTCGTTGTTCACCCAAGGAAATTTTGCATCCTTAAATGAGGTCATGGTTTCATTCCAGAAAGAGTATGGTGATTTATCCTTTGTCATAAGCTCTCCTTTTTTTGATTTATAAAGATTTTTTTAACAAAAAAAGATTAAGATAAAATTAATCGAAAGAGGAGAACAATATATTTGGTTGAAATAAACTACTTTCTGATTCAAACCACGTTTTCAAATCCAACGTGGTATGCTATGAGTCTGGGCCACGCGGGCGTGGTGGAATTGGTAGACACGCCAGACTTAGGATCTGGTGGCTTATGCCGTGGGGGTTCAAGTCCCTTCGCCCGCACCAATATACTGTACAAAAAGGGAAAGTGCCATTAAGGTTTTCTCTAATGATTTATGAAGAAGGCGAGGTATAATTATGCAAATTACAGAAACATTCTCTCAAGGTCTAAAAAGATCATTCGAAATTACCTTTACATCTAAAGAGGTGGAGGCAAAGCTTAACACACAGCTTGAAGCCATTGGAAAAAAAGTTAAGATTCCAGGCTTTCGACCCGGGAAAGTTCCTTTCTCCCTTTTAAAACAACGTTATCAAAATGAAGCTCTTTCTGACGTTCTCGAAAAGTGTGTGGAAGGAGGAATTCAAAAAATTGTAAAAGATAACAACCTTAATCTGGCGCTTAAACCTAAAGTCAACGTAGAAGCATTTGAGGAGGGTAAGGATTTAATTTTTAAGATAGATTTGGAAATTCTTCCTACCATCGGAGAAATTAAACTTGATAATCTGTCCTTTGAAAAGCATATGGTGACGATTCCTGACGAAATGATCACCCATACTCTTGAAAATCTTGCAAAGCAATCACGTAAAACACGTCCTCTGAAAAAGCTCCGTAAGACCAAAAAGGGAGATATAGTCATTATTGACTTTGAAGGCTTTATGGATGAGAAGCCCATTGAAGGGGGGGATGGCAAGTCGCATGCCCTTGAACTTGGTTCGGGGACTTTTATTTCTGGTTTTGAAGACCAACTTATTGGCCAAGAAAAAGGGGCACAACTGGATATAAAAGTGACTTTCCCTAAAGATTATCATGAAGCTCAATATGCCAATAAACCTGCGCGTTTTAATGTAACAATTATTGATATTCATGAAGCTGATCCTATCGTTCTGGACGCTTCACTTTCAGAAAAACTCGGATTTGAGTCTCTTAAAGCTATGAAGCAATGGGTCGAAAAAAACATTTCAAATAATTATACAGCTCAAAGTTTCTTAAATACAAAACGCCATGTTTTGGATGCTCTCGCTGAAAGATTTACATTTGAGGTTCCTGAAAATATGGTTGATCTTGAATTTAAAAACATTTGGGAGCAGCTCTGTCGAGAAGTTGGCGTTGATCAGAGTAAAACCGCAAATGCGAACGTTAAAGGCAAGATCGGCTCAAAAACTTTTGAAGAAGAAACAGGCAAAAGCGAAGAAGAACTTCGGAAAGAATACAAACTCATTGCTGAACGGCGCGTGCGTTTAGGAATTCTCCTGGCTGAGATTGGAAAGCGTAATAACATAACGGTTGCTAAGCAAGAGCTCCTCAATGCGCTGACAGCGCGAGCGCGGGAATTTCCAGGTCAAGAGAAAGAAGTATTCGATTTCTACCGTAATAATGAATCAGCAATGGTTACTCTGCGTGCAGATCGGAAGAGCGTCGTGTAGGGAAAGAGTGTCTTCGCCTGTGTAGA
>CALBSK010000069.1 GCA_937967795.1 uncultured Alphaproteobacteria bacterium | reverse complement strand
CAAATGGTTGCGGCGTTATGAAGAATGATCAAAAAGCTGTCGAGTTGTATCAAAAAGCAGCTGATCAAGGAAATGCTAAGGCTCAAAACAATCTCGGATGGATGTATGAAAATGGTCGCGGCGTTATGCAGGATGATATACAAGCCTTACATTGGCGGAAAATGGCTGCTGCTCAGGGATACGCTAAGGCGCAAATTTCTTATTTCACCTTACGCATTCAACGCCCAACGTACGTTCTCCCTAACAGGCCTCTACAGTATAATAACTACACTTCCGAAGACCTCTCAGAAGCTTTGCGCTATTTAATACAGGCAGGATATGCGGGCGAAAATCAGGCCTTACTAAGTCTTTTTGAAATTTATAATAGCGGTATAGTTCTTAATCTTTTAAATAGGCCACAAACTCTTTATACAAATCCTCTTGAAGCTGTAAGGCTTTATCCAAACTCTCTCGAAGCTTTAAGATGGGGAATGAAAATAAAAAATACTCCCCAAGTCCAAGCTAAGCTTAAGAAGCTATTAATTCCCCGTTCTTCTCAAAACACACAAATGGACATGGATGAAATATCAGGCGCTGACATCATTCAAAAGTTTGAGAATAAAAAAGATGAGTCTATTGAGAATATACTTACAAAAATACATCAGGAATACTCTATGTATGCTGTTATAAATAATCGAGATGGGGGGTTCTTGGCCCACAGAGAGGCAGGTATTCCTACACTTCACACCATTTATGAGACTTTGGCTCAGTTCATACCCTCAGCTCGAGACAAATTTACGGAAATGAAATCATCTCAGGGAAAGGGACTCTTGCTCACAAATATTACTCTTCAACGAAATGCAATAAACAACTTAACGATCCAAAAAGATCCCCCTTTTATAGCTCGGCATTCTTTTGACGAAAAGGAATACCTCACACTGGGAGAAGAGAACGTATCTTCTGCTATAAAGATATTTGACCTTTTAAATTCTTGCGAAAAGTCCTTTTCTTTCCCGGACCAAAAAGAGATCTTGAAGCATCTTCCCTCTGCTTTATATCATCAAGCTTCTTATAAGACAGCGGAAAAGTTGATGAAAGAAAACCCAGAGCTTAAGTATTTAACTACCTTTCAACAAACGGCACTGGCTGAATTAAAAGAAACAAACAAAAACAGTCCAAAATCAATGTTTCTTTCAAAATCGATCATGAACTTTCAAGAAGAGCTTTCTCTTCTTAATTCTCTTTCTCTTGCGTATGACCACGCACAAAATTTGACTTCCACGAAAATAAGTACTTTAGAAGAAGTAAAGAAAATGTTGGGAGCAGCCGCCTGGACAAAAGAGTTAGAAATCGGGAGAACGTTCTATATTAAAGTACAAAAGCACTTAATAGAAGAACATAAAACGGTGAAGGCACATCAAAAACTTTTTAAAGAAATGGAAGACCTTGTCAAAAATGTTATTGTCCAGGGCGCGGCAAGCCGTAACAAAGAGTTTCTCGCGGAATATCCCTTTTTGAAGCAATAGAGGCTCACACAACAGAAATCTTCAGGAAAAAGAGTGCATGTCTTAAAAAATTATTTCTTCTTTTTTAAAATCTCAAAAGGAGAGGAAGAACTATTTTCTTCATGATATTCGATCGGACTTGATTCTGGGACAACGGGATAGGGGGCAAGGTTTAAAGAAAGAAGTTGAATAACAATTTCCCCGACGTCCAAAATATTTCCAAGAAGAGGTTCAATCAACTCTTCTTCTTCAAGATTTATTTCCTTTTTCTCTTGAGGAAGAGAAGGGAAAAAAAGTTCATCCACATCAATGTCCAGATGTTGTGGCAAAGGAACAAGTGTACGGACACATTGTTGCGTTACATCCGCAGAGATTATCCCCAATAAAGAAAGATATTTACCTCTTTGAAGAGAGAGTTGAGCTTCCAAGTTTTCTATAGAAAGAAGGCTTAACCGTCGAGAAATTTCTAGCCTCTCTTCTGAAGTTGCCACCAAGTGAAAAGAAAGAGGTTTTAAAGTCAGGGTTTGAATGTTTACGGAAAAAGTTAGCGCTGCCATATCTCACTTTCTTTCGGCCATGGAAGGGATATCATTTTTTCGAAGTCTTGCCCCTTTAAAAGATGATCGCAACATTTAACATACTCCTTTAAGCATTGAAGAGAAGGGGAAAAATCAGAGCTATAGAGATTTCGGAGGAGAGCTTCTTCCAAACCTGTATCGTTTTCCAAAGCATCAGAATACGCTTTTAAAGCTCCATAAAAAAACGTTGCGCATTTTCGAACCTGTTTTCCAACTCTTAAATCACTGACTCCTTCCTCACGCAAGGTTAATTCTGTGTAAGAAAAAAATATATCGAATACAGCTTGGGCCAGAGATCCTTTAAGGTGTCTCAAAAGAAGAATCATATGAAGGCAAGCACAATCAAAGCGACCTTCAAGGGTATCTGGCACTCCCCACCTCTCGTAAAAGACCGGCTGACGAGCCTGACTCAAAACAGAAAGGCACAAATGTTCAGCCCGCACCCGTCTGTTTCTTTTCCATAACCCGTTGACAGAAAATGTAACCATAGGCATGGTAAACTTTATTTTATTGAGCATTTACGACACGTACCGAGAAATGAATTTGAAATCAAGCATTTTCAAACTTTCCTTAATCCTTCTCACCAGCCTTGCGGGATGCGCAACTATTGATAATCGTGGACACATTGTTGAACCTGAACAATTGGCCAGTATTCAAGTAGGAAAAACGTCTAAAGAACAAGTGGCAGAACTTTTAGGAACCCCTTCTTCTGTTTCTACCTTTGGAGATAAAACGTGGCTTTATATGTCCGAAACCACACAAAGACGAGCCTTTTTAGCGCCGTTGGTCTTAAAAAGTAATATCACCCGCATTGAATTTGATGACCAAGGTAAAGTCAAAAGCCTCGATTCGCTTACAGAAAAAGACAAGAAAGTGATCTCGCATGTTCAACGCTCCACACCCACTTCAGGCCATACCTTTGGTGTGCTGGAGCAAATCTTTGGGAATGTGGGGCGCTTTAATGGAAAAGATCCCGACAATGAGCGCTCTGGACGATAAATCTGAAAAATTATCTCCTTTTTGCATCATACCGCGAAAGATATGCCAACACTAAAGCTTCTAACGCTTTCGCCCCCACTTCCAAATCTTCCAAAGTAAGGGCGGATGGAGAGACGATGTTATCTGATTTCAAGAGTTCCACCTGATCAGGCGTCAGAGGTGGTATTGGCAAAAATTGAGAAAAAGTGGCAATTCCTTTGGCAACCCAAAAGGGAAGAGGAAGTAAAACCCTTTTCCGATGAATGGTCTGTAAGAGATACATCATGAGGTCTTTAAAAGTATAAATAGAAGGGCCTCCGAGCTCATACGTTTTACCTTGAGTTTCTTTTTTGAAAGATGCTTTTAGAAAGCCTTTTGCGACATCTCCAACATAAACCGGTTGAAAACGGGTCTTCCCTCCTCCAATCAATGGAAGGACAGGAGAAATAAGGGCCATTTTTGCAAATCGATTGAGAAAAGAATCTTCAGCCCCAAAAATGACACTGGGTCTAAAGATGGTAGCTTGGGGAAAATGCTTTAAAACAGCCTTTTCTCCTCGCGCTTTTGTAGATGCGTAACGCGAATACGAATTTATATCAGCCCCTAAAGCCGACATATGGAGAAAGGTAGTAACCCCTAACGCTTCCGCTTTTTCCGCAATCTTACGGGCGCCTTCCACATGAATAGCTTCAAACGTCTGAGCTCCTTTCTCATAGAGAATCCCAACCAGATTAATCACCACATCCGCCCCTTGGATGGCATGAGATATATCAGCTGAAGAAAGAATGGAGGCCGCAACAGGCGTAATTTGCCCCACTTCCCCTAACGGTTGCAAAAAGTGAACGGATAAGGGGTTTCTGACAGCAACACGGATAAGGTCCCCTTCCTCAGCCAACTTCTGAACCACACAGCGACCGACAAAACCAGATCCACCGAAAACGGTAACAGTGCGCATTCTTTTCCTCTCATTTTTAGAGAGTATAGCAAATTTTTTTGGGCTTAGCCTATAAAGATAACAACAGTTTCTCGGATCCTAAACTTTAGTTGAGAACTATTCTTATTTTGTCCAGCCGTTATTTTTTCAGCTTTTTACAGAATTCTTGGGATCATCAAACTGACTCTCTATAAGCCATTCAGCAAACCGTACATCAAGTTTTCGAGGTTCTTCTCTTGAAGAATAGAAATAAACCTTTTTAACAATTTCTGAATATTCATCGACTGAAACTTTAAGATTTCGTTCAGCAATAAAATCTAATATTTTTGCAGAACAGTTTAACATAAGATCTGGATACTCTAAAGGAGAACGCTTTCTTACCCTTCCTCGTGCATCAGGCACATAACCTTCCCTTGTCGACGGAGAAGTAGACATAAGGTCAATAATAGAGCATTCTAGAGCCTCAGCGATGGCTTGAAGAGATTGAGCACTGGGTTTTTTGATTCGGCCTTTAAGGATATTCCTAACGGAATGGATACTTAATCCCGCACGCCTTTCCAGTTCAGCGATGGAAAGATTTTTAGCTTCCATACGCTCAATAATCTTCTCTTTTAATGCAGATGCCATACATTTATCCTGAGTTGTAATTTAATTTGGATACTAATCTATAATGGGATTTCTGATAAGCCTAAAATTACATTCAACAAAAAAAGCTATCTTTTTAAAATTTTCTTGTATACAAGATATCAAAAATGGTTAATCTAAAAAAAAGAGCAAACCATTCATATCATACTTTTTAAAAATAAGCATCGATGAAAACATTCTTTAGTCTGTCATGGGCGCTTATAAATAAACATATAGAACCTGTAAAAGGCCGATTCTGTAGGGAGCATATATCCACTTTTTCTAAAAGCCTACCTTCCTAGAACAGTCTTTTGCCAAGCTTAATAATATTTAATGGCAGAAAGGAGTGCTTATGCTTAAGTTTGACATTATTGAAACAAAACAAAAGATAGATGAAAATCAATTCTCTGAGAAAGTAAAAAAAAGAATGGGATGGGTAGGTGATAAGAATATTTTTCAGAGAGATCATAATAATAGCGCTTTTATTATTGCTAAACGAAAAGAGGGAAATGTTATTGGGGGGGCATGTCTTTTTAAAAAGGGACTTAAAAATATTCAAGAAGATTTGAGTGATCTTGTGACCACTCTTCCCCTTCAAGGACATGTTTGGGAATGTCCGGATATTTATCTTGAGCCATCATATAGCTCAAAAAAAAAGGAATCAGATAATTTTTCTCAAATTTTTTACCGAGGATTATATGAAACATTCGTTGAATTCGGTAAAATAAAAAAAGTTGGTTTTTTAATTATAAAGTTAGACGCTAAGATATATGTTTCCACAAAGGAATTTGGTTTGTGGCCGTATGTTGTTGAGTTGAAGCCTAAAAATTCTCCGGATGGATTATTTTATGGAATTTTGCCTCTATCCGGAAGCCAATATCAAAGCTATCAAAAATTATGGGGAAAACCATTTCATCATTTTACAAACTTCCCCGATATACAGGTACAGGCGGAAATCGATGGTATTTACTTCTGAAAAGAAAATTCAACAAAAGAAGAAAAGATCCGGGAAATAGAATAGGGTGATTCAATAATAAATACGAGACAATTGTGAGGCCGCTTTTCTATCGCATATTTGTATTGAATCACCAGGAGCTTCATAGATTTTAATGCTTATCCGAACAGTACCTGTGATTTAGAAAATGGGTGGGAGAGAGTCTTCTGAGGAAAGTCTCTCCCACCCATTTTCTTGCAAAGATAGATTAATGAAGGGGCCACAGATATTTAATAAGTAGGAAGTCCCGAGCCTTCAAGTACAGATGAGCTCCCTGTTACAGTGGATTCAATGGCCAACTGACATCCCCGAAGCCTTAATTTAACATCCTCTATTCCCAAATCATGATCTTGCTTGATTTTCTCTTTGTTGAGCTTACTGGAAGTTTTGAGCGCTTTTTCGATAAGAGCCAAGCGGACACAACTCGTTTGGGCATCATTACAAAAGGAAACGACTTGAGCATTTGAGTAAGCCCATTCTTGTGCAAGCAGAATTCGACAATTGAGGATTCTTCTGGGGTTCCCCACCCCAAATATCTCACGAGCGGCTTTAGGAGAAAAAGTAACGAAAGGTTCGTCTTGAGAAGAAGCTTGTGAAAAAGAGGGTGAGCTTTCACACAAAAAGAATAAAGCAATCCACAAAACAAGGGGTTTCATCATTTTCTCTCCAAAGAGGTTGAATTTCAGCTTGTAACGCTATAAACAAACTGTACCACTTCCTTCAAAGATAGGAAATACTTGCTGTTATCTTTTTTTTAAGTTAAATAAGCAATCTAACATTCATGTGAACAATAGGTAGTACAATGGCAGTTCCTAAGAAAAAAACGTCTCCCTCCCGCCGCAATATGCGACGTGCGCATCATGCTCTTAAACCCGTAGCGAGCGTTGAGTGCCCTCATTGTGGCGAACGCAAACTTCCCCATCACTTGTGCCCCTCTTGTAGCCATTATAAGGGACGTCAGGTTTTAGGGCAGTCAGCAGACATCATCCCTTGATTAACACCTCTTCTATTAAGAGAGAGACTTTGGAGTGACACTTACATTATCCGTCGACGCAATGGGAGGAGACAAAGCGCCTGGAGTTATCATCCAAGGTCTGATCACTGCTGCCCAACGTTATCCTTTTACTCACTTTCTCATTTATGGACATGGAGAAACCGTTGAACCCTTGCTTGCACAAGCGAAAACATTAACAGAGAAAGTCACTTTTATTCCTTGTCAAGATATCATCACCCCTGACACAAAACCCAGTGCTGCTATAAGAAACCATCCCAACTCTAGCATGCGCCAAGCCATCCTCGCCGTGGCAGAAGGACGTGCTCAAGGTGTCATTTCTGCGGGAAATACGGGAGCCTATATGGCTCTTGCCAAGCTGCTTTTAAAAACCATGCCAGGCATTGATCGTCCCGCTCTGGCCAGTCTTGCGCCAACATTGACAGGGGAGGTTGTCCTTTTAGATTTAGGCGCCAATGTCGAATGCTCCTCGAAAAATCTTCACCAATTTGCCATTATGGGAGAAAGTTTTGCCCGTCACGTCCTTCATTTACCAAAGCCGAAATTAGGCCTTGTTAATGTTGGCTCGGAGGATATCAAAGGAAATACCATTGTAAAGGAAGCTGCCGATCTTATTCGTGCTTCTTCCCTTAAAGATAATTTTTATGGGTTTATAGAAGGAGACGACATCACACGCGGCACGGTCGATGTGGTCGTGATGGATGGATTTACAGGAAATGTCGTTCTCAAGACAGGTGAAGGGGTCATGCACCTTGCTCTTCATTACATTAAACAGGTTTTCAAGAGCTCCTGGACAGCACGCCTTGGCTATCTCTTAGCAAGACATATGTTAAAAAAACTTTCCCTTCGTCTTGATTACAGACGTTATAATGGGGGCATTTGGTTGGGTCTCAATGGTGTTGCCATTAAGAGCCATGGAGGAGCAGACGCCCTAGGGTTTGCCCACGCTGTCGATCTTGCTGTGGATATGATAACGTCTCATATGAATGAACATCTCCTCAAAGAATTTTCCCTAGAACCTTCTCTTAAAGAGGTTGTCAATAGATGACTCTTCGTTCTGTTATTGTAGGAACAGGGAGCTATCTTCCCAAAAATAGAGTCACTAACCATGATCTCCCCCCCCATCTTAACACCTCTCATGAATGGATTATGGAAAGAACGGGCATTGGTGCACGTCACCTTGTGACTTCAGATGAATATACCTCTGACTTGGCGGTAGAGGCTTCAAAAAAAGCTTTGGAAGTAGCCGAACTTACCCCTCACGATATTGATATGATCATTCTAGCAACCTCCACGCCCGATCATACGTTTCCTTCTACAGCCACACGCATTCAATCAAAGCTAAACATTTCCCAAGGATTTGCTTTTGATCAAGCTGCTGTCTGTAGTGGATTTGTATTTGCCCTTGCAACAGCAGATGCCTATCTTAAACAAGGAATGGCAAAAAGAGCCTTAGTTATTGGCGCCGAAACAATGAGCCGTCTTTTGGATTGGAGCGACCGAAGAACGGCTGTTTTATTTGGAGATGGTGCCGGGGCCGTCATTTTAGAAGCACAGCGTCAGACAGAACGAGGAATTATTGGAAGCTTACTCAGGACGGATGGCCGTGGCTATGATGAGCTGCGGATGAGCGGCGGCCCCAGTACGACGCAAACGACGGGAACCCTTCTTATGAATGGTCGTGAAGTCTTTCGGAACGCCGTTCATCGGCTAGAAGAGGCCGTCGATGATATCTTAAAAATTCATGGAATTTCTCAAGATGAAATTGATTGGCTCGTTCCCCACCAAGCGAATAAACGTATTATTGATGCAACAGCCAAAAAATTAGGTCTACCTGAATCAAAAGTAATTCATACAGGCGCTGATCAAGCAAATACTTCGGCGGCTTCTATCCCCTTAGCTTTGGATGTAGCTATAAGAGATAGACGCATCAAAAAGGGCGATCTTATCCTCTGTGAAGCCTTCGGTGGCGGTTTTGCTTGGGGATCAAATTTAATTCGGATTTAGGAGGATCTTATGGGTTATCGGGTTGCAGTTGTGGGCGCTACAGGCAGTGTGGGGCGAGAAATTTTAACTATCCTTGCCGAAAGAAAATTTCCTCTTAGTGAAATTCAAGCGGTTGCTTCATCGACGTCGACAGGGCAACGCGTTTCCTTTGGAGAAGACGCTGTTTTAGATGTCATCCCCATTACGGACTTTGATTTTACAGGTTTTGACTTTGCTTTATTTTCTGCTGGAAGCGCAGTCTCGGCTGAGTTCGCTACTATGGCTGCAGAAAAGGGGTGTATTGTGATTGATAACTCCTCCCATTTTCGCCAAGAACTTGAAGTTCCTTTGGTTGTTCCAGAAGTCAACCCAGAAGCCCTTTCTTTTTATAAGAAATGTAACATTATTGCCAATCCTAATTGTGTTGCCCTTCCCTTGACCATGGCGCTAAAGCCCCTTCAGGATGCAGCTGGTCTCAAGCGAACGGTGGTCTCAACTTATCAGTCTGTCTCGGGTGCAGGGCGTGCTGCTATGGATGAACTTTTTAATCAAACCCGCGCTATTTATATGAATCAACCCGTGGTCAAAGAAGAACTGCCAAAGCAAATTGCATTTAATGTTTTTCCTCAAGTCGATATTTTCTTACCTGATGGAACGACGTTTGAAGAAACTAAAGTTGCCGTTGAAACTCAAAAAATCTTAGGTATTGAGATGGGAATGGCGATTACATGTGTACGTGTCCCTGTCTTCATTGGACATTCCATGACAGTTGCCGTTGAACTAGAAAACCCCTTATCCGTAAGCCAAGCCCGTGCCTTGTGGAAAGAATTCCCAGGGATTTTTGTCGTTGATTATCGTCAAGAAGATGGCTACGTCACCCCTGCTGAAGTGGTGGGTGAAGATTCTGTTTTTATAAGCCGCATACGGGCGGATAAATCCGTTGAAAATGGTCTTCTCTTCTGGCTTGTAAGTGATAATTTACGCAAAGGAGCAGCATTAAACGCTGTTCAAATTTTAGAGAGGCTCGTTCGTGATTATTTTAAACCTTACCCTTCTCAGGGAGTGAATTAGGAATTTTATCGTCGTAAGAAGAACTCGCCCCACACCTTAACAAGATCATACCTACCACGGCTGAAAAAACAGATCCTATTATAACTCCTAACTTCATTTGATTAATTAATACAGGATTATCAAAAGAAAGAAGTCCTATGAATAAACTGAACGTAAAACCGATGCCACAAAGCATTCCAATGGCCCAAAATGCAGACCAATTTAAACCATAGGGTAAATTCGCTTTACTGAATTTAAGAAAAACAAAAGAACTCAGAATAATCCCTATTTGCTTACCTAAGAATAAACCACTGATAATACCGAGTGTGATCGGTGAAAAGAGATCGTTAAAATTTATTTCCTTAAATGAAATCTCCGTATTTAAAAAAGCAAAAATAGGTAAAATTATAAACGATACAAAAGGATGAAGAATACGTTCGAGTTTCTTTAAGGGTGAAGGGAAACGATGGGTATTCCGTCGAATGCGCAAGGGAATAAATAAGGCAACGAGCACGCCAGCTATTGTCCCATGTATTCCCGTTTCGATAATACTAAACCATAAGAAAAACCCAATAAAAATATATGGAGAAAGAGATCGAACGTTAAAAAAATTAAGGGTTCCGAGAAAAGCTAAAAATACACAGGAAATTAATAAAGGAAAAAAATGAAGGGTAGATGTATAAAATACTGCCAATATACTTATCGCAATGACGTCATCTATAATGGATAAAAAAACGACAAATATGCGAGCACTTATCGGAATTTTGGTCTTGAAAAAAGATAATGCGCCAAGAACAAAAGCCGTATCCGTTGCAATAGGAATCGCCCATCCTTTAGCAAGAACAGGATCCGCATATGCGAAGCCATAATAAATGATAGCGGGCATAAGAACACCTCCACATGCCGCAATAGTGGCTAATTTTATATGAGATTTATCAATAAGATTTCCTTCTAATAAATGGAATTTCGTCTCTAACGTAAGCAATAAAAAATATAAGGCCATAAAACCATCATTGATCCATTTAATCAGGGATTTTGAGAGTGTTAACTCTCCAATTGAGAAGCTAATAGGGAGATTAATAAGGGATACATACTCATCATATAAGGGAGTATTGCTTATACATAAAGCCAGCACAGCTCCTACAAAAAGAAGGATAGCCGAAGCTGATTCTATTGAGATATAAGACCTTAATGTATTCATCTCTCTCCTTTCAGGTTCCACCCCTTAGAAGATCATAACCAGCAAAGGTTTATTGGTTATTAACGAAGAAGCAATCCTCTGAAGAAAACATAAGGATTTTTAGATTTTATTCTTGGCTCTTATTTCTATGGCCTTAATGAAATCTTCTTTCCCCCAACAGTATCGTTCTATATCATCAGGGTGCTTTGCAATAAGCTCTTTTTTAAGATTCGAATAGTCTTGGGCCTCTTCTGGATGGTCTCTCATATAATTCCGGAAGCGAAGGTGGCGCTCAATATCAAGATGGCCTTCCTGAAAAATATGAACGTTAAAAAGTCTTTTTCCGTTCTTCTTTTTCATAAAAAACCGCCGTCCCGGCATTCCATATTCCCCCTTTGCTTCATATCCGAGGGCTTCCAACGCAGGTGTGAGTCGGTCAACCTCCTGAATATCTTTAACAACGGGAAGGATATCAACGATGGGTTTAGCAACAATTCCAGGAATGGAGGTGCTCCCAATATGATGAATGGCCAAAAAGGTGGGCTCTAAAGCTTGACAAAGAAGAGCGGCTTCATCCTTAAAAATAACTTCCCATTGAGATGTATAAGGAACAAGCTCGATTTCTTCTTTTTGAGGCTCGCGAACAAAAGGCGCAAAATCAGGATGAAAACGAGAAGGGTCAAAGGCAACAATTTCATAAGAAGCAAGGTCATGGACCATAAAAGGATCTTTTCTGAGGATTTGTTCGAATTCACCTCGCCTCGTTAAAGGGGAAAGAATAACTCCCCCCTTATCATTCATCATCCGCCCCGAAACAATGAAGTCATTGTTTGCATAGCCTTCTTTTAAAAAAGAGACATGGTCAGGAATGTAAGGTTCTATTTCTTCTCTTGGAACTTTATAGCGTATCAGCGCAAGAAACATCTCTTACGCAGATTTAAGCCACTCAACAAGTGAAGCCTTTGATTGAACCCCCACTTTGGTCCCCACCATCTTTCCTTCCTTAAAGAGCATCAGAGTCGGGATAGATCGAATCCCTAACTGGGCTGGTGTTTCCGGATTTTCGTCAATGTTAAGCTTTGTGATAACGGCCGCTTCTCCCATTTCTTGGGCAACTTCTTCTAAGATAGGGGCAATCATACGGCAAGGTCCACACCATTCAGCCCAAAAATCGACAAGGACAGGTTTTGTTGATTCCATAACATCTTTTTTAAACGAAGCATCTGTTACTTTTAAAATAGCCATATGTGGGTTCCTTTTACCTTAAGCTTTCTTTTCATGAGTGTAAGCCCAGACTTCGCCGTCGTCAATTGAGGGCGTGAATTTTTTCAAAAGCGCGTCAGGCAAAAGATCAAGCTTGGGAAGGTGAGTCCATAAAAGCCCACATAAAATAGGTCTATCCGGATAAATTTGAATCAACGCAGCTTGATAGAGGGCCATTTGCCTTAAATAGGCACTAGGAATCTCTTGAGGAACAAACGTATGGGTTTTAAAATCGATCAAAAGGATATGGTCCTTATCCACAATAAGACGATCTATTTGTCCTGAAAGGAGAAGATCTCCTACCGTCCCCATCACAGAAACTTCTCCCTGAGAGTTCGAACCAAAAAGATCTGGATAAGCCTCAAAGACGCGTTGAACGGTTTGAACCATCTCAAGCGCCATCTCTTCGGGAATCCCTTCTTTTTTCAAAAACCGGCGTGCGGTTTTCTCCCGCAACCCTGCTTCTACAGAAGGAAGGACCTCCAGCAACTTGTGAATGAGGATACCTCTTTTGGTTCCCAATGCTCCATATAAAGACGAGCCAAACGTTTCTTTTCGCTCTTCTTCAGAAGGCCGTATAACTTTGGGTAAAGTTTCTGGTAAGGGAGGTGTCTTCAACCATTGAGGAAGTAAAAAAGAAAGCGGATTTTCAGAAGGCAAAGAAGAAAGAGTCTCTCCCTCTTTCCCTGAAGAAAGGCAGAATCCCTTTCCCTTGAAATCAAGCAGAGGCGAAAAATCCATTTCTATTTCCTCCCCAATTTTTTGAAGGCCTTCTTTGACAAGATTATACCATGTTTCTTGATGGTTCGTTTCCCATCCGCAAATATAAAGGGCATCTTCGGCGCGCGTCAGCGCCACATACAAAAGCCGGTCATATTCTTCTTGTTGCTGTTTTCTTAATTTTTGTTTGAGTTTTCTTGTAAGAGGAATGTCTTTAGCTGCGGGAGGAAGCCACACCAGAGCGTCTTCATGAAAATCAAAAGGCGCCATATCCAAGGGAGGTTGGGTTGTATCGGGGAGAATAACAATGGGTGCTTGAAGACCTTTGGAACCATGAACGGTCATGATGCGAACTTGATTACTTTGATCAAGATCACGTTTAAGTTCAATAACTTCCTGAGAAATCCAATGAAGAAAGCCTTGGAGAGTCGGTGTTTTTTCTTCTTGAAAAAAAAGACAGAGATTTAAAAATTCTTCGAGAGAATCGAGCACCTCAGATCCTAACCGTGCTTGCCATTTCTTTCTTCCCTCAAGAGGACCTAGAATCGTGCTAAAAAGAGCAAAGGGCGTCAAAAAATCAACCCGTGAAAGAAGCTCATTTAAAGGGGATACAATATGGTGAAAATCTTCATGTTCTTGAAGACGTCTCCATAAGGAAATATTCTTCCTATCGACAGCCAGAATGAAAAGATCTTCTTCCGACAAATCAAAAAGGGGTCCTTTTAAAACCGTAGCCAACGTGAGATCATCTTCAGGAAGCAATAAAAATTCTGCAATCTTAAGGAGATCTTGAACGGCAATTCCTTCAAGAAGCCAAAGCCGGTCAATCCCTGCAACAGCAATATCGTGATCTTTAAGAGTCCGAATGAGTGTATCGACAAAGGCGGTCCTTCGCCTGACAAGAATAAGGATATCGCCCGGCAAAACAGGTTTCGAAAGGGGGCCTTTTCCGGACAGCCATCCTTGAATCGTTTGAGAGATCAAATAAGCAAGACGTTTTTGAGGGGAATTTGGATGACGTTGAATGAGAGGCAACTGCCAAGGCTCAAGAGGACTCTCATCATCTGCTTTTAAAAGAGGCCACATTTCCACATGTCCTGAAGCTTCTTTTCGAAAAGGAAGGTGGCGCAAAGGAGAGGGGGAAAGAGGACGCATAGAAAAGACAACATCAACCGTCTCTAAAATTTCAGGAGTGGAGCGAAAGGAAACCGTAAGATCAACGTCTTTCCACACTTTCCCCGAATTTTGGGCAAACGTCCTTAGATCTTCTTGCATTTTAGCAAAAACAGTGGGGTCTGCTCCCTGAAAACTATAAATGGATTGTTTGCCATCTCCCACAATGAAAAGAGTGCGATTCCGGGGATCTGTTGCCGCATTCGTATAAAACTCTTCTGCAATAGCTCGGATAACTTGCCATTGAGCCGGGTTTGTATCTTGGGCTTCATCTAATAGAATATGATCAAGTCCACCATCGAGTTTATAAAGGACCCAATGGCACCCTGGGTTCTTCAACAGGGAAACTGTTTTCAAGATCAAGTCGTCATAATCTAAGAGGGACTGCGCGCTTTTAAGGTTTTCATAAGCCCTCAAAAAAGCAAGGCTATAGGTTAAAAAAGCTTTGGAAATCATCGATATTTCCAAAGCGTTATATCTTTCGACCCAATTTTCAAGCCGATAGGCTTCTTCCTCCAAAAGAGAGTGAAGAGAAGGCGCTTGAAGAGAAACTTTTTGAGTCAAGAGACGGGCTCTTTTTTCTCCTTGTTGGGTAAGGAAGACAGCAAGATAACTTTCATAATTTTGGCTTTTATCTGCCTCAGAAAGAGTAAAGAAATGAGTAAGAATGCGTCCGCGTTCCTGATCGGTCGTACTGCCTTGTTTTAAAAGAGGGAGTTCTTTTCGAAGAGTCTCTTCAGGGATATTTTTTAAAAGGGACTTTAAAAGTTCCTCCCTGGTTAGGTTTGTTGTACACAAAGCTTTATCAATGGCTTCTACAGTGGTATTTTCAAAAGCAACGCGTTCTTCTAAAATAAAATGATTCAGTTCTCTTAAAGTATCTTCACTGAAACGAAGGATAATCTCCTGAAGAGACTCACAAGAGGTGAGCTCATGCATGGCCTTCTGGGCAGCTTTTTTGATAAGTAATTTTTGTTCTGTCTTATCAGAAACTTCAAAAAAAGGAGAAAGACCCACTTCTAACGGAAAACGTTTTAAAAGAGATTGGCAAAAACTATGGATGGTTTGGATTTTAAGACCACCAGGCGTATCAAGAGTAAGGTTAAAGAGTCTCCGCGCGCATTCCATCTTCTCTAAAGAAGGAAGGGATCCTTGAAGATTTTCTAAAGATTTTTGGAGCTTCTCTTCAGGTAAAATAGCCCACTCCCCAAGCCTTACCCGTAGGCGGTTAGCCATCTCGGCGGCTGCGGCTTTCGTAAAAGTAAGGCACAAAATACGATCAGGGGGACACCCTTCGAGAAGGAGATTAAGAACCCGATCTGTTAATACCTTTGTTTTTCCAGATCCAGCGGAAGCTGCCACCCACGCAGAGTGATGCGGATAGGCCGCCAGTCGTTGAGATTTTGCAGAAGTCTGAAGGGGCATATTAGAGTCTTCCCCATTCTTGAAGACGTGCGAGATGAGCATAATCATTATATTTCAGGTTCTTTGCCGGAAGAGGGCACGCCGGATAAGGCGTTTTTTCATCTTCAAAGGCAAGAATCATGCGCTCAAGGCCAGCCAAAGCTTTTATTGAAAGTTCATAAGGATCACCCGGAAGAACTTTAATGAACCCTCCTTTAACATCTCCTTTAAGCCACCAAAATTGAAGGCTCTCAATTTGTGTAGCTGTAATTCCCTCAAACCCTTGATGCAAAGCAATCGCCCCTTCTAAAGGGAGCTGGGGAGAAAAACCAAGTTTTACATCTTGGTCAGAAGGGGGTGCTCCGGTTTTATAATCAAGAATTCGGAGACGCCCATCAGGCAAAAGATCAATGCGATCTGCTTTTGCTGTACATTCAAAGGAGCCGAGAGAAGTTTCAAGAGTGAGCTTTCCGTTGACTTCTGTAAAAGTTTGAGTGTCTGCAAGGCGTGTGGATCTCTCATGCTCAACAAACCAGCGCGCCAAGGAGCAAAAGCGAGGCCACCAGAAGAGCTTGACAGAAGGTGTTTCTTCAAAAGGTTCGAATAAGGTTTTACCAATAAGAAGAAGGATATCTAGGGCTGATTTATGAAAAGGATCTGAACAAATCTTAAAAAATTGATCTAGAGCCTGATGAATCAATGTTCCTCTGTCAGCAGCTCCGATTTGAGCGTTGAGAGGATCAAGAGGAGAAAGAGAGAGAATGTGGCGACAATAAAGAGCATAAGGATCGCGCATCCACATTTCAATTTGAGTAACCGAAAGACGTCGAGGTCGGTATTTTAAAGGAGGTGTAGGAAACGGAGGTGCTTGAATTTTTAATACATCGGGTTGTTCGAATTTTTTTACCCACTCAAGAATGCGGGTTTCCTGAGGGAGAGAAAGACCCCAGGTTTTTAAATAAACGTCGAGTCGCTCGAGCCACCTGCAGGCAAGAGTCGGTGTTCCATCAACTTTGAGGGCGCGTGTTAAATAAACTTTTGAATTTCCAAAAGCTTGACCAAAATCATGAGCAGAGAGTCCGATGCGCCTTTCAGGAGACGGGAATCCCATCTCGTGTCGCATAGAACGGTTGAGCCAAGGATCTGCATGAATGGGGGGCGGCCAAGTTCCCTCATTGAGACCTCCTAAGACCATAACGTCTGCATGAAAAAGACGGGCTTCCAGGGGGCCAAGAAGGGAAAGTCTCGGATGCTTTTGGGGGCGAAAACGAAGACATTGGCCTCGAAAAAGTTCTTTAACAAGAGCCAGATATTCCATAAGAGATAGAGAGGGAAAACCAGCAGCAGCTTCTTTCAAGCTCTCAACAAAACTCCTCACAGCTTCTCCTTTAGCACCCTTCCAAAGCTGGCAGGCACCCCTTTCATCAAGAGAAAGAGCTTCAGCCATTTTACAATGATTCTTAAGAAAATTTGCAAAGGAATCTTCTTCTTTCTTTTGAAAAGGAGAGAGGAGACCATAAAGGTTCTTAAGCCAAGGGGGAATTTTAGGAGAACCTTCTCTGAGAACTTTTTTCTCAAAGCGACGGACCTCAGATCGCCTTTTTCCAGCGTCTTTTCCCATATGAAAGAAAGGGTGTTTAAGAAGGGAAAGAAGAGCCACCGGATCATGAGAGGCCGCTGCAAACTCCACACATAAGCTTAGAAAAACGCCAGGTGGTGTTTGATCAAGTGTTTCTCCTGAAGAACTATCAATTTCAATTCTCCATTTTTTAAGTTCCCATGTCACACGTTGGGCAAGCTTTAAATCCGCGGTAATCAAAGCGATCCTTTGACCGGGAATTTCAAGCTGTTGCCTTAGGAGAATGGCGATGGCTAAGGCTTCTTCTTGGGGAGAAGAGCAAGAAATCATATAGACTTCTTCAAGAGCTTTCGTGGGAGGAGACCCTTTAAGAGAGAAAGAAGGCTTCATAACTTCAGCAAAAAGATGAGCACGAGCGCGTCTTCTTTCTTCTGGGGAGTTAAGCTCAGGCCAGAGAGAAATTTCAGAAGGTAATAAATTCATTTTCTCAAGCAACCGTAAAAGAGCATATTGGGAATGAGAGGGAGAAAGAGTTTTGATTTCCTCTGGGCTTAGGGTGGTATCGAGCCCTGGTAGAATTACCGAACCGTACGGAAGAGCAGAGATAGCCTGAAGGAGGCGCGCTGTGGCGGGCATAGTGCCCGTCGATCCTGCCGCTAAAATGGGATGAGAAGGGGGAGTTATTTTCCATCGAGCAAGGAGGGTATCCACCATAAGATGGTGGCGAACATAAGGTTCCATAAAACCGGTTGTTTCCAAAATTTTTGGCCAATGGATCGTGATAATTTCAAGAAAATTAAGGGTGAGTTGCCAATGCTTGGCAAACTCAGAAGGAACCAAATGGATAAGCCCTTCCCAGGACACATTTTCAATAGCCGCTTGATCCATGAGTCGGACCAGACTTTTGGCAAGCTTAAGAGAAAGAAGGGGAGAAGAAGAAAGTCCTGATTTACTTGTGTATTCTTCAATGAGTGTCGTTAAAAGACCAAGCCGTTTAAAAGGTGGAATGAGCGGAGGTAGGTTAAGCTCATCTTCAAGTGACGTTAAAAGCTCTTCATCTTCATCCAAATCACCAAGAGGAGTAAGCTTGGGAAGTAATAGGCACTTTCCACTTCCCTCCCGCATAAAAGCCCGTCCTAATTCAATACAAGCGCGTCGCGTGGGGAGAAAAATTTCCATCCGACTCAGGTGGAAAGGATCTTTCTCCCCTCTCCGGAAAAGCCCTTTGGCGAGATTTTCTAAAAAAGAATACTCTGAAGGGATATTATAAACGCCTGCCATAGCTGCACCTGCCGATAACCCAAGAGAATTATAGCGAGGATTGAAAATTTAATCAGTAGGAATGTTGCACGGACGAGCAACAGCCTTTTTTCTTTTCCATGCCTTTTAGAGGGAGCCTGATCGTCCCATAGCTAAAAATTTAGCTCTCCTTTGCGCTCGAATAGTGTTTTTATCCAAAGAGAGGAGAGGTTTAAGCTCCTTCTCAATAGCGTCCCCTACAGCTTGGATCGTCGCCTGAGGACTCCGTTGGGCGCCCCCAATAGGTTCCGGAATAATGATGTCAATTACATCAAGTTGTTGGAGGTCTTGAGCGGTAAGTTTTTGGGCGGCTGCGGCTTCTTCTTTTTTATCTCGCGTTCGCCATAAGATGGACGCGCACCCTTCAGGTGAAATGACGGAATAGATGGCATGCTCAAGCATCATTACTACATTAGCAAAGGCAAGAGCAACCGCTCCACCTGAACCTCCTTCTCCAATAACCGTTGTTACGATGGGGACGCAAACGGAGCTACTGACCTCCAGACACCGTGCAATGGCTTCTGATTGTCCTCTTTCTTCAGCTTCAATAGCAGGATGAGCCCCTGCTGTATCGACAAAAGTGATAATGGGAAGATGAAACCGGTCGGCAAGTTGCATTAAACGGGCTGCTTTTCGATAGCCCTCTGGTCTGGGCATCCCAAAGTTATGTTTAAGACGGAGTTCTGTATCTTTCCCTTTTTCCTGTCCCATCACGACCACAGATTGGCCTCGAAACCGTCCCATCCCCCCGATAATAGCGGCATCTTCTCCAAATGTTCGATCTCCTCCGAGAAGAGTAAAATCAGAAATCAATTCCTTAATATAATCACTGGTGTGAGGACGTTCAGGATGGCGGGCCACCAGCACCTTTTGCCATGGCGTAAGATTTTGATAAGATTTCTTGAGGAGTTTTTCTGTTTTTTCTTGAAGACGTTTAACTTCCCTTACAATGTTAACTTCACCATTTGAAGAAAGATGGCGAAGCTCAAGAAGCTTACTCTCAAGTTCAGCAATCGGTTTTTCAAAATCAAGTGTGACTGCCATTGATTTACTTTCTCTCTTATCTTCTCTAATTTCTGGTGGGAATCTACCCCCCCCTGACTTTGGGTTCAAGCAAAACCTTACTTTGTGGTCTTATAAGGAGAGCTGCATTAATTATTGAGAATTTTTTGAAAAAAATTACACGTTAATAAAATAACAAAAAACTTTTATTCTCTTCTTATTTAATATTATTTGTTATTGCTCCTCTTATCTTCCCTGTAACCCTTGCAAAGGGAGCTCGATTTACAATTCCTTTTCCTGACTCAAAAGAAATGTTTCCCTTAACAAGCGTTTTATCAAGCAAATCTAGAATTTGAGGCTCATCTTTTTTTGAGTTTTTTTGAATAAAAATATTTCTAACCTCTACATTTTCTAAAACAATCCTGTCTCCTAACCCACTCAGATCTTGAAATGTACTTTCCTTTGCAACTAAAGGGCCTAAAATGCTCGTATTGTCTCGCACTTGAATTTTGCTAACATGAGCAGGGCCAATAACAGCGAGTACCTTACAGTGTATATTTGTTGCCATAAGAGGACCAGTAACTTCAAGGCGCCCAAAATTCCCCTCTTCACTGTTCGCAATAGGCCCTTGAATCGTAGCATCGTTAGTGACTGTAAGATTATGAAATTCAAAAGGCCCCGTGACAACAAGAGAGTCAGCGGTCACATTCGAAAGATAAGTAGGGCCCGTAAAGACGGCATCTTTAAGGGCTTTCTGCTCTAAATAAGTAATACCGACGTGCTGCTGCGCCAAAACGGGTAAGTACAGAAGAAAATGACAAGCCATAAGTACACTGAGTAACGGCATAGTTCTTAAATAAGCCATCACATCCAGTGCTGTCATCCCGAATTTATTTCGGGATCTCTTTGTCAAGGAGATCCTGAGTCCCCCTCGCGTTACGCGAGGGGGCTCAGGATGACACATCAGTAGTAGGTTATTTATAAATCGCGCCAGTCGTTTCATTTTTTTACCTTAGCACCCGACAACTTATAATACAATAAATTGCACTCCCCCACTGTCCCCTTGACACGCGAGGTGAGTTTTCTGAAGTACTTCAAATAATGAATAAAAAAAGTGTCAGATGCTAAGTTTTTTTACTCCTTTTTTTCCGCTTTACGAGCCAGAGGATGATAGGTATTTACCATTTCCGTAAGATCATCTTGTAAAACATGGGTATAAATTTGGGTCGTTGATATATCACTATGTCCCAAAAGTTTTTGTATAACAATAAGGTCCGCTCCATGATGCAAAAGATGGGTTGCAAAAGCATGCCTTACGGAATGGGGAGAAAGAAGAGAAGGATCGAGACCCACTTTACGAGCAAGGTCTTTTAAAAGCTGACCAAATCGTTGGCGGGTCAGGTGGCCTTCTCGACTTGTAGAAGAAAATAGCCACGGTGAGTCCATGCCTTTGGGCAAGAAGACGCTTCTTATATTTAAATACTTTTGTAAGGCGTTAAGGGCAGATGGAGTTAAAGGAACCCAGCGATCCTTGTTTCCTTTCCCTCGAATGATAAGACATGGTTTTTCACTTTTTAGAGTTTCCATGGCGGTTGTTAATGGTAAGGAAACAAGCTCACTCACACGAAATCCACTTGCATAAAGAATCTCTAAAAGGGCAGAGATTCGTATTCCTTCAGGTCCTTCCGCATTCTTTGCGCCCTCTAAAAGGCGATCTACATCTCCTTCACTTAAAACAAAGGGTAATTTGCGCCGATAACGGGGGGCTTCAACCAAAGCCATTGGATTTTCCGCAATCTCTCCTTCACTCATTAAAAATTTATAAAATTGACGCAAGGAAGACAACCTTCGAGATAAGGATGAGGCGGCAAGATGTTTTTGAGTCACAAGATAATCTCGAATAACTTTAGAATCTACTGACTGAGGATCATTACCCTTAAAAAACCTAAAAAAATCCTTTAAATCTGTCTCATAAGCGCTCAAAGTCGATCTAGCCGTTCCTTTTTCTGCCGCTAGCATCTCTAAAAATCGATCGAGATGAAGCATTTATTGTCGTATTTCTGAATTCATCACTTTCCCAAATTCAGCGAGCTTTTTCTCAAGAGCATTATTAATTGCTTGCACTTTCCCTCCCCCTTTTTGGATCACGGCAGAAAATTCTGATCGCTGAGTCACGCTCATGCTAATACCTTCTAAAGCGACATCATAAATCATAAGTTTGCCTTTTTTTTCAAAAACTTTCCAATTGATAGGAATATTTTGGCTTTTTGGCCTTACTATCTGACTTAAAACCGTAACTCCTCCGTCCGCTTCAGGACGGCACCCTATAATTTCAAATTTTTCCGATGTATATTCTTTAAAGCGTGTCGCATAACTTGCAATTGTTGTTTCTTTAAAAAGTTCTAAAAATCTTTGTTTTTCTTCCTCACTCGCCTGTTTCCAATATCGTCCTAATACAAATTTAGCAATGGCTTTGCCATTAAATTTTGTTTCTAAAATTTCACGAAACTGGTTGGCTCGTTCGTGGTCTGAAATTGACTTATCTGTCAAAAGCGTAATAACTTTTTCACCAATTTCACTCATAAAAGCTTCGGCTTTTTCACACTCAGTGTTTGCAAAAGCTCCGCCCGCCCCTATAAAAAACAATACAAATAGAAAAATAAATTTTTTCATAATTACCCTTTCTTAGGACTTATTCTTCATCATCAGGATGAGGAGTATCCGTAGCTTTAACGTCTTCTTTTGCAATTAAATGATTTCGCCGCTCCGTGTACCATGAGCGAAAAGTCGCATAACGGTCAATAGCGTTCTTGTTTAGATCTTCTATAATAGCTATGTTTTCAGCTTTAGCATCTAAGATTTGAATGGCTGTTCGACCATAACTATAAGCAGCCTTATCATCGCTAAAGTAGGCCCACCAGTTAATAGGATCGAAACTGTAATCCCCGATTCTTCCAAAAGTATCCCGAAGATTAGAAGGTCCGAGAATAGGCAGAACAAGGTAAGGTCCAGAGCCACATCCCCATGACGCTAGAGTAAGACCAAAATCCTCTCGCTTATAGGGAATATTCAAATCGGTAGAAACGTCAAAAACCCCTCCCACACCAACTGTGGAATTAATGAGGAAGCGCCGCAATGTATCCTCCGCATCTCCCATCTCTCCTTGCAGAACATTATTTACGAGAACAATGGGTTCGCTTAAATTGCGTAAAACGTACCCCACACGCTCGCGAAGGAATTCAGGAACAATCCCCACATACATTTCGGAAATGCGATCGAATAAAATTGTATCAAGAATATCATTGACCCAGAATACCCCGCGATTAATCGGCTCTAGCGGATCATTATCTTCAACAGCCGACGGAGGCTCTAATACCTCTTGCCGTTCCGCAGCATCCATATGCTCTATTTGACCAGGATGAAGTTCATTATCGATATAGCTTAGGGCATCCTGTTGAGCCAAAAGGCACGTAGGTGAGAATACAAAATTAAAAAGAAAAAAAACAGTACCCAGAGATTTCATGTGATTTTCATACTTTTTGTTGGTTCGTGGCGAGTGTATTCTTCTTGAAGAAATCTGTAAAGTTATCTCGTGTTGAGCTAATCATAAATATACTGTTTTAGAGTCTCGATCACTCTCTCCACAGTGGCTTCATGAGCATCATCATTACTTTCAACCGTAAGGTCAGCTTTTGCGTAAAGAGGATATCGCCGCTCAACCATTTCTTCAAGAATTTGCTTGGCATCTCCCTCAAAAAGAAGAGGGCGGGTATCTCTACGAATCACTCGTTCGTATAATATCGCGGGATCTGCCCTAAGCCATAAGGAGATGGCGTTTTCTTTTATAAGCATGCGACTTTCTTCGTCAACAAATGCCCCATCTCCAGTAGAAATAACCTGAATTTTTTCGTTTAGGAGGCGCTTAATGATTCGCCGTTCAGCATCCCTGAACGCTTTCTCACCCCACGTTTCAAAAATATCAGCAACGGAACAGCCTGCGGCTCGTTCAACTTCTTGGTCTGTATCATTAAAGGGAATCCCCAGCTTTCGAGCAAGACGCCAACCAATACTACTTTTCCCAGCCCCCATCATACCTACGAGCACTAAAGTTTTTGGCAAAACAAGGCTTGCCGAATATCTTTTCGGTTTTTCTTTCATTCCTTTGAAATCTTCCTTACTTTCCTTTAACATATCCAATTGTAGCGCAAGAGGAAACAACTTTTGTAATGGAAAAAATGGTAGCCTGCACCCCTAAAATAGAGATATTCTCTCAAAAAGATACAGTTATCCTTAAGCCTCAAGGATCATGGATGGCTAAAACAGCAAAGGAAATTGAACCCCTTTGCGCCGACATTTTTCAAAAAGCTTTTCCAAAGCACCTTATTTTTGATCTCGTTAATCTTCAGGATTTTGATACGACAGGCGTTTGGCTTTTAAAGCGAACATTCCAAATGTTAAAAGAAAAAGGATATCGTCTTAACCTACAAAATGAAAGCGATACTTTTCAGGCGCTGTTTTCACGGCTTGACGTTTATAAGCCTTCTTATCAGGAAATCTATAAACCCCATTTCTTTCTTGGAAAATGGTTAGTTGAACTGGGCAGAATTAGCATCAGTCTTGTATTTTTAATAAGAGATCTCATCATTTTTTTAGGTCAAGTTACAGTGGGGATGGTGTTTACATTTCTTCATCCCACACACGTCCGCTTCACCTCTATAGTAGCACATGTTGAACGATTTGGAGTAAATGCCATTCCCATTATTTCATTAATGTCGATTTCACTTGGATTAGTCTTAGCGTACCAAGGAGAGGAACAACTACGTCGTTTTGGGGCTGAAATTTATACGATAAACCTGGTCAGTATTTCGATTGTAAGAGAAGTGGGAATTCTTATTACAGCCATACTGGTCGCAGGACGCACAGGAAGCTCGATTACGGCTCAAATTGGAATTATGAAAATTAATCAGGAAGTTGATGCCCTTAATACGTTAGGCTTAAATCCAATGGAGGTTTTGATTATTCCTCGGGTCTTGGCCCTTATTATCGTTATGCCCTTGTTAGCGTTTATTTCTGACCTCGCAGGACTTTTGGGGGGCGGAATTATGATTGTTTTTTCTTTAGATGTTTCCCCTCAGCTTTACATTCATCGTGTAGGGGAAGCCGTTACCATGGGAGGGTTTTGGGTAGGAATTTTAAAAGCACCTCTGTTTGGAGCCATTATTGGGATTGTCAGTTGTTTTGAAGGAATGCGTGTTACAGGAACGGCAGAAAGCGTTGGAAGATGCACAACCCGTTCTGTTGTTGAGGGAATATTTTTTGTCACTATTGCAGACGCTCTTTTATCCATCTTCTTTTCACAAATAGGTATTTAAATGGGAACGCCAAAACCCATCATCTCGATTCGTGATCTTGTCACCCAATTTGGCACTCAAAGTGTTCATGAAAATTTAAATTTGGATATATTTCAAGGAGAAATTTTTGGAATTGTGGGAGGGTCTGGATCGGGAAAATCCGTTCTTATGGGAACTATCTTAGGATTAGTGCCCATTAAAAAAGGTGTAATTACAGTTTTAGGCAAGAAAGTTGGAAGCCTTGAAAAAATAATGAAACTTCACCTACAGTCACACTGGGGAGTTTTATTTCAAGGAGGGGCTCTTTTCAGTTCTCTTACAGTAGGTGAAAACATTCAAATTCCCATGAAAGAACTGGATGCCATTCCAAAGGAGCTCGCTTGCGAAATGGCTTTTATCAAATTAAAGATGGTAGGTCTTGAAGAAGGAGATTTTTATAAATATCCTTCTGAACTTTCGGGAGGAATGGTAAAAAGAGCCGCTCTTGCACGCGCTCTTGCCGTAGACCCTGAGATTTTATTTCTAGACGAGCCAACAGCGGGCCTTGACCCTATCTCAGCAGCAGCCTTTGATGATCTTATTTTAACTTTAAGAGAAAATTTAAATTTAACTGTTGTCATGATCACCCATGACTTGGATAGTATCAAACGACTTTGTAATCGTCTTGCGGTGCTAGTTGACAAGCATGCAATTGTAGGCACATTAAAAGCTTTATTAAATAATAATCACCCTTGGATCCATGAGTATTTCCATGGCATACGAGGGAAAACCGCACTAGCAGATCTTATGGAGTAAGTATGGAGACACGCGCTGGATATATGATCGTTGGCATTTTTGTCCTTTTATCCATGGCGGGCATTTTAAGTTTCTTCTTATGGCTCGCAAAAAGCGATTTTGACTATAAAACCAAGTTTTACACCATTTATTTTCCAGGTTCTGTAACGGGACTTACTCTCGGCGGCCCCGTTAATTATCTGGGAGTTCCTGTAGGAACTGTTAAAAAAATAGAGCTTGATTCTCGTAATCTTGAATACGTACATATCACTGTTGCCATTAAAGATGGTATTCCTATTAAAGAAGATGCCTATGCTTCTCTTGAACTCCAAGGGCTTACAGGATATAAATTTGTGCAGATTTCTGGAGGGAGTAAAGACAGCCCACGTTTAAAAGCCAAACCAGGGCAAAAATACCCCGTTATACCTTCCCGTTATTCTGGGGTAGAAGAAATAATGACAACCCTACCTCGCATGGTGAATAAATTTACAAATCTCGTTGACCGAATTAATTCCATCTTTAATCAAGAAAACAGAGATCGATTTTCTCACACTTTAAAAAATATAGATTTTCTCTCTAAAAAACTTGCAGAAGCTTCGGATCCTTTAAAAAATTTAATTGATGACTCAAGAAAAACCATGCAAACAATAGATCGAGAAGTACAAATCCTCGGGCGCTCTACTGAAAAGGCACTCACGAAAGTTGATTCAGCTGCGAGTGATATCGCGAATTTCTTAAAGGAAAATCGCCTTGCCCTCGACTCATTCACACAAACGGGTTCTTATGAAATCCTTCAAACTTTAAATGAAACACGGGAAATGGTGAGTTCTGCTACACGATTTTTTGAAAAGCTTGATGAGAATCCAAGAAGTTTGCTATTTGAATCCCAACGGAAAGGTGTTTCCATTCCACAACAATAAAAAGGAGATAGATAAATGAAGCGGTATATTTTAGGAATGTTGTGCTTATTGTTAGGTCAAGAGAGCCTTGCTCTGAACTGCTGTCATCAAAAACCTTGTACTCAAAACTCTTCCTGGTGGAAACGCGGATGGGCGGTTACTGTTTTTGGAGGTCCCCTAACGTCTCAAACGTCAAGCCGGATTATTTCTGGAGCTGATTTTGAAGGTTCCTGGATTCTAGCGGCTGCGGTTTCTAAGGAATTAGGGAGGGTTTACAAGGATCTTTTAGGATTTGAACTCGAGTTTTTAGGAGCCCAACACTTTGGTAAACAAGATCATTTTGAATTGGATCCTATAGCTTTTATTATTCGGTGGAGAGGGTTTCCTTGGAACAATGTTCTTCCTACAACCTTAGCGATCGGAGATGGCATCAGTATTGCTACAAGCAAACCTAAGCTTGAAGTTAAACGGCGAGGTAAAAGCGAATCGGCTCAAACCCTTAACTATGTGATGGCAGAAGCCACTTTTTCAATGCCTTCTCTCCCTCAATGGGCTTTAGTTTTCCGTTATCATCATCGTTCAGGCATGTTTGGTGTCTTCCACGGGGTTCATGATGCTTCCACGGCTTTTGCTGGGGGTATCAAGTATTGGTTTTAGAAATTCTTAGAGAAGAACCCTCTGGGAATTTTCAGGGATAATTCCCAGCGCGCTTCAGGTAGCTAAGAATGAAGCCGTCTTGTCCAAAAGATTCCTGTAATACTTGCTTAAATCACAATAAGGGCTCTAACTCTGTTTGAATTGTTTCTTGAAATTTGGAAGAACATCGATTCCAATTGACAATATCTACCTTAAAGGGAAGGTCTGAGTCACTGAATTCTCCTTCTAAATAGGCAATCGTTGAATCAGGAATCTCATCTTTATAACATAAATCCAAGTCAGAGAATTTTCGCTGAGTTCCTCTAACACGTGATCCAAAAGCGTAAAAAGTATAAGGATATTTTGCAAGAAGGGCTCGAATAATTTCCCAATCTTCTGCTTCCATATGAATCATAAAGGTTTTTCCAAATTTTCGATAAGAGCGTTAAGTTCACGAGAAAAGAGGTCAAAAATAGAGAGGATGGCCTCCACATTTTCTTGATCGTAGGTATGAACTGTAAGCTTTCTTTTTCCGATAAAATCAAACCAAATTCTCGGATTTTCAATTAAATGCGCTAAAGCAGCTTCTCGGAAAGTATCTCGAGGAGTCGAAACCTCAATCCCACGAAAACTTAATACTTTCTTCATGGTTTTCCACGAAAGTTCATAACAAAATTCAAAAGCCTGAATAGCCCCTGCTTTTTCTTGATCCGTGTTTAAGTTTTTTCTAAAGCTTTCAAACACATCTCGTGCTTTAAGAAGAGACGATACATTAATTTCCATCTATTTTTCCTTCATCGACAGGGCCGAGGAGACGGGACCGCACCAGGTGACCTTCTTCCTGAAGGAGTACAACTCGGAGTGGAAGTACCGCCTCGGCTACGGCTATTACGCCGGCATCTATCCCAAAGAGATCACGGAGGCCCCTAACGGCGGTGCTGGCAACTGGCAGAATGCCTGCGGCACGGGTCCCTTCCGGTTGACGCGGTATGAGGCCGGGGCCTTCGGGGATTATCAGGCTAACAAGGAGTACTGGGACCGCGAGACGATCGACGGCAAACCTTACAAGATCCCATTCGTCGATAACCTTGTGATGCGGACGATCGGGGATTCACAGACACGCCTAGCCGCCTTCCGCACTGGCAAGATCGATGTCATGACGAATATTAGCTGGGACGAGCTCAAATCGCTGGCACCGATCCGAGATAAAATCAAAGTCGTCGAACACCCCGACTATGCGGGTGAGGCGCTGGCAATGCGGGTCGATGCACCACCCTTCGACAACCCGAAGGTACGTCTCGCCTTGAATCTCGCGGTCGACCGGGCCGCCATCGCGAAGCAGATCTATGGCGGCCACGCTGATTTCCCACACCTGCCATTGGATGAAACTTGGGAAGGCTATTTCACGCCGGCCGAAAAGATGTCGGAGGAGGCACGGGAGGTTCTCCAATACAATCCGGCCAAGGCCAAGAAACTCCTAGCCGAAGCGGGTCTTGCGAATGGTTTCGAGTTCAAGGCACAGGTTCCGAGCTTCCCTGAGCAGCTAAAGAAAGCGCAGATTGTAGCCGGATATCTGTCGGCAATCG
>CALBSK010000068.1 GCA_937967795.1 uncultured Alphaproteobacteria bacterium | reverse complement strand
ACTTTATAAAAGCTATGCATCAAGCTGGCGTGCGAGTCAACGAGAATATTATCGGGGATGGGTCCATTCACCGCTTTTCTACAGATAACAAGCGCCACAAAGATGGGTGGTATGTTTTTTATGGACTTGCAGGCGCCTTTGGCGATTGGAAGCAAGATATCCATAAAAAATGGAGTCTAAAGAATACCGATGTTCCAGGTCTTGATAAAGAGAAACTGTTTGGCCAACTTGAAAAGGCTAAAAAAGCCGTTGAAGAAGAAACACAGTACAAACACGAGGAAACAGCTGTATTGGCTTTAGAGAAGTGGAATTCTTTTCATAATACAGGGGTTTCTCCTTACCTCATAAAGAAAAAGGTTGAGCCTTTTGGAGTGCGTTTTACCAGCGGTTTTCTCGTGATTCCCTTGAGAGATCGCAGAGGAAAATTATGGAGCCTGCAAAATATCTCCCCTGATGGCACCAAACGCTTCCTCCCAGGAGGGCGGAAAAAAGGCTGTTTCCATGCCTTAGGAACGCTTGAAGATGGCAAGCCTATCTTTATTGCGGAGGGCTATGCCACAGGCTCAAGCCTTTACATGGCAACCAATCAGACAGCTGTTATCGCCTTTGATGCAGGGAATATAGAGCCCGTTGTTGAAGAATTAAAAAAAGCCTATCCCAATAGTCCTCTCAAGATTGCAGGGGATGATGACCGATGGAACGAAACGAATCCCGGCCGTACCACAGCAGAAGAGGTCGCTCAAAAACATGGTTGTTCGGTTGTGTTTCCTGCTTTTAAAAACACAGAAACCAAACCTACCGATTTCAATGATCTCCATGTGTTGGAGGGTCTTGAGGAGGTGAAAGCACAAGTCGATAAAGCGACCCAATCTCAACAAACGGAATGGCCTGATCCTGCTCCCCTCAAGAGCATCAAGAAGGACCTTTCTCCTGTCATACCACTCCCCCCAAAGCTTATTCCCGAGCCATACCAGGACTGGCTCACGGATATTGCAGAACGCATGCAGTGCCCCTTGGACTATGTGGCAGTTGCAGCTCTGATTGTGACGGCTTCCTTGATTGGCGCAGGGTGTCGAGTTCGTCCCAAACGTCATGATTCTTGGTCCATTGTCCCCAACCTCTGGGGAGGAATTGTGGGGCGACCAAGTACATTGAAAAGTCCGAGTCTGAAGGAAGTCATTAAGCCTTTAAAACTTCTTGAGGAAGAGGCTTACGTGATTTTTGAAAAAGAAAACCAGGCTCATGAAATCGAGATGGAGAGCTATAGAGTTCAAAAGGAGGCTATCAAGAAGAGGATGGGAAAAGCTGCTGATCTCCGAAATGCGCTCGACATTGGACTCGCCAAAGAAGAGCTTAAAATGCTCAAAGAACCTCCACTCCCAATTTGGAAGCGGTACTACACAAACGATACGACTATTGAAAAAATGCATGAACTTCTCTCTCAAAATCCCCGCGGACTATTGTTATATCGAGATGAGCTTATGGGCCTATTAACGACCTGGGATAAGATAGGCCATGAGGCGGACCGCTCGTTCTATTTAGAGGCGTGGAATGGAGATGATTCAAAGACAACTGACCGTATCGGGCGCGGGACGACACACACGAAGAACCTTTGTATTTCCATCCTCGGAAGTACCCAGCCTGACAAAATGTTATCTTATTTTCAACAGACTTTGTCTGGGTTTTGTAATGATGGATTGCTGCAGCGTTTTCAATTATTGATCTATCCTGATGAGGTAAAGAACTGGACATTGGTTGATAAGAAGCCAAATATTCCAGCTCAAAGAAAAGCAGCCTCCATTATGAAGGAACTTGCCACAATGAACTTCTGTGCCTATGGGGCCATTCAGGAAGGAGATGAGACACCTTACTTTTGTTTCACGGATCAGGCTCAACATTTCTTTTATACTTGGCTAACAGATCTCGAATGCGAAAAGCTTCGTTCTGAGGACGAACCGATTTTTATTGATCACTTGGCTAAGTATCGCAAGCTCATGCCCTCACTCGCTTTAATCTTCCATCTCATCAATGTTGCAAGTGGAAAGGAACGCGGAGGCATCCCCCTTGATTGTGTAGAACGAGCTGCTGCTTG
This sequence comes from uncultured Alphaproteobacteria bacterium, assembly GCA_937967795.1. Lineage (GTDB taxonomy): Bacteria > Pseudomonadota > Alphaproteobacteria > UBA9655 > UBA9655 > UBA9655. The sequence continues at coordinate 785 of CALBSK010000068.1, read as the reverse complement.
GTGTGACTATTTGGAGATGCATGCGCGTCGGATTTATGAGATGGGTCTTAGCCCTGGGTATCAAGCCGCAAGAAATCTTGCAAGGCGAATTCAGGGGCGAGATTTAAACGATCCTTTTGATGCAAGAGATGTTTACCGAAAAGAATGGGCCTTTTTGAAAACCAGGGAAGAAGTTGAGGCAGCCTGTGAACTCCTTATAGATTTGATCTGGTTGAAAGAGGGAACGCTTGCAGAGGGTAGAAAAACAAAAAGAGTCTTCTTCGTGAACCCTAAAGTCCTTAAAAGAGGCAACCATGAATAAGTGGCTGAATCAATTCTTGGAAAAACCCGACATTTCCGACAGATTCGACTCCAAGGTGAATATGTCGGGTTTGTCGGGTCGTCCTCAAAGGATTTTAGATCAAAATCTGGAAAATATGCCTGAAACAGTACCCGACATTTCCGACAGATTCGATTCCAATGTGAATATGTCGGGTTTGTCGGGTCGTCCTCAAAGAGTTTTAGATAAAAATTTGGGAAATATGCCAGAAACACGAACTGACAGTACTGACAGATTCAACTCAGATGCGAATATGTCAGTACTGTCAGCTCCTCCCTACGACCTTTTAGGGAGAAGAGTTCCTTACTCTTTGGATGGAGATTCTCTCAAATATGCTTTTGAAGAGCGACGCGCAATTGCCGAAGTTGATGGCCATCAAACTCCCCTTCGGGCTCAGCGAATGGCGTATGTAGGTGTCTTGTCTGCAAAGGTGTGTGACACTGAAAGAAAGGTGAGGTAAAGTATC
>CALBSK010000067.1 GCA_937967795.1 uncultured Alphaproteobacteria bacterium | reverse complement strand
AACAAATTTTCTTTTAAATTTATAGATAAATTTTAATTTGTATTAAACCGCCCTGGGGCCTACGCAAGTTCGGGATGACAGTGCGAGGTTCGGGGTATTCTGAATAGCGTTTTTCGCAGGAATAGCTCACGGTCTAGAAAACCTTATTTTCATCCATAATGAGCCTGCCCTAATTTAACCGTTTCAATTTCTTTCAAAGAAGCCTTCGTGAATGTCTTCTTTTCTTTTTCTTCTGTTGAAAGAAAATGTTCTACAATTTTAAGCGCTTCCTCCGAGATTTGTTGACGTAATTTAAATTGAGCTTCTTCCCTTTCAAGAGCTATTCTCTCTAAATAATACTTTTCTTTCTGAGCCATAAATCTTTCAAATTCTTGTTCGCTCGATTTCTTGAAGGCGAGCGCTTCCTTTTCAGCAAATGAGATAATGTGCTCCGCTTGATCAAGAGCTTCTCCATGCTTTTTTTTATAAGACTCTAACAGACTTAACGCTTCATCATGTAAACGTTGAGCTTCTTCTATCTGAAGAGCAATTTTATGGCTGTGCGCATCAAGAGCGCGCGTTAGAAAGACAAAGGCGCGTTTCCCAAAAGCCGCTAGGAAGAGGATAAATGCACTAAAAACCCAAAACTCAGGCGTTGAAAACATTAATCCTTTTTCCTTTTCTCAAGCAGCTCTTCAGGTGAATAGTTATGTCCTGTAAGCTTTGTTAAAATGGCACGCGCGACTTCAACAACGACGCTGTTTATATCCTGACTGGCTTCAAGACGCGCGCGGTAAAGATCTTGTTCTGAAAGATGAAAGCGCTCTTTAAGCTTATCGAGAAAATCTTTTTGCTTATGGGTAATCTCAATCGTCGTGTCAACCGCCACAGTCTTACAATGCTGATGGGCCCTTTCTCTCGCCTGTGTAAGAATTTTTTCATACTCGGCTAAAAGATCCTCGGCATGCTCCCGATAAGTATTTGCTTTATTAATTTTTTCTTCAATTGTTTCCTTACGTTTTACAAGAGCCCGTGAAATTTTCGGAACAGCAATAAAGGAAAGGATAAAGTAAAGAAATAAGAAACAGACAACTAACCAGAAAAGCTGGGATGGGAAAGTAGCTGTATCTAATTGAGGCATGGCCTTAATTCCTGATTCGCTCTATTTAAATAAAATTAAAAAGGCGATCAAAAGAGCAAAGAGAGCCACAGCTTCCGTCAAGGCAAAGCCCAAAATTCCAACAGGGAAAATTTGTTCTCGTGATGATGGATTTCGGGAAATTGAATTAATGAGAGATGAAAAAATGAGCCCGATACCAAGTCCAACTCCCGCAAGAGCGAACATCGCAAGACCCGCTCCTATCATTCGTGCTGCTTCAACATCCATATTTTTCTCCTTTTCTAATGTAAGTGAATGGCATCTTGTAAATAAATGCAAGTTAAGATTGTAAAAACATAAGCTTGCAAAATAGCAACCAGGATTTCAAAGGCTGTCAGCAAAATGTTAACTGCTAAAGGAACAATTCCAAAGATTCCTAAAGCAACTGTAAACCCTGCAAATACCTTCAACATCGTATGCCCTGCCATCATATTCGCAAACAAACGAACAGAAAGACTTATGGGTCGAGAAAGGTAGGATAAAATTTCAATGGGGACAATCAGAGGAAGCATATAAACAGGCGCGCCCTTGGGAACGAAAAGGCTAAAATAATGAAATCCGTGCCGTGTAAATCCAATAAGAGTCGCCATTCCAAAAGCGATCATGGCGAGGCCAAAAGTTACAATGATCTGACTTGTAAACGTATAATTATAGGGAATCATACCGATTAAATTTCCCATCAAAATAAACATAAAAAGTGTAAAAATAAAAGGGAAATACTTTTGGCCTTTTATGCCCACCGTTTCATCTATAACATTGGCAACAAATCCATAAATCATTTCTATCATAGATTGCCACCGCCCGGGAATTATTTTGGTTTGACTCATTCCTCCCATCAGAAAGAAAGTTGTAAGGATAACGGTTGTAACCATAAATAAAGAGGAATTGGTAAAGGAGACATCAATTCCATGGATTTTTAAAGGAATAAGAGAATGAATTTCAAATTGATGAAGGGGATCAAACATGGGTATCTTTCTCTTTATTTATAGGTTTTTTAACCGTTAAAGCTCGATAGACATTCAGCATACCAGCTATGGACCCAAGGATAAAGAATAAGATGAGCCCCCCAGGGGATGTTCCCATTGCCCAATCGACAAAAAGTCCAAAACCCACCCCTACAAAAACACCTGCGACAAGCTCAGCACCTACATTAAAAAACTTTCCTCCTAAGGTTTGGGGCGTATTCCTTTGAGAAAGATCGTGGTTCCCTTTTTTTTGGGCTTCCTGAATCTTTTTTTTTAATTTGTCTAATGTAGGATCATCAGACATTTTTCCTCTCTTTTTTCAAGATGCTAAGAATCTCTTAAAGGCGTGTCAACAGGAAGACAAGCTTTATGCATGGCTAATACTCATGATAGAAGCTCTACCATAAACGTATAAAAACCCTCTTTTTTGTTGAATCTAAAGTAACTCATAGAATGATTTTAGATTAATTACCCCCTTTAAATTGGAAGATGCTTTTTGGAAATGTAGTCTTACCAGCAGGCATCGATTTTTTAGCTTCAAGCTTACTGCCTTTAACACCCCTTTTATCATAGTTAGGGATAACAGTAAAATCTTCCTCTTTATTATTAAACTGATAATCTTGAGGATTTATGGGAGTTCCATCGTCTTTCTCCTTTGCTGCGAAAACGGCCTTGAATTTCCCACTTATGAAAATAAGATGGAGAGGATAGTCGTCACGACCATTTGTGAAAAACTTACCTGGTTTGTCTGGGTTTGCATTTAAAAGCCATCCCCGTTGGGGCGTCCATGTAAGGCCTGCGGGTATTGGCTTTTTTTCATCTATTTTCGGTATCCACTTTTTAATGGAGCTTTTTCCATCCCAGTTGGTAAGATCTGGCCCATCTATATCCATGGCAAAGACATCGGTTTTTAATAAAATAAGTAACGTTGTTAATAGGATAGGAGTGGTTTTAAATTTCATAATCATCTCCTTAGGGTGAGGCTGCTTATGTACAATAATAATTAAATTTTTCAAATAAGCATATAACTTTTATATAAAATAAAAGAGCCTGACCCCTAATTTTTAAAAAGTTAGACTTCAGCACCTTTCTTTAAATTGATGACGAAACCATGTTCTTTGCCGTTTAGCATATTGGCGTGTGTGCAGAAGAGTGAGCGCTTTGGCGTCTTCAAACGAACATCGTCCTTGTAAAAAAGATTGAAATTCTCGAAGACCAATGGCTTTTAAAGCACTGGGGGAGGGAGACAAGGCCAGAACACGTGCCACTTCATCTAATACCCCTTTATGAATCATAATCTCAAGGCGTTCTCTCATCCGAATATCAAGTTCTTCTTTAGAAGGCATCAAGAGAATGTTTTCAAATTTATAAGGAAGGGCGATTGATTTTTGAGATTGCCAAAAACTTAACGATTTTCCTGTGCCGTAAAAGATCTCAAGTCCTCTCAAAGTCCGTTGAGAGTCATGGGGATGGATACGTTTAGCAAATTCTGGATCAACAGCTTGGAGTTCGGTATAAAGGGATCCTTGAGAACGATTTTGATCCTGAAGAGCTTTTCTGTGATAAGGATCCACGGCAGGAAGAGGAGATATCCCCTCCAATAGAGTTTTAAGATAAAGCCCCGTCCCTCCCACAATGATAGGCTGCCGACCCTCTTTTTTAATATTCTCGATCTCAATAAGAACAAGAGTAACCCATTTACCCGCCGAACACGTCTCCCGAGGATCTAAAAAACCATATAACCGATGGGGGATATTCCTTTGATCTTCAAAGGAAGGTTGGGCCGTTAAAATCTCAAGGCCTTGATAAACTTGGAGACTATCCGCATTAAGAATCGTCCCCTTTTGTTCCTTGGCTAACTTCTGCGCAAAGGCCGATTTTCCACTCGCGGTGGGGCCTGCAATAACAAAAATCTTATCCAAAACTATACAAAATGCCGATGATGGCCCCACTCATGCAACTGGCAATTGTCCCTGCAATCATGGCCTTAACCCCAAGGGAAATAATTTCTTGCTTCCGCTCAGGTACCATTGTTCCAAGCCCTCCGATCTGAATGCCAATGCTACTTAAATTTGCAAAGCCGGCGAGGGCATAGGTCATGATCACATTACTCTTAATACTTAAGAGACCCTTAGGAAGGGCAGCAAGTCCAAGAAAAGCGACAATTTCATTTAAAATAGTTTTTTTCCCTAAGAGAGCGCCTGCTGGGATCGCTTCTTCCCAAGGAATTCCCAAAAACCAAGCCAGAGGTGCTAAAGCATAGCCTAAGAGAAGCTGTAAACTCATAGGTTCACCATGAACTGAAGGAAGTAATCCTAACATCGAATTAACCAAAGCCGCGATTGCTAAAAACACGAGGACCATGGCAATAATATTGATATAAAGCCGCACTCCATCCGTGGTCCCTTGAGTAATGGCTTCCATAGATCCTGAAAATTGATAAGGAATGACAAGATGTCCCGAGGTATCTTCTCCTATTTGAGGAATGAGGATACGAGAAATGGTAATGGCCGCAGGCACGCTGATAATCGAGGCGGTTAAGATTTGTGTAATGGGATGAGGGACTGTTCCTTCCAGGATGATGGCATAAAGGACCATGATGGAAATCGATGTCGTTGCCATTCCTGCCGTCATGACCGTAAAGAGTTCACTTCGTGTGAATTTACCTAAGTAAGGCCTCACAAGCAAAGGAGCTTCTGTTTGCCCTAAGAATATTTTAGCTGCAGCACACACACCGAGAGCGCCCCCTATGCCGAGGACTTTTTGAAAAACACCTGAGAAGATTTTAACGATAAAAGGAAGAATACGCCAATGAAAGAGCAACATGGCAAGTGCGCTGATGACAATGACTAAGGGCATAGCTTGAAAAGCAAAAATAAAGCTACTGGCTCCCTCTTTTGCTTGGTAGGGCGCGTCTCCCCCTCCTAAATATCCAAAAACAAATCCTGTGCCTGCAACGGTTGCATCTTTTAAAGCCATCACACCATCGCCAACCCACAAGAAAGCTGTTTGGACAATGGTGAATTTTGTGACAACAACAGCCAGGAAAACTTGAATGGAAAATCCAAGAAAAGCTGTTTTAAAATTAATTTGCTTTCGATTTTCGCTAAAAAGCCACGCTAGAAAGAAAAAGAGGAGTAATCCCGCACACGCCTGAAGAACCAAACTCATATTTTCCATTTAGACCTCCGCAAAGTATGGTAAAATCTAAAAAAGTGTGTATCCCTATAAAGGGGTATATACTGTCATAAAACATGTTAGACGAGGATGCCAGAACTTTTATCAGATTCGGTGAACATTTTTTTACTTATCTGTGCAAACTCTCATAAGTTAAAATTGGAGAAGAAGGCATATTCATGATAGAGTTTGATATGACGTTCGGGTTTTTAGGGGGTTCTATATTTGTTGGGGTGAGTACTTATACTTATTTTCAAAAAAAAATCTCCCGCATTACTCAAAACGTAATCCTTTATCAGGAACGCGCCCATCGTCTCCAAGAGGTGGAAGCTCTCCTCCTCAAACGTGACGAAGAACTTCGCCTCCAAGGAGAACGGAATGCCGAGTTAAGAGTGGCCCTTCAACGGACGGAAAAAGAAAGCATAGATAAACTTTCTCTTCTCGAAAACATTCAAAAACAATGGGAAGATAAATTTAAAGTTATCTCGTCAGAAGCTCTCTCTCTTACCAATAAATCCTTTTTGGAACTGGCCCAAACGACGTTTGAAAAATTGCAGGAGACGGCCCAGAATGACCTTTCAAAACGGCAAGAAGCTATCTCTAATCTTGTTAAGCCTGTCACTGAATCCCTTCAAACGGTGGATCAGAAAATTATTGAACTTGAGAAATCTCGCATGAGTGCGTACGCTGTTCTCAAACATCAGGTCAATGAGCTTATTTCGAGCCAAAATCAGCTTAAAACCGAAACGTCCAATCTTGTTAATGCGTTAAAAACGCCTTCCGTTCGAGGCAGGTGGGGAGAAATGCAACTTAAACGTGTTGTCGAAATGGCAGGAATGGTCAACTACTGTGATTTTGAAGAACAGGTATCTTCCTTGGAAAATGAAGGGAGATTACGTCCTGATCTCATTATTAATCTCCCCGGAGGGAAGAAAATCATCGTCGATGCGAAAGCCCCTCTTGCCGCCTATCTTGAAGCGCTTGAAGTAAAGGATGAAGATCTACGAGAAGAAAAGCTCAAAGATCACGCCCGTCAAGTCCGCGCTCATATTAGGGCTCTTGCTAAACGATCCTATTATGAACAGTTTCATCCTGCACCTGAGTTTGTTATTTTATTTTTGCCAGGTGAGACCTTTTTTAGCGCAGCCTTAGAACAAGACCCCAGCCTCATAGAAGCAGGTGTGGAAGAAAGAATTATTCTCGCAACGCCCACAACTCTTATTGCCCTTTTAAGAGCCGTTGCCTATGGATGGCGCCATGAGCATTTAGCTCAGAACGCGCAAGCAATTAGTGAGCTCGGGCGTGAACTTCACAAACGTCTTTCCGATATGGCAGACCATTTTTCTCGATTGGGCAGACATTTGGGAACGGCTATACAATCCTATAATCAAGCCATGGGGAGCCTCGAACAGCGCGTTCTTGTCAGTGGTCGAAAATTTAAAGATTTAGGATCTGTATCAGAAGCTTCTGAAATTATCTCTCTTGATCCCCTTGATCATATTCCCCGCGAACTTCAAGCCCCAGAACTCAAAAAGGTAGGATAACCCATGAAATTTTTCTTACTTCTCTTCCCTCTTCTTTGGCCTTCTTTGGCAAAGGCTGTGATCCAAAATGTTTCTCAATCTTCCCAACTTGAGATGAGCGTCACCCTTTATTCTCAAGACATGGCTCTTATAAAGGAAAAAAGGAAAACCCTCTTACAAAAAGGATCTAATAAGCTTTTAATTAAGGATGTTCCTTTTTCAATTTTAATGGATAGCTTTCTTTTTCAGATGCTCCCGCCCTCCCCTTCAATAAATATTTTAGAATATAATTTTCAGACACCCGACATTACAACAGATAAACTTTTGCAACATTCAATTGGAGAGAATGTAACCCTCCTTCCTCTACCATCCGGCTCAGCACCCGCTTTTGCTAAACTCCTTGCTCTTGATGGTGAAAATGCATTGGTTGACTCCACAGGTACCATTTTCTCTGTTAAAAAGAGCCGTATTGCTTTTCCTCACCTTCCTTATACTCTTGTTTCTGAGCCGCTCATCACTCTTAAACTCATGAGTTCTACAGAAGGAGAATATCCTTTTGAGATGAGTTTTCTTGCAAAAGGATTCTCATGGGATGCAAGCTATACGATTATTGTGGATGCCGAAGAAGGACGACTTGACCTGAACAGCTGGATTAATATTCGCAATCAAAGTCGAGTCAATGTTAAAAAAGGGTATTTCCGCATCGCCAATAAAGGTGACTTTTATGATATTGACACCCCCGTAAGCCTTCAAGACAAAGCTATCAAAAACATCTCTTGGCTTTCGGCTCAAAATCTAACCCCCACAAAAAGTTTCCGCATTTACCCTAAAAATAACATTGTTGTTGATGAAGAAGGAGTTGTGATGAAACCGGAGGTTGAAACGTGGCTTTCCGTCCAAAATGACAAATCTCACAACTTGGGTGTTTTCTTACCCCAAGGGATGATTCAGGTTTTTAGACGAAACCTAGATCATTCTCTTCTTTATATCGGCGAAAATAAAACATCCTTGACGCCCATAGGACACGCTTTAAGTTTACGGGTGGGAAGCACTAAAGAAATCACGGCTGAAATGCGTCAAACCGATTATCGTAAGCTCGGGAGTCAAGTGGTTGAATCCGGTTATCGGCTCGATTTGAAAAATACAACATCTTCTCCAAAGCAAATCACCGTATTTCAAGATGTCCCCGGAGAGTGGATTATTTTAAGAGAAACACACCCTCATGAAGAGGAAGAAAACCGTATTAAATGGACCATAAACCTTGCCGCTCAAGAAGACGTGAGCCTGCGGTATCGTATTCGGATGAATATTAAATGACGGTCATGGTACACCTTATCAAGGCCTTAAGAAACTCTTTGAGTGGGCTCCAACAAACATAGAGATATGAAAGAGCATTCCGTCTCGAAGTAATAGGCAGTGTTGCACTTCATTTTAGAACGGGCGAAGCCATTTAAATTTTTTAAAATATGGCCAATTTTTCAATATCATAAAATACGCTAATGTTAATGGTCTTCAGAAATCCTCCTCATGTGAAATGACGATCATAACGTCTGGATAGGCTTGTAAAGCCTGAATTACGTCCTCACGTATTGCAATGTTCAATTTATTGGAAGAAAAAGATATAGGCATCACTGAGTGCTTTAGCGAGTGCATTTTTTGATGCATTAACTACTGCTGTATAATCAGGAGGACTATCCCGTTCTCCCTCAACTTTTTCCACTACGGATGCCCTATATTCTCCTATAATTGAATTATCTTTTAAGTTAATAAGATAAATACTGAGATTTGCATAACCCTTTGGGCTACTTATTGGAATAAAACCATAATACTCTCTTTGAACTCCAAAAGTATGAGGATCTATAATCAGGGCGTAATGAGCCAGGTTCTTATCCTTTAAAAATCGGAAGTCGTAAGGAGCAGACTTATCTTCTTTTTGTTCAAAAGAAGATAAATGGTTTCCCTCCATTATTTTCCTTATTCCTTCTCACTTCTCCTTATTGTGACGGAAATTCTTAGAAAGAATATATTTTCCCATAAGAGGGTCAATTATCTCTTTGATATAAATCCCTTTTACCTCCGTACGGGTATATCGATTATAAAACGTATATCCATTCAATTCAATAAAGTATACCTTATCAGCCTCAAGTTTTACCTGAACGACTGCTTCTTCGTCCGAAATGTGATTGTCTGGCATCACTAGCCTTCGTTTAAACTCATAATATCCAGGATCTAATTGAATAGTTCTGTATTCTCCTGCCTCTAGGCCCCCTATAAAGTTTTTTTCAAGGGAAGGAGAGTCTTTTGTAAGACCCAAAGTAAAAATATCTAAAAGTAGAGATAGAGCCCCTTTACTACCATAATTTTCAAACTTTTCAGCTGTACTGGGAGCATAATACAAAGCAACCTTGTCAATAAAAATTAATGGTTCATCAGCACGATAAATACAATAAACAAGCGCTTTCTTAGAATGGGGAGTTTGAGGAAGAGAAAAACCTCTGATTTGTTGCGCTATTTCTTCAGGAGATACGCCCTGCGTTGCGCATCCAACGAGTATGAAACCAGTGGATACGTAGAAAGAAAGTTTTTTAAAGTGCTTATAAATAGAACCTATCATTATTTAACCCTTATTTCAATTAGATAATTGAATTTAATTTTTATTTTTTATTAAACATTTACTTACAAATTCTTGAAAAGGATATAAGTCCTCCTGATCCAGCTCTCCTCTTAGAGGTTGATCAATTGTCTCAATGAGAAATTCTACTTTTTCAGCATTTGCAATCTTTGAGATTTGCTCTCGTGTGATTTCAGTAGACACAACGCTCATCGTCTCGTTTACAGAGGTTGTAACGCCCATTGCTCCTACATATGAGAAACTTGATGACTTATTCTGAGCGGGATTTGTAGAAGTTAATCTGATTTCTTCAATATTTTTGTCTTTGCTTGTTAACTTAAATATTATATTGCTTATATATTTAAAAAAAGAGCTCCTATTTGCTCCATATAGATAAAAATGCGCTAATATTAGCTCCGAATCGAATCGATCTAGTGTTAGTTCAAGCCGGCGCGTTCCCATAAACGGCGCCCACTCAGTCTTCAACAGGTTATTTTTTAAAGAGCAAGCTTGAGTTTTTCTAAATTCATCATAACGGGTTTCTACACTATAATGATTACAAGCTGTTAACCCAGCTAAAAGAATAATTAGGTTTAATTTTAAAAATTTATTATAGACTATCATTTTTCAATCCTTCCTTCGTGATATTAATAAGTTAATTCCTATTACTTCTACTTTCGTTTTGAGAGAACTTTTTTTATAGGCTTATAACCTTTTGGTCAGGCGCCATTATCGTACATTATGCCAAGGTTATTTTGGGCCAGGGCATCTCCTTGATTTGCAGCTTTGATGAGGCCTTCAAGAGAAGCCTCCTCATTGTTTTGGAAACTGCTACTATAATAGGAAGAGCTTTCTGACGCTGTCCCTCTTGCCTTAAGAGATATGAGAAAAGATAAAATGCCGACCAAAATAAATAAGAGACTTTTATCGAGATAAGAAATCAGAACCACTTTTTAACCTCCCCTAAAAAAATATCAATATTGCTTATATAAATTCGTTGATAAAATCAAGATGTTTTTAAATTTATTTTTAAGTCATAGTTTTAATGTATCTTGGGGGCCTTTCCCTTTCTTTCCTAGGAGAGAAACAGAGATTGTGGTTGAGCCTTACATAGTGCGGTTTCAAATTCGGGCAAGCAGTTGAAGATAAAGGCAATGAGTGTGAAGAGGTCGAGGGGTTTTTGATAATGGTTTTAGAGGTCGCCGTAGAGGAAGAAATAAAATGAATTTCAGAAAAAAATAAGAGCCTCTGAATAACAAGAATATTCAAAGGCTCTACAACAGGGTTGTATTTCCCTAAATAAGGCTTTAATGAGTAAGTCAAAGCCTTACTGGTTAGTAAGTCGTTCGTTTGTAATGTTACCCAATTTCAAGACCTCTTTCCGAAAGTGAGACGAATCGAGATCTAGAGATAAACACCCGTCAGCGCAAGCAACAGAATTATTAAGTCTCGATTGGTTTCCAAAACTATATGTTGATGAATTGAGTTGAAGTCCCCCGCTGTTAATTTGAATCCTCCTACGAGTGCGCGTTATTTCTAGACCATTATCAAGAGTATAAGAACCTTCCCATTCCATGGCTTCAACTGCTGAAGAAAAGATTAATCCCGTAAGCATAAAGAATATACGTTTTTTCATAAACATCTCCTGTTTAAAATTTAATAAAAGCAACAACTTATTTAATGTGTTGTGGCATCAATCTAACCCATCTTATCATAAAATGTAAATTGTTTTTTTTAGCTTGTGAGAAAAAAGTTGTTAATAAAGTTAATCATAAAAACCCATTTACGTACGCATAACATATTAAGATTGATCTTTTTTAAAGAGAGTCAGAAGCGCAGAACTCCACTGAGAGATAGAAAATAACGTTAAGATGTAAAAACAACATAAACATCAGCAACTATTGGATGAAAGAGAAATCTAAAGGGAATCTTACCTTGATTCCCAATCATAGAATTTATGAAATATACTTCAGTGGTTCTGAGAGGTTGAGTTTACTTTATGAACCCCTACTCTTCATGGCAGTTTGTTGAAATTTTACCATTATTTGTTAAGGTTGTACATGTGATGCTCAAGTTTCTTCTTGCATTTACAACAACGTCACTCTCCACTGCTACCTCTCCATTAACAATAAGATCAACAGAACTCCTTAAGAGGTTCTCTCTTTCTTGGGCATTTTCAGAAGTAATGTGATAGGGTCCGTTAATGTGGATAATTCTTCTTTGAGAAGAAATTTCCATTTCTTCCATAGCTAAGCCAGGGAATAAAGGTGTAATACCAAGAACTAAGGTTGCATAAATGGCTGATTTCTTCATTTTTCCCTCTGATTATAGAATTTATTTTTTACGTTATAGGTCCACAATAGACCCTACACATAAATTGACCAACAATTTTTTTCTCGCTCTTGTAATGACCCAGGCTTTACATGAACGTGAGAGTCGCTCATCTGGCCGCCATCATACCGCCAATGGCCCCTGCAACGGCGTCTGAGGATTTGCCTTTGGAAAGAGCTGTTCCCATAGCAGCCCCTAAGGCAAGATGAAGGGATTTGTGGG
>CALBSK010000066.1 GCA_937967795.1 uncultured Alphaproteobacteria bacterium | reverse complement strand
GGAAAATTTTATTTAGTTGGAGATCTTAAGTCACACACCGTTGCTGACAGCACACGAAAAATCTTTTTGCAACAGAGATAAAATCTAGAGTAAGCAATTCTCAAAGTTTATTCACAATGCTTAAGAGCCCTTCCCGTCTTTTTTTGTTTATCGGCTTGCGTTGTTTTGCTCAAGAATTTGGGCAAGGTCTTGATTGGCTTTTGTAGCTTCATCGTGGCAAAGCTCACAAAGCTTTCCCCACTGCTCAGTTTCTTTTTGAAAATTGAGAACCTCATTGTTTTTTTTGAAAAAGTCATCACTGTTTTCAATTGCTTGATCAAAAGCTTTCGAGATGTCTGGATCTTCAAAAGGATTGCTGATTCGCGTAAATTCCATAATAGCTATTTGTCTTGCTGTATTACATGTATTTGCAATAGTTGAAATAGCGCTTGCCTTTCGTTCTAATTTTCCCTGGTCTAATTTTTTGTTGGTATATAAATTTATTGTTTTCATAAGACTTTTAAAAACTTCTTGTCGCTTATTAATGGAGCGTTGACAAATTGCCATGAATGTTACGATATCTTTCATAGGAAGGAGAACAGTTTGCTTTGAGCTATTAACATACTCAATTCTTGAACCTGCTCCTCTGATTGAAAATACGATAAATAAGACGATAAGAAGAAAGATGATTGCCCCTATGATAAGCCCTGCCCATTCCTGGATCACTTTGCTCCATACCCATAGCTTGGCAGGAACGTTGTAATCTCCCTTTACAATATCGAGCATTTCTTGAAGTGAATCTTGTTTCTGGCTTTTATTCATTTTACGTTCCTATGATATTTTTTTGTTGTACTTTTTTTGTTAAGTGAAAACCTTATTGATTAGCCATAAGCTGATCAACCTTATTGCCAAAGACTTCTGTTGCCTTCCTTAGAGGTTCGTCTGCAAGATGAGCATAGCGCTGTGTGGTAGAGGCTTGTGTATGGCCTAGAAGCTTACCCACGATACTCAAGCTTAAGCCGCTGGACACCAAATGAGACGCATGGGTATGGCGCAAATCATGAATGCGGACATTTTCTAGATTGGCTTGTTTGAGGACGGTACTCCAGAATCTTTTAACCTCTTTCAAAGGCTGCTCAGCTTTTTTCCCAGGGAAAAGATAAGGCGAAGTTCCATCAATTCTTTTCTTGAGTGTCTCTAAAAGAAGGAGGGCTTTATCTGAAAGAGGGAGGTGTTCTTTCTTTTTCTGTTTGGTCAAATGAGCAGGTTTAATCCAGAGTCCTTTTTCAAGATCGAACTGATCCCACGTGGCTTGAAGCGCTTCACCCTTACGGGCCCCCGTTAAAAGGAGGAATTTAAAAACATAAGCTGTTAAGTTTTCAGGGTGCTTATCAAGAACGCTCCAAAGTCGCTGGAGCTCCTCATCATTTAACCAACGGTCGCGCTTTTCTTCTTGATACTTCTCAATGCCTTGGGCTGGATTATCAGTCCTCCACCCCCAAGAAACGGTCAAAGAAAACATCTTGGATAAAAGAGCTACGACCCGATTAGCTTGATAAGGGGTATTCTTAAGGCGCAAATGTAAACCTTCTATGTCGCGCCGAGAAACATGGGATACTTTTAAAGATCCTAAGGAGGGCATGATGATATTTCTGAGAAGCTTACTATCTTCTTTTAAGCTCTTTTCACGCTTTTTCTGCCCATGCCTTTCAATATAATCTCTTGCTAAATCTTGCATGCTAAAAAGGTTTTGGGTCTCTTTTTTACCTTGAGCGGGATCTTCTCCATGGGCAACACTTGCCAAGTGCTTACGGGCTAAAGCTCTTGCCTCTTCTGTTGTAACCTGACCATGCACACCAATTTTTAAGCGTTTAACAACACGGTTCTGATTACGATATTGGATACAATAGGTGCGTCTTCCACTGGGGAGGACAATGACCCCAAAACCCTTAAGGCTTGTATCCCAATATTGAGATAGCTTATGAGGGTCAGGCGTGATACTCTCTACAAAGCGTTTTGTAAGATTTGGCATAAGAAATCTCCATGATTAATGTCCTTTCCTTATACCATCTTTTTAGATTATCATCAAGTTCTCTATCATCAAACTATCATCAACAGAGGCTAATTTCGACCCCTTTTTACCACATTTTATCAACGCACGCACACACCCTAAAATCCCTGAAAATCAAGCTATGCTTGGACAAAGCGAGGGAATTCAATGGTGCCGAAGAGGTGAATCGAACACCCGACCTACTGATTACCCGTCTGATTATCAGTACCCTAGCATTCAGCACTACCACTCACATTCAAGTACGGAAGACCATCTTTCCGGAAAAGAAACTAAATATGATTGGACAGCTGACTTTATAAACAGTTCTGAGAGTAAACCCTGGAGTAACGATTGTAAAATTCTAGGGTGGCCACGTTGGGTTCAATGGCCTGAATGCTATGAAGATTCGACATTCATCCTGCAAGTGGATAGTTATGGACTATGGGATTATGGGGATAGTTCAACTCTGTACATTTTTAGAAACATGATAACCAAGGAATTTTGGGGTACTATCCAAATTGCATGATGATGCCTTAAAAGCATCATTATGAGTGGGTGATTCTGTTTCCACTTTTATTGAGTATACAAATAATCTCCTCGCACGCACTTTTATGAAAATCTGATCCTACTAAAGTCATTTCAATGAGTTGTTCTATAATTTCTCTTGGAACTGTATGAAGGTTCAACTTGAAAGTTTCAAAATCCTTTTAACCTACCATGTTCCCGAATAATTTATGAATGTATAAAATTTAGAAGAAAGTAACAGTTTCTTCATAGAATACAAGAAAAAATTATCTGGCTGAAATATCTGATTAAAGAAAACGGATGGAAAGCTATTATCAAAAACAAATGACCCATACCAGCACTTCTCAACTGCTTTTTTTAGATTAATACTAATCTATATCTTCACTTGGCATCGACCCTATTTTTTTGTTAGTTTCTCCATTAAAGACTATCAGCTGATTCCCTTCGTCTATTATATAATGATAGCCCTTATCTGTGGATATATAGTAATACATAATATCATTTTCATAATTATTTTTAGCTTCTTCTTCACTAACAAAATCTTCACCATAATCCATTGCATTAATTGATATAAGTTCTAAGCCATATTTCTGACATATGCTATTCACAACCTTACTATATCTTGGTTGATTTTTAGCCCAATCTTCTTCTGCTTTTCTTTTTCTTTCTTCAAAGTTTGGGACTCGAGATAATATTTCTTTTAATTCTAGATCATAAGACTCGTCATTTACTACTCTTAGATTATCTACTTTCTCTATGTACTTATAAATTAAATCATCTATTGATTCTTCTCCGCCATTTAACTTAAAAAATAGGTCATCTAATTTATCTAGCTGTTCAGCAACTTCCTTTATCCCAGGCTTTTGTCTTACGCTCTCTCTGTCATACAAACCAGCAAATAGATATTCTTCTCGTTCATCAGTACCCATTTTTATTAACAATTGCCAAGCCTTTTGAAATAGCTCTTTATGTTTATGGGCTCCCATATTGTCAAGACCTCTAAGAACTATAGAATTTTGGGATTCGTTAAAATTACTATTAGAAAAATACTGAAAAATCCCTCCATTTTCTACCTGACCGAGGTAGTAATCAACAAAATATACTTCCTGAGCCAATGGAATCTGCTGATCCAGCTCTTCATCTTTATAGAGACCTTCTTGTAGTGCATTTATGTAATTTATAATTCCTTGAATACGCTCATATTTATCTTCATTATAAAACTGAGATTTCTTTATTAATATTTTCATCGATGCTCCTTTATTATAACTGTTGCTAGCAAAGGTATTAGCCGAAATTAATATTAGTGCTAGTATTAAGATCGTAAACTTTATTTTACGAAGGTTTTTTTACCCAAAATTTTGATAAGTCGCTCATTTCTATTTATTATGTATCCAACCATTCTTGAGGCCATACCCTCCACAGTCCATATGGATTGTAGTAAGGATGTTCTGGCTCTCTCAACTCATCTTCCATTTCAAAAATTTTGAAAACGGGCTCATTTTTTGCTAAAGAAAAGGTCTCTCCTTCCTTAATTTCTGGTTGTTCATTAACAACATAGCAAGCATAAGAAAGCGGGAAATTTATTCCTTCGTCATCAGGGGTTAAGGGCACAAAAATATCCCGCTTGCCAAAGTTACTCATGCCACATGTCAGGATCCCCTTGTCTTTAGAGTAAACTGAAACAAATAGCTCAAAAAGAGTCTGATTAGAGAAAGATAATTCTTCCCAAGCCTTACGAGAAATGACCTTCCCCGAATTTACTATTCTCACTCCATATCCTCCTGTTTGAAGAACTTCGGAGATTGCATCACAAAGTTCATTAAGCTGTTCAAGACAACCCGTACCTGCTTCAATAATAAATACTGAATTAATTGATAAAGAAGCCTGTTCTTTGGGTTGGTTTGGAAAAAGTGACGCAAACTCAGTTTCATATTCTTCACTTGACCAATCTTGGCGAAATCCAGCTGTAAATTTGGTCTTAGTTTCAATATCCATTAAAAGAAACCCAAGAAATAAATATTTTTTGCGGCTGGCAAAAGCAACAATAATATCTTTTTTATCTTTCCATGTGCCGGGGATTAAGATGGTGGTTGTGAAATTATCTCGCATAATCGCATATTCCTCAAAGAAAGTTAGATGTCACAAGGAATCAACAACAATCCCAGTTATAAAGAACATCTGAAAAATCAAGAGCCTTTAGCTTTTCATATGCAACAAAAAAATTAGCTACTCCACTATCCCCCCAATTGAAATCTTTGTCTGAATCCATTTGAAAAAGAAGAAAGTCTTTGTTGCCATTCGTTCTGTGTCGAGGGTCGTCTTGGGTAAAGTAGGGGTATCCTCCTAATTTATGGCCTCCGAACCGGTCAAATAGTTTTCTATAAAAGTCCTCAAAATCTTCACTTAGGTTCTTGTTATCTAAAATGTCTTTATAAATTTCGTAGAATCGAAAGTCTGTAATAGTGATAGGCATGGGTCTTTTCTCAAATTCAAGGGCGAAAACCTTACTATATTCTATTGGAAAATACTTTGGCTGTGGTAAAAAACTCAAATCATGCTGAGGAGCTTTAGAATCTAACCCAGGAATAAAAAGGATTTTAAAACCATTGTTATTCTTTCCCTTTTCCTCAAATAACCCGTACGAATGATCATCAGCAATATAAAATTGCAAGAGCCCTTCCTTAGGAAAAGGCTCAATTTGTGGAATCTCAGCAAAATTAAACTGGGCTAACAAATGTAATGGGGTCCCATCTGGCTTCATAGGATATGGTATTTCTTCTGGTAAAAATGGCAGCCCGCCAAACTTGCTTTGCCATGGCAATACTTCCTGTGAAGGATAAGAAATAATCTCTATGTAATCTTTGCAAGTGGAATCAATAAGCCTCAGGATATCTAACATTTTAACTCCTCTTCTATTAGCAAAACTAATCTCACAGATTAAATTAATTCATATAATATATAAGTTATTTCATCTACAGCTTTTTAAATCACTTAACAATACAACCAATGTTCTTTAATTTGGAAAAAAGTATTTTAGTCATTGATATTAGTGGCTATTTTTTCGGAGTTGCAAATGTAAAATTTTTACTGAATATGTATGGTACATTAATTGAATAGGAATTTTTATGACTCTATCACATGTATATGCTGAAAAAATTTTACCCTTTATAAATATTTCTTCTGAACAAAAATTAGCGGTTAAGGCCTGGTGGAAAGCCTTTGACAAAGATCAAAGATTAATAAGCGATTCATATAAAGGTAGAGTAAAAGAACCTTTGGATATTCCTGCCTGGATGAACCAATATCTTCACCCTATTGACAAAGATATTATGTGGGAGTTTGGCCCTGGAATAAAAAAGGCGCATCGACTTGTCATTACGTCTGAAACCACCAGACTTCTTCACCCATTGGTTCAATATGTTTTAAGTCAGGCACCTGAGTATAAAGACTGGGAATTCTATGAATATCGTTTAGTAGAAGACTTAGACGACACGCAGCTAACGATGAATGCTCGTGCCAATTGGCAAGACATTTCAGAAATAAAATTTGAATTATTATCCAGCAAATTTAATACACTTGGAATCGTTTACTATATTCCTGCTTCCTGGGATCTAGAAAAAAAGGAAAGGCATTCTTATAATGCTTATATATTAACTGAATCCTTATTGGGCGAAGAAATTTTAGACAAATGGGTTGATTATATTGAGGTACAAGTAGAGACTAAAAATAAGCCCTCTAAAAGAATCAAAAATTCTGCACAGCCTTTATCCAATTTAAAAAAACTTTCACAAATGAAATAATAGCCATTAGGTCACGTTTACCTAAAGACCCCTATTATAAGATAATTAATAATAACGACATTTATTGGGGTCTCATGAAAGCAACACCTTTGGAACAAGGTGATTATCCGAAAAAACAAGACTTATACGTTTCTCCTTTTCTACAAGTAGAAGGAGATCTATTTAACGCTACCTATTTTGGGTACAATGATTTTTTCTCAGAAAGATTTTCCAATCACAATGAAATATTTCTCTACTTGAAAATAGATGGTGCTGCAGAAGACTTAAACCAAGACATATTTATTGATCGCACCACAATCGAAGATGCACTCAATGAAGCTCTACAAAAAGAAAAACTTGGCTGTGTGATTGGGGGAGGTACAGGTTTAAGATATTCTTACATAGACTTTGCTCTCGTTGATTTTGGAAAAGCTATTAAAATCATTCAAAAAATTTTACAAAATGGAAAATTAACAAAAAGAAGCTGGATTTTGTTTCATGATGCAATTTATCAGTCACAATGGATAGGTGTTTGGGGTGATTCACCTCCACCACCCATGTAAAATTTTATAATACACGACATCTTTAAAGTAAGCATTCCTCATATAACAAGAAATAAAGGCTCACTTAAAAGTCTTGATTGGTTATAAGGCTAGGGAGAACTTACATTTTAATGAGTCCTTGCACCTTTCCCAGACTGTATATCAGACTTTAAATGATAGAAGGTTTTTTTGTTTTCTCCGAAGCAAAAGTTGACCCTCCCTTATGGGTCCAGGACTCCAATTGTTGGGGGTCAGCTTCGCGTTCTTTGATGAACAGCAAAGCGCCGAAAAGGGTATTGGAATCCCAATCGGCAAGATGAGCTTTTAGAACGAGTCCTCCGAGCTCAATGAGCCTGCGAGTTCGTTGCTTTCGTTCCTGAACATTGAGTGAGGCTTCCATAGCTTTTAGCTTATTCATCCTTTGTTCAAGGGTTTTTTTGCGTTTTTCGATGAGATTGATTTTTGTCATGCGCTACACCAAGGGGAAGAGCTTACTATTGAAATGATAAAGAAAATAAGGCTAAAAAGCAAGTGAATCTTTAAAAATGGGCGTTCATAAATAAAATAATATCAAGACAATCGTTAAAAATCCACCGAAGGTGTTAGAGACCAGAGAGCCAGATCTGGGACATACGCAATATGCGTTGTGTCCAACGCTGGTTTTTGCTATATTTATCCTTAACTCTAGCCCCCCAAAAATCCTATGGCCATCCAATTTGCTCGTTGTGAGTATGTCTCAAGAAGTCAAGGCGGCAACGTCTGTCGAAAAGCGTCCTATAATCAAAGGGAGGAGATTCGCTGCGAAAGAACGGGTGAGCTTTTCTCTTTTAAAGATCGCGGAGGAAATGTTCATCATGAAATCTTTCTCCCTGAGGGAATAGATGAAAAATTTAAAAACAGCTCTGTCCTGTGGAATGAGGTGGAGCGGTGTGAAAAACGCAAAGACAGCCAACTTCAAAAAGAATTTGTTCTGGCCCTTCCCGATGATCCTCAAGTGACGCTTGAGGATCGCATTGAGCTCACCCGACGTTTTGCAAGAGATCATTTCATTGAGAAAGGGCTCGGTGTTCAGGTCGATATTCATGACCCGGATGAAAGCGAGAAAAACTGGCATGCCCACTTGCTGGTCACAACACGGCGGTTTTCTGAAGATGGGCTTAGCTTTGAAAAAACAAAAGCACGGGATTTAGACCCCACTATCCGCAAAGGCTTTGTGGTTGAAGCTGATGTTTGGGGTGAGCTTTGGAGGGACCTGCAAAATACCTACTTTGAAGAAAAGGGATACGACCTCCGCGTGGATCCGATTGGCGTTCTTGTCCAAGAGCATTTGGGACCTGTGCGCATGCGCCATCATATGAATGAGGCTATTTTAAGATCACAGATGCTGCAAAAAGCCAACCAAGAATTGGCCAAAGATCCCGGAAATGTTTTGGAAGCCCTTACCCGGAACCAAGCTGTTTTTTCTCAAAGAGAGTTAGAAATCTTCCTAAAAAAACATGTTCCTGTGGAGGAAAGAGGCCAGATTTTTGAAAAGGTTTTAAGCCATCCAACGGTTTTGCCTCTCTATGATAAAGAAACAGGCAATGCGACAGGTTCCTTCACAACACGAGAGGTAAGAGCAGAGGAAGAAAAACTTATCCGTTTTACTGATGCCATTGCGAAGAAGTCTACTCCTTGCCTTGCTGCTGAAAGTACTCAAGAAAAAACTTTAAGTGAAGAACAACAAAAGGCCTATGAATTGTGTGTCACATCAGGACAAAACCTTTCGCTCGTTCAAGGCCGAGCCGGTGTGGGGAAAAGCTATGTACTGAATGCGATTCGTGAGGCTCATGAAGAGAACGGCTATCGGGTTCTCGGATTAGCGCCAACTCATAAGGTTGCTACAGACCTTAGAGAAAGTGGGTTTAAAGAGGCTAAAACCTGTCATGCTTTTCTCTTCGCTTTCAAAAACGGCAGAGAAAATCTTCATTCAAATACTCTCGTCGTCGTTGATGAGGCAGGCATGCTTGGGACAGAACTTTCTGTCGAGCTTTTCCATGCCGTTAAAACCAGTGGAGCTAAACTTATTCTCGTCGGAGATGATCGCCAGCTGAGCTCTGTGGATCGTGGAGGCGTCTTTAAAACTCTAGCCGATCGGTATGAATCCGTTGAATTAAAGGATGTTAGACGACAAATCATTGATTGGCACAAAAGAATCTCCGAAGATCTTTCCAAAGGAGATATCAAAAGTGCCGTATACCTTCTTCAAGAGAAAGATTGCATTGATTGGAAGGAGTCTAAGGAAGAAGCCCTTACGGAGCTTTTAAAAGTTTGGGCCAAGGACAGCCAAATCCACCCTCACGAAACACGGCAGATTCTCGCTCAAAAGAATGTGGACGTGGATGTCTTAAATCAAGGGGTCAGGGATATTCTCCGAAGCCAAGGAAAACTTGGAGAAGTAGAACTCACCTGTATGACTCAAAGAGGTAAAATGGCCTTTGCGACAGGTGATCGCATTCAGTTGACAAAAACCGATAAAAACCAGGAACTTATCAATGGACATTTTGGCGTGATTGAACGCCTTAGTCCAAAGACCATAGCCGTTTATTTTGATAATGGAGAAAAGAAAGAGATTGACCCTTCCACTTACGATGGCCTGCGCCATGGTTATGCCTCAACGGTTTATAAGGCTCAAGGATCAACCCTCGATCATGTTTATGTTCTTCACAGCCAAACCACCAACAAAGCTACGAACTATGTAGCCTTGACCCGCCAGACAAAATCCCTTTCGCTCTTTGTTTCCAAGGATGAAACGCCTCATGAAGTCTCTCTCATCCGACAAATGAGCCGCGATGAGAGAAAAGGAACCAGCCTCGCCTTTGATACCCAAAAAGATCTGACGCGGAGACAAGAAGAAAAATCCCTTAAAACTCGCCTGAGGGATGGGGTTGAAAACATCGCTACAAAAGTTAAAGACGCGTTCCATAAGAATGAAGCGTTTTACCGAATTGAAAAATCTCTACCTCCGCAAACCAACCCCTCTCTTCAAGCTGTTTATGAGGACTGGAAGCACCCGGCCTTTAAGCAAGCAGATCATTACAAACGCGTTTTTGCAGAAGGCTTAAAGCTTCACGGAGAAGAAGCCGCCATTCAATATTGGCAATCTCGGCGAGAACCCTTTCTTGAGCTTTATGAGAAAAAATTGGAAACTGTTGGCAAAGAACTTCAATCCTCGGTTTTAAGCTATCTTTCCGATGAATCAAGGAAGCTCACTTTTGAGGCTGCACGGGAAGATCCGGATAAAGCCTTAAAGCTTTTAGCGAGTCTGCAAGAGGCTCGTAAAGGAGAAGAGATGGCCAAAGAAAAAGCCCCTCAAGCTCATCAAGAGAAAGCTTCGACTTTCATACAAAATAAAAGAAATAAAAAAGACTTCGGAAAAGAATTCAGAGAAGCGCTTTCAGCTTATTACAAGTTTAAGGAATTGAAATATGAAGTCAAGCATTCTCCTGATCCCGATGATGTGCAAAAAGAGCTTCACAAGATTGGAAAAGGTATTTTTAACAACAAAGAGGCCTTTGCTCACATCGAAAGTCTAGATCCAAATATAGGAAAGGCAATCAAACAAGCCGCTCAGGAAAAGGTCCATAGTCATGAGCTGAATCTTAGTCGAGGAGGAATTTCTTTGTGAACGTCACTTTAACTTTTTCTTAGGGGAGGGGATGGGTTTATCCCGATTGTTTTTTGTTTGAGCTTCTTTAGCCTTTTCTCTTTCATAATACCCTTGAAGTGCATTTTCATAAGAAAGGAGCTTCTTTTTGTAATGCTCTATCAATTCCCCTTGCGCCCTTCCCAGGAAATAAGAAAAAACAAGAGAGAGAACTATTCCTGTAAGAATAGACGCCGAAAACATCACAAAGAAAGGCTTTGTCCACAAGCTCTCGTATTGACTCATCATTGTTCCCCATGAGCGGAGGGTACTTTCTCCTTGATTACGGAAGCGCTGCATATCATCTTCCGTCTTTTGGAGAACAGGAGAAACCATCTCATCAAAGCTGATTTTGACTTGGGAACTTACGTCTTTAAAGTGCTTTTCAAAGAGCGATGAAATCTTTTTGTCGATCTCTTCAGAGACATTTTTCTCAAGGTTATCCCTAAAACTTGAAAGGGTTTTCTGAATCTCCTGAGAAAAGTCTTTTTTATTTCTTTCGATTTCTTGGGTAATCTTGCCATGAAGATCCTTGAGAGCTTTCTCAAGCGCATCCTTGGCGAGCTGCTTTTCTAAGGCTTCAAAGCTGGAGGCGGAATTATCGTTTAGCATGGAGGTATTCAAAGATCCTTTTCTTTTTAATTTATTATAAAAATATATCATGAATACTAAAGAGAACGAAGCGATTGTTTTGCTTACCAAAGGCCGAATTATTCATTATGTCAATTCAGAATTCGTTCTTCTTCATTGGAAAATGAGAAAAGATTGTTGCGAAATTGTCGCAACCATTAACCGAGGAGTAAGGTGTAAAGGGCTTATTCAACGATGAGTCGATTCGATTTCTAATTGTCCTAGCTTAAGAAGATGCGGATTTCCCAGATAATAGCTCATATGAAAGATAAGGTATGTTTAATGCAGTTTTATCCCTAATTCTGCATTATTCTGTTTATTAATGCACTTTAATAGATTAACATGCATTAAATACCACTGTTAATGAAGATAAGGCACTGTTTATGCATTTTGGAACTTTTGAAGAAATTAAAGGCGCAGGAGAAGCCTATAAAGTGTATATTCCTGGCACTTTGCCTCCAAAGCTAAACTTAGAGCCTTTTTACACTTTGCTTGATCAAGCAAATCAAGAGCTAGGCAAGTTAGACGCCATGACTTTTTTTTTACCCGATGTCAATCTCTTCATTTATCTTTATGTGCGGAAAGAAGCTCTTTTATCATCTCAAATTGAAGGGACTCAATCTTCACTTGCAGATCTTTTTTTAGCAGAAAACAATAAAAAACCGTCTGTACCTTTTAGCGATGTAGAAGAAGTTACTAATTATGTAGCAGCAATCAATTATGGTATTAACAAAATTCAAAGGGAAAATTTTCCAATTTCCCTCCGGTTAATTCGGGAAATTCATGACATCCTCATGCGCGGTGTTCGTGGGCACGACAAAAAGCCAGGGGAATTTAGATATTCTCAAAATTGGATTGGGGGCACTCGCCCTGGCAATGCAATTTTTGTTCCTCCTCCACCCCAAAAGGTTACCCAATTAATGGGAGACTTGGAGACCTTCATCCATACGAGGGGCGTTAGCTTACCTCTTCTTATCAAGATTGCAGTAATTCACTTGCAATTTGAAAGTATTCACCCCTTTCTTGATGGGAATGGAAGGTTAGGACGACTCCTTATTACTTTATTGCTTTGTGAAAGGAATTTAATAAAACAACCTATTTTCTATCTAAGTTATTTTTTTAAAAAGCATCGAACGAAATATTATAGCTTGCTTCAAAAAGTGCGAGAAGAAAATCAATGGAATGAATGGATAAGGTTTTTTCTGCAAGGAGTCATTGAAACCTCTAATGATGCTTTTGAAACTGCTATGAAACTGACTCATTTAATGAAATTAGATATGGATAAAATCAATAGCTTAGGCAGAGTCTCGCGATCAGTTGAGAAAGTGTTCAAATATCTTCATAGAAAGCCCATCGTAAGCGTTCCAGAATTAGCCTCGAATTTAAAACTTTCCCCTCATACAGTAAAATTAGCTTTAGATCATCTTGAAGCCATAGGTATAATAAAAGAAATAACAGGACTTCAAAGAGGTAGAACTTATACTTATGATAAATATCTTTCTCTTTTAAGAGAAGGAGACGAGCCTCTACAATAGCTTTAACATTCTGAAAGGGTGCTTTTATCATATTTATAAAATGTGCAAAAGGCTGAGAAACCATTTGATCATACCACCCAACCCAAGACCAAAGGCTCCTCAGCCACATCCTCATTTTTTCAACAAGACTCATCCTGGGTAATCCCAATCAGGGAAGGTAACGCTGTTAAGGGCATAGAGATACTATGTTCTAAGTAGCCAAGCTCCTCTTCCGAGAAGGGATCAGGCCATTTTAAGAATGAGTCTGAAGAAGAAAATGAGGATTAGTGCTCATGATCCAGTTTTTTCTCTTGTCTCCACGCATCATAAGTCAATGAAAGGCTTCTTATTGTATCCCGAGCAATGCCTAGTTCGATCCATGCTTTGGATGTAAAATGCTTAACAATGCTTAATTCTTCAGAGAGTTGTTGAGAAAGATACTCAAGTTGAGCTATTG